>NZ_JBBYXK010000001.1:0-600000 GCF_039655875.1 Emcibacter sp. SYSU 3D8 | reverse complement strand
CATGCTGAGTAAAACCGCAGGCGGACTCTTCTGGATGTTCCGCTACCTCGAACGCTGCGAAAATAACGCCCGGTTGCTCGACGCGGGTTTCCGGATCGCCCTGACCCGTTCTGCGACCGCAGCTGCGGAATGGAAATCCGTGCTGACCACGTCAGGGTCGCTGGGCGATTACAAGAAGCTGCACGGCGATTTCGTGTCGTCCAATGTGGTCGATTTCGTGCTGCGCGATCCGGCCAATCCCTCCAGCGTCATTTCCAACGCCAAGCAGGCGCGCGATAACGCCAGGCTGGTGCGTACGGCGCTGACCCGCGAAGTCTGGGAGGCGACCAACGAGTGCTGGATGACGCTGAAGGCGCTGCTGGACAAGCCGGTGCCGGAACAGGAGCTTCCCGATACGCTGAGTGTCATTCGCCAGCAAAGCGCGCTGGTGCGCGGGGCGACCCATGGCACGATGATGCGCAACGACGGCTATCATTTCGCGCGGCTGGGCACCTTCCTGGAACGGGCGGACAACACGGCCCGCATTCTGGACGTGAAGTACTACCTGCTGCTGCCCTCGATCGCCCAGATCGGCTCATCGCTCGATAAGGTCCAGTGGGAAACGATCTTGCGGTCGGTATCGGCGCAGCGCGCCTATCGCTGGCTGAACGGCTCCAACATAAATCCGCTCAACATCGCCGAATTCCTGATCCTGAATGACGAAATGCCGCGATCGCTGGCATTCAGTTACGCAAATCTGGAAAACCATCTCACCCGGCTTGCCACGCGCTACAAGGTCGAAAAGCCTTCCAATGACCGGGTGCGGTCTGTCCATTCCATGGTGAAGGACACGCATATCGACCAGATATTCGAGGAAGGCCTGCATCAGTTCATCGAAAGATTTCTTGTCGAGAACGGCAAACTCGCCCTGCAAATTCAGACCGACTACAGATTTCAGGGGTAATCATGCTGCTGCACATCAACCACACGACGACCTACCAATACGATGCGCCCATCGATTACGGGCTGCAGCAAATCCGGCTCACACCGAAGGACCGCGACGGCCAGAAGGTGGTGCGTTGGAACATCGCAATCGATGGTGGCAAGAAGGAACTGAGCTTCTCCGACCATCACGCCAATATTGTCGACCTCGTGAGCGTCACGCCCGGCCGGGATCGGATCGTCATTCGGTGCAGCGGCGAGGTCGAGGTTTCGGATTCCTCCGGCGTCGTCGGCCTGCACCGCGGCTTCATGCCGCTCTGGGCCTTCCGGCAACCGACGCCTCTCACCCAGGCAGGCCCACAAATTCAGGCCCTGGTAGAGGAATTGGGCACCGACTTTTCGGACGACATCTCGCGCGGGCACGCATTGTCGGCGCTGATCGGCAAGCACATGCCCTATGAAACCGGCCGCACCGGTGCGGAGACCAGCGCGGAACAGGCGCTCGGGATCGGCTTTGGCGTGTGCCAGGACCATGCCCATGTGTTCCTGGCGAGCATGCGCCTGCTCGGACATCCGGCGCGCTATGTGTCCGGCTATCTGATGATGAACGACCGGCAGCATCAGGATGCCACCCACGCCTGGGCTGAAACCTATATGGATGGTATCGGCTGGGTCGGCTTCGATGTGTCGAACGGCTATTCGCCCGATGACCGGTACGTGCGTGTTGCGACCGGGCTGGATTACGAGGATGCCTCACCGATTTCCGGCATGCGCTACGGCAGCTCCAACGAAAACATGGTGGTTCAATTGCAGGTCCAGCAATAGGCTGGAACGGCAAGACCGCGGCTTCCGGAAGATCGGGCCAGGCGCCGTTGTCGGACGTCTCGGGCAGACGCGGCCTGACCCGCGCGCCTCCCTCAGCGCAACGCCAGTGCGGCCCAGGGACGCCGGATAACTCTTGAGACCTTGCATTTTTTCATGAAGGTGCAGCGGTCTTCCTTACCGAAAGCGAATGTATTTGCGCAGGTTTTCATGCCCCGAATGTGGCAGTCAGGTTCACTTCGACAACAGCAGGTGCGAGGCCTGCTCGTCGTCGCTGGGCTATGCCGCCTCGATCGATCAGGTGCTCGTCGTGCCCGGTCACACCGACAGTGCCGGCACAGTGGCGCCGGAGCATCTGTTTTGCGCCAACCGGGATCTCATTGGCTGTAACTGGTTGCAGGAGACGCCCAACGCGGCAGGACTGTGCCAGAGCTGTCTGCACACGGTCAAAATCCCCGACATCACCGATCCTGAAAAGCTCCTGCGGTGGGGCAGGCTGGAGCGCGCAAAGCGCCGGCTGTTCTACGCCCTGATCAAGTTCAATCTACCGCTGGCCATCGAAGCCGACTATTCCGAAGGCTCCTTGCGCTTTGAATTGCTGGGCGACGAGTTCCATCCGGATGGAATGAAAAAGCGCGTGATGACCGGCCATGACGATGGCCTGATCACCATCAACATCGCCGAAGCCGATGACGCGATCCGCGAAAAGAACCGGACGGCCATGGGCGAGCCATACAGGACGCTGATCGGCCACTTTCGGCACGAAGTGGGCCATTATTACTGGGACAAGCTTGTCGACCAGGCCGGGGTGATCGAGATGTTTCGCGCGTGCTTTGGCGACGAACGCCGCGACTATTCAGACTCCCTGAAGCACTATTATGCCAACGGACCCGCCCAGAACTGGACCAATTCCTATGTCAGCGCCTATGCGAGCGCCCATCCGTGGGAGGATTTCGCGGAAACATGGGCGCATTATTTTCACATGGTCGGCGGCCTGGAAACGGCCTACGCCTACGGTCTGAACCCTCAGCCCTTGCAGGATGGCGCATTGCCGCTGGTTCAGCTGGCAGATCCCTATCACGTCGTCGACTTCGATCAGCTTGTCGAGCACTGGGTGCCGATCACCGTGGCCATGAACGCCATGAACCGATCAATGGGGAACAGGGACTATTATCCGTTTGTGCTGTCGCTGGATATTTCCGAGAAAATGAAATTCATTCACAGAGTGATCAAGGACCACCTCTGAATTCCTCTTGCTCGGCCGGGCAGCCTCAGCGGCGGCCCGGCCGGAAGGGTGATCAGCTGAAGATTTCGAACAGGCCGGCGCCGCCCTGGCCGCCACCGATGCACATGGTCACCACGCCCCATTTGGCGCCGCGGCGCTTGCCTTCCTGCAACAGGTGGCCTGTGCAGCGGGCGCCGGTCATGCCGAAGGGATGGCCGATGGCGATCGAGCCGCCATTGACGTTGTATTTGGCGGGGTCGATGCCCAGCTGGTCGCGGCTGTACAGGCACTGGCTGGCAAACGCCTCGTTCAGTTCCCACAGGTCGATGTCGTCGACGGTGAGGCCCTGACGCTTCAGCAATTTCGGCACCGCGAAGATCGGGCCGATGCCCATCTCGTCAGGTTCGCAGCCGGCGGCCGCCCAGGATACGAAACGGCCAAGGGGTTCCAGCCCGCGGCGCTCGGCTTCCCTGGCCTCCATCAGGACCACGGCGGCAGCACCATCGGACAGCTGCGAGGCGTTGCCGGCGGTGATGAACTTGCCCGGTCCCTTGACCGGCGTGAGCGCGGCAAGACCCTCGAGCGTGGTGTCGGGCCGGTTGCACTCATCGCGGTTGACCACATAGTCGACGATGCTCTCTTCCTTGGTCTCCTTGTCGACGACCTTCATCCGGGTCGCCATCGGCACGATTTCGTCCTTGAACAGGCCCGCCTGCTGCGCCGCTGCCATGCGGCGTTGTGATTCCAGCGAATATTCGTCCTGGTACTCGCGGCTGACCTTGTAGCGCTCGGCGACGATGTCGGCGGTGTCGATCATGGCCATGAAGATGGCGGGCGCGATCTCCAGCAATTCGGGATCGACCGATTCCTTGGGCAGGGCGCCGCCGGGAACCGAGAGGCTCTCGACGCCGCCGGCCACCACGCAGTCGGCGTTGTCGCCGCGGATGTGGTTGGCGGCCATGGCGATGGACTGCAGCCCCGACGAGCAGAAGCGGTTGATGCTGACGCCGCCGATGGTCTTGGGCATGCCGGCCAGCAGGGCGGCCAGACGGGCGATGTTCGGCGCCGCGTGGGAAATGTTGCCCAGGTAGCAATCCTCGACGAAGTCCGCCTCGACGCCTGACTTGGCGACAGCGTGCTTGATCGCATGCGCGGCCATGGTCATGGGCGGCGTGATGTTGAATCCGCCCCGGCCCGCCTTGGCAAGGCCCGTGCGGGCGTAAGAGATGATGACTGCGTCGCGCATTGGCCGGGCCCCGTTTTCAATGTTGATTGGACACTATTGTTATACGGCGGGCCGGGTATCAGGCAACTGCGTTGCTGGGCCGGTTTTGTAATCATTGGAGGGACCTGCGAGAATTCCTTCCTGCTTTCGTTTTATTCCCGATTGATTGATTTGAATCCATGACGGACGTCCAGCCGGGGCGTATTTCTCTAGATCAAGCCCAATCGGCATGCCCGTTCGATGCCATTTGAAAAGGAGGGTCTGATGCAGTTGCCCCACGGTACGATCGTCGCCGTCATCGATGGTGAACACCTTGAACTCTACAGAAACAGCGGCGACGAGGCGCATCCCGCGCTGGACGTCATGCCGGCTCCCAAACTCGACCTTCACAACAAGGCGGCCGGAACACATCATCACACGAGTTCCGCCAATCCGAACGGGCATCTGGTGGCCGAGGATGCGCACGCCGCAGGCGTGGTGGACTGGCTCCAGACCCAGGTCCTGGCACACAAGATCGATCATCTGGTCGTCATCGCGGCGCCGCGCACGCTCGGCGAAATGCGGCTGCATTACAGCAAGCAGCTTCAGGGCGTTCTGACCCAGGAGATCGCGAAGGATCTCATCGGGCGCAGCGGTTCTGAAATCCTTGGGTCGTTGAAGACGCAATAGTTTCCGCAACGGCCTGACTGCAACGGACGCCAACGCCTTTCGCCGATTGCCCCGTGTGCCATGGCCGACTAGTGTCGGCCTTGGTAAATTTTTCTCGGGGAATTCACTGATGAGACGCCGGTTCCTGAATGCCCGCTTTGCCGGGCGGGTTGCCGCCTTGACCCTTGGTTCCGCCGTGCTGTCGGTGCCGGCGACGGCCGAGGGGCCTTCGACGGCTGTGCCGGCAGCGGCGTGTGCCGCGGATCCAGGCGGCATCACCGTGCCGCCCGGGTTTTGCGCCACGATCTTCGCCGACAATATGGGGCATGTCCGCCACCTCGCGGTGGCGCCGGACGGCGTGGTTTATGCCAATACCTGGAGCGGTACCTATTACGGCAAGGACCAGCCCAAGACGGGCGGTTTCGTAGTGGCGATGCGGGACTCGGACGGCGACGGCAAGGCCGATGTGGTGCGGCGGTTCGGCGAAACTCCCGAGAGTGGTGGCGCGGGCGGCACCGGCATTGCGTTTCACGACAACGCCGTGTTCGTGGAGGAGAGCGACCGTATCCTGCGCTATGCGATTCCGCAGGGCATGATGGCGCCGGACGCAGCGCCCGAGATCGTCGTCTCCGGCCTGCCGCTGGACGGCGATCATCCCATGCATCCTTTCGCCATCGACGGGTCTGGTGGGCTTTATGTGGACCTGGGTTCGGCGTCGAACGCCTGTCAGAGCGAGAACCGCGCCGCCGGTGCGCGGGGCGCCCGGCCCTGTGTCGAACTGGAAACGCGCGGCGGCATCTGGAGGTATGAGTCTGCCAAGACGGGTCAGACGTTTTCCAAGGCGGAGCGCTTCGCCACGGGCATCCGCAATGCGGTGGGCATCGCCGCCGATGCGACCGGTGTCTATGCGACCCAGCACGGCCGGGACCAGCTTTTCGAAAACTGGCCCAAACTGTACACCCAGGAGCAGGGCGCCAATCAGCCCGCCGAAGTGTTGCTGAAGCTGCAGCGCGGCGCCGACTTCGGCTGGCCGGAATGCTACCACGATGGCGAGCAGGGCAACCTGGTGCTGGCGCCGGAATATGGCGGTGATGGCGGCAAGGCGGTCGGCCCCTGTGCGGACAAGCAACCGCCGGTCGCGGCGTTTCCCGCACATTGGGCACCCAACGGTTTGGCTTTCTATCACGGCGCCATGTTCCCGCATGCCTATGCAGGCGGCGCGTTCATCGCCTTTCATGGATCGTGGAACCGGGCGCCCCGGCCCCAGGGCGGCTACAACGTCGTATTCCAGCCGCTCAGCAAGGGCAAGGCAACGGGACCCTTCGTGGTGTTCGCCGACGGCTTTGCCGGCGCGGTCAAGGAACCGGGCCAGGCCCGGTACCGGCCATCCGGCGTTGCTGTCGGGCCCGACGGCGCGCTTTACATCGGCGAAGACACGCGCGGTCGGATCTGGCGTGTGACCTTCCAGGGCGACCGGTCGGCGGCGACGCTCGAGCGTGCGCCCGAGCCGGCGCCGATCGCGGTGGAAATGACCGCCGCCGCAGATCTGCCCGTGCCTGAGGGCTTCACCAGTGACCAGATTGTGCTGGGCCGCGATGTGTACCTGGCGCAGTCGTGCTCCGGCTGCCACGCCTCGAACGGCAAGGGCACGCCATTCGGACCCGATCTGACCAGCGGCACGTGGTTGTGGGGTGACGGCAGCGTTGCCGCGATCTCCGAGGCCATCCGGGACGGCATTCCGGCGCCCAAGGAATACAAGAGCGTCATGCCGCCCCTGGGGGGAGGCGCGCTGTCTGAAGCAGAACTGGCAGCGATCGCCGCCTATGTCTGGGCGCTTGGCAACGACGGCGCGCAGCAAGGCCGCTGACGCCGGGCATCATTGCCTGTTACCGAAACCGAGAAGCACGGCGGTGCATGTGCGCTTTCCGACGATCAGCCGGGCGGGATCGCTTGCCACCGTTGGGGCAAAGACCCTACAACCGTAAGAGCCGGACGCGGATACGCGGCCTGACGGCGCCGCAAGAATTTGCGGCCTGACGGCGGCGCGAAAGTTCGCGGCATGGGGCCTGTCCCCGCTGGTCATTATCGGGAAGTCTCCGGCTGATCGCCGGCGCTTGTCACCGACTGAGCGGGGAGGCTCGGGAACACTGTCGACTATTGAGCAAACCGGAGCCGCCGGAGCGGACGAAAAGCCCGCATGGTCCGTTGGAGGCCGCAACTACGTCCTGATCCTGTTGACCGCGGTCGCGGCGGTCAATTTTCTCGATCGCCAGATTCTGGGCGTCTTGCTCGAGCCGATCCGCGAGGAGTTCGGCCTGGCGGACTGGGTACTGGGCCTGCTCACGGGATTTGCGTTTGCGGTCTTCTATGCCTCGCTGGGCATCCCCATTGCCGCGCTGGCGGATCGCTTCAGCCGCCGCAACATCATCGTCATCTGCACCGGCATCTTCAGCGTGATGACCGCGGTTTGCGGCGGCGCGCAGAACTTCTGGCATCTCTTCCTTGCCCGGATCGGCGTTGGCGTGGGCGAGGCGGGGACCATGCCCGCATCGCAGTCGATCATCTCCAACCTGTTCCCGATCCAGAGTCGGGCCGCGGCCATGGGGCTGCTGGCGACGGGCGGCAATATCGGCCTGATGCTGGGCCTGCTCATCGGCGGGTGGGTCAACGAATGGTGGGGCTGGCGCTGGGCATTCGCCGCGGCCGCGATTCCCGGCCTGCTGCTGGCGGCCGGCATCTGGCTCACGGTCAAGGAGCCGAAGCGGCCGTACAATCCAGACGAAGCGGCCGGCACGAGACCGCATGTTGTCGCGGAAACCATCGCCAGTATCGCCTACATGGCGCGGGTGCCTTCGATCCGCTGGTTCACCGCCGGCGGCGCGCTCTACGGGCTGACGGGCTATGGCCTCTACACCTTCATGCCGTCCTATTTCATCCGCTACCATGACTTCTCGACCGGCGAGGCGGGTACCGTCATCTCCATCATGACCGGCGTACTCGGCGCCATTGGCACCTTTCTGGGCGGCTATATCTGCGCCAAGCTGGCGGCGCGGCGGGGCCTGCACTGGAACGGCTGGCTGCCGGCCGTCGCCATCGTCCTGAGCGCGCCGTTCATGATCACCATGCTGCTGTCGGACAATGCGTGGCTGGTCATCGGGCTGTTCATCGTTCCCGGCTTTCTGTCCAGCGTTTACGCCGGGCCGACCTGGGCGATCATCCAGGAACTCGTGTCGCCCGGCCGGCGCGCCATGGCTGCATCCGTCTACATGCTGATCTACAATCTCATTGCGCTGGGGTTGGGCCCGGTGTTCACCGGCACGGTAAGCAGCGTCATCGAACCGTATGTGGGCGACCAGTCGCTGCGCTATGCCATGGTCGCGGTTGTCATGATCAGCCTGGGTGGCGCCTTCGCATATGTCATGGCATCGCGCAGCGTAACCCGCGATATCGAGCAGCTTCGCAGCCGGCGATGATTGCCCGGCGGCCTCGACGCGGCAATTAAGGCAGCCGCGCACCGGAGCGCCCTACCCGGGGCGAGTTAATCCCGGAATGGCCGCAGTTAAGCCGAAAAATCAGGACATTGAACGGAGGTAGCCTCGAACCGGGGCACCGAAGGGAGGAACCGAATGTCCAACATCAGAATATCGGCACTTGCACTGGCCGGCACGCTTCTGCTTGGTGGCTGCGCCACGGAAAAGTACGTCGATCAGAAGGTTGCCGCCCTCGAGGCGCAGGTCAACGCGCAGGATCAGGCCCGGGGACAACAGATCAGCACGCTCGATGTGCGGGTGGCTGCGGTCGAGCAGGCAGCGCGCGAGGCGATGGAGCGCGCCAACGCGGCAGCGCGCGGCAAGTTCGCTTACAGCGTGGTCGCGACGGTCGATGTCGGGCCATTCAAGGTGGGCGGCTCCACGCTGACCGACGACGGCAAGGCGAAGCTCTCCAATCTAGCCGGCCAGCTCAAGTCGGCAAACCGGGGCGTTTCCATCGAGGTCCAGGGATATACCGACGAATCCGGATCGGCCGCCGCCAACTACAAGCTGGGCTGGCAGCGGGCCGAGACCGTGCGCCGTTTTCTTGGCCAGCAGGGCGTGCCTCTCAGGCACATGGCCAGTATCTCCTACGGCGAGGACGCGCAGACACCGGGCGGCCGCAAGGAGAATCGCCGGGTGGTGGTCGTCGTTCTCGAATAGGAAGGCGGCCCCGCGCCTCACATGGCCGACGCTCGCGCAGTGGCAGGTGCGCCGCCGCCAAAATCGCCGTAGTCTCATACCTCCGGGCGAGTGCGTATGGGCAATGGATGACAATCGAGCGACATGGCACGACCGGCCGGCGGAGGCGGCCCTTGAGGCCCTGAAGACACCGCCTGCCGGCCTCAGCGGACCGGAAGCCGAGGCCCGGCTGCGGTCCAGCGGCCCGAACCGCCTGCCGGAGGTCCGGAAGCGCAGCATGCTGACGCGCTTCCTGCTGCAGTTTCACAATATTCTGATTTACGTCCTGATCGGCTCCGCTGTCATTACGGCGCTGCTGGACCATCTCTTCGATACGCTGGTCATTCTGGCGGTGGTGCTCGCCAATGCCATCATCGGCTACATCCAGGAAGGCAAGGCGGAGAAGGCAATGGACGCCATCCGCAAGATGCTGGCGCCCCGCGCGACCGTGCTGCGCGGCGGCGAGCGCCGCAGTGTCGCAGGCGAGACGCTGGTGCCGGGCGATATCGTCCTGCTGGAGGCCGGCGACAAGGTTCCGGCCGATCTGAGGCTGTTGTCGGCCCATGGCCTGTCGGTGCAGGAGGCCATTCTCACCGGCGAATCCGCGCCGGTGGAAAAGCATGTGGAACCGGTTGCCCCGGACGCCCCGCTGGGCGACCGGTCCGGCATGGCGTATAGCGGCACGCTGGTGACCGCCGGCCAGGGCAGGGGCGTCATCGTGGCGACTGGCGGCGCCACGGAAATCGGCCGCATCAGTGGCCTGCTGTCGACCGTGCAGGTGCTCACCACGCCGCTGGTGAAGCAGATGGACGGCTTCGCCAGATGGCTGACCCTGCTCATCCTGATGATCGCCGCGCTGCTGCTGGTCTACGGCTATTTCGTCGCACATTATGACTTCGAGGAAATATTCATGGTGGTGGTGGGCCTGTCGGTGGCCGCCATACCGGAAGGATTGCCCGCCGTCCTGACCATCACGCTCGCCATCGGTGTCCAGGCCATGGCAAGGCGCAACGCCATCGTGCGCCGGCTGCCGGCAATCGAGACGCTGGGCGCGGTGTCCGTCATCTGCACCGACAAGACCGGCACGCTGACCCGCAACGAAATGATGGTCGCTTCGGTACTCACGCGCCACCACCTTTTCACGCTGGAGGGCACAGGCTATGAGCCGAAAGGCGTCATCCGGCTGGACGATGCGCTGGTGGACGCGAACGAGCACGCCGTGCTGGAAGAACTGGCCCGCGCCAGTGCCCTGTGCAACGACGCCGCCCTTCGCGAGCATGAGACTGTCTGGGTAGTCGAGGGCGACCCGATGGAAGGGGCGCTGCTGGCTTTCGCCGCCAAGGTCGATCTGGATGTGCGCCAGCAGCGGGCGGAATGGACGCGCACGGATGCCATTTCATTCGATGCCCAGCACCGATTCATGGCGACCCTGGTCCATGACCACGAGCGCCATGCGTGCATCTTCGTGAAGGGTGCGCCCGAGCGGATCATTGAAATGTGTGTCGATCAGCGCGTGCCAGCGGGCGGCACCGAGGCGGTCGACCGCGAATACTGGACCGGCGAATCCGACAGGATCGCGGGGCTGGGCCAGCGGGTGCTGGCCTTCGCCGTGAGGTCGGCGGAACCGGCGCAGACAGTGCTCGAGCACAGCGATGTAGAGGGAACCCTCACATTGCTGGGCATGGTGGGCATGATCGATCCTCCAAGACCTGAAGCCATCGCGGCCGTTGGCGAATGCCGCGATGCGGGCATCCGCGTCAAGATGATCACGGGCGACCATGCCCGGACCGCTGCGGCCATCGGCAGGCAGATCGGCCTGCGAAATCCTGACAAGGTGCTGACCGGCGCCGATCTCGACGGCATGGGTGAGGCGGCACTTAAAAGCGCGGTGCTGGATTGCGACATCTTTGCCCGCACCAGCCCGGAGCATAAGTTGCGCCTGGTCATGGCGCTGCAGTCCCACGGCATGACCGTGGCCATGACCGGTGACGGCGTGAACGACGCGCCCGCGCTCAAGCGCGCCGATGCCGGGATCGCGATGGGCCGAAAGGGCAGCGAGGCCGCCAAGGAAGCCTCGGTGCTGGTGCTGTCGGACGACAATTTCGCGTCAATCGCGGCGGCCGTGCGCGAGGGGCGCACCGTTTACGACAACATCAAGAAGGTTGTCAGTTGGACGCTGCCCACCAGCGCGGGCGAGAGCGTGACCATTATCGTCGCCCTGCTGCTCGGCGTGACCCTGCCGCTGACGCCGCTGCAGATTCTCTGGATCAACCTGATTACCGCCTCGACGCTGGGTCTTGCGCTCGCCTTCGAGCCGACCGAAGAGAACACCATGCGCCGACCGCCGCGGCAACGGAATGACTCGCTGATCGGCGGCGAACTGGTGTGGCATATCGTGCTGGTGTCGGTGCTGTTCGTATTCGGGGTGTTCGGCATCTTCAGCTACGCGCTCGATCGCGGCTATTCCGTGGAACTGGCGCGCACCATGGGCCTCAACACCCTGGTGGTGATGGAAATCTTCCATCTCTTTTTCATCCGCAACATCTACGGCACGTCACTGACATGGAAGGCGGCGCGCGGCACGAAAGTCGTATGGCTGACCGTGGTCGTCGTCACCCTGGCGCAGTTCGCCATTACCTACCTGCCGCCGCTGCAGGTCATCTTCGATACCGAGGCCATCAGGCTTCGCGATGGTGTGCTGATTGTCGGCGTGGGTGTGGCGCTGTTCGCCCTGATCGAAACCGAAAAGCAGATCAGGCTTGCCATCAGACGGGAACGGACGGCCGATTATATCTGATCGGCGGGCGCAGATCCTTCAGGCGGTGCTGCGTCCCATGAAGGCGCGCACCACCGGGTAGATCTCGTTCTGGAAGCGCGAGCCCGAGAATACGCCGTAATGGCCGGCGCCGACCTGGATGTGCTGGCCGCGCTTGTAGTCGGGGATGTTGGGGCAGATGTCGTGGGCCGCGACGGTCTGGCCGGGCGGACACATATTGTCCTTGTCGCCCTCGATGGTCAGCAGCGGCATGTCGCGGATGGCGCCAAAATCCACCGCGTCGCCCCGATAGGTCATCACGCCGCGCGGAATGTGGTGCTCGAAAAACACCCGCTCCAGCGATTCCACATAAAAGGCCTCGGTCATGTCCAGGACCGCGAAATATTCATCGTAGAAGTCGCGGAAGACGTCGGCCTCGTCGTCGTTGCCCTTGATGCCGTCGCCGAGGAACGAGGCGTGCCGCTTGATATGCGGCATCAGGTTGATCGACATGAAGCCGCTCAGCTGGAAGAAGCCCGGATAGACCCGGCGTCCGGCACCGGGAAAGCCCCTTGGCACGGTCTTGATGGCGACCTTGCGCATCAGCTTCAGCGGCACTTTCTCGGTCAGCTTGTTGATGAATCCGGGGTTGATCCGCGTATCCATGGGGCCGGCCATCAGCGTCAGGCTGGCCGGCACAAGCTCGGGGTTACGCTCGGCCAGGATCGCTGCGGCGACAAGCGCCGGCGGCGCCGCCTGGCAGGTGGCGACCATGTGGGTGCCGGGACCAAGGTCGGTCATGAACTCGATCAGGTAGGCGACATAATCGTCGAAGCCGAAATCCCCTTCCGACACAGGCACCTCGCGGGCGTTGCGCCAGTCGGTGATATAGGGGGCGAAATCCCGCGCGAAGCCGCGCACCGTGTCGCGCAGCAAGGTTGCATGGTGCCCGGACAGGGCGGCGGCGATCAGCACCTTCGGCTTCTCGTCGGCGCCGTCGACCTGGAAACCGACCAGATCGCAGAACGGGAGGCGCGAGACAACCTGCTCGCGAAGGGCATAGGTTTCGCCGTCGCGCTCGGCGGTAACGCCGAACGCCTGCTTGGGGTAATCCTTCAGGATACGGTAGGGCGTTTCAGCCAGCGCCGACAGGGTCCGGCTGAGAGCCGTGTCTTTCAGGGGGTTCAGGTCGTGGTTAAGCATCGACCTGTAGCTGTCCAGAAAGAAAGTAAGAGGCCGCGTCATGTGGCGGGCGAACTCATAGCTGTCGTAAAGCACTCGCATCTCTCCCGGAAGCACAGCTTAGAGATCGCGCGCTTCGTTCAACCCAATCTGAGCGTGGGGATGTTGGCCTTCCCACAATCGTCCCTAATAACGACGCTTCAGGTGCTTTGTTCTCGCACGTAAGTACCGGGCGCGTCGCAGAGCGGGGGTAGACCCTCGCATCCGGGCAACGCCGGCGCAACGATGTTGTTACCCGATCTGGCCGCACACCAGGTTGCCCAGCTTTCCCACCAGCTTCCCGACGTCTTGGCGGCATGTTCGAGCCAGTCGTCGGCGGTGGGCCTGATGTTGTCGCCGACCCAGTAATAGGCCTTGCTGTTGCCGGGCGGGTTGACCAGCGCGGCGATGTGGCCGCCATTGCTGAGCGCGAATGTCGACTTGCTGTTCACCAGGTGGACCGTTTCGTAGCAGCCCTTCCACGGCGTCAGGTGGTCGGTGAGCGCGCCGACGATGAAGGTGTCGCACCTGATCTTGCCCAGATCGATGGCCTCGCCGAGGATTTCGAAGGCGCCCGGCTCGATCAGGTCATTTTCCTCGAACAGATGCAGGAAGTCCTCGTGCAGCTTGGCGGGCAGGTTGGTGCTGTCCTTGTTCCAGGCCAGGATGTCGAAGGCCGGCGGTACATCACCCATCAGGTAGTTGTTCACCCAGTATTTCCAGATCAGGTCGTTGGGCCGCAGCCAGGCGAATACCTTGGCCAGGTCCTTGCCCTGCAGCACGCCGTCCACCTGTGACTTGGCTTTGGCAACCGACAGCATGGCGGGCAGCCGGAACGCGCCCAAAGAGGCCTCGGCCTTGTAGTTCATCATGGTGACGCACAGGGTCGCGGTATTGACCCAGGATTTCTTCCGGGCCGCCAGCCAGGCAACCATGATCGCGGTCAGCATACCGCCGGCGCAGAAACCGACGAAGTTGGCCTTTTTCTGGCCGGTGATCTTCAGCACCGCCTCGGTCGCCTCGATCGCTGCCTGCAGGTATTCTTCCAGTCCCCAATCGCGGTTGTCGGGCGACGGGTTGCGCCAGCTCACGGTGAAATAATGCAGCCCCTGGCTGACGGCGTATTCGGCGAAACTCCGGCCCGGCGCCAGGTCGGTGAAATAATAGCGGCCGATCTGGGGCGGGATCAGGATCACCGGCAGCTGCTTCACCGTTTCCGTCGCCGGCCTGTACTGGATCAGCTCGAACATCTCGGTGCGCAAGACGACCGACCCGGGTGTCACGGCAAGGTTTCTGCCGACCTCGAAGCTTGAATTATCGACCTGTTGCGGCAGGCCGTCGTTCTCGAACATGTCGCGCCACAGCGCCATGCCGCCGGTCCACAGGTTGGTGCCGCCGGATTCGATGGTCCGCTTCATGGCTTCCGGATTGCCCCACAGCGAGTTGGTGGGGGCGATGGCGCTGGCGAGCACCGTGGCGGCGAAGTCGGCGCGGGCCTTTTCATCCTTCGGCAGGTCGTCGGGGACCATCGCCTCGATCGCGTCCGACATGGCGAGATAGGCCTGGGCGAGACGTTTATAGGCGGGACTCTTCAGCCAGGCCTCATCCTTGAAGCGCCAGTCCTTGCGGTCGGGGGCGATCTCCGAGGTGCCCGTCGAAACCTGTAACAGGTTGAAATACAAATCGCTTGTGGTCTTCAGAAACGTCTCCGGGCGGATCGCGTGCGTATAGGAATAGAACAGGTCGTGAAGGCCCATTTCGGTCAGGGTCTCCGACGCGTCTCCTGGCTGCAAGGTGCCGGCTGGTGTAGTTTTATCGCCTGATTTACCGGACATTTCACGCCTCCCCAAACGCTTTGTGTCACTACGACGACAACGCTATCACGCCGGCTAACCTCAATCTATATATCAACTATTTGCAAATGCATGCGTGCACAATCTGGTCGGCGGCGGGCGCATTGGCCGGTTAATCCGACAACTCGACCCAGGCAGGCGCGTGATCACTGGGCTTCTCTCGGCCGCGTATTTCCTTGTCGACGCCGGCGGCCGTCATTCGCCCGGCTACCGCAGGACTGAGCAGCAGATGGTCGATGCGAATACCGGCATTCCGTGCATAGGCATTCCGCCAGTAGTCCCAGAACGTATAGATCGACTGGTCAGGATGCATTGACCGGATCGCGTCGGTCCAGCCCTGGGCCAGCAGCCGGCTGAACCCGTCCTTCGCCTCCGGCGCGAACAGCGCATCTCCCAGCCAGCGCTCAGGCTTGTAGACGTCGTTGTCGGTGGGAATGATGTTGAAGTCGCCTGCCAGAACCACTGGCATGTCCGACGCGATCAAAGCCGAGGCGTGGCGGATGAGGCGTACCAGCCAGGCCAGCTTGTAGTCGAATTTGGGGCCGGGCGCCGGATTGCCGTTGGGCAGATAAAGGTTCCCGATCAGCACGCCGTCCACCGCCGCCTCGATGTAGCGGCTCTGCTGGTCGCCGGGATCGCCGGGCAGGGTGCGCCGCGTCTCGACAGGATCTGTGCCGCGCGCCAGGATGGCGACGCCGTTCCAGCGCGCTTCGCCGAGCCAGATGCAGCCATAGCCGGCGCTGCGTATGGCGCTTTCCGGAAACTTGTCGCCGGGCGCTTTCAACTCCTGGAGACAGACCACGTCAGGTTCGGCTTCGCCCAGCCATTCCAGCAGGCGGGGCAGGCGTCCGTTCACGCCGTTGATATTATAGGTGGCGATCTTCACGCCGATCTCCCTTCGCGCCATCAACGCCATGACATGGCCGCGGGTCCGCCGGAACTTTCGTATTCGCGGCGAGGTTCATGTCCCGGCAAGGGGAAACGTGCGCGGCGCCAATCAGACGTTGGCTTGCGCTGTCCGCGCCAACCCAGAGTGGACAGAAGAAATGACGGTTCTTCAGGCATACCGGTCCTATGACTTCGGCGTCTATTGCCGCCAGCATGACCGGTTGACATACACCATCACGGCGGTGGCCTACGTGCCGCAACGTGAGGACGACGACTGGCAATACATCTTCATGATTGCCGACCCGGTGGGCGGAAAGCAGGCGTTCGATTGCTTTGTCTGCCGCAAGTCGGGGCCCAGCCGCGAGGATGCGGACCGGATCGCTACCGAAGAGATCCTGCCGCACATTCACGGCCTGATCGAGGCCGCGACGGATACACATCTGCCGACGGCGGCCAAAGGTACCAATTATTACGTGATTCTGCCGACAAGGCCGAAGGTGGCCGCTACGCGCTAGGTCCGCGCCGGTTGAGAAGCGACCTATCGTTTGCACGCCGCGTCCTTTATATTGACTGTTTGGTCAGGGAAGAAGCGGAGAACCAGCATGAGCGAATCCATCGAAGTCACCGTACGGCACCTCAAGGACGTCGAGGACATCAAGACATTGCGTCACAAATATTCCTACGGCGCCAATGTCATCGACGGCCAGGCGGGAGACCTCAAGGCGTTCGCGGCGCTGTTCGCCAACGATGCCTCCTTCGATGTGGGCATGGGCGAAGCAGTTGGCCCGGCCGCCATCGAAGCCATGATGGAGGCACTGACCACCCAGTGGAAATGCGCCATGCATTACATGCTGAACCCCGTCATCGAGATCGACGGCGACCGGGCAAAGGGGACATTTACCGGATTGTTTGCCTTCACGTCGGAGGCCAACCCGGTGCCGGTTTTCCTGTCCAATATCTACACCGATACCTATGTGCGCACGCCGGGCGGTTGGAAGTTCCAATCGGTGCGGGTGCGCATGACCTTTGCCGATCCCGTGTTCCTCGAGGGCTACGCGGATCATCTGGCCGAGCCCGCGGCCTAGCGGATGCGGGTCAGGCCTGGGCAGCGGGTGCCCTGAGCAGATGCGGCGGCACGTCCCTTGGGGGATTTGCCACGCGGACCCGGGCCAGTTCGCGCACATAGCTTTCATGCCAGACCGTGATCGTATTTGAAGACACCACGTCGTGCATGGCGGTCCAGCGCGCGATGCGTTCGTCGAGCGGCATGGTGAGGGCGCGGTTCAGGGCCGCGGCCATCGCGTCCACGTCATAGGGATTGACGAGAAGCGCATCGGTCAACTCGCGCGCCGCGCCGGCAAAGCGGGACAGGACCAGTACGCCGGGATCTTCCGGGTTCTGTGCCGCCACATATTCCTTGGCGACCAGGTTCATGCCGTCTCGAACCGGGGTCACGAAGCCGACCCGGCTCGAGCGGAAGAATCCGGCCAGCACGTCGCGGGACAACGCCTTGTTGAGATAGCGCACCGGGGTCCAGTCGAATTCGGCGAAGCGGCCGTTGATGTGTCCGGCAAGACCTTCGATTTCCTGCCGCAGCGACCGATACTGGCTCAATTCGCCGCGCGATACCGGCGCGACCTGCATGAAGGTGACCCGCGAGCGGTGTTCGGGCCAGTCGGTCATGAGTTTCTCGAACGCCTCGAGACGCTGGGGGATTCCCTTGCTGTAATCGAGCCGGTCGGTGCCGATGACCAGCGCGCGGCCGGCCAGGCTTTCCCGCAGCCGGCGGGTCTCGTCGCTTTCCTGGGACATGTGGGCGAGGCGCGAGAAATGATCGGTATCGATGCCGATGGGGAACGCGGCGGCGTGCACCGACCGGCCCAGGGTCTCGATATGGCCGCCCGCGCTGACACTGCCCATTTCCTCGTCGATCAGATACCGCATGAGCGCACGGACATCGTCCTCGGTCTGAAGGCCGATCAGGTCGTATTTGCACAGATCGCTTACCAGCTGCCGGTGGACCGGCAGAGCGGTCAGCATTTCGGCAGCGGGAAATGGAATGTGCAGGAAAAAGCCGATGCGGTTACGCACGCCGAGCCGGCGCAACTCGGCCGCCAGCGGAATGAAATGGTAGTCGTGGATCCAGATCAGGTCGTCGTCCTGCAGTAACGGTGCGAGATGACGTGCGAACGCCTTGTTGGCGCGCAGATAGCCTTCATAGCCCGAGCGGTGAAAATCGGACCGGTTGAGCTGGTGATGGAACAGCGGCCACAGCACGCCGTTGGAAAAATCCTCGTAGAAGTCCCGGTGATCTTCCTCCGTCAGGTCGATCGTGGCGTAGGTAATACCGCCCGAGTGGCGGATCCTCGGCTCGGCGGGGGCGCTTTTTGTCACGTCGCCGCTCCAGCCGAACCACAGCCCGCCTCGCTCTTTCATGGCTTCGCGCAGGGCGACCGCGAGACCGCCGGCGCGCGAGGGCGACTTGCCTGGTTGGGCCACCCGGTTCGAAACACAGACTAATCGGCTCAAAATGCATCCTCCCAACGGTTCGACAGGTGCATGGCGCACAGGATCAGGCCCACGAGCGAATAGGTCTGGGGAAAATTACCCCACAATTCGCCGGTTACGGTGTCGATGTCCTCGGAGAGCAGTCCCAGGTGATTGCGGCAGGCAAGCGTCCGTTCGAACATCTCCCGGGCTTCGTCCCGCCGTCCCACGGCTGCAAGGGCATCGATGTACCAGAACGTGCATATGGTGAAAGCGTTCCGGGGCTTGCCAAAATCGTCGGCCGAGCTGTAGCGGAACAGATGATCGCCGCGGCGCAGCTGCCGTGTTATCTGGTCGAGGGTGCCGGTGAAGCGCGGATCGTCGGCCGAGACCAGTCCGATTTCGCGCAGCAGCAGCAGGCTCGCGTCCACGTCCTCACCGCCGAGGGCGCTGACGAACGATCCCAACTCGGCGTTCCACGCCTTGTCCAGGATGACCTCGGCGATGTGATCGGCCTCGGCGCGCCAATATGCGGCGCGATCCGGCAACTCGAGTTCCAACGCGATCCTGGCGAGCCGGTCGCAGGCCGCCCAGCAAAGCGCTGCGGAGTGCGTATGCACATGGGTTCGGCCGCGCAGTTCCCAAAGCCCCGCATCGGGCACGAATGCCCGCTCGCGTGCTTTCTCGCCCAGATGCTCAAGCCTTGCGAACAGCCGTTCGTCGCCGCGATTGGGCAAGCGGCGGTCGAAGAACATCTGCGCCGTGGCGAGCACGACGCTGCCATAGCTGTCGTGCTGTATCTGTTCCTGCGCCTGGTTGCCGATGCGCACCGGCCCCATGCCGCGGTAACCGGCCAGGCTGGTCACGATCGTCTCGGTCAACGGCCGGTCCGGCAGGATGCCGTAGACGGGCTTCAGGTCGGAGTCGGTTTCGATGGCCAGCACGGTCGTGATGTAATCGAGATACTTTTCCATGGTGCGCGTCGCACTCATCCGGTTGAGCGCGTGCACCGAAAAATACGCGTCCCGCAACCAGCAATGGCGATAATCCCAGTTGCGCCCTTCGTCCGGCGCTTCGGGAATCGATGTCGTCAGGGCGGCGACAATGGCGCCGGTTTCCTCGAACTGGCAAAGCTTGAGGGTGATCGCCGCGCGGATCACCGCGTCCTGCCATTCGAACGGGATCGACAGGTAGCGCGACCATTCGATCCAGTATTCCCGGGTCCGCTCCAACTGGTCATGGACGAAGAACGGAAGTGCTTCTCCCACCGATTCATCGCTGCCGAAAACCATGTGGAACGCGGACGTCACCGCGAAGGGCGATTCCGACTCCACGTAGGTGATCGGCGCGTCGGTGGTCAGGCGCAGGGTCTGACCGGGCATGACGAAGCGCATGTGGTTGCTGCCGCGGGTTCGGGCAGGCACGCTGGCGCCGTGGTCGTGAAGCGGGCGCACCCGCATGCGCGCCAGCGGAATGCCGCCGAAGGGTTCCACCCGGCGGATCAGCACGGCCGGGCGGAAGATTCGTCCATAGAGCTTGAAGCGCGGCGCGAAGTCGGTGATGCGCAGGCCCGCGCCGTCCGTGCCGTGCAGCGTGGTGACCAGCACGGCGGTGTTGGGCTCGTATTCCTGCGATGTCGACGCCAGATTTTCGAGCGTCACCTCCATGAAGCCGGCCGCCGGATCGTCGCCGTTGAGCAGGCTGCAGAACACCGGATCGCCATCGAAGCGTGGCAGGCAGTGCCAGCAGATGCGGCCTCCCGAGTCGATCAGTGCGGCGACGTTGCCGTTTCCGATCACGCCCAGGTTCATGTCCATACTCACATCGCTCCCGGTATTTGTGAAAACGCGCCGAGCCAGGCGCGAACATCGGCGGGTGTCTCGAATGCCGTATCCCGGCGCGCGCTGTGAACGCGTCCCACCGGCAGCGCCGTGCCCCCGAAACTCTCGACGGCCGCGAAGCCGTCCTCGTCGGTGACGTCGTCGCCGACGAATATGGGCAGCCTGCCCGCGAATGGCGGCGTCTGCATGAAATCGTGAACGGCGGTTCCCTTGGAGATGCGGGCGTCGCGCACTTCGAGCACCTTGCGGCCGTGGACCAGGAGCAATTCCAGGCCGCTGTTGGCGACCAGATTTTCGATCCGCGCCTTGAGCGTATCCGGTACCTGGGGTGCGGCCCGGTAGTGGACCGCCACGGTCTGCCCCTTGTCCTCGACCTCGACGCCGGGAATGGCCGCGGCCACTTCGGCGATCTTGCGGCGCAGGCTGAAGGGGATGGGTTCGGTGCTGCGGGGCGTCACGACGCCGCCGTGCTGCAGCCGCATCTCGCTGCCGTGCTGGCCCGAGGCAGGCGGCCGGAGCGGGGCGAGCAGATGGTCGATGTCGGCGATGGACCGTCCGCTGACAAGCGCCAGGGCCCCGTCCAACCGCTGCGCGACGCCGCTGATGATGTCGAGAAGTGCCGGCGGCACTGTCACCAGATCCGGCCGTTCCCTGATCTCCAGCAGCGTGCCGTCCACATCGAGAAACAGGGCAACTGGCTTCGTCGATCGGAACGGATTGCCGTCGACGGCTGATTTCTCACCACTGACCCGATTGCCGGGCCTCGTGGTTAGCGGATCGTGCACGTGAGCCATTCTCCCATGGACCTATCCTGAACGGATTGTCCCCTCAGCAGTTCCTCAACGGGGCATGCCCATTGCGAAGAGGAGCGTTGCGCGTGTCATTCCGGGACATGTCCCAATCTTGATGTGGTAAAAAAATGCCTGGTTTAAAGGGACGCATGGCTGCAATCCATATCGGCTAGGCCGGCTCCAGCACCAGCCCGAGAACCGCCTGGCCTTCCCCTGCCGCCGCCGGGTTGTGGGCCAGCCCGGCGGCGTTCGCTGCAAGACCGGAAAGCTTGAGCCCCATGAACAGGGGCGCGGTCGCCGCGAGGTCCATCAGCATCCGCTCGGCTCGCCGGGCATGGGACGCCGCGCCCCGGCCGTTGCCTGCCCGGACCTTTACCCCAGCCGCAGTCAAGGCGATCAGCGCCTGCATCAGCAGGGCCGTCGGCCCGGTCCGGCCGCAGGCGTTCCAGAGCCCTTCCCAGGCCTCGTGCGCTTCCCAGTAATAGCCGGCGTTGAACAGGTCGATGCCGCGAAGATAATCGCGGCTGTCCCTCCATCGCGCAGGGTCGGGCACGGGCGGCGCAGGGCTGTGCAGGCCGTAGCTGTGGCCGCGAGGATCGCGCACCGGATGGGGATCGCGCCCCGGCCTGTAGGCATAGGCAGGAAACGGCTCGTCCGGCAGGTAGCGGATCATCCCTCGGTGTAGGCGACGGCCTCGGTCATGGGCCGGGCGCCGGGCGGCCCGCCCCACGGCGCGCGCGCCGCCTGCCGCACGCCGACATATTTCATCAACCGGTAGCGCCAGCCTTCCGCGGTGCGCACGTAGCGCTCCTCATAGGTGCCCAGGAACCAGGCCGAGGCACCGTCGGGCATTTCGCTGGCGCCGATGAAGTGCCAGTGCCCGGTAGCCTCATCGCCCGTCACCTTGATGTCCGGACAGATGGCGTTGTGGAAGGCAAAGGGCAGGGCGCGCAGGTCGACGAACAATTGGCGGATCGCGGCCTTCCCCCGGGCCGCGGGCATGCCGGGACTGGCGTCCCACACGCCGTCGTCGACGAACAGGTCGGCGACCGGGCCGGCATGGGTGCCGCCCTGTTCGGGCCAGCCGCCATCGACATAGTCGCAGTACCGGGCTTTCAGGGCGCGGATGTCCTCCTTGTCCTGCAACGCCTGCAGGCGCCGCTCCAGCACCTCGATGCGGCGTGTGAGCTGTGCCGTGTCGGCCATGGCTATCCTCCGCGTACCATTGTGACAGGACATCCGACCAGTGCGCCCGCCGGCTGTCAAGCGAGCCCCGTTGATCCGGATCAATGAACCGGCCGCTTTCTTCACGCATGAAGGAAACATCAATTCTTCACAGGAGAAACCCCATGGTTGCCATCGTCAGGGTCAAGGAAAGCGTCAGGACGCCCGCCATGAAGGCGCCCGAGCCCAAGATGGGCAGCGAGGTCATCCCGCACCAGCGCTACATCTCGCCCGAGTTCATGAAACTCGAATGGGAACGCATGTGGACGAAGGTCTGGCTGGTAGGCTGCCGCGAGGAAGAGATCCCTGACGTGGGCGACTACATCACGACCGATATCGGCGAGGAATCGGTGCTGATCGTGCGCGGCGAGGACGGTGTCGCCCGGGCGCTCTACAATGTCTGCAACCACCGGGGAAACCGGGTGAAATTCGACGAGTGCGGCAACGCGCGCACGCTCCAGTGCGCCTACCATTTCTGGGAATATGACCTGACCGGCAAGCTGATCTTCCTGCCGGACGAGACCGACTTCCACCAGGGCTGCCCGCCGGAGAAGCTGAGCATGAAGCCGATTCGCACCGAGACGTGGGGCGGCTTCGTCTGGTTCAACCTGAACCCCGACGCCGAGCCGTTGATGGACTATCTCGGGGTCATTCCCGAGCATCTCGATCCCTATCACTTCGAGAACCTGGCCATGACCATGGACGTCACCGTGGAATGGGACTGCAACTGGAAGACGTCGGTGGACGCGTTCAACGAGGTCTATCACGTCCAGGGAATTCACCCCGAGCTGTGCTACACCATCGACGATGTGGACGTGCAGATCGACCTGTACGAGAAGCACAACCGCTATCTGGTGCCGTTCAAGACCCACAGCCCGCGGGTGGGCGAACAGACCGAGGTGCCCGAGGCGCTGGCCGAGGAGTTGCGCGCCATCGGCATGGATCCGCAGCCGTTCACCGGACGGGTCACCGAGATCCGCCGTGCCGTGCAGGTTTACAAGCGGGCCAACGAGAAGGCGTTCGGCATCGACTATTCAGGGCTGAACGACGATCAGCTCTCGGACGATTACCACTACTTCATCTTCCCGAATATCACGCTGAACGTGCATTCGGATTCGCTGCTGTTCTTCCGCCAGCGCCCGCATGAGACCGATCCGGACAAGATGTATTACGACGTGCGCATGTTCCAGCAGGTGCCCAAGGGCGCCGAGCGCCCGCCCTTGCCGGATCATGAGCACGTCAAGCATGGCGAGCGGTCGCTGGGCCTTGTCCTCGACCAGGATTCGGTGAACCTGCCCCATGTCCAGAAGGGAATGCACTCGGCCGCCTTCCAGGGCTTGTGGATTTCCCATCAGGAACGGCGTATCCGCCACATGCACAAGACCCTGATGGACTATGTCGAGGGCCCCATCGCCAACGACGCGTGATTGCCCAACCGGCCGGTGCGCTTGGCGCGCCGGCCGGCTCGATCAGGCCCGCCTGAACCGCAGATGCAACTCCAGCAGGCCGAGCATGATGCCCGGCTGATGCGCCAGGGTGTTTTTCGCGGGCGCCAGTTCCCAGCTTTCGATCCGGTCCAGCCACAGATTGATGGCGATATTCTGCTCCAGCCGCGACAGGCCGGCGCCCGGGCAGATGCGCGGTCCTTGCGAGAATGTCAGGTGACGGCCATCAGCAGAGTGCTGGAAAGCACCTATACGCGGCTGCGCAACTGGCGAGGGCGCTAGACGCGCCGACGAAATTCCATGAATTGGCGGGCGAGGTGTTGCGGCGATGCCATCTGCTCCGGCCCGATCATCAGGACGGGCATGCCGCGTTGCCTGATCGCGGCAATTTCTATGGCCGTGCCGCCGGTGCCGTAATGGGGCGTGGACAGGACCAGCGCGGCCTTGCTGCCGTCGATTGCGTGGCGGAGGAATGCGGACAGGTCGCCATCCGGCGTTGGCTCCAGTTCACGGGACAGCCGGCGCGGCGCCGACCAGCGGTCCCACCAGGGTGCGAAACCGGCTGCGGCCGCTGCCGCGACCACCGGCCCGACCAGACGGCCTGCGTCGCGCCACTTGTAGCTGATGAACAGGCCCGGTCTGTAGTCGAGGGCATCTGCATAATGTTCCGTGGCCATGGCCGACGCCTCGTCCAGCAACCGGTTGGTGCGCAGCTGGACGCCGAAAGGCCTCGCCGATGAGAGCGCGAGCGTGCCGGACCTGCCGCTGAACCGCAGCCCCATCAACAGTCCCGTCGCGTTATTCCATGCCAGCCAGCGGCTGCCGTCGCCGGCACGGACCTTGAGCGCGCCGCTGTCGAGGATGAGGCTGCCGACAACCAGTTCTGCGTCGAGCGATGGCTGCGCCAGACCGAATTTCCGGTCACTGCCCACGAACCAGAGCCGGTCGCCCGGGCGCAGCAGCCGGTGCATATGTGGCTGGCGCGTGGCGTAGCCGATCGGCCGCGCCGCGCGCTCGGCTAACGGCTCGGCATCTCTGGCGCTTGCCGTCGCGGCGGTGCGCCGCCGTGGTATCCAGACCAGAAACTGCCGCATCTTTCCATCCCATGGCGTGCCTGATGGCAGCATCCGCGGCGGCGCCGGGTTTGTCCACCGGACGGCGTTCGAGGATTACATGCGAGGGTGACTTTCGTAGTGCGCGCAAGCCGGGCTGTGCTAGCCTGCCCGGGGACGTACACAGGGGAGACACCGACATGAGCACCACACTGGATTCAGCCATATCCGACCCGGCAAATCCGCAATCGCCCGAACAGGTCGATCTGCTGCACAAGGATGTGCTCGATTGCCCGCACATGGCGAACAAGGTGCTGCGCGAGCAGGCGCCGGTGTGGTGGAACGAGAAGCTGGGCGGCTTCGCGGTGTCGCGCTACGACATCATCCGCAAGATCATCATGGATCCGACCAATTTTTCCAACTCCAAGAGCCAGGAGGACATGCCCATCCAGCAGGACAAGATGAAGCGCATGATCGCCAAATTCGAGGAGAAGGGCTGGGTGCCGGCGCGCACGCTCGCGGGGCGCGACGATCCCAACCACAAGCAGATGCGCGGCCTGTTCGAACAGGCGTTCCGCGCCAGCCGTATCAAGGCCATGGATCCCTTCGTCGAGGCGACGGCCTACAAGCTGGCGGACGAGTTCATCGCCGCCGGCAACGAGTGCGATTTCGTCCATGCCTATGCCGTGCCGCTGCCGTTGATCGTCATCATCAAGCAGCTGGGCGGCCGCATCGAGGACATGTGGGACATCAAGCGCTGGACCGACGCCTGGATCAAGCGCATCGGCCGCATGCAGACCGAGGAAGAGGATCTTCGCAGCGTCGAGCTGGAAGTGGAGATGCAGCACTATTTCCAGCCCATCTTCGAGCGCCTGCGCCGCGAGCCCGACGACACGCTGCTGTCCGACCTGGTGAATGTGGTCATTCCCGAATGGGGCCGGCCGCTGAACGATCATGAACTGCACGCCGAGATCATGTCGGACGGCTTCGGTGGCGGTTCCGAGACCACGACCAATGCGCTGTCGGCGGGCATCAAGCTGCTGATCGAGAATCCCGACGCCTGGCAATTGCTGAAGGGCAACCCGGACAAGTACATGCGCACCTTCATCGAGGAGGTGCTGCGCCTGGAATCGCCGGCGCACACCATGGTCCGTATCGCCCAGAAGGATTGCGAACTGGCGGGGACGCATGTGCCCAAGGGGTCGGTGCTTTATGTGCGCTACACCGCGGGCAACCGGGACGAGGACCACTTCCCGAATCCGGACAAGCTGGACCTGGAACGCGCCAACGCGGCGACCCATCTGGCCTTTGGCGGCGGTGTCCATCACTGCATGGGCGCACCGCTGGCCCGGCGCGAGCTGTATTGGGGGTTCAAGGCCATCGTCGACCGGATCGACGACATGTGGTTCATCCCCGGCAAGAACGATTTCCGCCACCAGCCCAACTTCGTGGTCCATGCGCTCGAGGAGCTGCATATCGGCTTTCGGGCGAAATAGATGGCAGCCGACGGCAAGGTCGCGCTGGTCACGGGCGCCGGCAGCGGCATCGGCCGCGCGACGGCCTGGGCGCTGCTTGATGCGGGGTACCGGGTCGCTTTCAATGGCCGCAATCGCGAGAGGCTCGTGGAAGCCGCTGCCGAAAAGGATCCCGGCGGCACCCGCACGCTGATCGTGCCCGGCGACGTGGCCGATCCAGACGCGGTGGCCGGGATGTTCGAGGCGCTGATGGCCCGGTTCGGGCGGCTCGACCTGTTGTTCAACAATGCGGGCGGCGGATCGGTCCCGGTATCCATCGACGAGGTGACCTTCAAGGACTGGACCAGGGTCGTGGGCGCCAACCTGACCGGCACCTTCCTGTGCACCCAGCACGCCTTCCGCATCATGCGTGCCCAGGAGCCGCAGGGCGGCCGGATCATCAACAATGGCTCGATCTCGGCTCACGTGCCGCGGCCCCATTCGTCGCCCTATGCCGCTACCAAGCACGGCGTCAGCGGTCTGACCAAGGCGACGGCGCTGGACGGGCGGGCCCATAACATCGCCTGCAGCCAGATCGACATCGGCAACGCCTCGACTGGCCTGACCAGCCAGATGGCGGTCGGCATGCTGCAGCCCGACGGCTCGACAAGACCCGAGCCGCTGATGCATGTGGACGATGTGGCCCGCGCCATTGTGTTCATGGACAGCCTGTCGCTCGACTCCAACGTGCCGTCACTGACCATCATGGCAACCTTGATGCCGTTTATCGGGCGCGGCTGAGTGCGTTCGGTCGAAGCGGCTGCGCTTCGCCACCCGAGCGCCGCGACAACCAGGGAGATGCATCATGTTCCGGCTGGCAGCCAATCTCAGCTTCCAGTTTGGCGAGACGGGATTCCTTGACCGGTTCGAGCGCGCCGCGAAGGCGGGCTTCACCGGCGTCGAATATCTGTTCCCCTACGGCCATGACCCGGCGGCGCTGGCCGCCCGGCTCAAGCATAACGGCTTGCAGCAGGTGCTGTTCAACATGCCGCCGGGTGATTGGGCGGCGGGCGAGCGCGGCCTTGCCGCCGTGCCGGGGCGGGAATCCGAATTCCGCGCGTCGGTCGATAAGGCGATCCGCTATGCCGAGGCGCTCGGCTGCCGGCAGATCCATGTCATGTCGGGCCTCGGGGAAGGCGCCGGGTCAAAAGCCGCCTACCTGGCCAATCTGGAATATTGCGCGCGGCGCCTCGAGCCCTACGGCATCACGCCGCTGATCGAACCCATCAACAGGCGCGACATGCCCGGCTATTTCATGGCCGATTTCGATGACGCCGTGGCGGTGATTGCGGCAGTCGCGGGTGTCCGCCTGCAGTTCGACATCTACCACCGGCAGATTATCCACGGCGACGTCACCGCCGGCCTTCGCGCGATGATGCCGGTCACCAGCCATATGCAGATTGCCGGCGTGCCGGACCGGCATGAGCCGGATAGCGGCGAACTCAGCCTGGATCATGTGCTGGGGACGGTCCGCGATCTGGGGTATGCCGGCTGGATCGGTTGCGAATACCGTCCCAGGGGCCTGACCGAAGACGGTCTTGGCTGGATCGGACGCGCCGTTCCGGGTTGAGGGCCGGACAGGGTTGCGATGAATCAATGCCGGCCGGGGCGATGTCCTCTAGGATCGGACGATATGAACGGGAGGCCTGCAATGTTTAGTGACATCCTCGTGCCCTTGATGAACGTGCCGGATGACGAGTCCGGGGCGATCCTGGAAAGGATTGCCGCTACGGCAGCTACCCTGGGCGGCGCTGTCTCGGGCATTGCCGTCGAGATCGAATATGCCCAGCCGGTCTATATGTACGCCGACGCCGTGGTGTTCATGTCGCAGGCCTTCAAGGATGCCCAGTCGCTCAATCATGCGCGCGTCGAGGCGCTGGTCCGGCACTTCGAGGAACAGGCGGGCTTTGCCGGTGTCGCCAGCGAGTCCGAGATTGTCGGCGCCGGCGCCGGGGATGTTCCGGGTTTGCTCGCGCAACGTGCGAGACTGCACGACCTGACCATGTTCGTGCTCGACGACGACGATCCGTATGCGCGCAACTGCGTGGAGGGGGTTGTCTTCGGCTCCGGCCGTCCGGTGCTGGTGCTTCCCCGCGCGGCGCCTGCGGCCGCCATGAAGAAGATTGTTGTGGCCTGGGACTTCAGCCGCGAAGCCGCGCGCGCCTTTGCCGACGCCATGCCGGTCCTGCGTCAGGCGGAGAGCGTCACGGTGCTCCACGTCACCGACGACGGCGCTTCCTGGCACCCCGGCGCCAAGGCGCTGGAGCGGCACCTGGCGCGTCTGGATATCGGCGCCAGCTACGTCCAGACCGCAAGGGGCACAGCGAGTGTCGACGAGGCGCTCGAGGCACATGCCAGCCACAACGGCGCCGACCTGATCGTGATGGGAGCCTATGGCCATTCCCGGCTGCGCGAGTTCGTGCTTGGCGGCGTCACCCGTGCGATCCTGAAGGCGCCTGCCATGCCGGTTCTGCTGTCGCACTAATACGGGCGGTCGCCGTCCACGGTCACCCGGTGCATCACCCGGCGCTGGCCCTGATAGTCGTTCAGCGCAAAGTGCTGGGTGCAGCGATTGTCCCAGAAGCCTATCTCGTTCTCGCTCCAGCGATGCCGGTAGACGAACGGTGCGCTGGTGGCGTGGCGGCACAGAAAATCCAGCAGCGGCTGGCTTTCGGCGCGGGTCATGCCCTTGAACTTGGTGGTGAACGCCTCGTTGACGAACAGCAACTTGCGGCCGGTTTCCGGATGGCTGCGCACGACCGGGTGCTCGGCGCGGCCTGACGCCTGCTCGGCGGCCATCGTCTGCATGGTGCGGCCGTCATCGGTGTAGATGCCCTTGGCGCCGTAGATGTCCTCGGCGGTATGGATGGCGACCAATCCGCGCAGCAATTGTTTCATGCCGTCGCTGAGCGAGTCGTAGGCCAGGTACATGTTGGCCCACATGGTGTCGCCGCCCTGTGCAGGAATTTCCCGCGCATAGAGGATCGAGCCCAGCGCAGGCTCTTGCTGGAACGTCATGTCCGAATGCCAGCCGCCGCCGAAATTGAACCGGTCGGTCGGCTCCTTGACGATGTTCAGCACCTCGGGATGGCCGTCCAGCGGCTTGACGTGGGGATGAATGTTCAGCGTGCCGAAGCGGCGGCCAAAGTCCTTGTGTTGATCCGGCGTGATGTGCTGGTCGGGGAAGAAGATCACCAGATGGTCGAGCAGCGCCTGGCGCACCTGGCCGAAGACATTGCCGCTCAGCGGCTGCGACAGGTCGACTCCGTGGATGCGGGCGCCCGCGGCCGATCCCAGCGGTTCGATTTCGATGCCGGTCATGACGTTCTCCCCGTCAGTGGCGGTTCCCTGCATTGATACGCCCTGGCCGGGTCGCGAAGCAATGATCGGAAGAATCAAAGAAAGCAGTTCATTGAAAAATCATTCGTGCTTAAACTGGCCCGCGAATCCGTGGCCCACCACGAGGAGGAACACATGGTAGCGATCGTCCGCGTTCAGGAAACCGTCAAGACACCCATCGACAAGGCGCCCGAGCCCAACATGGGCGGGGACTACATCCCCAAGGAGCGCTACATCTCGCCCGAATTCATGAAGCTCGAATGGGAGCGCATGTGGACCAAGGTCTGGTTGATGGGGTGCCGCGAGGAGGAAATTCCCGATGCCGGTGACTATGTCACCCAGGAGATCGGCCCGGAATCGCTGCTGATCGTGCGCGGCGAGGATGGCAAGGCGCGCACCTTCTACAACGTCTGCAACCACCGCGGAAACCAGGTCAAGTTCGACCAGTGCGGCAATTCACGCACGCTGCAATGCGCCTACCATTTCTGGGAATATGACCTGACCGGCAAGCTGATCAATGTGCCGGACGAACAGGATTTCACCCAGGGCTGTCCCAAGGACCAGCTCAGCCTGAAGACCGTCAAGACCGATACCTGGGGCGGTTGGGTATGGTTCAACCTGAACCCCGACGCCGAACCGCTCATCGACTATCTGGGCATGGTGCCGGAGCATCTGGACCCGTACCACTTCGAGAAGATGCACCTGGTGCTCAACGTTACCATGGAATGGGACTGCAACTGGAAGACGGCAGTCGACGCATTCAACGAGATCTACCACGTCCAGTGCATCCATCCGGAACTGTCCTATACGATCGACGACGTGGACATCCAGATCGACCTGTACGAGCGCCACAACCGCTATCTGGTGCCGTTCAAGACGTACAGCCCGCGACTGGGCGAGGATCTGCAGGAAGTCCCGGAGCATCTCGCCGAGCAAATCAGCGCCATCGGCATGGACCCGGCCGAGTATGAGGGCAGGGTGGCCGACATCCGGCGCGGCGTGCAGGTGTACAAGCGCGAGAACGAAAAGGCGCTGGGCTTCGACTATTCGGAGCTGAACGACGACCAGCTGTCCGACGATTACCATTACTGCATCTATCCGAACCTGACGTTCAACATCATGGCCGAGAGCTTCGGCCTGTTCCGCCAGCGGCCGCATCCGACCGATCCGAACAAGATGTTCTTCGACGTTTACCGGGTCGTCCACATTCCGGAAGGCAAGCCGGTGCCGCCGCTGCCGGACCACGAGCAGCACAAGCACGGCGAACGGTCGCTGGGCCTCGTCCTCGACCAGGATTCGGTGAACCTGCCGCATGTCCAGAAGGGCATGAATTCGGCGGCGTTCAAGGGTCTGTGGATATCCAGCCAGGAGCGCCGCATCCGGCACAACCACAAGACGCTGATGGATTACATCAACGGCCACTACAGCAACGACGCCTGACGCGCCGTCGCCGGGGCGCCGTAATTCCGCCCGTAACCCTCGAAGGTGCCTGTGCGTTCTCGTTCCGTGCGCCCATATAAGGCCCACGGAGCCGGAGACCTGAATGTTTACCATGGACGTGGCCGATCAGAACTGTATCCCCGGGCAGGTGATCCTGTTCACCACCGGCAAATCCCATGACGTGCCCAGGTTCCTTGCCCGCGCCGTGCGCCCGTTCAACGTTGCGGAAGCGTTTCGCCAGTTCCGGGACAGCGAGGGTGCGCTGCCGAAATGGGAGAGCTTCCTGACCTGGATGCTGCGCAGCGGATACATCGAAGCGGTCGAGCACACGGAAGTGCATATGACTGCGTCGTGGGCCGATGGCGACAGTGTCGACATGCAGCCCATCTCCACCCAGGAGGACATCATCGAAATGGCCAACGGCAAGGCCTGTCCGAAATGCGCCTCGCATCACGTGGTGCCGGAGATGAAGCGCGGACACGCCGACATGGCACGGCGGGTCTGCACCGATTGCGGCCACCACTTCAGCGTGGCGGCCTGAGGCCCTATTCGCAGATCCGGTAGCCGTTGTTGCGCCGGATCAGGTCGAGGTGCAGGTGGTCCGCATGGGCCGCGTTCGCGCCCGGTCCCAGCACCGTCGTGAAATAGGCGCAGGCGCCGCCCCGGATCGCCGCCTGGAAGGCGCGGGCGCTGTCGCCGCTGTCGGGACGGGCCATGACAGGCACGGCTTCGCCGTCGCTGAAGACAATGCCCGAAATGTCGATAGCATTGGCCATGGCGTGTTCGCTGACCTTGAACTCGCCCTCGCCACGGCGGGTGCGGCACTGATAGGAATCGCCCGTGGCAATGGCCACGGGTGTGGCCTTCAGATGGAGTTTCGCCGAAGGGATCATGACGTCGCTCGTCCAGATGGCGAGGGCGCGCGCGACCTCGCACCGGGTCGTCACGGCCGGCCGCAGGTCGATGCCGACGGACGAGACCTTCAGTGGCCGCCTGGCGCCGCAGCCGTTCTCGTCCGAAATCGGCTCGAGCATCTCGAACGCTGCGCCGAGCAGTCTCAGCTCTGCTTCGCACTGCGCGGCCTGTGCGTCGTCGTCGGCCGGCGGCGCCGCGCTGGATGCGTCGTCGGCCACCGGAGCCGCATCCGCAGGCGGTGTCGGCTCGGCGGCCTGGACCGCCGTCACCGGGCCACCTGTGGCAAGGCTGATCGGCTCCAGCGCCGCTTCGTGCACCGCCGGCGATCTGGAGAACGCGACGAGGGCGAGTGCGCCCACCAGCAGCATGCCGATGACAAGGCCGAACGATTTCACCGCCTAATCCTCGAAGCTGACCGGCACGCCGGGCTCGACCATCCCGGCCAGCGTCTCGGCGTCCCAGTTGGTCAGCCGGGCGCAGCCGTGGCTGAAATGCTTGCCGATGGGCGAGGGCTCGGCGGTGCCGTGGATCCCGTATGTGGGCTTGTCGAGGCCGATCCAGACGGTGCCCACCGGTCCGTTCGGCCCGGGCGCGATGCGCATGTTCTCGGTATTGCCGCCCTGGGTGAAATTGACGTCCGGCCGATATGAATAATCCGGATTGTGGACGACGACCTTTACCTTGTGGGTGCCGCTGGGGCTGGGCAGGGAATCGCTGCCGACGGTTACGGGGAAGAAAGCCAGTACCTTGCCGTCTGCGCCAATTGCCCTGAGGCTCGCGCTTTCGCGGCTCACGGTGACCTTCGCGGCCTTGCCGGTTTCGGGCCGCTGACGCAGCGATGCGACAAGGATGCGGGTTCCGGCCTTGCCCCAATCCGCGTCGGGGTTCAGCAGGTGGAGCAGCTTGATGTCCATGTGGAAGCGCTCGGCCAGCATCTCGTCGGCACCGGTGAACGACAGATGCTTCATCTTGGCCATCTCGGCGTAATCGCTGGGCACTTCGGCCAAGTAGGGCCCCTTCAGGTCCTCGCTGGTGATGGTGTAATTGCCGAATACCGGTGCTTCGTCGGCCGAGAGCTTGTCCCAGGACTCTTCGTCGAGCTGGCCATCGACGGGCAAGCCGTTTGCCTCTTCCCAGGCGGCCAGCGCCTTGGTGACATTGTCGCCGAAATAGCCGTCGATCACCCCCGGTGAGAAATCCTGGCCGTCGAGCAACACCTGAACCCTCATCGCCAAAGCGCTGCGCGCATCGGCCGTGATTTCGGCGCCGTCGAAGGTGGCGGCATTGATCTGCGCGGCAGTGAAGGCGTCATCGGATGGCGGCGCGGGCTCGGCGGCATAAGCGGCGACCGGAAGCAGCAATGCCGCACAGGCGAGGGACAGGCGGGAAATCGGCATCGGCCACCGTGGATTGTGATTGGTGACACGTGAACAATCGTCATGCGTCCCGGTTCCGGTGGTGATTCCGCAATAGTGCCGGCCTATGATCCGGCCATGAACACAAACGACGGCGCCCAGGCGGCGCATGACAGGCGGCTGACGCTTCAGGGCGCGCCGAATTTTCGCGACTTCGGCGGCTACCCTGCCGCCGGCGGCGGCATCGTCCGGCGCGGTGCGCTCTTCCGCTCGGGCGCACTCGGCCTGCTGACCCAGCCCGATGTCGGCATGCTCAACAGCCTTGGTGCCTGGACGATTGTCGACCTGCGGCATGAGGCCGAGCGGATTGCCGCGCCGACCCCGGCGCAGCTGGTGTCGTCCGCCGTTCATTCGCTGCCCATGGGCTCGGGCAACGGCGCGGCGCCCGTGCCGCGTCCGGCGCTGCTCACCGTGCCGGGCGCGACGGCCGGCCAGGCGGTCGAGGCCATCAAGGCCAGTTACCGGCGCTTCGTTCACGATCACCGGAACCGGTTCACCAGCCTGTTCGGCGTGCTGCTCGACGGCGCGCCCGGTCCCGCGGTGATCCACTGCACCGCGGGCAAGGACCGCACCGGCATCAGCGTGGCGCTGGTCCTGCTGGCGCTGGGCGTGGACCGCGATGCGGTGGTCGGGGATTACTGCGCCACCCGCAACTATCTGGACCTGTCCTGGCGCGAACAGATCCTTGCCGCCATGGTGGGCGATCCGGGAGAGGTGAACCGCGGCGTTGCCGACGTCATGTTCGACGCCCATCCCGACTATATCGGGGCGTCGCTGGACGAGATGGACCAGCATCACGGCTCGCCGGAAGCCTACTTACGTGATGTGATCGGCCTGGATGCGGGCCGCATCGAAACGCTGCGGCGCCGCTATCTGGCCTGACCGCACCGGCTAGTGGCTTGTGGCACGCTCGAGGGCGCCGGGCTTGTCGTACAGCGCCAGCTGGTCGACGATGGTTTCGCTGGCCCTGTTCATGCCCACGACCGTCACGTGGATGCCGCGCCGCCGGAATTTCAGGATCACCGAATCGAGGGCGGCCACGCTGGAGATATCCCAGATATGGGCGCGGCTGACATCGATCGCGACGTCGGTCACGTCCTCCTTGATGTCGAACGCCTTGGCGAAGTCATCGGCGGAGGCGAAGAAAATCTGGCCTTCGACCGTGTAGGTGCGCCGGTGACCGTCATCCGAGATCACCGACGTGACGCCGAACAGCCGCGAGATCTTCCACGAGAAGAATATCCCGGAAAGCAGCACCCCGATCAGCACGCCGATGGCGAGATTGTGGGTGAACACGACGCCGCCGACCGTTGCCAGCATGACAATGCTCGAGCTGCGTGGATGGGTTCGCAGGTTGCGGATCGACGACCAGTTGAACGTTCCGATCGAGACCATGATCATGATCGCGACCAGCGCGGCCATGGGAATGACCCTGACCAGATCGCCCAGCACCACGATCAGGAACAGCAGGAAGGCGCCGGCGCAGAACGTGGACAGCCGCCCACGCCCGCCGGATTTCACGTTGATGACCGACTGGCCGATCATGGCGCAGCCGGCCATGCCGCCGATGAAGCCGGTGATCATGTTTGCAATGCCCTGGCCGACGCATTCGCGGTTCTTGCCGCTGGGCGTGTCGGTCATGTCATCGACGATCGACGCCGTCATCAGCGATTCCAGCAGGCCCACCGCCGCGACCGCCGCCGAATAGGGCAGGATGATCTGCAGCGTTTCCATGTTCAGCGGGATGTCAGGCAGCAGGAACATCGGCAGGGTCGCCGGCAGCTCGCCCATGTCGCCCACGGTCCGCAGGTCGAGGCCCATCAGCAGTGACACCGTGGTCAGCACGACGATGCAGATCAGCGGCGAGGGGACAACCTTGGTCAGCCGCGGCAGCAGATAGATGATGGCAAGGCCGGCGGCGACCATCACATAGGTCATCCAGGTGACCCCGATCAGTTCGGGAAGCTGGGCCATGAAAATCAGGATGGCGAGCGCGTTGACGAACCCGGTGATGACCGAGCGCGACACGAACCGCATCACATAGCCGAGCCGAAGGAGCCCGGCGCCAACCTGCAGGACGCCCGCGAGCACCGTCGCGGCCAGCAGGTATTGCAGGCCGTGGTCCTTGACCAGGGTGACCATCAGCACGGCCGTCGCAGCGGTGGCCGCGGAGATCATGCCAGGGCGGCCGCCGACGAAGGCGATGATCACGGCGATGGAAAACGAGGCGTAGAGCCCAACCTTCGGGTCCACACCAGCGATGATGGAAAAGGCGATCGCCTCGGGAATGAGCGCCAGGGCGACGACCAGCCCGGCAAGAATATCGCCGCGCATATTGCCAAACCATTCGGTGCGCAGGCGGGATATGAAAGCAGAGCTTAGCATGGAACTCCTGGGGGAATATCGGGGGAACAGGTAATGGGGCGATGCGACAACGGCGCCCGTGCGGCTGCGGAACCGGGTGGACAGGTTCGGCGAGCGATCAAGGGTGCGGCTGGAGTCACATCGGCGTCGTTCCCCGCGGTGCAGGAGGTGGCGAGGACGCACGGACGCGTCGCGGCAGTTTACTAAAGTTATTGAAGAGACAGCGCAATCCCGGCGTGCGCGGGGCTCCGTTGCGTATATGTTCAGCGACGGCGCTTTGGCCATGCCGCCGGCATGCCTGTCCGCGATGGACCCGAACCGCTATAACGGAGTTCGTGTCCCTCGGGCACAAATGCAGGGTGTGCACGGCGCACGATAAAGGCGACGCCATGGACAATGGGTTGATATACGACGTGGGCGCCCACCGGGGTGAAGACAGCGACTATTATCTCAGGCTGGGCTATCGGGTCGTCGCCGTGGAAGCCAACCCGCATCTTGTCGACTGGCTTCGTACGCGCTTCCGGCAGGAGATTGCTGACGGTTCCTACATTCTCATCCCCAATGCCATTGGCGAGCGCGGCGAGCAAATCGACTTCTACGTAAACCGCGAGAACTCGGCCTGGGGCACCACCAACCCGGAATGGGCGGGACGCAACAGGCTGCTGGGCGCGGAGTCTGACGTTGTCACCGTCGACTGCGTGCGCTTTGCCGACATCCTCCATGAGCATGGCTGTCCGCACTATCTCAAGATCGATATCGAAGGTGCCGACATGCGCTGCGTCGAGGACCTGGCCGAGGCAGCGGTCACACCGGCCTATATCTCGATCGAGTCCAGCAAGACATCATGGCGTGCGCTCCTCGGGGAATTCGAGGCGCTGAGCAGCCTGGGCTACACCCGGTTCAAGGTCGTCGATCAGTGCCAGTTCGAAAAACGGCAGCTCTCCGACAGCGATGGCAACGTCATTGATTATACCTTCGGACCCGGCGCGTCGGGCCCGTTCGGCGAGGATCTGGCCGGCAAATGGCTGACGAGGCGCCAGGCCATCATCCGCTATATTCCCATCTTCCTGGTCTACAAGACGCTGGGCGACAACACTCTGCTGTCGCGGCTGCTCGCGCGTCTGCCGGTTTTCAACCGCCTCCTGCACCTGGTCAGCTGGTATGACACACACGCCAGGAAAGGCTGAGTTCCAGCCCCTTTCGCGCGCCCGGTTACCCGCCGACACGGCGGCGATGGCGCGCTTCCTGATCGGCAAGCTGCTGGTGCGCAACTCGTCCGAGGGCCGCTCGGCCGGGCGCATCGTCGAGACCGAGGCCTATCCGCCCGGCGATGCCAGCGGCCACGCCTTCCGGGGCGAGACGGCGGCCAACCGGTCCATGTTCCTCGAGCCGGGACGCGCCTATGTCTATTTCATCTACGGCGTCCATTTCATGCTCAATGTCAGTGCCGAGCCGGCGGGTACCGGCGGCGGCGTTCTGCTGCGGGCGCTGGAGCCGGTGGACGGCATCGAACTCATGCGGGCACGGCGCGGCCCTGTCCGCGACCGGGACCTTGCGCGGGGGCCAGGCAGGCTGGCGCAGGCCATGGCCGTTCGGCCGGACCTGAACGGTCTGGACATGTGCGGGGCAGGACCCATCTGGTTGGCCGAGGCACCGGGGCCGGTGGGAGAAATCGGCATGAGCGTCCGCATCGGCATAAGCAAGGAAGCGCATCAGCTTCGCCGGTATTACGAGCGCGGCAATCCATACGTCAGCGGCCCGACTGCTCTCAACCGCCCGGACCCCTAGAGCATGGCGTCGGGGCAACGAGATTTTCGGCGCCTGCGTCAGAACTCCAGCGGCAGCTTCAGATAGGTGCGGTAAATCCGGTCCCGGTGCTCGATCAGGATCGGATCCAGGTCGGCCTGCAGCCTCTCCCCCATCTGGCCCCACACCTTCCTGAGAAATCCCGGCGTGGCCGACCATTCCGTGGGAAGCTGCGAGACGCCGATCGACATGCAGGCCCAGAAGATGTCTGCCGCAGTCAGGCTGTCGCCGACGAAATAGTCGCTGCCTTCCTCGCGCTGCCGGTGCAGCTGGGCGGCGAGGAAGCGCAGCACCGTGGCGGCGCGCTCGGGGGCCTGCTCGACCTGCGCGCGGGACGCGCCGTATTGCTTGTGCAGGATTTCGTCCCACGCGCCCTTCTCGGCGCTGGTGTCGTTGGCGGCTTCCTGCGGGAACATCATGAACCGGGAGTTCCAGGCATAGCCGCCTTCGCCGCAGATTTCGTGGCAGATGCCGAATACCTGTGCCCGCTGCGCCCGGTCGGCGGGCAGGAGCGGCGGCTCGGGCTTCAGCCGCTCGGCCAGCATCAGGATTTCCGCCCATCCGGCGCGGGCCGGCTCGTCGTTCCAGACGGCGACGGGCGCGTTGCGGTGACCGCTCCAGGCCTTCAGATCCTCGTTGGGCTGGGCGGCGTGCTGCGCGACCGGCGTGAACGCGATGCCTTTCACATGGAACAGGCTTTTCGCCGCCTCGCAGAACGGGTTCGGGATGTTTTTCGTCACGGCCAGCCTGAGGCCGGGCAGATCGCGGGCGTCCCTGGCGTCGATGTGTTCCATGTGGCGTTCCTCTCCGCGGCAAGACTGGCACAGGCGGTGGGCATCTGTCTCGCGCCCGCGAGCGGGCTCTCCACTTTCAGCCCGGATTCTGCTACCTGTGGCGCGGGGCTGCAACGAGGGTAAAGGGCTGTGACCAGACTGACATTCGCGATCGTCGCCGCAGCGTTCCTGACGCTGGGCGCCGGACAGGCGCACGCCGGCACGACCGAGCAGGCGACCACCGCCTATCAGCGCGGCGACTATCCGCTGGCCCTCCAGCTGTATCGGGGCCTGGCCGACGAGGGCGAGCCCATGGCGTTCTCGATCCTCGGCCTGATGTATGCGAGCGGGCAGGGTGTGCCGCAGAACTTCACCGAGGCGGCGCGCTGGTACAGGCTGGCGGCCGAGCAGGGTATCGCGGTGTCGCAGGCCAGTCTCGCCGGCCTCTATTTCGCCGGCAAGGGCGTGCCGCGCGACGTGATGGAATCGATCCGGTGGTATCGGGCCGCGGCGGACCAGGGCGACGCCTCGGCCCAGTTCAACCTGGCGAGCATCTACGAAAGCGGCGATGGCGTGGAACCGGATTACGGCGAGGCGATCTACTGGTTCAGGCGTGCCGCGATCCTTGGCAACCCGTCGGCCCGCTACAGCCTGGCCAGCATGTACGAAGCCGGGCGCGGCGCCGCGCAGGATTACGTGCGGGCTTATATGTGGCTGGATTTTGCCTCCTCGACGGGCTGGAAGCTGGCGGTCAACGCCAAGAACAAGCTTGCAAAACGCATGACCACCGACCAGATCGTGCAGGCGCGGCAGATGTACCTGTCCTGCCTCGAGAATAGCTTCCAACTCTGCGACTGAACGGTTTACGGGCCTTTGGACCTCATATCGATACGCCTGTGCACGTCACAAACCGACGCGAACCAGCATGCGCTGGTGCTGACCGCCATCGGCATCCAGTCCTATACGGTCGTCGAGGACGCGGGCATCATGTTGTATGTCGGCACCACCGACGCGGGTGAAGCGATCCGGCAACTCGCGGCCTATGACGAGGAAGAGGTGCGCCGTGTCCGCACACGCCCGCGCACCAAATTTCTCGTGCCAAAGCCGGAAGGGCCGCTGGCCTTCATCGCGGTGATGCTGTTCTTCTTCGCGGCTTCGGAAGCCGCCGTATGGGATGCCGGTTGGCTGGTGAAAGGCGCGGCGCAGGCCGGCCTGATCATGAAGGGCGAGTGGTGGCGCACGGTCACGGCCTTGTTCCTGCACGCCGACGGCGGTCATTTGCTGGGCAATCTGGGCATGGGCGTGGTGGTCGGGTTGCTGGTTGCGCAATTGCTGGGATCGGGCGTCGCCTGGCTTTTCATCCTGATCTCCGGAATCGTGGGCAATGCGCTGAATGCCGCCCTGCAATTGCCGTCGCACACCGCCATCGGCGCCTCGACCGCCGTGTTCGGCGGCATTGGCCTGCTGGCAGGCTTCACCCAGATGTCGTCGTCGGCGCCGTGGCACAAGGGCGCCCGGCGCTGGGCGCCGGCTGGCGCGGGCCTGGCCTTGCTGGTGCTGATGGGTACGGCAGGCGAGCGTACCGATGTCTGGGCCCATGTTACCGGCTTCGTCACCGGCGGACTCATGGGACTGGTGTTCGGGCGGTACGGCGCCGGGGTTGTTGCCCGGCCGGCAGTCCAGGCGGCCTGCGGGCTGGCGATTTTCGCGGTGATCGGCGCGGCGTGGACGCTGGCGCTGCGGACATGAAAAAGCGCCGGGAAACGGGCGTTCCCGGCGCTCTATGGATCAGTTTGCCAACCTAGTTCGGCAGGGGCCGATAGGTCTCGCGGTAATATTGCTGCCAGCGCGGACGCTCCTTGTAGAAGGTCCGGGTCTTGTAGTTGGTGTCCCAGTAATCGTCGAGACTGAAGGTCACCACCCCCACATTGGCCTGCGGCGCGACCTCGACCAGCGCAGTGCGGTTATTCTGATATTCAAGCGCCAGGGCATTACCCTCGACCCAGCCGCGATTGTCGCCGATGGTCACATCGCACCAGCTCCAGCTTTGCAGGCAGCCGTTCACCTCGACGGCACTGTTGGTCTCGATGATCCCGACGCTCGGATAACCGGCGCCTGGTCCTGACCGCAGCTCGATGCTGTTGGTGGTAAAGCCCGCAGCGGCCTGCGCGGACGTTGCGGCGGCAAGAGCGCCGGCGGCGATCACCGTGCCGGCCAGAATTTTCTTCAGCATTGGAAGTCCTCCATGGATGCCTGTGTTATCCGGCGTATCCGTGCCGGGGCGGGCCGTCGCAAGGTCCGGATGTTCCGTTCCTTGAACTGTTCCCATCGGCAACGCAAACATCATGTATTCTTGGAAGTTCCATTATTAATTAGGATATGAGGTAGCCGAATACTGTAATTAGTGAGTTGTTTGGGGCCGGTGTCAGGCACGCGACAGGACGCCGCGCCGTTGGGCTGCGCTTATAATTGTTGCCCTGCATCGGTGTGGAATGATATCGGCGAAGACGGAAACCGTCGGGGAGGACGTCCATGGACAGGGTTGCAGGCAAGATCGCGCTGGTTACCGGCGCGGCATCGGGGCTGGGCAAGGCCATCGCCGAACGGCTGGCGGCGGAAGGCGCGGTGGTCGTGCTGACCGATATCGACGCCGACGCCGGCGCGGCGGTCGCCGCGTCGATCGGCAATGGTGCATCGTTTCACCGCCATGACGTCACCAGCGGCGACGACTGGGCGCGGATCATCGGCGGCGTCGAACAGGCGCATGGCCGACTGGATGTGCTGGTCAACAACGCCGGCATCACCCTGATGGGCACCATCGAGGACATTTCCATCGAGGCCTGGCGCCAGACCTTCGCCGTGGACGTGGAAAGCGTCTATTGGGGATGCCGTACCGGCATCGGGCTGATGAAACGCACCGGCGGCTCGATCGTCAACATGGCCTCGGGCGCGGGCATCAAGGCCAGTGCCGGGCTCGTGGCCTATAATGCGGCCAAGGCGGCGGTGATCGCCGCCACCAAGGCCATCGGCCTGCATTGCGGCGAACAGCGCTACGGCATCCGCTGCAATGCGGTGGCGCCGGGTGCGATCCGCACCCCGATCATCGACAAGGTACTGGCCCAGGTACCCGATCCCGACGCCATGCTCAAGGGCATGGAGGCCAGCCACCCGGTCGGACATCTCGGCAAGCCAAGCGACATCGCCAGCATCGTGCTCTACCTGGCGTCGGATGAATCCAGCTTCGCCACCGGCGCGGTGTTCTCGGTCGACGGCGGCATGATTCTCTAGGCTACCTTGTCGAACTGGACGTGCAGTTCCTTCAAGGCGCGCACCCACATGCCGTGGACATGGTCGTAGGTATTCTTCTCCGGGGCCGGCCGGAAGTCGTGGGCCCGGCGCAGCAGGATGTCCCAGGCGCAATTCTGCTCGAACCGGCTCAGTGACGCCCCGGGACAGTGGTGCTCGCCCAGGCTGAACGCCAAGTGACGGCCGGCGTTCTTGCGCCCCAGCTGGAGCTGATCCGGCTCGGGGAACATGCGGTGGTCGTGATTGCCGGCGCCGAAGCGGATGCTCAGGGTGGCGCCCTTCGGCACCTTCACGCCATTGATCTCCACGTCCTGGCTGACGAAGCGATAGAGGCCCTGCGTCGGGCTTTCCATGCGCAGCACTTCCTCGACGAAATTCTTGACCTTGGACAGGTCGGCCTGCAGTTCCCGGTACACGTCGGGGAAGCGGAACAGCAACCACATGCCGTTGGAGATGGCGAAGGTGGTGGTCTCGTTGCCGCCGATCAGCAGGTGGTCGATGATGCCGATGATCTCGTGTTCCATCAGCGGACGATGCTTGCCCAGTTCGACGTCGAACAGCTCGGTCTGCGTCAGATGGGTGATGATGTCGTCCTTGGGATTCTTCAGCTTGTCCTTGATGGTGTCGTGAATGTAGTGCTGCAGCTCGATATGCTTTTCGACCGCCCACTTCTCCTGTTCCTCGGTCAGGCCACGAGAGAACGGCCAAACCCAGGCGAACGACCATTCCTTCAGCATGGGCAGGTCCATGCGCGGGAAGCCCAGCAGTTCGGCGATCACCATCATCGGCAGTGGCTCGGCGAAGTCCTTCATGAACTCGATCTCGCCCTTGTCGATCCAGGTGTCGATCAGCTCGTTGATGGTCGCCCGGATGAACGGCTCCTTTTGCCGCACGGCGCCCATGGTCAGTTTGGGATCGACGAGGCTGCGATAATGCTGGTGCTTGGGCATGTTCTCGCCCAGCGACGTATAGCGGCGCCAGCCCTTGGTGTCGTACAGCGCCCGGTTTGAGGGGAACTTGATCAGCGGCTCGGCGGCCTGCACATCGCCGCCGGTGGTGAAGATCTCGGGACGGCGAATGATGTATTCCAGATCCTCGTACCGCGTGACCACGTACATGCCGATCTGCGGCATGAAATAGACCGGCGATTCCTCGCGGATGACGTCATAGGCCGGGAACCAGTTTTCCTGCACCACAGGATCCATGAAGCTGATCTCGGCGGCGGACTTGAACGGGCAGCCCGAGGCGCTGGCCTGGCTTACGGCGGTTTCCTTGTTCACGGCGTCATCTCCCCGATGTCAACGTCCCGGCGCGGCCGGGCATGCGAGCCGATATCATAAAAGTCATTGGTGCATGAGTCACGGGGTTGTTGGATGAGCCAATAGCAGTTCATGGGTGGCGGCCGGTTCGAATCGCTCGGTCCCGGGTACGAAGTCCCATTGCCGCACGTCGCAGCGACCGGGCTGGTCGTAATGGATCACGTTCACCGAATTGTCGGACTCGTAGCGGATGCGCCGCGACAGCGCCGTGCCGGCCTGCACCGCCCAGACCGGGCGCGTCAGATCCGGGTAGGCTGCGTGGAGCGGACTCGTATAGGGCAGGTGGATATGTCCGCCCATGATGATGTCGGCGCCGGCCTCTGCCCAGGCGTGTACCGCGCGCTCGTGGCCGTGCAGCAGGTCGTTCTTGTCCTCCTCGCGGATCACGAACACCGGCTGGTGCGTGACCACGATCCGCAATTGCCGGGGTGTCGCAGCCCGCAGGCGGGCCGCGACCCGTTCCACCTGTTCGGCCGACACCTCGCCGTCGATGTGGCGGTAGCGGCGGGTGGTCTTGACCGTCAGCGCCAGCAGCGTCTCGTTCTCGAAAGCCGGCTCCAAATCGTTGCCGAACACGCGCTGGAAGCCCGCATAGGGCGCGGCCAGCCGCGCCGCCAGGTTATAGAGCGGTACGTCGTGGTTGCCCGGGATCACCAGCCATTCGGGCACGTGCAAGCGGTCGAGATACGCCCGCGCGGCGTCGAATTCGTGGGCGCGGGCGCGCTGGGTGATGTCGCCGGACAGGATCGCCAGATCGGGCGCCTCGTCCTCCACCAGCCGAAGCAGCGCTTCGGCCACTGGAGGGCGGACGGTGCCGAAATGCGGATCGGAAATCTGGATGATCTTCATTGCGGCGGCTCGGCGGTACCGGGTGGCGGCAACAGCGCATAGAGCGGTTCCTCGGAGACGCGGAACGCCAGCGGTCCCGGCAGTAACTCGATCTCGCCGTCGATCGCCACCTTGACCAGCTTGCCGGGTGTCGAACTGGTCCGAACGGTCATGCGCCTGAAGCTGAATGACGCCACATCGGCTTCCTCGCCCAGCTTGCCAAGCATGCCGCGCAGCGTCAGCCACAACAGTTCCATCGTCCCGGCCGGGCGCAGCCGGATGGCCGCAAGGCTGCCCGAATCCACAGCCTGGTCGAGGGGAATGCCTACCTGCCGCATCTGCAGGGGATTGTTGCCGACGAACAGGGTCAGTGCCGGCACCGTCCGGGACTCGCCGTCGGCGTCCATGGTGATGTAGAGCGGCCGATGCTCACGCTTGATCAGTGTTGCGATGCCCGACAGGAGCGCATTGAACTGCCCGCGGCCATGGCGCTTCTTGAACGCCTCGCGGTCCTCGAGCAGCAGCGGGTACAGGCCGACGCTGGTGTTGATCAGGAAGATGCGGTCGTTGACGAAGCCGACCTGGACCGGCTGCAGTTCGGCCTGCAGCAGCGCCGTTGTGGCCGCCTCGATTTCCAGCGGGATGCCGTGCCAGCGGCCGAAATAGTTGAAGGTTCCCTGCGGCAGGGCGCCGAAGGGGCAGCCACTGCCGAGCACGGCCTGCGCGGCCGCGTTGATGGTGCCGTCACCGCCCGCGGCGATCACCGCGCCATGTGCCTCCCTGGCCCGTTCGACGGTATCCCCGATCGTCGCCTGGATACGCTCGGCGTCGGTGATCACCACGATCTCGTGGTCGCGTCCGGCCGCCTTAAGGACCCGCTTGATTGTCTCGACCGTGGTCTCCTTGTCGTTCTTGCCGGAGCCGGCATTGACGAGCACGAACAGCTTGGTCCGGGATGTATATTCTATCGGCGGCATCGTTGGCCTCGATTGCTGCTCTCATATGGGAAAACGGCGGGGTCTGGACAACCCCGCCGCTGAAATCTCCGAACGCCCGGCGCCGGGCGGTCTGGCTATGCCGCTATGTTATCGCCTTGCCGATGAACAGGCCGATCAGCAGGAAGATGACGAAGATCGCCAGTGCCAGGAAGAACAGGAACTTGGCGATACCGGCCGCTGCGCCGGCGATGCCGGTGAAGCCGAGCAGGCCGGCGATGACCGCCACGACGGCGAAGATGAGAGCCCATTTTAGCATGCTGAAACCTCCGGGTTTGCTTGTTCCCTCAACGCCAGGTCGCGCCGGTTGGTTCCGCGACCGGCTTGATCTATCTCAGGGATAACACAGGCAGCAGGAGACACGCGCATGGCGCAGGCGGAATGGAACGGCGAGGTCATCGCCCGGTCGGACGATACGGTGATGGTCGAGGGCAACCATTATTTCCCCGAGGACGCGCTGCCCCGCGCGCTGCTCAAGCCCAGCGACACGACCAGCTTCTGTCCGTGGAAGGGCACCGCGCACTATTACACGCTGGTGGTCGACGGTCAGGAGAACAGGGATGCCGTCTGGTATTATCCCGATCCCATGCCAGCCGCGAAACACATCAAGGGCCGCGTGGCGTTCTGGAAGGGCGTCAAGGTTTCCTGACCATCGGGAAAATCAGATAAACGTCACCCGGTTCGGCAACTCGTCCGTGTCACCGGAAAGGATCGGGAAATCCTTTTCCAGCAATGCGGCGCAGCGCCCCACCGCGTCGATGTAGCCGTCGGCCAGCTTGCCCTCGCGCAGGCTGGCGGCGAATTTCTCCACCACCACGTTCCAGGCCTTTTCCGGGATCCGCTCGCCGATGGCGCGGTCGACCAGGATCTCGATGTGGTGCTCGGCCAGCGACACGAACAGCAGCACGCCGATACGATCGGCGGTGCGCCGCTGGACGACGGCGGCGAATTGCAGCCGCGCCAGCCTGGCGGCTGCCTCGCGCCGCAGCGAGGGCGGGGCCAGCAGCGGCCGCATACGCGGCAGGTGTAGCACCAGCCCGGCAACCACGAGCACCGCGACCTGCGTGCCGAACAGGTGCGTCGCGGGCAGGCCCGGTTCGATCAGTGACAGCGCGCCGCCCGCCAGCAGAGCCAGAAGGGCGGCCCACAGCGCAGGCCATGCCTCGTAGCCGTCGGCAACCTCCGCCAGCACCAGCGCGAATTCAGCGCTGGTGCGTGTCTCGGCGGCTGCCACGGCCGCTTCGATCCTTGCCTGTTCGCCAGTGCCCAGTTTCATCTCACCACCGTCCCGATGCGCCGCCGCCGCCGAACGAGCCGCCGCCTCCCGAGAATCCGCCTCCGCCGGAAAACCCGCCGCGACCGCCCCAGCCGCGCGATGTGGTGCCCCACACGCCCCGGCTGCCGCGCCGTCCGAAGATCGACCGGAAAATGACGAACAGGAAGAACGCGCCGAAATAAAGGAACGGCAGACCGCTGGAATCGCCGGACCGCGGCGCCGCGACCGGCCGGGCCGCCGCCGGTGCGCCCTGCCAGCCCAGCACAGTCAGCATGGCGGCGGCGCCGTTGACGATACCGGTCTCGTAGTCGCCCTGCTTGAACGACGGGATGATCTGCTGCTCGATGATCGCCCGGCTCATGGCGTCGGTCATCTCGCCTTCGAGGCCATAGCCGACCTCGAAGCGCACCTGCCGTTCATTGGGCGCGACCAGCAGGATAATGCCCGTATCCTTGTCCTTCTGGCCGATGCCCCATGCGCGGCCCAGGCCGACGCCGTATTCCTCGATCTCCAGCCCGTCCAGGCTTGTCACCGTGGCGACGACGGCCTGCTTGCCGGTCTCGGTCTCCAGCCCCTCCAGCCAGCCGGACAGCTGGCCTTCGGTTGCCGCCGACAGGATGTCCGCCTCGTCGACCACGCGGCCGGTGAGTGCCGGATAGTCCGGCGCGGCAGCCCATACCCCCGGCGCGAGGCAGAGCAGCGCCAGGACCAGCCCCGCCCGGACGCCGGCAGAGAACGGCATTGTCACTGGAAATTCACTTTTGGCGCCGACTGGGATTCGGCGGCAGCGGCGAAGGTCTCCTTTACCTTGGCGTCGGGATAGAAGATTCCGGCCACCCAGCGGCCCGGAATGGTGCGCAGCTCGGTATTGTACTTCTGCACCGTCAGGATGTAGTCGCGCCGCGCCACCGCGATGCGGTTCTCGGTGCCCTCGAGCTGGGATTGCAGCGCGAGGAAGCTCTGGTTGGCCTTCAGGTCGGGATAGCGCTCGACCACCACCATCAGCCGGGCGAGGGCGCTCGACAGTTCGGACTGGTTCTGCTGGAACTGCGCGAACGCCTCGGGATTTTCGGTGATGTTGGCGGGCAGGGTCATCTGTGTTGCCTTGGCGCGGGCCTCGACCACGGCGGTCAGCGTCTCCTGCTCGTGTTCGGCATAGCCCTTGACCGTCTCGACCAGATTGGGGATCAGGTCGGCGCGGCGCTGGTACTGGTTCTGCACCTGGCTCCAGGCGGCCTTCACCTCCTCGTCATAGGTCGGCACGTTGTTGATGCCGCAGGCCGACAGGCCCACCGCCAGCGCCATGGCCAGGAAAACCTTCTTGCCGGAAAGCAGTGCACGGATCATGGGTCGTTCCTCTCCAGGGGATGCGTCAGTGTAGCACGCCAGCGGCATGTAGTGATGACAAGCGCGGCGCACAAGCCGTGTCCCCGCGCTGCCCGCAATGACGGCTTGGTTTTGGATGCGGGGCTGGTTTAGTGTCCCGCCACATCGCAGCAGGGAGTGACGCACATGGACACCATCGGAATCGGCTTCTACTTCGAGGACATCCACGAAGGCTTCAAATTCCGCACACTGGGCCGTTCGGTGACGGAAGCCGACATCGCCAACTTCCTGGGCGCCACCGGCATCACCGAGGTGCTGTTCACCAACTTGGATTACCTGCAGAACCATACCGACTTTCCGGCGCGCCTCGTTCCCGGCGCCCAGGTGTTCGCCGTCGCCGAAGGGCTGGTGATGACCGCCTCGATCCAGGAAACCGGCGTCGCGTTCCTGGGGATGGACCTGAACATCGAAGGCCCGGTATTCGCCAACGATACATTGCATGTGGAGGTCGAGGTCATCGAGGCCCGCCGCACCAGCAAGCGCCCCGACCGCGCCCTGGTCCGTACCCGCAACACGGTGAAGAAGCAGGACGGCAAGACGGTGATGGTCTACACGCCCCTGCGGATGATGAAGTGCCGTACGGACGGCCAGGCTTAAGCCTGGATTACGCCCTGTCGGCGTAGATCATGCGGCCCTGGCCGAGGCGCTCGAGGACCGTGTGCAGCTTGTCCTGCTCGAATGCGAAGCAACCCTGGCTGCGGCCCAGCACGCCGTGGTCGCGGACCATGTCGCGGCTGACATACCAGGCGCCGTGAACGACGATGGCCCGGTCATAGGCGTTGTTGTTGCTGGAATCGAGGCCGTGAAGACGCATGGAGCGGCCATGTCGGCCGGTGTAGTAGTCACCGGTCCTGTAGGCGCCCGACGAGGTGGCTTCCGAGCCGACCTTGTTGGAAAAGCGCTTCAGCCAGCCGGTGTGCTTGGGATCCGAGCCCTTGCCGTGGGCGACCAGGAACGAGCTGACGTTGCCGTCGCCCACATTCACCACGTGGAACCGCGGCGCGCGCGAGGCGACCGAGAAATCGGCGATGGCGATGACGTCGCGGTTGGGAATCCGGGACTGGTGCTGTTCCAGTGCGTCGAGCGCGCGGCGCAGCATGGCCGGATCGAGACTGCCGGTGCCGGGGAACTTTTCCGTCCGTCGCTTGTTGATGGCAAGAGCGGGACCCGCGATGACCGCGGTGGAAAGGGTTGCGATGCCTGCGCCCAGAAGGGCGCGCCGTGACAAATCCAAGCTTGTGTCCTCCGCACGACCGTGGCGCGCTAGTTGTACCTGCTAGTTTGCGGGATCGGCGGAAGCCGTTCACCTGTTGCAATCACCCCCTTGTATACACGCCGATCGCCAAAATGGCACCGCCCAAAAATGTCGGGGCGGCGACGCGTGCCGGTATGACTAGGTATTTTTCGTCTTCCGTTCCGCGTCGAGCAGGGCGATTTCCGCCAGCCGCTCGGCGATGATCCGGCGCACCAGCGCCTGGGGCAGCGGCCGGTCGGGCGTGAACCGGATCGTGCCTTTCGACGTGCGCCAGCCCTGAAGTTCCGCCGCCAGCCTGTCGAACACTCGGCTGCTCATGCCGAACAGCGAGCAATGGTGCGTGAACGCGGCGAACGACACCAGCGGCCGGCCGAGCTTGTAACTGGGCATGCCGTAACTGATGTGCTCGGTGGCGTCAGGCACGGCGGCCCGGATCACCGTGCGCAGCGACTGCAATGCCGAGCGCGCGGGCTCGGGCACGGCGGCGAGGTAGTCGTCGACTGAGGCGAACTCCATGGTGGCTCTCCACGCGCTACTTCCGGCAGGATAGGAGTGCGCGGCGCTTCGCGCCATGGCCGCGTAATCGGCGCACAGGGCGCCGATGGCAGCAGGGACGGCACAGATGCAGCACCAGATTTCCGTCATCACTCTGGGGGTCGCCGACCTGGCGCGCTCGCGGCGCTTCTATGGGGACGGTTTCGGTTGGACGCCGGTGTTCGAGAACCCGGAAATCGTCTTCTATCAGATGAATGGGCTGATGCTCGGCACCTGGCTGGCCGGCGCGCTGGCCGATGATCTGGGCCGGCCGGTTGCGGCGGCGCCGGGCCTCGTGTCGCTGGCGCACAACGTGCCCGCGCAGACGGACGTAGCGCCGGTCATCGAGCGGCTGTGCGCCTCGGGCGGGACGCTGGTGATGGCACCGTCCGCGCCGCCCCATGGCGGTTTCCGCGGCTACGTGGCCGACCCGGACGGCCATGCCTGGGAAATCGCCTGGAATCCTGACTGGCCGATCAGCCCGGAAGGTCATGTCCGATTTGGATAGGGCAGGGCACGGCACGGCGGGCGGTCACGCGCCGGCCAGCCGCTGCCGACCCCGGCGGGCGTGTTCGAAGTGGGCCAGCAGCACCACGCTGCCGACGGCCGCGAAGAAGCACCAGACCGAGACATAGAATTCCCAGTAGAACACATAGGCGGTAAAGGAGCCGACCAGCAGGATCGCGCCCAGCGCCGAAACCGCGCGGCGCGACGACAGCAGGAACGGCAAGCCGGTCGCCGCCAGATAGGCCAGGCCTATCCATTCGCTCGAGCGGTGATCGGTCAGGTACATGATATGGCCGTCCTGGATCATGGCGCCGTGCGTGCGGGTCAATATCGACCAGAGCAGATAGGCCGACACGCAGATACCGACGGCGGCGCAGCCCAGCATCATCTGCCGCCGTTTCCTGTCGGTCTCGAGCAGCAGCGCCGCGATCGGCGCGAATACCGGCCAGAACGGTTCCGCGAAGAGCAGGAATGCCAGGGGCAGCATGGTCGCCGCGGCACCGTCGCCGCCATGGGGCAGCGTCAGCCACAGCGCCCCTTCAATTGCTTGCTGGACGGCGAACACGCATGGCATGGCGGCCACCGGGAACTCGCTTTTCCGGGTTGCGCGGGTCATGGTGATCACGCCGACCATGCCCGTGAAACCGGCGGCAACGAAACTGGCCGTGGCCGAAAAGCACATGGGCCTACCTTTGCTTCGCCTTCCACGCTGCACCTGCGGGAAGGTCGAGTCCAGCGCTGCGGTATCGTCCGGCAGGCTGCGGCGCGTCCGATCAGGTAGCGTGCCCCGCCTTGAGGTGATCGGCGAGGCGGATCGACAGGGCCACGATGGTCAACGTCGGATTTGCCCAGCCGCCGCTGGGAAACACCGAGGATCCGGCGACGTAAAGATTGCCGACGCCGTGCACCCGCGAATTCGCGTCGACCACGCCGGCCCTTGGCGAGTGGCTCATGCGTGTCGTGCCCATATGGTGACTGGACGCGCCGGTGCCTTTCATGATGTCGCCGCCCTCGGCCTCGGGTTCCCAGATCAGCCGGCCCATGCCCGAGCGGGCGATCATGTCGGCCAGCACGGCATGAGCGCGGGTAACCCCGTCGCGGTCCAGGCTGGAAAGCCGCCAGTCGAGCGCGGCCAGCGGTTCGCCGAGCGCGTCGCGCCGCGCCGACAAGGTCACCCGGCTGGAGGGATTGGGAATCTGCTCCACGTGGTTGCACAGATGGAAGCACCAGGGCGCGCCGCGCTGGCCGGCGGCCAGCCGTGCAAGACCGGCCGGATGACGCGCCACCTCGGCGGCGGCGGCGGCGATGGTGTCGCGGCCATGGCTGCCGGGGCGCAGCAGCACACTCCTCACCGCCCATCCCAGCAGCGGCCTGAGGAACAGTTCGGCACGGAACTGCGGAATGCGCAGCCGCCTTGCCAGGTCGTCGGTCGCCGCCACATGGAAGCGGACCTCGTGATCCCCGAACGGCACCTGCTGCCAGTAATGCGGATAATCCGCGTGCAGGTCGTAGGGACGGCTCGGCGCCAGGATGCCCCTGAACCAGCCCAGATGATCCATGAAGTAGCGACCGACCACGTCGTGTGCATTCCCGATTCCGGCAGGGAGTTGCTCGTTCGACGCCAGCAGCAGCCGGGCGTTCTCGATGCCGCCGGCGGCCAGTACCACGGTCGCGGCGTGGATCGTACGCATGCGCCCCCCGGCGACCTTCACGGTCACGCCTGCAACGCGGTCCAGCGTGTCGCCGAGTACCAGCCTCGTTGCCGTGCCGTTGACCAGAATGGCCATATTGGGTGCGGCAGCCAGCCTTGCCGCGTGGGCCTTGCCGAAATCCAACGCGTTGTAGTGGGACACCACATTTTCGAAGCCGCTGTCCATCGGGAGCAGCTTTGCCCCCATATCCCGCGCTACGGCGACGGCGTCGAAATCTGCGTCTGGCAGCCCCACTGTCTCCAGAGCCCGCGGGTAATAGCGGCTCAATTCGTCGTGGGAGACCGGCCAGGCGCTGCCGGGAATCCAGTCGCGCTCGCCCATCTCCAGCGGCGACAGTTTCACGCAATGGCCGCCCCAGAGGCCAGACGTGCCGCCCAGGCGAAAGGCGCGTGACGTGCCCAATGTGGTGTACGGACGGCCGATAACATCGATCGGCCCGCGCAGGGCATCGCCCGAGTCATCCTGCCCGCCGCTGTTCAGCAGGCAGACGCGTCGGCCGGTGCCCTCCAGTTCGAGCGCCAGGGTCATGCCGGCCGGGCCGGCGCCAATGATGCAGATGTCGGCGTCGATTACGTCGCCTGCCGCATCCGACCGCATGTCGATGATGCCATTGATCATGTTTCCCCCGCGCCATGCGGCCAATCCCAGCATATAGCGCACGGCGTCATGGGGTTGAACTCTCATATTGATCTGTTTGCATCGATCGCAGGCGCCGCATCGCCGCGCGGGTTTTGCAACCCCATTCTTGCCGCGCACCCATGTTTGCGCCGCTCCGACAGCGCTTCCCACCGGTCAACCGTGACGGTAAGGTCGAGGGCGGAGTGCGCGGCCAACCGGGAAAAGGTCATGACCATCCAGCACAAGCGGACGTTCTGCCGGGTCTGCGAGCCGTCCTGCGGCATGATCGCGACCGTCGAGGACGGCAGGCTTACCGCGCTGCAGCCTGACCGGGATCATCCTGTCACCAAGGGGTTCGTCTGCCACAAGGGCATCTACGGCCTCGATATCCACAACGATCCCGACCGCCTGAACGTGCCGCTGCGGCGGGTCGGGCCGGGACAGTTCGAGGAAATCTCGTGGGACGCCGCGCTGGACGGCATCGCCGCCGCTCTGGCGAAGATCATCGCGCGCGACGGCGCTCGTGCCGTCGCCGGATATCGCGGCAATCCGTCGGCGTTCAACGCCCTGTTCGGGCCGGCCTGGGGCGGCTTCATGTCGAGCCTGGGCGATGTGCGCATGTTCAGCTCGGGCACCCAGGATGCGGCCAACAAGCCGGCCGGCGCCGAGGCCAGCTTCGGGAGCCGCACGGTTCATACCATTCCGGATATCGAGCACACCGATTTCCTGCTGATCTTTGGCGAGAACCCGGCGGTCAGCCACATGACCTATATGTCGATCGCCGATCCGGTCGGCGTGTTGCGCGAGGCCGAGGCGCGCGGCGCGCGGATCGTCTACGTCAACCCGCGCACGATCGAGACGGCCCGCTTTGCCGGCAAGGTGCAGCACATCCGTCCCGATACCGATGCCTATCTGATGGCGGCCATGCTGCACGAGATCGATCGCACCACCGGCTTCGACGCCGACGCGGTGGCTCGCCACGGCCGCAATGTCGATGCGCTGCGTTCCTTTGTGGCGGCCTACCCGGCCGAGCGTGTCGCCGGCATCACCGGCATCGATGCCCAGACCATCCGCGCGCTGGCGCGGGACTACGCGGCGGCGCCGCGCGCCGGCATCCACATCGCCACCGGCGTCAATATGGGCCGCCAGGGTACGCAGGCCTACTGGCTGATGAACATGCTGGCCTTCGTCACCGGCAATCTGGGGCGCCGGGGCGGCAACATCTTCTCGCCGGGCTTTTACACCCGCAGCGCCTCGGCCGGCCGGGGCAGCACCGACGAGGCCGACTATCTGGAAACGCCCTTTGGCACGGTCCGCAAGCCCGGTGGCGTGGGCATCACCTTGCCCGGCGTATTGATGGCCGACATGATCCTCGACAAGGCCGATCCGATCCGGGCGATGTTCATCAATGCCGGCAATCCGGTGTTGTCGGTGGGCGGCGAGGCGCACACCCGCGAGGCTCTGGAATCGCTCGAGCTGCTGGTCTGCGTCGACATCTATCGCAGCCCGACGGCCGAGTTGGCGCATTACGTACTGCCCGCCGCCGGCGCGTTCGAGCGCGAGGACGTCAACGCGCTGGGGATCGGGCTGCAGCATCAGCCCTTCGTGCAATACACCGACGCGGTCGTCGAGCCGGCCTTCGAGCGCAAGCCGGAATGGTGGATCTATGGTCAGCTGGCCCGGCGCATGGGCCTGCCGTCGCTGTTTGACGATGGCGGCAGCCCCGATCTCTGGGGGCGGATGAACGCCATGCTGCGCTCCAGCGGCTACAGCATGGATCAGTTGAGGCGTGATGAGATCATCGTCCTGGAACCATCCGATCCTGAAGCATTTTTCGAAACCGTGATCCAGACCGAGGACAAGAGGGTCGACTGCCTTCCTCCGGTGCTTGCGGAGGCCCGCGACCGGATGGCGGCGATCTTTGAGGAACTTGAGGCCGAACCGGCAGGCCAGCTCAAGCTGATCACCCGCCGCGACGGCTACATGATGAACACGTGGTACGCCAATCTGCCAAAGATGAAGCGCAAGGGCAGGGACCGAAACTTCCTGCTGATGCACCCGGACGATGCCCATTCCCGGCAACTCCGCGACGGCATCACGGTCAAGGTCCGCTCGCCCTGGGGCGAACGCGAGATCGAGCTGAAGGTCGACGCCGACATGATGCCGGGCGTGGTGGCCATCAACCACGGCTGGGGCCACACCACGGCCGCAGGCATGCGGGTCGCCCGCGCCACGGCCGGGGTCAACGCCAACGCGCTGTTGCCATCCGGGCCGGGCGCGTACGAACCGGTTTCCAACCAGGCACATATGACCGGTATTTCCGTTGAGGTAATGCCGGTGCGCCTGATTTGAAGATCGCCTGAGCGCATCCAGCAATATCGCTCCAAGCGTACCCTATAAGGAAATCGGTCTCGCGCGGCGTTCGCAAGCGGAAGACAGTCTTGGACCAATGACGCGAACCGATGGCCTCCAGGAGTTATCCTACATCTGGATTTTCTTACGTTCAGTCAGGTCCGGTTTGCGATCCTTTGCGCGCGCCTTGGCCATTTCCCACATGGTCTTGATGGTGCTGCTGGTGCCGTCCCAAAACTCGGCGTAGGACGGCGACACTGTTACCGCAACCACGCTCGCGTTCTCGGGCCCTCCCACAAACCAGGCGTCGGCTGCCTTGTTCCAGAGTTGCTTGATCAAACCGCGATCTTGGCTGATCGTCGCCGTCCCCGAGATCGAGATGAAATTGCGGTCGGTCGGCGCGATGAAGGCGAGGAGAACATCCTGGTCCTGCTGGAGCTGCACGGCCATGGGGGCGGCATTCTCGACCAGGAAGCGAATAACGCCAGCTTCCTTGTCGACCCTCGGGGCCATGGGCCGGGAGCGCATGGTCTCGCCGTCATGTGTCGTCGCCATACAGAACTCAAAGTCGTCCAGCAGGTCCCAAAGTTCTTGATGATCCGACATCGTCAACTCCTCATGCATCCGGGGAATGTGGAACTGCTCAACGGCTATTTGGTTCCGCTTCGCAGCGCTTCGGCGGCTCCTGCGTGAAACCCGACCACCGTTGACGGCCGGCCGGCGCAGCGTTGAGGTCGCGAGTCCATGTCCAGATCGTGGTAGGCGGCTTTTCTGGGATGAGGCGAAGAACGCGCTGCTCAAGCAAGCCGACCTGTCGCTGCCGTGTACTTGATGGAAGGCGGGGCTGTAGCGGCGGCTGTCCACATCACTGTTTTCGTTGCAGGAAACGTGTTAAGTTCTGACCTTGCAGCGTGACGGGCAGTTTTTTCCGGCCGCGCCGCCAGGATCGGTATCTCCGGGGGGAGAGCAGGCCGGTCTTCAGCCTGGAGGCCAACATCGTTGAAGTGCCGCTCGCGAGGGGATGGGCAATGCAGTGGTGTCGGTTTCGGTTGGTCGCGGCTCTGGCTGCCGCATGCGTGATGTGCACATTATTCTGGGGCGAGGCGCGGGCGCAGAGCATGCTCAGCGGCGACTATGTCGCCACCAACGCACCCTATACGGAAAGCGAGCGCGCCGGTCGCGAGGTCTGGTTCTTCGCCACCGCGTTCAATGACCGCTTTTTCACCTATGCCTATCCGCAGCGTCTGGGCGCCGCCATCGACTGGTACAAGGTGCTGGCGGCCGAGCACCGCGACCAGCTGTTCCAGGGCTGGGGCGCCATTCCCGACCCTGACTGCTGCATTCCCGGCCAGCCCAGTTGCCCGGCGAAGAGCCTGGATCAGACCTACGGCTTCCCCTATTGCCCGGGTGACGCCGACCTGCTGCGCCATGTGGGCAAGCAGGGATACAAGGATCCCGCCTGCCTGTTCCAGGATGGTCCCTACAACAAGTCGACACCCCACGGCGCCGTGGATCAGCGCCAGAGCGCCTGCGACCTGCGGTTCGGCACATCGACCGGCGCGCTGGGATTTCGCAAGTTCCCCAACCCGCGCTTCGACGCGGAGAAATGGAAGGCGCTGAACGGTTCGCTGGCGTCGTGGGACGGCTACCGGAAATTCCTGTCCAACGATCCCGCCAAGGCCGACAGCCGCATGAACCGGCTGTTCGACGGCTCCATCGAGCCGCCGTTCCGCATCGGCATGGCCTGCGGCGCCTGCCATATCAGCTACAAGCCCGACAATCCGCCCGCCGATCCGAACCATCCGCAATGGGAGAACATCGACGGCCTGGTCGGCAACCAGTACAGCCGCGTCTCCCAGATGCTCGCCTCGGGCATGGCAAAGCACCGGCTGGAATGGCAGCTCATCGGCTGGGCACGCCCGGGCACGGTCGATACCTCGGCATTGCCCATGGATACGGCAGCCAATCCGGGCACCATGAACGCCATCATCAATTTCATGAAGCGGCCCTTGCATCAGCACGACGTGCTGAAATGGCGCAAGGCCTCGGCCTGCGCCGAGGGCGCCGATCCGGCAGCCTGCTGGTGCGAGCCGGGCAAGCCGGGCAAGTGCTGGGAACGATCGCAGAAGACCGAGATGGTCGCGAACATCCTGAAAGGCGGCGAAGATTCCATCGGTTACGAGGAAGCCATTCAGCGGGTCTTTTTCAACATCGGCTCGTGTTCGGAGCAGTGCTGGCTGAATCATATTCCTGACCTGCGCGCCGTCGATCCGGCCCAGCGCAATTACGGCCAGACGCCGTTCGACATCGGCCAGTGCCGCCGCGATTGCGCCAGCTTCCGCGCCATCGAGGACCGGCTCGGCGACGTGGTGGCGTTCTTCCTCACCGCGCGGCCGACCGATCTCTACAAGGCGCGCGGCATGGCGAGCGAGCGCGATCTGGAAGTGGCGCTGGAGCGTGAATTCGGCGCGGGCGCCGTCGCGCAGGGCAGAAGGGTGTTCGCACAGGGCTGCGCCCGTTGCCACTCCAGCCAGAAGGGGCCCTACGACAACGTGGATTTCCGCGCCGTCGATCCGGCCGACCCCACCTTGCGCGTCGACTGGCTGGGCAATGACGAGGCGACCTTGGCCACCGAGGTGGGCACCTACGATGCCCGCGCGCTCCACGCCAACCACATGCCCAGCCGGGTCTGGGCGCAATATGCCTCGAACACGCTGCATCAGCGGCCCGCCGATCCGAACCTGAAGGAGCTGCTGAAGGGGAGCGGGCGCGGTTATTACCGGAATATTTCCCTGCTCAGCGTCTGGGCGCATGCGCCGTTCATGCATAACAACGCCGTTGGGCCTGAAATCTGCGGCAAGCCGACCGATCCGGACTATGACCTGTATTACTCACCCTATGTGGATGATGCCGGCCAACCGCTTGCCGATCCGCCGCCCTGCTGGCCGTTCGACCCGTCTGTCGAGGGCCGCTACAAGCTCTACAAGGCGTCCATGGAGGAACTGCTCAATCCGGCATCGCGGGTGCCGAAGATGTTTCTGGTGCAGGACGACATCATCATCGACGTGGCGCCCGAGCTGAAGATCGGCGACATCACCACCGGCCTGACTCTGAAGATACCCCGGGGATTTCCCGCAGTGGCGCTGAACAGCCTGCGCTACAAGGACCTGATGCATGACATGGTGCTGCTCGAGCGCCATCAGGACGAGCTGGACGCCAAATACAAGGATGTGCTCACGCCTGCCCAGTATGCCGACCTCAAGACCGGTCTCAATGACCTGCGTGAGCGTCTGCTGAAGGAACGGGAGGCGTTCGTCATGGATATCACCGGCGACCCCAACACGTTCGTGCAGCGCTACTATTCCAACGTGCTGGAGCGGATCGAGAACAAGGGCCATCGCTTTGGCGAGGACCTGTCACCCAACGACAAGAAGGCGCTGATCGCCTTCATGGCAACGCTGTAGGGATCCGGGCCATGAAAAGGATCGTCAACGCGGCCCTCGTGTTGTCTCTTGCCGCCACCGGCCTTGCGGCCTGCGACCGCAAGCCCGACATCCCGTTCGCACCGGTCGATTCGAGCCTGGTCGACCCGGACAACCCCACCAAGGTATTCTACGCCGACCTGGCACGGGTCGAGTACGAATACCCGCTGACGCGCGAGCAGCGCCTGGCGCTGACGCCCGAGAACCTGAAAAGCTTCACCCAGGAAGAGGTCGACCAGATCTATGGCCGCCTGACCGCCGGCCCGATACCGGACGGCGGTTTTGAGGGCGACCTGTTCTTCGCCCGCGGCGAGGACCTTACGACCAGGTTGGACGAGATCGTCGGCGGGATCGGCGGGCGCATTGCCGATGCCAAGATCAAGACGCTGGAAAAGGTCGGCCGCCATCTGTGGAAGGGCAAGATGTTCTACCGCGACGAGGGCGTGCTGCGGAACTTCATCGAGGATCCGAAGGCGCTCGACGTGCTGATCGATGATCCCGGCGCCATGATGACAACAGAGATCGACAGGCGCGGCTGGCTCGGCATGTTCGACAGCAAGTCCACCGTCTACCTGATGTTTCCGGCCAAGCTCTATTGCGGCCAGAGCCTGATGGATGGACGGCGCGAATCCATCATCGTCGACTACAATTATGGCGATGAGATCCCGTTTTATCAGGAGAGGCCGGACAGCCTGGCCGGCCGCAACGGCCTGAGGGTACGGGATGAGGTGCGAATGGTCCGCCCCGGCTTCTATCTGGGCCGCGCCTACATGAACCGCATCTTCCTGCTGAACTTCACCGTCTACAACGAGGCCCACGCCAGGGCGGGCGAGAAGGCCTTCCGTGACGGCGAGGCCATCGAGGAGGACTGCTGGGCCGGAGAACAGGTTGCGCAGGCCGGTCGGCGCTGACCGGCTGATGTGGGGGGCGGCGAGGGGGACGGAAGGAAGGTTGTCGATGGCTGCTGCGATCGCCACGTTCATGGCACTGCCTTCCGTCTCCCAGGCTGCGCCGCTGGCCCTGACCGATCCGGCGAGCCCGGGAGAGACACGGCCCGCCGCAGGCCAATCGCTGTTCGATGATTTATTCAGGGATGGCGATGGCTATGCTCTGCCCTATCCCTTCGAGCGGCTGACCGCCGCCATCGCCAAGCAGAATGGCGGCGTGCGGCCGCGTGCAGTGCTGATCCCGCTGGGCCGCTCGCTGCAGCGGCTATCGGCCGACCCGGACTATTTCGGCTCGCCACGTGTGGTCGTCGGCGTCGATGCGGCGGGGGCGCGAGCCGCACGGCACCTGAAAGACCGGCTGTTCATTGGCTACCAGCCGAAATCCACGTCCCTTGAAGTGATCAGCTACAACCAAGCGGCGGGCCGTTTCGAGTTCCAGGTGGTCAGCAACTACACGGACGCCCGCAAGCCGCTGGTCGAGTACGCCGACCGCGAGTTGTGCACCGGCTGCCATCAGGGACACGCGCCGATCTTTCCCATCGCCCAGTGGAACGAAACCAACGCCAATCCGGGTATCGCCGCGCGCATGACCGGGCTGGGCGCCGCGTTCCACGGTGTGCCGGTGAATCGTGGCATCGACGAGCCAGACGCTCTGGACCAGGCGGTGTTGCGCGCCAACCGCCTGATCCTGGCGCCTTTCGTGTGGCGGCAGCTCTGTGCCGCCGCGCCTGGCCTGAAGCCGCCGGACTGCCGCGCCGCGCTGCTGCTGGCCGCACTCCGCTGGCGGCTCGGCGGCTCGCGCGGACCATGGCGGACAGCGGAGGACGCGGTCCTGGCAGCCGCGCTTCATGCCGGTCTCCGCAAGCTGGCTCCCGATGGCGTCGCCATCGCCAGTCCCAGCCTGCCCGACCGTAACCCGCTGATCGAGCTGGATGCCGGCGTCAGGCCCATGGAAGCAGTGGAGCCGGAAGGCGTCTACGATCCGGCCCTGCCGCGCGCAGCCCACCTGCTGGTTGGCCCGGCCGACTCGGCGGCGGACCTGTTGGCGCTGGCGGTGGGAGCGATCGGCGAGACGATCCCGCCCGCGGTGATCGTCGCCATCGACGCGGCGCTGGCACGTCACGCGGGGGCCGCGACCAGCGTCGCCGCTGACTGTGCGGTCGAGCGTGTTGCCGGCGAAATCCGTTTCGAAAGCACCGATCCCGCGCTGGCGCTGTCCGGCTATGTATCGTCCAGCGGCGGCGGCGCGATTAGCCGGCTGGCGCTGCGGGGCCGCGCGCCGCTGGGCGGCCTGAAAGTGTCGGCCGGCCCCGGACGGGAATTGAGACTAGCGGAAAGCGCCCTCGGCTTGACCGCACGCCTCGCCACGGGCGAGCGATTGTCGCCGCTGCGCCTTGGTGATGGCAGGGCGGAGATCACCGTCATCGATGACGTGGCCGCGCTGCGAAGGGCGGTGGCGGCCATGGATCCTTCGATAATCGAGGCGGGTCCCCAGGGATTTGCGCCGATGCTTATGGGCGGACTGGCGAGGCCGGCACCATGAAAGCCTGGCTGTCCCGCGCCAGCGCCCGGATCGCCGCGTTCCTCCGCTGGCTGTGGCGTAACCGCTGGAAGCTGGTGCTCGGCGTGGTCCTGCTGGCCGTGCTGCTGGGGCTGTGGCTCTGGTGGCACCTGAGCCGTGACGAGCCGCAGACGTTCGACGACCCGGTGCAGCACTTCAAGTACGGCTCGACCGGGGGGGACAGGATCGCCGGTATTCCCATCGGCATCTGGAAGGGTCTGCCCAAGCTGTGCGCGCCCTATTTCGGCGGCGATACCTGGGAGGCGCTGGGCTTCAATTTCGAGCCGGGCATGGACCGGCCGGTCGGCACCAGCATGCGGCGGACCATCGGGCTCGACCGGGTGTTCCTGAACTGCGCCGCCTGCCACTCCGGTACCTGGCGGGCCGACCCGTCGGCCAATCGCACCCTGGTTGTCGGCATGCCGGCGAACCGGCTCGACCTGGCGCGGTTTGCGCGCGGCCTCGGTGCCTGTGCCGCCGACGAGCGGTTCAATCCGTGGCAAGTGGTGCAGGCCGCGGAAGATGCCGGCGCGCGCTATTCCCTGCTGGAGAAGTACCAGCTTTTCCTGGCCGTGCCGGCGATCAAGGAGTTCCTGATCCTGGCCCGGCACCGCTTCCGGTTCTTCGACCGCGAGCCGGAATCGGGCCGTGGCCGTTTCGACACGTTCAATCCGGCCAAGGCGCTGCTGAACTGGCCGCTGGAAATGCTGCCGGATGAGGAAATGATCGGCAATGTCGACTTCCCGTCCGTATGGCTGCAGGGCCAGCGCACCGACATGCGGCTGCACTGGGACGGCAACAACGATTCCGTCGAGGAACGCAACCGCAGCGCCTCGTTTGGCAGCGGCGGCGTGCCGACCACGCTCGACCGGAAGGCGGTGGAGCGCATTGCCGATTGGCTGCGCGAAAGGGCGGCGCCGCCCGCATACCCGTTTCCCATCGACAAGCAGCGGGCGGCGCGGGGCCAGCAGCTTTACACGATCTATTGCGCCGATTGCCACGGCGCGACGGGCCGGGATTTCTCGGGGGAGCAGGTCGGCAAGGTGGTGCCCATCGAACATATCCGCACCGATCCGTGCCGGCTCGACAATTACACCTACGCACTCGCCGTCGAACAGTCGAACCTGTACGCGGCCTATCCGGACGAGCGCTTCAGGCGGTTTCGCAAGACCCATGGCTACGCCAACATGCCGCTCGACGGCGTCTGGCTGCGCGCGCCCTATCTGCATAACGGCTCGGTGCCGACCATCCGCGACCTGCTGGAGCCCGCCCAGAGGCGTCCCGCGATGTTCTACCGGGGCAACGACGTGATCGACCGCCGGAAGCTGGGCTTCGTGTCCGACCTGCCGGCGCAGGGCAAGGAGCGGTTCTTCCGCTACGAAACCCGCTGCATCGACGACCCGGCCCGCAAGACGCCCTGCGCCAACGAGACGAACCCCGAGAACCTGCACGCGGCCAATAGCTGCGTCGCCGGTCCCTGGGCCGGCAACAGCAACCGGGGCCATGAGGGTCCGGAATATGGCACCGACCTGCCTTCTGACGACAAGGATGCGATCGTTGAGTACCTCAAGACCTTCTGAGGCCGCACGCAGACCCAGGAAATGGCGCCGCCGTGCCATCGGCGGCCTTGTTGTGTTGCTGCTGGGATGCGTTCTCGTGAGCGTCCTGATCTGGAGCAAGTTTTTCAGGTCCGAGGAGCAGCTATTTGCGGCTGACCCGGAAACGGGCGCCAGCGCCGAACTCCAGCGCTTCCAGTATGGGACCATGGGCGGCGACCTGATCGCGGGCATTCCCTATCCGGTGATGTTCATTCTGCCGCGGGTGTTTCCCGACCTGATCGGCGCAGCGGGCGGCTATGGCGCCTTCGGCCTGTCGTGGGAGCCGGGCCAGCGCCTGCCGATCGGCTTTTCAATCAAGCGCAAGGGCTACGAGCGGGTCACGGTGAACTGCGCCTTGTGTCATACAGCCCAGTACCGGCTGACGCCGGGCGAGAATCCGCGCTTTGCAGCCGGCGGGCCGGGGCACACGGTCAGGCTTCAGGCACTGCTGCGCTTCCTGTTCGCCTGTGCCCATGACGAGCGCTTCACCGGCGACCGGATGTTGCCGGAACTGGCGCTTCATTTCCCCATGGATGCGGCCGACTTGGCGCTCTACAAGCTGGTGATCATCCCGGCCACGCGAGCCGCCCTGCTGGAGGCCGAGAAGCAGCTCGCCTGGATGGAGACGCGGCCCGATTGGGGGCCGGGGCGCGACGATGCGTTCAATCTGCCGAAATTCGTGCTGACCCTGGCGGACGAGGACGGCACCGTCGGGACCACCGATTTCCCCTCGCTGTGGAAGCTCGGGCAGCGCAAGGGCACGTTGTATCACGCGGGCGGCGAGGCGGGCGCGCTTTCCACCGTCGTCGCCACCTCGGCGCTCGGCTCGGGTGCGCTGCCCGGCCCGGACTTCAACCGGCGAAACGACTGGACCGAAGCATTCATCCAGGACCTGTCGCCGCCGCCGTTTCCCGGCCAGACCGATGCGGTCAGCGTGCAGGAAGGACGGTCGCTCTTCGGCCAGCATTGCGCCTCGTGTCATGCGCCGGGCGGTGCGCGCACCGGGACCTCGATCCCGCTCGCTGAAATCGGTACCGACCCGGAGCATGTGAAGACCTGGCAGGAAGACGATGCCCGGCGGATGAAGAGGGTCAGCGCAGTCCTCGGCGTCAAGGAGGCGCCCATGCTGGCATCCACCGGCTATGTAGCCAAGCCGCTCGTCGGCGTGTGGCTGCTGGGGCCGTATCTGCACAATGGTTCGGTGCCGACCTTGGTGGACCTGCTGGCGCCGCCGGCACAGCGGCCGCGCGTATTCTGGCGCGGCTACGACGTGGTCGACCTGGAGAATGTGGGATTTGTGTCGTCGGGGCCGGATGCCGAGAAGGCAGGGTTCCGCTACGACACAGGTTTACGCGGCAACGGCAATGGCGGCCACCTCTGGGGCACGGACCTGCCGCCCGGGCAGAAGCGGGCGCTGATCGACTATCTGAAAGGCTTGTAGCCGGAAACGGGAGCCGGCGGACCGGCTCCCGATGGTCCGTCTTACGGTGAAATCGGCTTGTGCTGGCGCTTGCCCGTCGCCATGCCGCTGGCGGCGTCGCGCGGCGCGCTGACATCGCAGACCGAGGCGTCGGTGACCGCCTTGCCGCTGGCGTCGACGCAGGCGCCGGAGGCGCAGACCGAGGAGTCGGTGACCGGCTTGCCGCTGGCGTCGACGCAGGCCGAGCTGCTCGAGGAAGAGCTTGCCGCCGGTGCTGTCATCAATTGTGGCGAGCTCTTGTCGATATTGCCCGCATGGGCCGAGCCGGCAATGGCGAGCGCGAACACGGCACCAAGCGCCGTTCCAAAAAGAGTTCCCTGTTTCATGGTACTTCCTGTCTTGAAGAGGCCCCCGCATTGAATCTAGACGGATGTTGCGGAGACGCAATGGTAGGCTCGATTAAAGTTTCCTGGCCGGTTCGTTGTCCACCGCCTGACCGGAGACCATTGCGATGACGAAGCCGTCATGTCCCTTGACGCCAACCGTCTGCAGCGCAGTCGCCTCCAATCGTGGCTCCGCCGAGATCAGGTCGATGAAGCGCCGCACGCCCTGGATGCGGGGATCAGCGCTGGCCTCGTCCAGGATGCCGCCTTCACGGATCACATTGTCGCCGATAATCAGGGAACCGGGACGGGCCAGGCTCAGCGCCCATTTCAGATAGCGGGGATTGTTGGGTTTGTCGGCATCGATGAAGATCAGATCGAACGGGCCGGCGCCTTCCGTCGCAAGCGCAGGGAGAGTCTCCAGCGCCGGGCCTTCGCGCAGGTCGACCATCTCCGCGGCTCCGGCGCGGCCGAAATTGAGCCGTGCCATGGCGGCGTGATGCGGATTTTCTTCCAGTGTTGTGAGCCTGCCGCCGGGCGGCAAGGCGCGGGCCAGCCAGAGGGTGCTGTAGCCGCCCAGTGTCCCGATCTCCAAAATCCGGCGGGCGCCCATCAACCTGGCCAGCAGATACAGCAACTTCCCCTGGTTGGGCGCAACGTCATGTGCGGGCAGGCCTGCCGCCGCATTGGCGGCCAGCACCGCCGCAAGCACGGGATCGTCCGGTACGAGTTTACCGGTGATGTACTGGTCGATGTCGGTCCATAAGGGCTGGGTCATCAAATCGGTCCCTTCCATCGGGCAAATGACGCATCATGTAGGGACGGGAAGCGGCCCTCAAGCGGCGCCAGAACGAGGAGAGAAATCGTGAGTGAGAAGGTCAGAAAAACCGAAGCGGAATGGCGCGAGCAGCTATCGCCCGTCCAGTATGCGGTCACCCGCGAAAAGGCGACCGAGCGGCCGTGGACCGGCGAGTACAACAGCACCACGGCGCCCGGCGTTTACAAGTGCGTCTGTTGCGGCGAGGAGTTGTTCGAATCCGACGCCAAGTTCGAGTCCCATTGCGGCTGGCCCAGCTTTACCGCACCCATGAAGGATGGGGTGGTCGACGAGGAAACCGACCGCAGCCACGGCATGGTGCGTGTCGAGGTGCTGTGCTCGAAATGCGACGCCCATCTGGGCCATGTGTTCGACGATGGCCCTGGCCCGACCGGCCTGCGCTACTGCATCAACTCGGCATCGCTGAAGCTGGATCCGAAGACGTAGTTATTGCCACAGCGCCGCTTCCCGGGCCGGCACCGGCCGGATGCGCGGATAATAGGGGCTGCGCAACGGATCGCCCGGTTTCAGCTTGAGCTTCAGGCCCGGCGTCAGCGGCACGGTGGGGCGGCTGTCGGGGCGGGTGTCAAAGACGATGTCGTCGCCATAGAGACGCGCCGAGAGCGTCCGCCTGCGCCTGCCATTGGTGGTGTGGCCGCCGCCGTGGAGCACGCCGGGATGCAGCAGCACCACGTCGCCCGGGGCGATGTCGAACGACACGATGTTCCATTTTTCCCGCTCTTCCTCGATGTTAGGAAGTCTGGGCAAGTCTTTTCCATAAAACCCTTTTGTCGGATCGTTCGCCGCATCGGCAGGACTGAAACCGTCATACATGGTCTGGCGGTGCGAGCCGGGAATGAACTCCAGGCACTCCTCCCTGGGAATCGGGTCGAGGGTGATCCACATGGAGGCGACCTGCTCGCCGGCGATCGGCCAGTAGGGCATGTCCTGATGCCATGGCGTCCGGCGGCAGAAGCCACCTTCCTTGACGAATACGTGGTCGAACAGCAGCCAGATATTCTCCGACCCGAGCAGCTTGCCGATCATGTCGGCGATGGGACTGTCATAGAGCAGGCGCTGGAATTCCGGCGTCACCGCGAAGTGGCGCACCATGTCCCTGAACTCGCCGGGCAGGTCCTTGAAGAAGGTCTGGATGTTGGGACTGCCGCTGCCGAGAATGCGCTGGATGCCATAGTCGATCAGCATCAGCCATTCCGGATGCAGCGCCTGCGGCAGGAACACGACGCCGTCGCGTTTGTATTGTTCGATCACTGCGGGCGTGATCAACCCCAGCGGATCGTCCCACGGCTTGGCGCCGGTTGGCGCTGACTGTCCGGCAAGCTGCATCCCGCTCTCCCCTTTGGCTGCAAGCACTCATGACGGTAAAAACCTAGCGTGCTTTTCAACGCGGGGGAACTGTCAGGATTTGCGGTCACGCCGTCACCGCCGGCGCCAGCAACCTGGTACCGTAAAGCGCGCCGAGCGCGGCGACCACGAACACCAGCACCTCGCCGCCATGGGCGGGCAGGGCAAAGCCGACAAGGTTGATGCCCAGCACGTAGAGCCCGACGACGATTGCGGCGCTGAGCACCGCAATGCCCATGGATTTGGCGAATGCACCTGCGGTCTTCGAGCGGGAGCGTTTGCGCAGCAGGCCGCCGGCCACGCCGCCGACCAGCGCCGCACCGAGGAAACGCCAGGGAAAGATATACTCCACCTTGGCCGATGCGCCGTCGAGGCCGGCGCCGCGGCCCGACACCTGGCCGGTGCCGACGGATTCCGATCGGATCGAGACCCTGGCGTTGCCGCCCTTGTCCAGTCGGGCCTCGGTGGCCGACAGGCGGCCCATGGTGGAGGACAGCTGCAACATGTTGGCTCGCGCGGCATCGGCGGCCTGGGCGCTTACCAGCACGTCGGCGGTCTCGAGGCCCCAGCCCTGGATGCGCGGCGGTGTGACGGTCAGGCTCAGTGAGGGCCGCACCTTGAGAACCATCCGCTCGCCGGCGGGCGCCACGCTCGAGACCACCGTCACCTCGACTTCGGCATCGGGTGCCTCGGCGGCCACCTTGATATCCCTGTAGGGCGGCGCGGTCGTGCCGATGCTGAGGGTCTCCGGATCGCTGGCGACGGGGCCCAGCACCTGGAACGCGATCGGCCTGGACAGCGTCCTGGCGCCGCTGCCATCGACCTCGATGACGCCGACGCTGACCCCGCCTTCGAACCTTCTGGTCGCGGCGTTGTATCGCAGCGGCGCCCTTGGGAAGGCGACCGCTTTCAGGATCAGTTCCTTGGCCTGGCTATCCGTGGTCTGTACGACGCCCTGGAACACTGCCGCCTGACCGCGCAACGAGCCCGGTATCGACAGCTTGACGATGTCCCGGGTGGTTTTCTCGGCCTCGTTGTCGAGCTTGATGAACCGGGTATCGCCCAGCTCAAGCGGCGCGGACGTGGCGACCGGCGCCTGGGGCGTAGCCGGTTGCGCCGCCCTTGGCGCTTCGCCGGCCGGTATTGCCGGCGTCTCGAGGACCACCGCCCGATTGCGCAGGATGCGCTGGCGCAGTGACTGGATCTCTTCGGGCGAGCGGATGCTCCCGGTGGCGGAAAAATCGCGCGCCGCGCGCGCAGGCTCCTGCGCCGAGACCGGCACCATCGACAGTCCCGTCAACGCCAGGGCACACAGCACCAGTCCCCGTGCCAGGTCGATGTGTCGCATGCAACCCCATCCCCTCGTTGCTGGGGTCAGTCTCGGTACGGATCAAGGCGGGATTATGGCCGCGTGGCGGGGCCGGCCGATTGCCACTATGATCCGGCGGCTGGAACCTAACGGATCGTGACCATGCCTGACGCGCTGCGGCCCTTCCATCTGGCGTTTCCCGTCCATGACATCGCCGTGGCGCGGGCCTTCTATGGCGGATTGCTCGGGTGCCCGGAAGGACGTAGCGCCGATAGCTGGGCCGACTTCAACCTGTACGGCCACCAGATTGTCGCCCATCTTCAACCCGGCCTGGAACCGGGTCGCCGGGTTCACCATAACCCGGTCGATGGCGACGACGTGCCGGTGCCGCATTTCGGCGTGGTGCTGTCGCTGGACGAATGGGGCGCGCTGGCGGCCCGGCTGCAGGCGGCCGGTATCTCGTTTGTGGTCGAGCCTCACGTGCGGTTCCGGGGCGAGGTGGGCGAGCAATCCACCATGTTCTTCCTCGATCCATCGGGCAACGCCCTGGAGTTCAAGGCGTTTCGCGATCCCGCGATGCTGTTCGCCAGATAGTCCTCAGATGGCCAGGTCTGCGGCCTGTCGGCCTTCCGGTGCGGGCGGCATGAGGTCGTCGCGCAGCACGTACTGCTTGCCCCAGAACAGGTCGGCGCCCACGGTCGAGACCGCGTTCAGCCAGTCCCTGGCGTCGTCGCAGACCTCGTTGTCGCTGGCGAGACCGCGGCAGGCGGCGGCGGAGCCGTCGGGCAGCAGCAGCACGTTCATGCCGGGAAGAGGGCGCACCACCATGCCCTTGGGCATGCGGGTCATGTCCATCACCGAAGGCAGCGGCTCGCCCAGCAGCGACAGCACGACGGACGGCAGGCGGTAAAGCGGCACGCTGCCAAGCTTCACCGGGCCATTGCGGCCATCGATGACGATGAGCGGCGTGGAATACTGGTCGCGGAACATGCGGTCGTCGAATTGTGCACGGTCCCGGGCCAGCACACCCGACTTGGCATAGGACTCCAGGTTGCCGCCGAGGAACGGCAGATGGTCGCCGAACATGACGATGACCGCATCCGGATCCTTGCTCCGCAATTCCTTCAGAAACGCCATTAACTCGCGGGACTTGTAATAGACCGTATTGGCGTAACGCTCGACGACGGGGTCGGCGTTGGCGGCGCGCGCCTTCACCACGATCGGGCGATCGGTGCTGAGCGGATATTCCAGGTGGCCGAAGAAGGTCAGGATGTAGTTGAAGGTCGGCGTCCCGGTCTCGATCAGCGGGTCGATCTTCGACAGAACCTGGCGATACAGGGACGAATCCGACAGGAACGCGCCGTTCATGTCGTCAAGGCTGAAGTCCTTTGCCGACCAGTAGAGGTTGAATCCCGCCCGGTCATAGGCATTCACCCGGTTCCAGAACGCGGCTGCATTGGGATGCGATACCAGGGTGGTGTAGCCCGCGTCATGCAGGGTGCGCGGCAGGCACGGCGAGGGGTTGCGCAGGCGGCCCTCGAAAAACACCCAGTCCTGGGTAACCGGGAAGCCGCACAGGGCCTCGAATTCCGAATTGGCGGTGTAGCCGCCGAACACGGGCACCAGCGCCCGAGAATTGCCGGTTGTCTCCCACAGCGCCCTGAACTCGGCGTCGAACGGATCGCGCGAAAAGTCAGCCTTTTTCAGCACCGACGGGTCCCAGAAGGATTCGAGCAGGATCACATGCACGTTCCGCTTCACCTCCGGGGCGATGTGCGCGGGAACGGGCGCGGTCTCGCCGGTCAGCACCGCCATGTGCACGACGGGTTGCAGCGACTGGGCCGCTTCGGAGACTTTCGCCAGGCCCGGCGCCGCATCGGCGCGCGCCGCGTAGCGGGCGCTCTCCTGCAGGATGTGCACAAGGGGACCGCGGGACAGGTAATTGCCATGCTGGTTCCAGACGACGTTGCCGAAGGTGTCGTCCATGGTGCGGGTGACCTGCTCGGGCCAGCATGCGACGGCGGCGACGATGCCGGCAAGCACGCCCGCTGCCGCCCGCGCCCGGCGGGTCCGCAGATCGAGCGTCAGCCCGAGGGCGATGGCCAGCAGGACGAGGAAGCTGATCGCAAGCGTGAGCCACCAGCCTTTCAGCAGTAGCAGAAGCGAGCGTATGGCCAGCGCGTCGTCGGGCATCAGCGGCCCGCCCAGGATGGACAGCTTGATGGCATTGCCGATGTGCAGCAGGGCCATGACCGCGGTCATCAGCAACAGGAAGGTGATCCGGTTGCGGGACATGGCGAGCAGCAATCCGCCCAGGAGCAGGTGCAGCCCGAGATCGGCCCAGGCGGCGCCCGGGTACAGCGTGGTGCCGAGAAACGCCGACGCGGCCCACTTGAACGCGAAGTACAGGATCGCGACACCCGCGAGCGGCAGGATCCATTGCTGCAGCAACGGGGCCAGGCGCTTTCTCAACAATTCCGTTTTGATCATGTTCTGTCGAGGTGTCCGATTCCTGTGGGCGCACGAAGTGTTGTAACAGAACCGTCATGATCGCAATGCCATATGAACTTTATCTGAACGATCTGGGGGACGCCGCGGGGGGCTGGTGGACGAACATGGCGCTGTCGGCTGCGGCCGATGCCTGCAGGCCGGGAGCCCAAACCCGTTGATTTCGAGAGCGAAAGACCTTCGGCTACGCCTCACTTAGGGCTGGACGGTGGGTCGGGCTCGGACTTAACTTCGAGCTATCCTACGCCCGCCAGGAAGGGGCTCGGCTCTGCGCCGGAATCGGCAATGGGCCGCCTCGGCCGTCAGGGGCGCGCCGTTTGAACACAGGTGATGTCATGGACGTGCAACTCGCCGAAGAGCGCATGTTTGTTCTGAACGACAAGTTCACGATGGATCACGCCGAAGGGCGGGCCGCGACGAAACGTGTCGATGCCTTCGGGACCATGGCCAAGGTTGCCGGGTTTCTCTCCAAGCCGAAGGAAAACGAGTTCGAACTGGTATACCGCGAGCGCCGCCTTCAGCCGTTCTGGAGGGTCACCTGCGATGCGGTATTTGCCTATGAGCGCCAGCGCGAGCACGTGTTGCGGCTGGCGCCCGAAGTCCGCGAGATCACCCTGTTCGGGGAATCGCGTCTCGCGGTGAGCCAGCAGGTGCTGTTGCCGGTGATGGAATCCTGTCGTGAAGAGGTCCAGCGCGACGTGACCTTTGATGCGATCACCGGCCAGACCGCGCCCGAACTGGCGGCCCGGCTGCTTTATGAAACCGAAGTTGTCGATGATTCACGCCTGGCGGCGATTGCGGGCGAGGGCACCGTGATCGTGCCGCCGCAAGCGTCGGCGTCGGTGGTGGTTCGTCAGGTGCTCACCACGCTGATGAACAAGATCGAAGCCGACCGGGTGATCGAGGAGAACGTCGCGTTCACCAGCGTGGATCTCTACTACAGGCCGGTATACGCGTTTCGCTATCGCCGGCAGAACAAGGAGGCCGTGGTGGAACTCGACGGCCTGACCGGCGATGTCCAGACCGGAGGCGCCACCTTCGAGACCTATCTGGGCAAGGTCCTCGATACCCGATTCCTGCTCGATGCGGGCGCCGAGGCGGCCGATCTGCTGATTCCGGGCGTCAATCTGGCGCGCCTCGTCGTCGGCAAGGGCATCGAAATGCGCAAGAGGCGGCCCTGAACGTCAGGATGGGCCGGCTGGACGGCAAGGTGGCGCTGGTCACCGGAGCGGCGCGCGGTATCGGCAGGTCCATCGCCGCCTCCATGGCCGCCGAGGGCGCGCGGGTGCTGCTGACCGACATCCTCGACCTGGAAGGGGACGCCGCCGCCACCGAGATCCGTGTACAGGGCGGGCAGGCCCTCTACGTCTCCCACGACGTGACAACCGAACAGGGCTGGCGGCGCGCGCTGGAGGCCGCCAACGATGAATTTGGCGGGCTCGATGTACTGGTCAACAACGCCGGCCTGTTCCTCGGCAAGCCGCTGGCCGAGACCAGCGTCGCCGACATGAACCGCCTGCTTGCCGTCAACGTGGTCGGATTGATGCTGGGCAGCAAGCTGGCGCTGCCGTTCCTTGCCGCCCGCGCGTCGCGCTGGGACGGTGGCGGCGCCATCGTGAATCTGTCGTCGGTGGCCGGCCTGATCGGCGCTTCGTTCCAGACCGTCTACAGCATGACCAAGGGCGCCGTGCGGCTGTTCTCCAAGTCGCTTGCCATGGAATGCGCCGACCTGAAGCTGAACATCCGGGTCAATTCCATCCATCCCGGCGTCATCGATACCGACATGGCGGCCGAGGTGGTGCGCGGCCAGATGGAGGCGCGGGCCATGGACGCCGAAAAGGTGCAGCGTTTCATGGTCGGCGGCCATCCGCTCGGCCGCCTTGGCCGGCCCAGGGATATCGCCGATGCGGCGGTATTTCTCGCGTCCGCCGAGAGCTCGTTCATGACCGGCACGGAACTGGTCGTCGATGGCGGCATGACGGCGCGGTAGCCTCGCACGCGCACGCGCCGGCTAATGGTAGGTGATGTGCTCCGGCTCCATCTCGCCGGTTACCAGTCTCGTGTTCGGCGTGATTTCGCGCGCCGGCGTATCGGTGTGGGAGGACAGCACGCCCAGCAGCGCTTTCCAGATCGCTTCGGCGTCACCCGCCGCACCATCGCCGCGGAGCCTGGCGTAGTTGAGACCGGCGGCTTTTTCCGCGAGGTCGCGGACCGTGCGGCACCCGGCGGGGAAGCGGCCCGGATCGAACAGCGGCAGCAGAAACGCCAGTGCCAGGGTCATCAGGGCGGCGGGCCAGTTCAGCGGCAGCGGGGGAATGCCGAAGGCAAGGCCGGCGGCGGCGCCGAAGCACAGCATCATGGCGGCCCAGCCGAGCCATGAGCTGTCGTGCTCGGGCATCTTCAGTCCGGTCTGGCCAGCAAGGCGCTTGAGGAACCGGCGCGGCTGAAGCAGCTCCAGCTCGCGCAGCGGCAGGTCGGGCGTCACGTCGTCGCCCTTGCCCAACTCGCGGATGCCCCGGCGCAGATAATAGTATGTCAGCGTGCCGGCATTCGCCTTGCCGCCGTCTGTGGCGGGGCCCAGCCGCATGGCGATCGAGCGATAGATGTCGCCCACGAAATACCACATCTGGGTCTCGTCGACGGGCAAGCCCACGCCGAAGGACGCCTGCAGGTCCTGCACGAGCGCGGCCTGGCCGAATTCTCCCTTCAGGACCAGTGTGTCGGCGCTTCCGTGCATGGTCAGTTGCGGGCGCTCATGCCGCCGTCGACGGTGTAGATGACACCGCTGGTGTAGCCGGCGCGCTCCGACGCCAGGAACGCCACCAGGTCGCCGATCTCGCGCGGGGTCGCACCGCGTCCTTGCGGCATGGACGCGGTCAGCTCGCGCCAGCGGCTCTCGTCGCCCCATTTGGCCTGCGCCTGGCCCTTCAGCAATGTCACCATGCGGTCGGTCTCGACCGGGCCCGGGTTGATGCCGACGGCGCGAATGTTGTCCTCCAGCAGGCTGCGGCCGCCCAGCGCGCGGGTAAATGCCATCAGCGCGGCGTTGCCGGCCGATCCGGTGATGTAGTTGAAGTCGAAACGTTCGCCGGCCGCGCCGATGACGTTGACGATCACGCCCTGGCGGCGCGCTTTCATGGCGCCGTAGATCTGCCGGGTCAGGTTGATGTAGCCGAACACCTTCAGCTCCCAGGCATGCCGCCAGCGCGACTCGTCGACCTCGGTCAGCGCGCCGCGTGGAATGTCGCCGGCGTTGTTCACCAGGATGTCGATATCGGCGCAGTCGGCGGCGAGATTCTGGAGATCGCGGTCATTGCGCAGATCGGCCACATGGGCTGTGGCCTGTACCTGGAAGGTGGCGCGGAGCCGTTCCGCATGGGCTTTCAATGCGTCGCCGCTGCGGGCGGCAAGACGCACATTGCATCCTTCCGCAGCCAGCGCTTCGGCGGCCGCGAGGCCGATGCCTTTCGATGCACCGGTAACCAGCGCTGTCTTGCCCCTCAGATTCAGATCCATCGGCTTCCTCCCACGGTCGGTCGGCGCCACCGTAGCGGACAAGCCCGGGCCGGGAAATGGTCAGTTGGAGGGCGGATAGCGTCTGATCAGATTCTGCTGCTTCAGATGGGCCCGGGCGAGCGCCCTCCAGCCGATGGGCCGGTGACCCATGCGGCGCATGTCGTCAGCCATGGCAAACAGCGCCCGCTGTTTGGCGAACACGCCTCTGAAGGTGCCGAGGAAGGAATATTTGGGATCCCAGTACTGGATTGCCTCGGCGCCGGCGCCGTTGATTTCGAGGATGGTGAACCCGCCGGCCCGCAGCGCCTCGGGCGAGGCGAACTTGATGTCGAAACGGCCGTAATGGAAACCATCCATGGATCGGCTCAGCGCGTCGACCGCATCCTCGAGCGCCGGGGTGATCAGCGCATCGCCGTCCTCGTAGCGGCCGCCGGCCCGGATCGAGGCGATATTGGCCAGCATCACCCGCTCGCCTCGTTCGGGAACACGCGCCATGCCGGCCGGCCCCAGTGTCTCCTCGTAATCGGCGGCGTTGCGTGCCATGCGCAGGTCCGACGCCACCAGTGCCGCCACGTCACGGGCGCCGTCGCCGATAACATGGGGCAGGTGCCGGACGGTGAGCGCGATCACGCGCCCGCGCGGATTGGACGGATGGCGAATATAGAACAGCGCCGCCTCATGCGGCTGATCGATCAGCCGTTGCAGCAGAAAGGCCTCGCCCGGCGGAAACGCGGCGGCATAGCGGCGCAGCTCCGTCTCGGTGTCGATGCGCCGTACACCGTAACCGCACCAACCGATGTCGGGCTTGGCGATCAGCGGATAGCCGAGGCCCGCTGCCAGCCGGACCGCCTCGGGATCGGCGCCGGCCGCAACCAGCGCCGTGTCGGCCACCCGGTCGCGGAAGCGCGGCGCGACCAGCTCCAGGCAGGCGAACTTGGATTCGCCGACCAGCCCGCCGGTCTCGATCCCCGGATTGACCACCGAGGGCAAGGTGATGCTGCGATATTTGAAGCCCAGCCAGAACCACTGGATGGTCATCGGCGTGAACAGCAACCATTTGGGCAGGATCTCGACCGGCGCGATCGTCCGTGCACGCTGTTCCGGCCTGCTGGCTTTCGCGGGATTACGAGCCGCACGGCCGCTGAAGGGCCGTGTCAGCTTCCAGCCGAAGCCCGCCATGACGGTTTCCTTTCCATGCAATATCGGGCCAGCGAGCGGCCGGCGAAGGTCAGCGCGGTCAGGCCGGCCAACAGCGCCAGCCACGGCCACCACCGTCCGGTCGAGGCGACTGCATCGCCGAAGCGCAGCACGGCGTAGAGCAGGGCGGACGTATAGATCGCGGCAGTCAGCACGGTGATGACGGCAAAGCGCCGGAAATTCAGGCCGAGCAGGCCGCAGCTGGCAAAGGTTGTGAACAGCAGGCCCGGGACGAACCGGCACACCGGAATCAGCCAGACCAGATTACGGTCGAGCATCGCGCCGGGGCCGGAGCGGGCCGGCAGCCATGCGGCGATCCGGGGATGCCGGCGCGCGATTCGGCCCAGGCCGTAGATCCCCAGGTCGCTGGCGATCACGCCCGCCAGCAGCACCGAGAAGCACAGTCCAACATTCATGCGCCCGCTATGGACCAGGAACGCGCCGCCGACAAAAGCGAGGCTTTCGTGCAGGAACGGCGCGACGAACAGGGCGGCGGCCTCCAGCACCTGGTCGAAGCTGTCCGTGGTGGCGCTGGCAATCACACAATGGTCCTTGTTGCGCCGCTAGACGGCGGGCAGGATTTCGTAGTGGATCGGCTTGAAAGCGTAGTTGTTGGACTGTTCCGCCGAGCATGCGGTCATCCCGACCAGCAGGTCCATGCGGGCCTCGATCAGGATGTGGTCGCCGGGGCGGCTCAGGGGTGGCTCGACGCTGAGTGCTCCTGTCTGCCCGTCGATGGGAACGTTCATGAACACGTTGAACGCCGTGGGAATGCGGTCGGTCTCGACGCCGTAGGGATTCAATGCTTCGGCGAGATTGCCGAGGCAGCCGCGGTGCGGATGGTCGTGGCCGTAGATGATGCGGAACGTGTCTGCCGAGCAGGGCGTCAGCAAGAAATCGTGACGTCCGACCGTGTCCTCGAGGATGTCGAACAGGATACGGCTGCGGTTGGAATAGACGGGATCGCCGGCGCCGATGAATATCTTGTTGAGATAATCGAATGTGCGGCCATTCGAAATGGCCTCGGCGGTATCATGGCGGTTGAAGGCCACAAGGTCCGAGACCTGTTCGCCGTTCGGGTCGATGATTTTCAGGCGCTCGCCTGCCCGGAGTTCGAATGCCGTGCCCGAGCGCGGCGGTATAACGTTGATCATGGCGTCCTCACACGGGCCGGAACGGGCAGCGCCAGTCCGGTCCCACCTCACGGCCGCTGTATTGCGGCGCTTCGCTCTTGCTACCATGTTCAGCCAGCATCGGGTTGGGGAAGCCGTCGAGCGCGCTGTCGCGAGTGACGGTAACATCCTTCAGCCGTTGGTAACGGCCATCGGCGCGCAGGATCTCGAACTGCTCGTGCGGATTGAAGATGAAGGCCGGATGGGCAAAGCGCCGCGCCGTCCGGCTGGCATTGGGATGCAGGCCGACGATGAAGAAAGCCATGCCGCCAAGGCTGAACCCGAAACGCGGCGATACCGGATCAGGGCTCACTTCCGGGCTCCAGTCGTAGCACAGCGAATCCACCTGGTGGAGCGCGGCAAGCCGCTGCCACAGGACTTCCTCGAATTGTACTTCATCCAGATCGCCGGGGCCTTCGAAAGCCACGGCGAAGCTGCTGAACAGGGATGAATCAGCCCTGTAGCGGGCGATGAAATGATAGAGCGTGCGCAGGATCGCCTGATCGGACGAATCGTCTCGCAGGTCGCCTGCCTCAACCACGGTGATTTGCGCCCGCGCCAGCGCGGATTTGGCGCCGACACAGGGGAAGTTCTCGTCACGGATGAAGTCGGCCAGCGCGTTGGCAAGGGTCGGGTGTCTCGAGAAAGCTCTCAAGGCGTCCTCTCAGGGGGCTGTTGATTGTACCTGAGAAACGTCCCCGGGTGCGGGCCGGTTCCCACTAGCCGGCACCCTTGCGTGCCACGAACGCGGCGCGGCCGGTAGAAAAGCCGAATTCACCGAAGCGGGCCGTCGCCTCGGAACTGGAGCCCAGATCCTGCTGGTAAAATCCCGTCATGGCTCCTGACCTCCTGATCAGGCCTTGGGTTCGGTGCCCAGTGCCCGCAAGACGGGCGGGTCGCGGTCGTACAAATCGGGGAAGAAACGCATGGTCCCGTCGCGGTCGAGCTGGGCGGTCCAGTACATGATGACGATGGGCAGCCGCTGCTTGAGCACGATGTTCTGGAGTTTACCAGCCGCCAGCACGGCGTCGATGCGCTCGCGCGGCCAGTCCTCGTCGCCGGCCAGCAGGTAATAGGCGAGTTCCATCGGGTTCTCGAGCCGGATGCAGCCCGAACTGGCGGCCCGGTCGGCGCGGCTGAATATCTCGCGGTGAGGCGTGTCGTGCAGATAGATGGCATATTCGTTGGGGAACAGGAATTTCACCCGGCCCAGCGCGTTATCCGGTCCCGGCCCCTGCACGAGGCTGTATGGAAACCGCCGCCTTGCCTGCTGCCAGTCTATGGTCGACGGATCGACCCTGGCGCCGCTGCCGTCCACCACCCGCATGTTGCGCGAGGCGAGATAGGACGGGTCCCGGGCGATTTTGGGAAGCAGGTCCTGCTTGAGGATGGTTGGCGGGACGGTCCAGGTGGGGTTGAGCACCACCGTTCGCATGTTGGACTTGAACATCTCGGTCTGTCTGTAAGTGCGCCCGACGACCACGCGGCTGTCCCAAACCGGCACGCCATCCTTGATCACATAGAGATGAAAGCCGGAAATGTTCACGATGACGAATTCGTCGCCGATCTGGTTCATCACCCAGCGGGCGCGCTCCAGATTCACTCTGACCTGATCGACCCGCTCCTGCGCTGTGACGTTGAGTTCGCTGATGGTGCGCTTGCCCACCGCGCCGTCCGTGTCGAGGCCGTGCAGTTCCTGGAATCGCTTGACCGCCGTGACGAGGCCGTCGTCGTACAGGTCGGGGTCGGCGGGTGCGGGAGCGGTGTACTCGCCCGATGCCGCGAGCCGGGTGCGTAACGCCGCTACCCTCGGATCGGTCATGCCGGGTTTGAGCGTCTCGCCGGATTCGGTGGTGGGCCAGCCACCTTTGGCGACGTGGGCGCGCTGCGCCGAAAGCGCCTTCTTGAGCTGGCCGTAGAACCAGTGATGGGGCGCCAGGCCCCTGGCCGCGGCCACCATGTCGGGTTGTGCCGTCACCCCTGAGACCAGTTCGAGGAAATCGCCGGGTGCGATGGGCGCGCTGATGTTCCAGTTGCGATCGAACGCGCGGGGGTCGGTCTTGCCGTAATGCAGATGGATGGCAAGGCGCGCGAGCGCGTCTGTCGCCAGCAGGTCGAGCCGCGCGGCCTGTTCGGGATTGCGCTGGTCCGTGGTGCCGATCAACGCGGTCAGCGCCGTCAGGTGATAATCCTCGGGTATCAGTCCGTCCGCGGTCACGCCGGCGATGGCGCCGGTCAGCGCCCGCAGGTCGTCGCTGGATTGCCACAGCGGCTTGTAGTCACGCTGGGCATAAAGCGCTGCCAGCAGGGCGGGCTGCGTCAGCGGGGCGTCGCCGATCCTTGCGCTGCGGCCCTCGGTCAGTGACGGCGCAAGCGCGCGCAGGGCATTCGCGGTATCGCCGGCGGCGGCGAATGCCGGTAGCGATATGCTGAGGAAAAGGACGGCGGCAATGAACGGGGAGGCGGCACGGAAAGTTTTCATTCCATGAACTTAACGCACCAGCACTTAAAGAAAAGTTGCCGGTGACGCGATTCCACCCTGTTGCCTCACACGTTGTCGAGAGGAAGGCGGTGCAGCCCGCCCGCGCCGGCCGGGCTGCGTGTTCGTCGGTGAGTCCGGAGCCTAGACGATCTTGACCAGCTCGACGGCGAAGGTCAGCGCCTTGCCGGCCAGTTCGTGGTTGCCGTCGAGGGTCACGGTGGCATCGTCGAAGTCGACGACGGTCACGACCATGGGCTGCGAGCCCTCGCGTCCCGCCTGGAGCTGAAGGCCTTTTTCAACCTGGATGTGGTCAGGGAGACGCGCCCGCTCGATCTGCTGGACCAGGCGCTCGTCGACTTCGCCATAGGCGTCTTCGGGCTCGATCCGGACGGTGCGCCTTTCGCCCTCGGACAGGCCGGTGACCGCGGCGTCGAAGCCGGGGATGACCTGGCCGGAACCCAGGGTGAACTCCAGCGGCTCACGTCCCGACGAACTGTCGAACTGGCTGCCGTCATCGAGGGTGCCGGTATAATGGATCTGGACGGTATCGCCGGGTTTCGCGGTGGCCATGAGGCGCTCCTTCTACAAAGACAAACGCCCGGCATCCGGCCGGGCGTCAATAAGGGTCGCCCTGACCCTACGAAGCCGAGGCTTTCGGGGCAAGGATTCTTTCCTCCCGGCATCGTTCTTGACGGCGGCGGGCATGCCTGCCAGCGTCGTTTCCGGCGTCGCAGGGAGACAGGAATGAGCCAGCCTAAGGTCGCGCCGGTGATGAGCAAGGGCCCGATGCGCCTGTTCACGCGGCTCAACGTATTCGTTTATCGGCTATCGGGCGGGCGGCTGATGAACAGCATGTACGGCACGCCGATCTGCCTCGTCACTATGACCGGGGCGAAGACCGGAAAAACGCGAACGATTCCGCTGATGTACAACCCGATTGGACAGGACGTTGTCCTCGTCGCCTCGCTTGGCGGCGCGCCGCAAAATCCGCTCTGGTACTACAATCTGGTGGCCCATCCCGATGTGGAAATCCAGGTCGGCCAGGTGAAGCGCAGGATGCACTGCCGCCAGGCCTCAACCGACGAGAAGGAGGCTCTGTGGCCCGCCATCGTCGCCAATTTCTCCAGCTACGGCGCCTATCAGCGGCGCACCGACCGGGATATTCCGGTGATGATCTGCTCGTCGGTGTGATGGGACGTCGATAAGCCGTCACGGATGGCTGCGGTCATCCGTATCCAGGAAATATGGCAGGTCAAATCGACCGCTGACTATTTCAGGGCGCGACTGGCGGCCTTCCGGCCTTCACGCGTTCATTTACAGCGTTCAGCGCCTTTTCCCGGTACATGGATGCTTGGGAATTGCCGGGATCGAGCGCCAGCGCTCTGCCGAAATCTTCAGCGGCGGGCACGAAGCGACCTAGATTGAAATAGGCCATGCCGCGATAGAGGACAGCCTTGAGAGAACTGCCGTCCCGCGCGATCGCCATGCTCAGTGTGTCGATGGCGGCCTGATCCTGACGCATTTCCATCAGCACGCTTGCCTTGTTGATGAAGACGCCTGTATTCGACGGATCCATGGCTATTGCCTGATCGTAATCCTGTAGCGCGAGAGTCCGTTCGCCCAATTGCTGATTTGACACGCCTCTGTTGAGGAAGGTTGTCGCGGTCGCGCGGCCGGCAACGACGATCGCGTCCAGGTCGGCCAGCGCGGCGCCATAATCGCCGTTAGCCATCAGGATGGAAATTCGCATGTCGCGGGCGGTGTCATTCGCCGGCGTGATGGCGATCACCTTGCCCAGCTCTTCCAGCGCCGATGAACTGTCGCCCGAATCGATCAGATAGCGGGCAAGAGCTACCCGGGCCGACGCGTCTGAAGGATTGCCTGCCAGATAACGACGAAGTTCGTCGATTGCGCCCGGTACATTTCCGGATGCGGCTTGCATGGCGGCGGCATTGACCGGCGAACGATAGGCGTTGTTCTCGGTGCCATCCTGAGCCGTCCGCGCTGGTGACACGGGCGAGGAAAGGCGATCCGGCGTCGTGACGGGCGATGGGGTTGGATCGCCATCGAGCCCCGGCTCCATCGCAATCTCCAGCCGCAACAGCTTATGTTCGATTTCGTCCTTGCGGGAAGCCGGCAGGTTCGTTCCGCTAAGGGCATCTCCATACGCCTTGCGCGCGCCCGCAAGATCCTTCTTGCCCACGAGTACTTCGGCCAACAGATAGCTGCCTCGAGCGCTGCGAGGATCGGTCCTTAAGCCGGTCAGCGCCAGGATGTGTGCCGTATCCAGGTCACCGGACTGCAAGGCTGCGCCGGCGGCATCGAAATCCGAACCGGAAATCGTCGCGGCAGGATTTGCCGCCGGCGGCGCGGACCCGGAAACCGGCGTTCGCAGGGGCAGTGGTTCCGCAGTGCGGTCCGTCGGTGCCAATCGCGTTGATGAGAGGCGCTTTTCGGCGAGCATGGTCTCGATAGCCTGCGCTTTTGCCTCGACATTCTGCCGAAACGACGGATCGATTGACCGGACCTGCGCGGCCCGGAGAGTTGTCAGCGCGCTCATCAGGTCGCCGCTGCGATAATAGGCTTCGGCGAGGGCATAATGGGCGTCGGGATCGCCAGGCGCTGCCTGTACAGCTTGTTGCAGGAACGGAATTGCTTCACCCGGGCGTCCGCCTTCGATCAGGTCGCGTCCCTGCTGGAATGACTCGGCTCCGGTCGCGTAGGGCTGGGCATTAGCTCCTTGGATGCACAGGGCAAGGCCCAAGGCCACGCAGGCAGTACTCGCGCGCAGGCCCAGTCTAAGTCTGCCGCTTTCCATGATCACCAGTTCTGCAGGCTCGGGGCGGGAGCAGGGCCTGACCTGGGAATGGGTGCCGGAGCAGGCGCGGGACGGGCATTCGACTTGTTCCTTGCGAATGACGTGACGAAGTCGGAGACCACCTCCTTGTAGAGCTCCGAGAAAATAGCGCGCTCGGCGTCCTCGGGCCGTTCGGAAATACTGACAGCGACGGTTTCACCGGCCGCTGCCTGTCCGGGCGCCTGCGCGACGGCGCGTCGGATCTGGTTCGTCTGGCACTGGCTCAAGACACCGTCCAGGCAGGTCAGAAGCACGTTATATCCCGACGCCGCGTCTTCGGGCGCCCGCGAATGGGTCCAGCGATAGTACCAGATGGACTGGCCCGTCTGTACCCAGACGGCAACCGCATCGAGCGTTACCGCATAGGCCCGGGGAATGCTCTGCGCCTCGATCGCCGTCAGGTAGTTCTTTGCCACAAGGTTGCGTTGTGCGGGCGCCAGGGACAGAGGCTGGCCGATGGCGCCGGAGGGGCTGCTCATATAGTAGCTTCGCTCCCACAAAGCATCCTGGCCCAGCGTCTTGCGCGAGTTTTCCAATGAATTGATCTGGAACAGGACCTGGGCGCCCAGCTTGCTGGCGATTTCGACCGGCGATTTGTTGCCAGCCATTTCGCGGTCGAGGACGTTCCATGAGATCACGTTGTAACCGGCCCGCGTCAGGGCACGCTCGATCTCGCCCATCTCTACGCCGCAATTCGTCTGCAAAATGGTCCCGGCCGATGCAGCATTGCCGGTCGCCTGGTTGGTGGTTGCGTTACTGCAACGATCCGGCGCGCGCACGGCGACTGTTCGCGCCGAACCCGTGAATTGGGTATAGGCCGGAGTGGGGATGATTTCGGGCGCCTGCTCTCCCTGCGCGCTAGCCATGTACCGGGAACTTACCCGGTAATAGGTGTAGGACGGTCCGCTGCTGCATGCGGCGAGGGTTACCGCTGCGAGCGCCATGACCAGACAGTTTCTGTAATAGGTCATGTTAAACCCCTGTAAATAATAGCGTTATGATATCACGCATTCGGGCGTAGTCGGTCAAGGCCGTCCGGAGCGTTGACTAGGACACGACCCAGGTGAAGGGAAAATTCCATTTCACGCCGGTATGCATGCCGGCGAGTTGGCCATCTGCGAAGTGCGCGCGAAGATTTGTGCAGGCTTCGGGCAGCCGGAATGGCGCGCTCGTCTGCGGCGGGATGGCTGGCATGGGCAACTGCATCCACGCATTCGCCGCTGCGCCACAAGGCTGATAGCTAATCGACGCTATGGCCCGCCCGGTTCGGTTGATCACGGTCGCGTCTGCACCGGTTTGCTGCCTGGGCGGTTCAGTGGCGCACGCCGCTAGCAACGTCATTGCCGCAAATGCGACAAGCGTCGTCAGTCTCATCCGCTTCATGTATTGGCCTCCTGTCCTCTAGGTGATTGAAGTACACCTGTCGGACTTTGTCGACGCCAATCTTGTGCTAAACAGCGGGGGGAGGACGTGGGGCGATGTTTGCCCGACCCGCTAGGTCTTCAGCCGCCTCTCGAACATCTCAGACATTTTCTGCCAGGCGATTTCGGCGCGGTCCTTCGCGTAGGCAGGGCGCTGCGGGAAGCAGAAGCCGTGCTCGGTTTCCGGGTGGATTTCGCATTCGTAGGTCACGCCGTGATCTTCCAGCGCCTGGGTCACCGCCGGAATGACGTCGTCGGACACCCATGAATCATGCTCGGCGAAGCCGAGATAGATCTCGCCCTTGATGTTGGGCACCAGCAGGTGCGGCGAGTCTGCCTTGTCGGTGACGATGCCGACCCCGTAGAGCGAGGCGGTCGCCACGATCTTGTCCGGGAAGGTGCCCGCCGCGGCCACCACATACTGGCCGCTCATGCAATAGCCCACGCAGCCATAGGGCGCCTTGGCGGCGGGATGGGCGTCCAGATAATCCAGCATTCCTTGAGTGTCGCGCATCACCCGCTCGACGTTCAGCGTGGCCATGGTCGCCATAACCAGCTTGAACGCGTTGTCGCGGTCCATGGAGAAATCGAAGCGCAGCACGCCGTTGCGATAGTACATATCGGGCAGCAGGCAGAAATAGCCCTGCGCGGCCAGCCGCCGGGCAAAATCCCGCAGTTCCTCGCGGATGCCGGGCGCGTCCATATACAGGATCACGGCCGGGAACGGGCCGTCGCCGTCGGGGTGGGCGACGAAGCTGCCCATCCTGCCATCGGGTGTTACCACCTCGGTCTCGAACTCGGCCATGTGCATCTCCCCGCCGCTGAATCCGGCATGCATTCGTGATTGTGTTGGCTATAGTAGCGGCCTCGGGGAAGAGAGAAAGTCATTTTGGGGAGGATGCCATGCTGATCGGAGCAAGTTTTCCGAGCGTCGAGATCGGGAACGATCCGGGCGCCATCAGGGACTTTGCCCAGGGCGCGGAAGAACTGGGTTTCGACTACATCACCACCACCGATCATGTGCTCGGCGTCGATCCCAAGGGTGATCCGAACGTGTTCGCGCCCTACAAGCTGGATGATGCGTTTCACGAGCCGTTCGTGCTCTACGGCTTCATCGCCGCCTGCACCAGGAAGGTCGGCCTTGCCACCGGCATCCTGATCCTGCCGCAGCGCCAGGCGGTGCTGGTCGCCAAGCAGGCCGCCGAGGTGGACGTGCTATCGCAGGGACGCTTGCGGCTGGGCATCGGCGTCGGCTGGCAGGCCAGCGAGTACACGGCGCTGGGCATGGACTGGCACAATCGCGGCAAGCGGTCCGAGGAGCAGATTGCCATCATGCGGGCGCTGTGGATGAACCGGACCACCGAATTCAAGGGCCAGTTCCATGAAATGGCCGAGCAGGGCCTCAATCCCAACTCGGTGCAAAAGCCGATCCCGATCTGGTTCGGCGGCATGTCGGACGCGGTCGCCGACCGGGTTGGCCGCATCGGCGACGGCTGGATTCCCATCGGCACGCCCGAGCAGCTGAAGCCCCAGTTCGAGATCATGCACAAGGCCGCCGAGAAAGCCGGGCGGGATCCCGCGAAGATCGGGCTGGAGGCCATGACCGGTTTCCAGAATGCCTTCCGCGACAAGCCTGCCGCCACCATGGACCAGGTGCTCAAGGGCGCGGCCATGTGGAAAGACGCCGGCGCCACACACCTGGCCATCGGCACCGCCATGATCGGGCTGAACACCGATGTCGCCGCCCATCTCAAGCTGCTCAAAGAGGCGAAGGACGGCGTGCAAGCGATTTGAATCTATCAGGGAAAGTGAGAGGGAAGAGCCATGGAATACAAGAACATGATCATCGAGAAGGACGGCGCGGTCGATTGGGTAACCTTCAACCGTCCGGACAATCTCAACGCGCTGAGCCGTGAGTTCGTGCGCGAGCTGAACCATTATTTCGGCAGCCTGGAGACCAATTACGATGTCCGCGTCGTGGTGCTGAAGGGCGCGGGACGCGCCTTCTGCGCCGGTCTCGACATGAAGGATCCGGAACGGCCGCTCGACAGCACCACCAATACCGGCATGAAGAGCCAGCGCAACTTCTCGGGCATCATCATGCGCATGCGCCGCTGCCCGCAGCCGATCATCGGCCTGCTGCATGGCTATGCGGCCGGTGGCGGCTTCTCGATCGCGCTGGGCTGCGATGTCCGCATCGCCGCCGAAGGCACCAAGATGAACTGCGCCTTCATCAAGATCGGCCTGTCGGGCTGCGAAATGGGCGCGTCCTACCACTTGCCGCGCCTCGTCGGCACGTCGGTAGCGGCCGAGCTGCTCATGACCGGCCGCTTCATCGATGCCGACCGCGCCCTGCGCACCGGCCTCGTGTCGGACGTGGTGCCCGCGGACCAGCTGGTCGCCGCCGGCAAGTCGCTGGCCGACGACATGATCGCCACCGCGCCCATGGGCCTGCGCATGACCAAGGAATGCTTCTGGGCCAATGTGGACGGCAACGACCTGAACAGCGCCATTGCCATGGAGGACCGCAACCAGATCCTCGCCGTCTCCAACGGCGACGTGTCCGAGGGCATCAAGTCGTTCCTGGAGAAGCGCAAGCCGAACTACGCGGCCTAGGTCAACAGAAGGGAGGGGCGGCTGTGGATTTCGTGCTGACACAGGAGCAGGCAGCCGTCCGCCGCGCCATCGAGACGCTGTGCGTGCCGTTCGATGATGCCTACTGGCTGGCCCGCGACACCGACGCGCAATTCCCCGAGGAATTCGTGCGGGCGGTGATCGGGGGCGGCTGGCTGGGCATCGCCATGCCCGAGGAGGTGGGCGGCGCGGGCCTCGGCGTCACCGAGGCGGCGCTGATGATGCATGCCATCAGCCGCTCGGGCGCCGGCTTCTCGGGTGCCTCGTCGGTCCACATGAACATCTTCGGCCTTAACCCGGTCGTGGTGTTCGGCACCCGGGAACAGCGCGCGCGCATCCTGCCCCGCATCATCAGCGGCGAGGACCGCGCCTGCTTCGGCGTCACCGAGCCGGATGCTGGCCTCAATACCACGGCGATCAAGACCCGTGCTGAACGGGTGGGGAACGGCTACGTCATCAACGGCAAGAAGGTCTGGACCTCGACCGCCCAGTCCGCCAGCAAGATCCTGATCCTGGTCCGGACCACGCCGCGCGAGCAATGCGCCAAGCCCACGCTGGGCCTCAGCCTGTTCTATACGGACCTGGATCGCCGTTATTGTGACGTGCGCGAGATTCACAAGATGGGCCGTGCCTCGGTCGACTCCAACGAGGTATTCATCGACGGCCTGCCGGTGCCCGAGGAGGATCTGATCGGCGAGGAGGGCAGGGGTTTCGAATATTTGCTGCACGGCCTCAATCCCGAACGGGTGCTGATCGCCGCCGAATGTGTCGGCCTGGGGCAGGCGGCACTGGCCAAGGCGGCGCATTATGCCGGCGAACGCGTCGTGTTCGACCGGCCGATCGGCAAGAACCAGGCGATCCAGCATCCCCTGGCGCTGGACTGGATGCAACTCGAGGCCGCGTTCCTGATGGTGCTGAAGGCGGCCAGCCTCTACGACCGTGGCGAGCCTTGCGGCGCCGAGGCCAATGCCGCCAAGTACCTGGCGGCCGAGGCGGGGTTCACCGCCTGCCAGAACGCGGTGCTCACCCATGGCGGTTTCGGCTATGCCAAGGAATTCCACGTCGAGCGTTATCTGCGCGAGAGCATGCTGGGCCGCATCGCGCCCGTCAGCCCGCACATGATCCTGAACTTCATCGGCGAACGGGTGCTGGGATTGCCCAAGTCCTATTGACGGTGGTTTATCGGGACGGGCGCAGCCATCATCGCCTGATGACAACGCTTACGCGCGGAATCGCATGTCCAGCGATGTAGAACCCATGGGCGGAAAGGTGCTGGCCGGGTCGATCTGGATGATCGGTCTGCGCTGGTCCATGCGGCTGCTGGGTTTCGTCAGCACCATCATCCTGGCGCGGTTGCTGACGCCCGACGATTTCGGCCTCGTCGCCATGAGCGTACTGGCGACGGGCTTCGTGCTGGCGTTGACCGAGGCGGGGTCGGCGCAGGCGCTGATTAGGCACCCCGACCCGCAGCGGGTTCACTACGACACCGCGTGGACGATCAACGTGATGCTGGGCCTCGTTGCCGGGCTGGTCATTGTGATGATGGCGCCGCTGGCGGCGCTGTATTTCGACGATGGCCGGATCACCGGCGTGTTGCTGGTGACCGCGCTGTCCACCGCCATTGCCGGTTTCAGCAATATCGGCACCGCCGACTTCCGGCGGGATTTCCGGTTCGGGCGGCAATTCTGGCTGCAGTTCTGGCCGCGCATCGCCGGCTTCGCGGTCACCGTCGCGCTTGCCATCGTCTGGCGCAGCTATTGGGCGCTGATCCTCGGCTGGCTGGCTGGCGCGGTCGCCCAGCTCGTTGCCAGCTATGTCATGCATCCCTATCGCCCGCGCTTCTCGCTGGGCGCCCGGGCCGAGATGCTGGCGTTTTCCATCCATGCCTCGCTCAGCAGCCTGGCCTGGTTCCTGGAGCAGCGGCTCGACCAGATCGTGCTGGGCGGCATTGTCCGGCCGGCGATGCTGGGCCTCTATTATCTGGCCAGCAATCTGGCCGAGATGGCCACCCGCGAGCTGGTGGCGCCGCTCGGCCCGGTGGTCTATTCGGCCTATAGCCGCATCCATGCCGACGGCGAGCGCATGATCGGCGCGGTCCGCAAGTCGGTGGGCGCGGCCGCGCTGCTCGGGTTTGGCTCCAGCCTGGGTCTTTACGTGGTGGCACGGGAATTCATCCTGGCGATCTACGGCCCGCAATGGGCGGGCGGCGTGATGCTGCTGGAAATCCTGGCGCTGTCGGCGCTGGGCGCCTGCATCCGCACCGTGACCCTGCCGCTGCTGACCGCCCAGGGCCGCCAGCGCGCCACCAATATCGCGTCATGGTCGCAGGTCGCCGGCCTTGCCGTGCTGTTGCCGCTGGCATTTCGCTTTGCAGGTGGCGAAGGGGTGGCCGGGGTGCGCGCCGTCATGGAAATCGTCGCGGCGGGCGTCTCGATGATCCTCGCCTTTGCACCCTACAAGGGCCTTCTCGGCGGTGTTCTGCGATCGTTTGCCCGGCCGTTGCTGGCAGGGGCGGCCATGGTGGCGGTGGTTCGCGCCAGCCAGTCATTGCTGCCGCTCGATCCGGTCCCGTCCCTTGCACTCAACGTGCCGCTGGGCGCGCTGGTCTATGTGGTTGTCGTGCTGTTGCTTTGGCGGCTTGCAGGCAGGCCGGACGGCGCGGAAAGCGGTATTCTCGAGCAGCTCGCCGATGCGGGACGCGCGCTCGCGCGGCGTCGCCGGCGTGGCGAGGGGAAATAGGGCGGCGACGGTTGCGCCGTTGGGCGGCTTGTTCTAGCGTTGCAGCCGAACCGACATTTATCCAAGGGGAAGACCAAATGGCAGACGTAGATCCCGCCGATTATCACGAGAGCGGCCGTTCCTCGCCCACGGGCGCCACGTTCTGGGACGAGGACAAGAAGAAGGTCCTGCTGGTAACCCGCGGCCATCCGTTTGCCCGCGACCAGTTTTACCAGATTTTCGAAGCCAATCCGGACATCGAGTATTCGGCCGTGGAGCATCCGGCCGCCCAGCTGATGTTCACCCCGGAATTCGCCAAGAACTTCGACTGCTACGTCATGTATGACATGCCCGGCATCGAGTTCAATCGAGACCCGGACGGCGACGGCAGGCCGCGCTTCGTCGAGCCGCCGCAGTCCTACAAGGACGGCGTGATGGCCATGCTGGAAGCCGGCTTTCCGCTGGTGATCATGCATCATACCTGTGCCGCCTGGCCGGCCTGGCCGGAATGGTCCGAGATCGTCGGCGGCCACTTCCTCTATGTGCCGATGAAGTCGCGCGGCGTGGACAAGCAGGATTCGGGCTACAACATCGACGTGCCGCACAAGGTGACGCCGGTGATGAATCATCCGATCACCGAGGGCATCGAGCCTTTCGACATCGTCGACGAGGTCTACATGTCCGAGGTCTTCGAGGACTCGGTCGTGCCGCTGTTCCGCAGCTCGTGGGAATTCACCGACAAGAACTTCTTCTCATCGGCGCTGGCGCTGAAGGGCAAGTTCTACTCCAACGAAGGCTGGTCCCACCCGCCGAGCAGCAATCTCGTGGGCTGGATCAAGACCTACAAGAACAGCCCGATCGTCTACCTGCAGTTCGGCGACGGTCCCGCGACCTACAAGAACGAGACGTTCCGCAAGATTCTGCGCCAGGCCATCAACTGGGCCTGCTCTGATGAAGCGAAAACCTGGGCGCGCGAATACAACGCCAAGAAGGCGGCGGAATAGTCCCGCGCTGCATTTCAGGATCGGAAGGGAGCCACATGGCTCCCTTCTTTTTGTGACCGGCGCGCGATGTTTGGCAAAACCCTGGTTTCCGTTCTCGTGGTGGCGGTGCTTGGCGCCGGTCTGGTGTTTGTCGTGGTTCGCGGATTGGACATGACCGACCAGAAATTCAACGAGATCGAGGCCGAGTTCCACGGACAATGTGTCGCTGCGTTCAACGTCCATGTGAGCAAGGCCGCGGGCCTGTGCACGTGCCTGTGGGAAGAAGTACGCGGGGAAAGCCGGATGGAGATGTTGCGACGTCTGAGGGCGTTGCAGACGGACACGGCAGGCGCGAGGGACCGGTACATGGCCCGAATTTCCAACAAATGCGCGCAACGCCTGCATATCGAGCGGCGGTAGCGGCATGCCGCCTGATTTTCTTCCGCGGCTGAGATGATGCCTGCTAAGCTGCCGCAATCGTGCCGTTTTTTGGGGAAACGGATGGGGCTTCGAGAGTTTCGTTTCACGATCTGGGTGCTGACGGCCGGCGCGCTCCTGGCTGGCTGCGGCGTCAAGCCGCGCGAGACCAGGGACGAGAAGCGCTATGTCAGGATCTGCACCCAGTATATCGGCGAGAAATACACCAACGCCGATGCGCTGTGCCGCTGCCAGTGGAGGGGCATCCGCGCCGAAGTCCCGAAGGAGGATCTGGACGAGTTCTTCTTCAAGCTGACGGCCGGCCGCCGCTTCGAGACCAGGGCCTCGAAGCTGGTTGACCGGATTGCGGACAAGTGCCTGGCCCAGCTCGGACCCAACAAGTGACCCCTTACATCGCTGTCATGCCGCCGTCGACAGTGAATTCGGCGCCGGTCACGTAGCTCGATTCGTCCGAGGACAGGTAGAGGACGCAATTGGCGATGTCCTCGGGTTCGCCCAGGCGGGAAATCGGGAAGCCCGCCGTCGCCGCCTGGCCGGCTTGCTTGTTGGCGCTGTCGCGGGCGCCGGCCTGCATGTTGGTCCAGATCACGCCGGGATGCACGGAATTGCAGCGGATCTTGTCCTGGCCGACCTCGAGAGCGATCGACTTGGTCATCAGGCGTACGCCGCCCTTGGAGGCGGAATAGGCGACGCAGCGCTGCAGGCCGATCAGACCCGCCACCGACGACAGGTTGACGATCGAGCCGCCGCCGGCCTTGCGCATTTCGGGAACCGCGTACTTGCAGCCAAGGAAGACGCTGGTGAGGTTGACGTTGACCTGCCGGTTCCAGTCATCCAGCGAAAGCTCGTCGAGAAGCTTCAGCACGGCGATGCCGGCGTTGTTCACCAGCACGTCGAGCCTGCCATAGGTCGCGATGGTGCTGGCGATGACGTCCTTCCAGCCCTGTTCGGAAACCACGTCCTGGCGCAGCGCGATGGCTTCGCCGCCCGCGTCCCGGATCTTCTGGGCGCAGTCCTCGACGCCCTTTTCGTCGATATCCGTCACGACCAGTCTGGCGCCTTCGCGCGCCAGGGCCATGGCGGTGCTCCGGCCAAGGCTCGGCTCGGAGGCGGCACCCGTGACGATGGCAACCTTTCCCTGAACGCGTCCCATGATTTTCTCCCGTTTCGTGGTTATGCGCGGTGGCGAGTATGGCAACAGGGTATGCGCGATTGAAAGCCAATTCGCCTTGTGGACAGCCACTTTCGTGCTACGTTCCCGACCGGAAACAACAGTCACGAATGAAGGGGAGCGGGACATGTCCAACCGCAGCAATCGCCAGTTTCTGATCGCCGCCCGGCCGGAGGGCATGGTCAAGGAAAGCGACTTCAAATATGTCGAATCTCCGGTGCCCGAACCGGGACCGGGCGAGTTCCTGATCCACCAGGATATCGTGGCTGTCGAACCGGCTCTGCGCGGCCAGATGGAGAACCGCGCCAATTATGCGGCGCCCCTGCAGATCGGCGACGTGATGCGCGCGCTCGGCGTGGGCACCGTGGTGGAGTCCAACAACCCGGACTGGGCGGTGGGCCAGCGGGTGCAGGGCCTGTTCGGGTTCCAGGACTATATGGTTTCCGACGGCAAGGGCATGGTCAGCCGCGTACCGGACGGGGTTGCGGGCGAGGCCGCGCTCTATGTGTTCGGCGGCACCGGCTTCACCGCCTATTACGGCATGGCCGAGGTCGGCAAGCCCACGCCGGGATGCAATGTGCTGGTGTCGGGCGCGGCGGGCGCCGTCGGCTCGCTGGCCGGGCAGATCGCCAAGATACTGGGCGCGGGGAAGGTGGTCGGCATCGCCGGTTCCGACGAGAAGTGCCGCTGGCTGGTCGACGAACTCGGTTTCGACGCCGCCATCAACTACAAGAGCGAGGACGTCGCCGCGCGGGTCATGGAACTGTTCCCCAAGGGCCTTGATATCTATTACGACAATGTGGGTGGCGAGATCCTCGATATCGCGCTGGCCAACCTGGCCATGAATGCGCGGGTCGTGATCTGCGGCGGCATCTCGCGCTACAACAAGGCCGGCCCCATCGAAGGGCCGAAGAACTACTTCAACCTGGTCTATTCCCGCGCCACCATGACCGGCTTCATCATCGTCGACCATGCCCACCGCTACAAGGAATGGACCGAGATCATGGGCAAGTGGATCGCCGACGGGAAGCTGAAGTACCGCATCGACATGCTGGAAGGCTTCGAGAACCTGCCGAAGGGCCTGATCCGGCTGTTCACCGGCGGGAACATCGGCAAGCAGCTGATCCGCATCGGCTAGCACTTGTGGTGACGGGCGGCCACCGGCCGCCCGATCGGCCTCAGATCAGCTTGAGCACAAAGCCCACAAGCGAGCCCAGCACCAGGATATAGATCGGCGGCATGCTCAGCAGCAGGCCTTTGACGCGCTGCTCCGGCGCGGCGTAGTAGCCGAACGCGTACCACAACCTGCCCACCGGCCAGACCGCGCCGATACCGGCGGCCCAGAGCGGATCGACCGCCCAGGCAAACAGCCAGATGCCGGGCAGGAACAGCACCAGATGCTCCAGCGTGTTCTGATGCGCCCGGACATAACACTCATATTCGGGCGGGCCGCTATGGGAGGGCGCCTTGACCTTGAAGGTCGACCGGGCACGGCCGGCCTTGAACAGGGTGAAGTAATAGACGAGCAAACCAATGCAACTCACTATGCCAACGTAGATAAAGTCTTCCACGATATCTTCTCCCCAGGCAGCAGGCGCCGGCCGCAGGCGCTGCGTGCGCCCACGTTCCGGCAATGTGATCGGTGATCGATTGCGGCTATTTCTCGGTAAAGAAGTCGGCGCGCGGCTTGCCCTGCGGGTCGTAGACCGGCTCGGACAGGTCGACACGGTACTTCTTCACGTCGGCTGACTTGAGACCCGACTGCCCCAGATGGGCGGCCATGTCCGTGTACCAGTGATCGGCCAGGTGAACGGCCAGGTCTTCCTGGGTCGTCCATTCCTCGAACACATAGACGCGGCCCGGATTGAGCGGGTCCAGCGTCCAGGCATAATGGACGCAGCCTTTTTCGGTATAGGCGCCCTCGATATGCTTGCGTCCGCTGAGGATCGCCTGTTCGGCAGTGGCGGGATCGAACTCGAGTGTTCCGGCGACGATGACTGTCATTTGAAGCTCCTTTTCAAGCGCGGGTGCCTATTCCTGCACCAAGGCCGACATTGGACGCAAGAAGCCAGAAGGGCACGATCCTTCTGCGCGAGCGCACGCCGATTATGCAACGCAACGGATGGACCGGCATGATAAAAGCAGCAATGCCGAACTTAAAATCCGCCGGGAGCACGCGATGAACAAGGCCCTAGATGAATTCAACTTCTTCGATCCGGAGGTGATGAAATGTCCCTTCGCGTTCTACGAGAAGGCGAGGGCCGAGGCGCCGGTCTACAGGATGCCGGGCGCCGACGTCTATTTCATCACCCAGTACGCCGACGTGAAACTGGTCGCGCGCAAGCCGAAGCAGTTCTCCAGCGAGTTCGGCCGACTGATGCAGTCCGCCGAGCCGGACCCGAGGGTGGCGGCGGAATACGCCAAGGGCTATCCGGGTGTCGCAACCATGCTGACGCGCGATGCGCCGGCCCATAACCGCTACCGCGCGCTGGTCAATCCGGCGTTCTCCGAAAAGCGGGTGCGCGAGCTCAGGCCGCATATGGAAGAGATCGTCCGCGATCTGATGGCCAACCTGCCATCGAGCGGGCCGGTTGACTTCTTCGCCGCCGTCGCCGTGCCGCTGCCGGTCTGGGTGATCGCCGACGCGCTGGGCGTTTCCCGCGACGACCTGCCCAAATTCAAGCACTGGTCCGACTGCTCCGTCGCCCAGTTCTCCCTGGTCACCACGCCCGAGCAGGACATCTACATCGCCCAGCAGATCGTCGAGTTCCAGCGCTACTTCGCCGAGCGCATCGAGGAACGCCGGAGCAATCCGTCCGACGATGTCGTGTCGGCGCTGGTCCACGCGCAGATCGAGGGTGAGCGACCGCTCGACGTGCCGGAGATGCTGTCGATCATCCAGCAGATCCTGGTGGCCGGGAACGAAACCACCACGGCGACCCTTGCCGCCGGCATGGTGCATCTTGTCCAGCGGCCCGACGTTCTGGAGAAGATTCGCGCCGACCGGACGTTGGTCGACCGCTTCATCGAGGAAATCCTGCGCCTCGAATCCCCGTCGGCGGGCATGTGGCGGATCGCCCTGGAAGATACCGAGGTTCACGGCGTGATGATTCCCGCCGGCGCCAAGGTGATGATCCGCTGGGATTCCGCCAACCGGGACGAACAGGTATTCGCCTGTCCGAACGATGTGGACCTGCAGCGCGAGAACAGCCTCGATCATCTGGCGTTCGGTTACGGCATCCATATGTGCCTGGGTCATGTGCTGGCACGGCAGGAGCTGAACATCGCGTTCAACATCATTCTCGACGAACTCAAGAGCTGGAAACTGGCCAAGGGACACGAGGAACTGGTCTATCTGCCCAACGCGCTGCTGCACGGGCTGGGCGAGCTGCACCTGGAAATCGAAAAGTTCTGAGGGCGGGCTCCAGCCCGGCTGGACCCGGCGAACGGTGCACCTGTGACGCTCCCGATGGCTGGCGCCTTGCGGAATCGATGTGCTGCGTGTTGCCGCGGCATGGACGACTTCGTACAGTCGCGCGAGGGGAACACTACATGAGGACCGACCATGCCTATCGATGAGCTTCAGGTGCTCGCCGACATCCCGCGCCATTGGGCGGCCCACCGCCCGGCCAAGGCCGCGACCGTGTTCGAGGATGCAACCGTGTCCTGGAAGGACTTCGACCGCTACGCCAGCCAGGTGGCCAACGGCATCATCGAGGCAGGCGTGGAGCCGCAGACGCGGGTCGCCTATCTGGGCAAGAACTCGGACCTTTATTTCCAGCTGCTGTTCGGCGCCGCCAAGTCGAACACGGTGATGGTCGGCATCAACTGGCGCCTCGCGCCGCCCGAGGTCGAGTACATCGTCAACGACGCCCGCATCGAGGTGCTGTTCGTCGAGGAGGAGTTCTTCGGCCTCATCGGCGAGATCCGGGACCGGCTGCCGACGGTAAAGCTGTTCGTGGCCATGTCCGGACGCGGCCATGGCTGGGAGACCTATGCCGACTGGCGCGACGACCAGCCGGACGAGGACCCCATGCTGCCCATCGACGCCGAGGACATCTGTGTCCAACTCTATACCTCCGGCACCACCGGCCGTCCCAAGGGCGTGCAATTGCCCAACCGCGGTTTCATCGTCCAGCGCTACGGCGATGAACTGGCCGGCGACTGGGGCAAGTGGCATGACGACGACGTGATCATGATTCCCATGCCGGTGTTCCATGTGGGCGGCACGGGCTGGGGCTTCCAGGGCTTCTACAACGGCGCGACCCAGGTGATCCTGGGCCAGGCCGATCCGGGCCTGATCATCGAGACCATCCAGAAACACCGGGTCACCAAGGTGTTCGTGGTTCCCGCCGTGCTGCAGTTCATGCTGGCGCACGAGGCGTCGAAGACCGCCGATTTCTCCCATGTCCGCGTGGTGCTCTACGGCGCGTCGCCCATTCCCGAGGATGTGCTGGTCCGGGCGCTCGCCACCTTCAAGTGCCCGTTCGTCCAGCTCTACGGCATGACCGAGACCAGCGGCTCGGTCACCTTCCTGCCACCCGAGGTGCATGTGCCGGGCTCGAGCAAGCTGCGCAGTTGCGGCATCCCGTTCCACGGCATCGAGATCATCATCGGCGACGCCGACGGCAAGGCCCAGCTGCCCGGCCAGGTCGGCGAGATCATGATCCGGGCGCCCGGCATCATGAAGGGCTACTGGAACATGCCGGAGGCCACGGCCGAGGCGGTGCGGGACGGCTGGTACCATTCGGGGGACGCCGGCTACATGGACGACGAGGGCTTCATCTACGTCTACGACCGGGTCAAGGACATGATCGTCTCCGGCGGCGAGAACATCTATCCTGCCGAGATCGAAAGCGCCCTGTCCAAGCATCCGGCCGTCGCCGACATCGCCGTGATCGGCGTGCCCAGTGATCGCTGGGGCGAGGAAGTGAAGGCGGTGGTGGTGAAGGAGCCGGGCTCGCATGTCACCGAACAGGAGCTGATCGACTTCGCCCGCACCCAGATCGCCGGGTTCAAGACGCCCAAGAGCGTGGACTTCGTCGAGAGCCTGCCCCGCAATCCCTCCGGCAAGCTGCTGAAGAAAGAGTTGCGCGAGCCCTACTGGGCCGGGCGTGAACGGCGGGTAGGGTAAACATCAGCCGTCATCCCGGGATGACGATTTGAGTTTGGATCAGACACACGTGCCTATTGCCCATCCGGGAGGCTCCCCGTAATAGAGGCAAACTGACAATTCCCGCAGGAATCCTACGATGCTCATCGACGGCATCCATGTGCTCGCCGACGTTCCGCGCCATTGGGCGCGCCTTCGCCCGCAGCGGACATGCACCATCTTCGAGGACCGCTTGGTGTCGTGGGCCGAGTTCGACCGGTACTGCACCCGCGTCGCCACCGGCCTGATCGCCGAGGGCGTCGGGCCGCAGGGGCGGATCGGCTATCTGGGCAAGAACTCGGACCTCTATTTCCAGCTGCTGTTCGGCGCGGCCAAGGCCAATGTGGTGATGGTCGCCATCAACTCGCGCCTGGCGGCGCCGGAGATCGAGTATATCTGTGGCGACGCCCAGGCCGAGATCCTGTTCGTCGAGCCGGAATTCCTTGGCCTGGTGCGCCGCATCGACGCGGGCAGCGTCCGCAAGATCATCGTCATGGGTGCGGCGCAGGACGGCCTCGAGGAATATGATTCATGGCGCGACCGGCAGTCCGATGTCGATCCGGTGGTGCCGTCAGTGCCCGAGGATGTCTGCGTCCAGCTCTATACCTCCGGCACCACCGGCGTGCCGAAGGGCGTGCAGATCATGCATACCGGCCTGATCGCCCAGCGGCTGGGCTATCTCAGCACCGGCGAGGCCTGGGCCCAGTGGGGCGATGACGAGGTGGCGATGATCCCCATGCCGGTATTCCATGTGGGCGGCACGGGATGGGGCTTCCAGGGCTTCTATCACGGTGCGACGCAGGTGATCCTGGCGCAGGCCGATGCCGGCGCGATCATCGAGGCGATCCAGAAGTACAAGGTCAACAACGTCTTCGTGGTGCCGGCCGTGCTGCGCACCATGCTGTCGCACGAGGCGGCGAGGGGCGCCGACTTCTCTCATGTCCGCGTGGTCCATTACGGCGCCTCGCCGATCCCCGAGGACGTGCTGGTGCGCGCCATGGCCACCTTCAACTGTCCGTTCGTGCAGCGCTACGGCATGACCGAGGCGAGCGGCACCATCACCTACCTGCCGCCGGAGCAGCACGTGGCGGGCTCGCCCCGGCTGCGCAGCTGCGGTATCCCGTTTCCGGGGTCGCAGGTGATCATCGGCGACGGGAACGACGAGGAGCTGCCGCGCGGGCAGGTGGGTGAGATCCTCATCAAGGCGCCCTGGCTGATGAAGGGCTACTGGAACATGCCCGAGGAAACCGCCATGGCCATGCGGGGCGGCTGGTACCATTCGGGCGACGCCGGCTACATGGACGAGGAAGGATTCATCTACATACACGACCGGGTGAAGGACATGATCGTCTCCGGCGGCGAGAACATCTATCCCGCCGAGGTGGAAAGCGCCCTGTCGCACCACCCGGCCGTCTCCGACGTGGCGGTGATCGGCGTGCCCAGCGAGCGTTGGGGCGAGGAGGTCAAGGCCGTCGTGGTCCTCGAACCCGGCGCAGCCGTGACCGAACCGGAGCTCATCGCCTTCGCCCGCACCCGCATCGGCGGCTACAAGGTGCCCAAGTCGGTGGATTTCATCGACGTACTGCCGCGCAACCCCTCAGGCAAGTTGCTGAAGAAGGAGTTGCGGGAGCCGTACTGGGCCGGGCATGTGAGGCGGGTGGGGTAGGGCGCTCTACCTCAAATATCGTCATTCACGCGGGCGCGTGGATGACGATATTTTTTTAGTTGTACGCCGCCGTCGCCTTGATCTCGACGGCGATGCCCGGCAACGCCAGCTCCACCACGCCGATGGCCGTCCAGGACGGGAACGGCTCGGTGATGTATTTGGCCTTCACCTTCATGAACTTCCCCAGATGCGCCTGGAGACCCACATGGAAGGTGTGCAGGTCGACGATGTTGTCGAACGACAGGCCGGCCTCGTGCAGGATCTCGCCGATCTGTTCGAAGGCGCGGGTGAACTGGGCCTCCAGATCGGCGATGGCGTTGCCGTCCGGGCCGACGCCGATCTGGCCAGACAGGATCAGCAGGTCGCCGACGCGGGTCGCAGGGGCGAACTGGAACGCTTCGTAACTGCCCCGCATGCTGGCGGGAATGATGGGTTTGCCGACCATTGAACAATCTCCCCTAAATTTCCATTCACGATTGACTTTTGTAGTCCATGGCCTAGTTTGCCAAGGAAACCGGCGGCTACCATAGCAAGCCGGCAAGGCGATAAATATGGAATTTGCCCGGACCGGGCCGTAGACTGCCGCGCGAAGCAGGGTGGGGAGGGAAGACCCACGCCGGCTTTTCCAGACATTGGCACAGGGAAGCCTTGCCTTCCCGTATTGACGTGGAGAAGACCATGGCGGATGCAGCGCTCGAGCAGGCGGCGACCAACCCGAAGGTCGGCGCGTTCCTCGCCCAGAACCGCAAGAACCTGATCAACAACGAATGGGTCGACGCCCGCGATGGCGGCACCTTCGACGTGGTCAATCCGGCCACAGGGGGCGTCATCGCCCGTTGCGCCGCGTCCGAGAAGGCCGATGTGGACGACGCGGTCAAGGCCGCGCGCCGCGCCTTCGAGACGCCCGACTGGGCCGCCATGCCGCCGTCCAAGCGCGCCCGCCTGATCTGGAAACTGGCCGACCTGATCGAGGACAATATCGAGGAACTGGCCGAGTTGGAGACGCTGGACAACGGCAAGCCGTTCTCGCTGTCGAAGATGGTCGACGTCATGTCGTCGGCCGAGGCGTTCCGCTACTACGCCGGCTATTGCACCAAGATCGAGGGCAAGACGGTGACGCCGTCCAACCCGTTCCAGCAGTTCCACGCCTATGTCCGGCGCGAGCCGATCGGCGTCTGCGGCCAGATCGTGCCGTGGAACTTTCCGCTGCTGATGGCGTCGTGGAAGCTGGCGCCGGCGCTGGCGACCGGCTGCACCGTGGTGCTGAAGCCCGCCGAGCAGACGCCGCTGACCGCCATCAAGCTGGGCGAGCTGATCGTCGAGGCCGGGTTTCCGCCCGGCGTCGTCAATATCGTCACCGGCTTCGGCCACACCGCCGGCGCGGCGATCTCGTCGCATCCCGATGTCGACAAGGTCGCCTTCACCGGCTCGACCGATGTGGGCCGGCTGATCGCCGCCTCGGCCGCCCAGAGCAACCTGAAGAAGGTCACGCTGGAGCTGGGCGGCAAGTCGCCGACCATCGTCTTCGCCGACGCCGACATGAAGCGCACCGTGCCTGGCCTCGCCAACGCGGCGTTCTTCAACAGCGGCCAGGTTTGCATCGCCGCCACCCGGCTCTACGTCGAGAAGTCGGCGTTCGACAGCGTGGTCGAGGGCCTGTCGGCTGCGGCGCAGCAGTTCAAGGTTGGTCCCGGCATGGCGGCCGATACCCGCATGGGGCCGCTGGTGTCGCAGGAACAGCACGACAAGGTGTCGTCCATGATCCAGGCCGGCCTCGACGAGGGCGCCGAGATCGCCAGCGGCGGCAAGCGGGTTGGCAATTCCGGCTACTTCATCGAGCCGACCATCCTGGTCAACACCACCCAGGAGATGCGCGTCAACCGCGAGGAGATTTTCGGTCCGGTGATCACGGTTCAGCCGGTGGCCGACCTGGACGAAGTGGCGCGGCTCGCCAACGACACGCGCTATGGGCTGGCGGCCAGCATCTGGACCCGCGATATCAGCCGGGCGCACCGTCTGGCGGCGCAGATTCGTGCAGGCAGCGTCTGGATCAACTGTCACGGCGCATCCGACATGTCGCTGCCGTTCGGCGGCTACAAGGAATCCGGCTGGGGCCGGGAGATGGGCTTCGACGGGATCGAGGCCTATACTGAAGTGAAATCGGTGGCTGTCGCCCTCTGACGGGGATATTCGGCGTGCGGCGCTACATATTGGGAGTATGGGAATGAAGAAGGAATTCGAGACCGCGACCTACGAGGTCGTGGCGCCGCACATTGCCCGGATCATGCAGAATCGGCCGGCCCAGCGGAATGCGCAGAACAACCGGCTGACCTATGATTTGAACGCCTGCTTCGATCTCGCCGCGCGGGACGAGGACATCAAGGTGGTGCTGTTCGGCGGCGAGGGGCCGCATTTCTCGTCCGGCCACGACCTGCGGGGCTTCGGCCCGCGCGAGGACACGGCGATCGGCACCTGGGTGCCCTCGACCGAAGGCGGCGTCCACAGCCGCTACAGCTTCGAGCAGGAAGTGTTCCTGGGAATGTGCCGCCGCTGGCGCGATTTTCCCAAGCCGACCATCGCCATGGTGCAGGGCAAGTGCATCGCCGGCGGCCTGATGCTCGCCTGGGTTTGCGACATCATCATCGCCAGCGACGATGCCGCCTTCATGGATCCGGTGGTCAATATGGGCGTCTGCGGCGTCGAGTATTTCAACCATCCCTACGAGCTGGGTATCCGCAAGGCCAAGGAGCTGCTGTTCACCGCCGATTGGTGGAGCGCCGATGAAGCGCGGCGCCTCGGCATGGTCAATCATGTGGTGCCGCGGCCGGAGCTGGAGGAATTCAGTCTTGCCATGGCGAAAAGAATTGCGGAAAAACCGGCGTTCGCGCTTAAGTTAACCAAACAGGCGGTCAACGTCGCGCAGGACAACATGGGGCAGCGCTCGACCATGGACACGGTCATTGCCCTGCACCATATGTGCCATGCGCACAATTTCGAGATGGAGACGCGCGCCGTACGCCGTGAAGGGCTGCCGGAGCAGTTCAGGGAAGATATCAAGGCCGCCGAGTAAGCGGCTGGCCCCGCAAGGGGAAACGAGGTTCAGAAGGAGTTCAAGATGGTTGCGATTACCCGGGTCAAGGAAAGCGTTCATACGCCGGCCGAGAAGGCGCCCGAGCCCAATCTCGGCTCGGAGATCATTCCCAAGGAGCGCTATATTTCCAAGGAGTTCATGCAGCTCGAATGGGACCGGCTGTGGACCAAGGTCTGGCTGGTTGGCTGCCGCGAACAGGAAATCCCCGAGACCGGTGACTACATCACCACCGAGATCGGCCCGGAATCGCTGCTGATCGTCCGCGGCGAGGACGGCAAGGCGCGCACGTTCTACAACGTCTGCAACCACCGCGGAAACCAGGTGAAGTTCGACCAGTGCGGCAACTCCCGCACCCTGCAATGCGCCTATCATTTCTGGGAATATGACCTGACTGGCAAGCTGATCAGCGTACCGGACGAGCAGGACTTCACCCAGGGCTGTCCCAAGGACCAGCTCAGCCTGAAGGCCATCAAGACCGAAACCTGGGGCGGCTTCGTGTGGTTCAACATGAACCCCGACGCCGAGCCGCTCAGCGAATATCTGGGCGTGATCCCGCAGCACCTTGATCCCTATCACTTCGAGAACATGGCGATGGTGATGAACGTCACCGTCAAATGGGACTGCAACTGGAAGACGTCGGTGGACGCGTTCAACGAGGTGTATCACGTCCAGTGCATCCATCCGGAACTGTCCTATACGATCGACGACGTGGACATCCAGATCGACCTGTACGAGCGCCACAACCGCTACCTGGTGCCGTTCAAGACCTACAGCCCGCGTCTCAACGAGGACCTGCAGGAAGTGCCGGAAGCGCTCGCCGACGAGCTGCGGGCTATCGGCATGGATCCTGCCCAGTTCGAGGGCCGGGTGCCGGAAATCCGCCGCGCGGTGCAGGAATACAAGCGCGAAAACGGCGAGAAGATGGGCATCGACTATTCCGGGTTCAACGATGACCAGCTGTCGGACGATTATCACTACATGATTTTCCCGAACATCACGATGAACGTCATGGCAGAATCCATGATGATGTTCCGGCAGCGCCCGCACGAATCCGACCCGAACAAGATGTACTACGACGTGCAGATGTTCGTGACGATTCCCAAGGGCAAGCCGGTACCGCCGCTGCCTGACTACGAACTTGTCAATCACGGCGAGCGCTCGCTCGGCCTCGTCCTCGACCAGGATTCGGTCAACCTGCCGCATGTGCAGAAGGGCATGAATTCCGTGGCTTACAAGGGCCTGTGGATCTCCAGCCAGGAGCGCCGCATCCGCCACATGCACAAGACCCTGATGGATTACATCAACGGCGAATACGCCAACGACGCGTAAGCGCCGGCTTCATCGTCAGCAAATTCAGGCGGTCGGCCATCTGGTCGGCCGCCTGTTTTTTTGCGACAGTGGTCATGGAACGCAACGGGGAGACGGTTCATGGTCGCGATCACGCGCATCGAGAAGCTGGGCGGCACGCCCGTCGCGAAGGCGCCCGAGCCCGATATGGGCCATGCGATCATCCCGAAGGACCGTTACATATCGCCCGAGTTCATGCGGCTCGAATGGGAGCGCATGTGGACCAGGGTTTGGCTGGTCGGTTGCCGCGAGGAGGAGATTCCGGAAACGGGCGATTATGTCACCACGTCGATCGGCACGGAATCGCTGCTGATCGTGCGCGGCGAGGACGGCAAGGCGCGGACCTTCTACAACGTCTGCAACCACCGCGGAAACCAGGTCAAGTTCGACCAGTGCGGCAATTCACGCACGCTGCAATGCGCGTACCATTTCTGGGAATACGACCTGACCGGCCGGTTGGTCGCCGTGCCGGACGAACAGGACTTCACCCAGGGCTGTCCGAAAGATCAACTCAGCCTGAAGGCCGTGAAGACCGATACCTGGGGTGGTTTCGTCTGGTTCAACCTGAACCCGGATTCCGAGCCGCTGGGCGACTATCTGGGCATCATTCCCGAACACCTCGATCCCTACGAGTTCGGGAAGATGGCGATGGTGATGAACCTCACCGTCGACTGGGACTGCAACTGGAAGGCCTCGGTCGATGCATTCAACGAATATTACCACACGGCCTGCATCCATCCGGAACTGTCCTATCTGCACGACGACGTGGATGTGCAGATCGACCTTTATGACAGGCACAGCCGCTACCTGATCCCGTTCCAGCGGCCCGCGCCGAGGGTGGGCGAATTGCAGGAGGTGCCCGACATCATGGCCGCCGACATGCTGGCCCTGGGCATGGAGCCGGCCGCGTTCCGGGGCAGGGTGGACGCAGTGCGCCGCGCCTTCCAGGTCCACAAGCGCGAGACGGCGGAGGAGTTGGGCTATGACTACAACCGCCTCGGCGACGACCAGTTGTCGGACGATTATCACTATTTCGTCTTTCCCAACATCACGATGAACATCTTCGCCGACCGGCTGATGATGTTCCGCCAGCGGCCGCATGAGACCGATCCGAACCGGATGTATTTCGACCTGTCGATCATGCGCCGGCTGACGAAAGCCGAGACGCGCCCGCGGGCGCCGGATCACGAGCACATCAGACACGGTGACCGGTCGCTGGGTCTTGTGCTGGACCAGGATTCGGTAAATCTGCCGCACATCCAGAAGGGCATGCACTCATCTGCCTATCAGGGCCTGTGGATCAGCCATATCGAGCGGCGTATCCGGCATATGCATGAAACACTGATGAAGTATATCGCGATATAAAAAAGTTGTGTATGAATGAGGTTGCCTGATGCTGCCGCAGGCGGCACAAAGGGCACACGTCGCCAGATATTTGGAGTTTTCGAATGGTCGCGGTCATCAGGGTCAATCAAAGCACGGGCACGCCGGCGGAAAAGGCGCCCGAGCCCGATCTCGGCAATGCGATCATTCCGAAGGAGCGTTACGTCTCCAGGGAGTTCATGCAGCTCGAATGGGAGCGCATGTGGACCAAGACCTGGCTGATCGGCTGCCGCGAGGAGGAAATTCCCGAGACCGGCGATTACATCACCACCGAGATCGGCCCTGAATCGCTGCTGATCGTGCGCGGCGAGGATGGCAAGGCGCGGACCTTCTACAACGTCTGTAACCACCGCGGAAACCAGGTCAAGTTCGACAAGACCGGCAATTCCCGCACACTGCAATGCGCCTATCACTTCTGGGAATACGATCTGACCGGCCGGCTGGTCAGCGTTCCCGACGAGCAGGACTTCACCCAGGGTTGCCCGAAGGACCAGCTCAGCCTGAAGACGATCCATACCGATACATGGGGCGGCTTCGTGTGGTTCAACATGAACCCGGACGCCGAGCCGCTGCTGGATTATCTGAACATCATTCCCGAACACCTGGACCCGTACCATTTCGAGAAGATGGCCATGGTGATGAACGTCACCATCAACTGGGACTGCAACTGGAAGACGTCGGTGGACGCGTTCAACGAGGTCTACCATGTCCAGTGCATCCATCCGGAACTGCTCTACGACAACGATGACGTCGACGTGCAGATCGACCTCTATGACAAGCACAACCGCTATCTGGTGCCGTTCCACACCTACAGCCCGCGCCTTGGCGAGGAGCTGGACGAGGTGCCCGAGATCATCGCCAGCAAGATGACGGCGCTGGGCATGAATCCGGAAGAGTTCCGCGGCCGCGTCTCCGAGGCGCGCCGGGCCATCCAGGTGTTCAAGCGCGAGAACCAGGAAGCGCTGGGCGTCGACTATTCCGAGCTGAACGACGACCAGCTGACCGACGACTACCACTACAACATCTTCCCCAACCTGACGCTGAACACCTTCGCCGACCGGATGATGATGTTCCGCCAGCGGCCCCACGAATCCGATCCCAACAAGATGTATTACGACGTCTGGATGTTCGCGCGGATCAAGAAGGGCCAGCCGCGCCCGCCGCTGCCCGACCACGAGCATGTCAATCACGGCGAGCGTTCGCTCGGCCTTGTCCTCGACCAGGACTCGGTCAACCTGCCGCATGTGCAGCGGGGCAATAATTCGTCGGCGTTCAAGGGCCTGTGGATTTCCCATCAGGAGCGCCGCATCCGCCATATGCACAAGGCGTTGATGGGCTATATAAACGGTGACTACGCCAACGACGCGTAAGGCAGATCATGACCGAACAAGCCGCCGAGATTCCATTCCGCTTCGTGGCCAAGACCACGGACGTCGAGCCGGGCAAGACCAAGTGTGTTCCGCTGGAAGGCCGCAACGTGCTGGTCATCCACATGCCCCATGGCGGCTTCAAGGCCATCGAGAACCAGTGCTCGCACGAGAAGAAGTCCATGGAAGGCGGCCGTATCCGCGCGGGCAAGATCGTGTGCCCGCATCACGGCGCCAATTTCGACCTGGAGACCGGCAAGGCCATGAGCGCGCCGGCCGTGCTGCCGATTACCGTTTATCCGGTGAAGGTCGAGGGCGAGGACGTTCTGGTCCAGCTCGTCGAGCCGAAGAAGAAGCCCGGCAACCCGTTTGCCATCCCGGGCGCCAGCGGCTTCTTCTAGGCTGCGGACAAACCCGAGAAATCACTGGCCGCGCGGAACGCGCCGCGGCTAAAGTCGGATCACCGCCTCTGGGACGGCGGCTGCAAAAGGGGAGAGCGCGCATGGCCAAGAAAGGCCCAGTCCGGTTCCATCTCGTGGCGTCCGGCAAATATCACGACATCAATTTCGCGCGGGTCGAGCTCCTGAAGCTGCTGGCCGAGGACGAGCGCTACCTGGCGACCGTGTCCGTGGACTATGCCGACACCGCCAGCATCGCCGCCTGTGACGTGCTGATCACCTATACCTGCGACGTGCAGCCCACCGAAGACCAGACCGAGGCGCTGCACCAGTTCCTCCAGCGCGGCGGTAAATGGTTCGCGCTGCACGGCACCAACTCGGTGCTGCGTTTCGTCGAGGGCGGCGTGGCGACGCCGCGCGAGGCGCCGCGCTTCATGGAGATGATCGGCAGCCAGTTCATCGCCCATCCGGCTTTGCAGGACTTCCAGGTGACGGTCACGCCCGGCGAGGAGAACCATCCGCTGGTCAAGGGCATCGACGCCTTCACCGTCAACGACGAGATCTATTGCGCCGAATATTACGGCGACAACCGGGTGCTGCTGGAAACCCACTGGCACGGCACCTGCGACGGCTTCATCGAGGGCGACTGGACCGGCGGCACCGGACGCCATTACATGCTCTACACCAAGCAGCAGGGCGCCGGCGAAGTGGTGTACTGCGCCCTCGGCCATTGCCGCGGCAAATACGACATGATCCCGATCATGGACGAATGGCCCACCGTCGATCGCTGCGCCTGGGATCAGCCCGTGTTCTACGAAATCCTGCGCCGGGGAATCGCCTACTGCGCCGGGGATCTGGCGTAAGCATCAGCCATATCGTCATTTCCGCGTGCGCGGGAATGACGAATAAGGAGTTGATCACCCCGCCATCTGGCGCTGGAAGTCGCCCAGGTCGAAATAGTCCTTCCACTCGTAGATCTCGCCGTTCCTGATCCGGAAGATGCCCATCAGCGGGATGGCGACCTTCTTGCCGCCCATGGTCATGCGGTCGACCCGTTCGGTCATCACCACCTCGCCGTTCTCGGCGATGGCGAGCAGCTCCCAGTTCACGTCGGTCAGCGGGCCCATGGCCTTCAGCATGGCGCGGGACGCCTCGCGGCCCTTCACCGGTTCCATGGGGATGTTGTGGTAGAAAATGTCCTCGGACATCATGTCGCAGGCCTTGTCGATGTCGTTCTCGTTCCAGGCGGCGATGAAGTTCTTGACGATCTGGCTGTTGCTCATTCGATCCTCCCCATGAATTGCAATCCGTTGCCTTCTTAGCATATGTTCTGTGGTCATAAGTTTGAAGATTTCGTTCATTCGTCAGGGGAGACGGGACATGACCAATACGCTGATGAACCGGGTGCCGCGCGAGCAATTGTCGCCTGAGCAGCAGGCCGGCTGGGACCACGCCAAGGCGATCTGCGAAGACACCACCATTCTGGAGGTATTCGCCAATTCCCCCAAGGCGTCGAAGATGTTCGGCCAGCACTTCTACAAGGAACTGTTCTTCGAAGGCGATGTGCCGCGCCGCTACAAGGAACTGGTGCGCTACCGGCTGTCGCTGATCCATGGTTGCCATTATTGCAACCTGAACAACCGCGCATCCTCCAAGGAGGCCGGCCTGACCGAGGCCGAACTCGACGCCATGGAGGATTACGAGAACGGCCCGTTCTCGGGCGCCGACAAGGCCGCCATCGCGCTGGCCGAGCAGCTTGCCCTGACCAATATGGGCGGCTCGCTGACCCCGGCGCTCTATGCACGCCTCAAGGAGCATTTCAGCGACGGCGACATTGTCGAGCTGTCCATGGTCGGCGCCATCCTGGGCGGCATGAACAAGATGGCCTTCGTGCTCGACCTTGTGGCGAAGGAGGAATACTGCCCGTTCGTGCCCCAGCGCGCGGCGGAGTAATCACACTCACCAGGCAGCCAGCCTCGACGTGAAACCCGGCGGACCCGCGACGTCTTTGCCGAGTCGTCCGTATGTTTTGCCGGTCCCCTGCGGAGTATCCGAATAACTCAACCATGATCTGGTGCGCTATACTACTTTGAGGTGTATTTTTATTACGGTTTTTAATTAATTTATTAGCGTGTGTTTCTTGATGACAACAAAGTGATGAATATACCGTAACCAGTTACCATATGTCATGGACCCGATAATACTTCGATGCTAGCCTTTTTCTGCGTCGAACGTGGGCTAAGAGACGTTCGACTATGACGGGCATTCTTTCTTATGGGCAGGGCATATCAATGACTATCAAGAGCTTGATTCTGGCTGCCGCAGGCATCTGCCTGTTCGGATCGTCAGCCTTCGCAGAACAGTCGCAGGGCGCGATGCTCCTTTCCGACGCTCACATGGACAATGTGGTCGCGGGCGAGGTGATCGCCATTCTGAAAGTGCATGAAACCGGAAACGGCAAGATCATCGGTTTCCGGAATGACGGCGGCCCTGGCAAGCTTCTTGCCGGCGGCGGCAATGATACCAACGGCACCGATCCCTTGAACGGCGTGGTCTACTCGGACAGCACGACCTTGATCATCATACAGGATGGAACGATGGTCGGAGCGCCTTCCAACGGGAAGGGCAACTTCTTCTACACCCTGACAATGTCGACGAAGTAGGACCAGGCAAGGGCAAAGTTGCAGCGCAGCCGAAAACCTCGGACCGCAGAGCCACCGGCAATGACGGCGCCGGGTTTGCGGCATCCGGTCGCGATCCTCCAGATGGTGGCGATATGGCAAGATTCGCGGGTAGCGAACCGGGGGCGGATATCAGCGCGCCAGTTAATGAATTACACCGCCTGTCCAATCTGAAGCTCGCGCTTCGGGGTTATCGGTCGCACGGAAACGCTCGCGAATGGCCATTTTGACATGTTTTCTGCTGGCCCCCGAGCAGGGTGAGCCGGTGACGCAATTGCCGCTGCCGCTCGACGAGCCGCTGCTCTAGCGCGGCATCCGCAGGACCGGCTTGATCGTGCGGCCTTCCAGGCTGTCGGCGATAGCGTCGTTGATCTGGTCCAGATCGTAGAAGGTGACCAGCCGGTCGATGGGCAACAGGCCGTCCTGGAACAGCTCGACCAGATGCGGGATGAACGCGTCGATCTGGCTCTCGCCCTCGATCAGGCCGCGGATCCGGATGCCCTTCGACAGCAATTTGTCGAGCCGGATCGAGGCTTTGCTGCCGGGTGGCGGCGCACCGATTAAGCCGCACGTACCGCGCGGCGCCAGGCAGGACACGGCCTGCTCGAACACGTCAGGAATACCGGTGCACTCCAGGGTATGCAGCGCACCGGCGCCGGTCAGCCGCATGATTTCGGCCACCGGATCGGTCGACGTGGGGTCGATGGCGTGATGGGCGCCAAGGCTCAGCGCCATGTCGCGGCGGGCGGCGACCGGGTCGACGGCGACGATCGGCTCGCAGCCGATCAGGTTGGCCGCCATGATCGCCGACAGGCCAACCGTGCCGGCCCCGAAGATCACCAGCGCCTCGCCGGGCAGCGGCTCCAGCCCGTTCATCACCGAACCCGCGCCGGTCTGTACGCCGCAGCCCAGCGGCCCCAGCATTTCCAGCGGCGCTTCCTGGCGCACCTTGACCACGTTGGCCTGGTTGGCGAGCGCGTGGCTGGCGAAGGACGACTGGCTGAAGAAGTTGCCGAACAGGGGCTCGCCGTTACGGGTCAGGGTCGGCGTGCCGTCCGGCCGGGCACCGCTGGCGTTATGAGCATCGAAGTGGTGGCAATAATACGGAGAACCGGCGTCGCAGCTGGGGCACACGCCGCACGAGCCATAGGACAGCACCACGTGATCGCCGGGCCGTACCTTGCGTACATCCGCACCGACCGCCTCGACCACGCCCGCGCCTTCGTGGCCCAGCACAGCGGGCAGGGGCATCAGGTCGCGGAAATACATGTCGGTGTGGCATACGCCCGTGGCAACCAGCCGCACCAGCACCTCGTCGGACCGCGGATCATCGAGGTCGATCTGCTCGATGGCGAAGGGCTGGCCGGGGCCTTGCGCGATGGCAGCGGTGATCTTCATGCAGGAATGGTCCTGTCTCTCGTTGCTCGCCAATGGATAGCACGCAGCCATGCGGCTTGACTGCCTTTTTGCGCGGCCATAGCGTCATTGGCTAGGTCATGGGAGCCTGAAATGGGGAGAAGACGATGGATGCCATAGCGGGCGCGCCGGGCGACCGGTCCCTTGCCAACGTCGAGGTTCAGGAGAACCCCTACGATTATTACGACGTTTTGCGGGAACAGGCGCCGGTCTATTACGACCCCAACCTGAAGGTTTATATCGTCAGCCGCTACGATCTGCTGATGGAAGCGATCCGCAACACCGATGTGTTCTCCAACATCGGCAGCCAGGCGCCGGCCGAAATGCGCGCCCCGCCGCCCGAGGTGAGGGAGATCGAGAAGCGTGGCTGGCCCAAGGTCAACACCATGGTGACCAACGATCCGCCCAGCCACACGCGCTATCGCAAGATGGTGGATTACGCGTTCACGCCCAAGCGGGTCCGGGCCATGAAGCCCTATATGGACGAGATCGCCAATATGCTGATCGATGCCTTCATCGATCGCGGCGAGGTCGAGCTGATCCACGAATTCGCGGTGCCCGTGCCGCTCTATGTCATCGCCGACCAGCTTGGCGTGCCGCGCGATGACGCGCCGAAATTCAAGATATGGTCGGACGCGTCCGTGGCGCCGCTTGGCCTGATGCTGACCGACGACGAGTGGATCGACAGCGCCACCAAGTTGCTGGAATTCCAGAAATACTTCGTCAACGCGCTGGACGAGCGCCGCGAACGCCCCCGCGACGACCTGCTGTCGGCGCTGCTCGAGGTCCGCGACGACGATGGCAAGCCGCTCGATAATGGCGAACTGCTGTCGATCATCTCGCAGGTGCTGGTAGCCGGCAACGAGACCACCACCAACTCCATTGCCGCCGGCATGACCCTGCTGATCGACAATCCAGACCAGCAACGGCTGCTGCGCGAGAACCCGGCGCGGATTCCCACCTTCGTCGAGGAAACCCTGCGGCTCGAATCCGCGGTGCAGGGCCTGTTCCGGGTGGTGAAGCAGGATACGGAACTGGGCGGCTACGCGATCCCGAAAGGCGCGCGGGTCATGCTCCGTTATGCGGCGGCGAACCGGGACGCGGCCAAGTTCGGCTGTCCACACCAGCTCGACGTCGAACGCTCAAACGCCGGCGCCCATCTGGCGTTCGGCGCCGGCATCCATCATTGCCTGGGCGCCCAGCTTGCCCGCTACGAGATGATCGCCTCGTTCGAGGCGATCCTGGCGCGCATGGACAATCTGGCCTACGCCCCCGCCCGCAACAGTTTCGAGCACCATCCGCATCTGTGCCTGCGCGGGTTGAAGGAACTCTGGATCACGTTCGACAGGAAGGGATAGGAATTTGAAGGCCGCCGTATTCCGCGAGGCAGGCAAGCCGCTTGCCATCGAGACCATTCCCGATCCGTCGCCCGAGGCCGGCGAGGCGATCATCCGCGTGCGCCATTGCGGCGTCTGCGGGACCGACCTGCACGCCACCGAGGATCACGGCCGCAAGGCAGGTGGCATGGTCATGGGACACGAATTCTGCGGCGAGATCGTCGCGCTCGGCAAGGACACGCCGGCCGGCTGGAAGGAAGGCGATCGGCTGACCTCGCTGCCGTTTATCGGCTGCGGCAGGTGCGCCGCCTGCCTGCTCGGCAAGCCGTGGCAATGCGCCACCAAGCTGATCATCGGTCTCGGCGACGTCGGCGGCGGCTTTGCCGAATACACACGCGTGCATCTGAACTCGGCCGTTGCGCTGCCCGATCCGGTAAGCTGGAAATCCGGGGCGCTGGTCGAGCCGCTGGCGGTTTCGCTGCACGGTGTGCGCGCCATCAGGAAGGGGCTGGCGGGCAAGAATGTACTGGTGATCGGCGCCGGACCTATCGGCTTGACCACGGCGCTATGGTGCAGCTTCTTCGGCGCGCGCCATGTCATCGTCAGCGAACTGGATCCGGGCCGGGCCCAGATGGCCCTGCGCTACGGCGCCACCGGCCTGGTCGACGCGACCGGCGACGTGGGCGCCCAGTTCCGTGAACTGACCGGCGCCGAGCCCGAATTGATCATGGAATGCGTCGGCGTGCCGGGCATGATCGCCAAATGCACCGAACTGGCGCCCTATGGCGGCGAGATCATCGTCGTCGGCTTCTGCGCCCAGCCAGACACTTTCATGCCGGCCTTCGCCATGGCCAAGGAATTGTCGATGAACTTTGTCATTGCCCAGGACAAGGCCGACTTTCAGTTTGTCGTCGACATGCTCGCCGCGGGCCGGATCGACGTCGAGGGACTGGTGACGGACGTGCTCACCTTCGAGCAGTTCCCCGCCGCGTTCGAGGCGCTGCGAAAGCCCACCAGCCAGTGCAAGATATTGCTGGAGCCGTGACCATGCGGGAGAACCGGCTGAAGGCCATATGGGCGCGGGGAGAGGCCGCGACCAATTGCTGGATCGCCTCGGACAGCGCCTATGTGGCCGAGGCCATGGCGGCGCAGGGTTGGGATTCGCTGACCATCGACATGCAGCATGGCCTGATCGGGGTAAGCGAGATGCATGCCATGCTGGCGGCGGTGTCGGCATCGCCGGTCACGCCGCTGGTCCGGGTGCCGTGGAACGAGCCCGGCGTGATCATGAAGGCGCTGGATGCCGGCGCCTACGGCGTGATCTGTCCGATGATCAACACGCGCGAGGAGTGCGAGCGCTTCGTCGGCGCCTGCCGTTACGTTCCGGACGGATATCGCAGCGTCGGTCCGAACCGGGCGATCCTGTATGCGGGCGGCGACTACATGAAGTGGGCGAACGACGTGCTGCTGACCTTCGCCATGATCGAGACGCAGGAGTCGCTGGATAACCTCGAGGGCATCTGCGCCACCCCGGGCCTCGACGCGCTGCTGATCGGCCCGTCCGACCTGGGCCTGTCGCTGGGGGGCGAGCCGCGCCTCAACCAGTCCGATCCGGTCGTCATGGACGCAATCGACCGAATCCTGGAGACCGCCAGGCGGCATGGCCTGCGCACCGCCATCGTCAATAACGGCGTCGACTACTCGAAGCAGATGATCGCCAAGGGCTTCGACCTGGTGACCGTGACCTCCGACATGGGGCTGGTCCGTGCCGGCTTCGATCTGGTCCGGGAGATGAACGACTAGCCTTCGGGCAGGTCCCGCAGCAGGCTGGCGTCGACCACATCATTGAGGAACAGGACACCCGGCAGCAATCTCGCGGTGACCATCTCCTGCTGCATCCGTTCCATGGCCACCGTGTCGATCCGGCCGAAGGGCACGCCGCCGTCCGGTCCGGATACCAGCGGTTCCATGGCCTTCAGCTGATCCATCTGGTGGCCGGCATCCAGTTCGGGATAGCGTGAAACCAGCAATTGCACCGCGGCTTCCTTGTCGGCAAAGGCGGTCCGCCACCCATCGCGGGCGCCGTCGATGAAGCGGACCAGGGTGTCCCGGCGGGTCTCCAGCATCGTGTCGGTGGTGAACAGGCAGTCCGACGGCATGGCGACACCATATTCCGCGGGGCTGAGGATCTGCAGTTCCGATTCCGGATAGCCCTCGTTGCGCAGCAGGATCAGTTCATTGATGGTCGTCACCTGGCTCAGGACATAGCGGTCCTCCAGGAAGCCGGAAAGGGATTGATCCTGCCTGACGACCTTGAAATCGGCCAGGGTCATGCCCTGCTTGGCAGCCATGGCGGCAAACTCGGCCTCGTCGCCGCCGAGCCGTAGCCCGATGGGCTGGCCCGCAAGCTGGCGCAGCGAGAGGATGCGGTTTCGGGCCTTGAGCACGAAGCGGAAAATGCTGTCCTGCAGGGGCAGGGCGATGATCTTCACCGGCACCGACTTGGCGCGGGCGACGAACAACAGGCTCGACGGCCCGATGCCGATATGCGCGGCGCCGGTCGCCACCTCGGCCAGGGCCGGATGGTCCGGGCCGCCGGGAAGAATGGTCACGTCGAGCCCGCGTTTGCTGAACAGCCCCAGTTCCCTGGCGACCAGATAGCCGGCGAATTCCGCCTGGGGCAGCCACTCCAGGTGCAGCACCAGCTTTTCCGAGGCGGCGGCGGCGAGCGGCTGGGCGACGGCGAGGCCCGGAATCGCGGCGGCGGCCATGGCAGCCATGCCGCCGCGCAGCACGGTTCTGCGGTCTGGCGCGGTCACTTGTTCAAATCCGGCTGGACGCTGAGCAGCTCGAACAGGCCGGACTTGTCATCGGTCCAGAGCAGGTCGCGGTCGGGCGTGAGCACCTGCCATCCGGGGCGCGCCAGCACCGGCGCCAGGGTTGCCGGGTCGCGGGCCATCACCGCCCAACGGCTGGAATGGATGATCCGGTCGGTGACCTCGTCGAAGCGGCCGAGCACTGTGAATCCAAGACGCTCGGCGAGTGCTGCCAGCACTGGGTTCAGGTTGACGAACTTGTTCGAGATATTGATCACCACCATGCCGTCGGGCTTCAGCTTGCTGAAATAGATCTCGAACGCTTCCAGGGTCAGCAGGTGCATGGGAATGGCGTCGGAACTGAAGGCATCCAGCACGATCAGATCGAAGCGCTGGTTTTCCCGGGCCAGCAGCAGGCGGCCGTCGCCGGTCAGCACGCGCGCATCGGGCTGGCAGTCGGCGAGGAACGAGAAGAACTGCGGGTTGCGCGCCATCTCGACCACGACCGGGTTGATCTCGAAGAACGTCCAGCGGGCCTCCGGCGGGCCTGAGCAGGCGATGGTGCCGGTGCCCAGGCCGATGGCGGCGATGTCGCGGGCGCGTCCCTGGGCGGTGCGCACGGCGATGACGTCGCCATAGGGGCCGCGCGCGCCGTAATAGCTGGTCAGCACGCGGCGCTTGTCCGGCGCGCGGAGCTGGCCGCCATGGGAGGTCGAGCCGTTCACCATCAGGGTCATGTCATGGGGTGCGTCATAGAGCACCTTGACCACGCCGAAGAAGTTGCGTTGCTGATCGAGTGGGGGCTCGGCCAGCCGAGGCGCGGTACTGAGCAGGAAAGCGGCGGCGAGGCCGATGGCGAACCGGACCGGGTTCCCCGCCAGGGCGACCAGACCCACCGCGAATACGAGCCCGATGATTCCGGTCACCATGCGGACGTGGTCCGGCGGGGTTTGCAGCAGGACGGCAATTGCGATGGCGCCGGCAGCGACCGGAATCGCCACGTCCAGGCCCCAGCGGATGCGGCCCGGACTCTGCATGGGGCGCAGCGCGACCGCCAGCACCAGCGCCAGCGGATATTCGGTGACGCCGATGAACAAATTGGGCGCAACCACCGCATTGAATGCGCCGCCGAGGAGGCCGCCCAGCGCGATCATCAGGTAGAATTCGCTCGAGCGCTCGGGACCGGGGCGGCTGTCGGCCAGGCGGGCGTGGCAGATATAGGCGGACAGGAACAGCAGGACGACCGTCGCCGCGACCATGTCCCATGCGCGGATCAGTTGCTCACCGCCGAACATGACGATGATCAACGGCGCCAGCGCCACAGGCTGCAGCATCAGCACGAGTCGCATGGGCAGGATGCGCCACCGGGCGAAGGCCAGCACGAAGGTCAGCAGATAGAGCGCCAGCGGCACCACCCAGAACAGTGGCCCGGCGGCGATGTCGGTGGTGATGCGGGTGGTGGTGCCTGACAGCAGGCTTGACGGTACGGCGGCCAGGAGGAGCCACATCCAGCGCTGGCCAGCGCGGCGGGCAGGGGGCGCTGCCGCAATATCCGTCGCCCCGGCGGCTGGCGCCGCCGGCTTCACCGGGCGTCCCAGGACGATACAGCCGCCGATGACCACCGCGAACACGGCGCATCCGATGGTCCACAGCCGGGCCTGCTCGATCAGCCCTATATGGGGCTCGATCAGCACCGGATAGGCAAGCAGCGCGCCGAGGCCGCCCACATTGCTCGCGGCGTAGAGGAAATATGGATCGTGCGCGTTGCGATGGCCGGTGCGCGAGAACCAGTGCTGGGCCAGGGGCGCGGTGGCCGACAGGGCCAACAGTGGCAACCCGGCGCCCACCGTCAGCATGAACAGCACCTGCAGCACGGGCGAGGCGGTGCCGGCTTCCATGCCGGGCAGCCCGGGCGGCAATGCCACCGCCGCGAGCGCGAGCAGCGCCACGTGCACGGCGGCCTGCACGCGGTACGGCGCCCAGCGGGTCAGCACATAGCAGTAGGTGTACCCGAGCAACAGGATGGCCTGATAGAACATCAGCGCCGTCACCCAGGTGGCCGGCGTCCCGCCCATCAGCGGCAGGATGGCCTTGGGCAACATGGGCTCGAGCCAGAAGATCAGCACGGCGCTGAGGAAAATGGCCGAGGTATAGACCACGGAAATCAGCAGGCCCGGCGTCCGGTCCGTTTTCAAGGCGCCCCCAATTCCGACGGCATTCGCCTCAGATGCTCAGCAGCACCTTGGCGATGACGTCGCGCTGGATCTCGTTGGAGCCACCGTAGATGGTCGCGGCGCGCCCATAGAGGAAGTCGAACATGGCGCCGCCGGCCTCGGTCGGCCCGACAGGCGGTTCGTTGGAGCCTTTCGTGTCGCGGAAGCCGTCATAGGGAAAGCTGTAATAGCCCGCGATTTCGATGAACAGCTCGGACATGCTCTGCTGCAGTTGGGTCGCGGCCACCTTCATCATGTTGGCCTCGGTGCCCGGCGCATGTTCGGTCTTCTGGCCGGACAGGAACCGCAGTTCGGAATATTCCAGCGCCATCAGCGCCACTTCGGTCTCGGCCAGCCTGCGTTGGTAACCGGCCTCATCGGCCAGCTTGCCGCCGTTCATGTCGGTTTTGTCGGCGAGTTTGCGGATGCGGCGCAGCGTGTGCTTCTTGTGGCCCACCTGGGCGATGCCATTGCGCTCGTTGACGAGCAGGAACTTGGCGTAGGTCCAGCCCTCGTTTTCCTTGCCGATCAAATTCTTCTTCGGGGCGCGCACGTCGGTAAAGAACACCTGGTTCACCGTGTGGTCGCCGTTGATGATGATCAGCGGGCTGACTTCGATGCCGGGCGTCTTCATGTCGATCAGCAGGAAGGAAATGCCTTCCTGCTTCTTGCCGGTGTCGTCGGTGCGCACGAGGCAGAAAATCCAGTCGGCATCGTGGGCGCCGGTGGTCCAGATCTTCGAGCCGTTGACGATGTAATCGTCGCCGTCGCTGACCGCCTTGGTCTTGAGCGAGGCCAGGTCCGAGCCCGAACCCGGCTCGGAATATCCCTGACACCACCAATCCTCGCCGCTGAGGATGCGCGGCAGGAAATGCGCCTTCTGCGCCTCGTTGCCATAGGTGTAGATCACCGGGCCGACCATTTTCAGCCCGAAGGCAGGCAAGTCGGGTGCGCCGGCCAGCGCCATCTCGTTGGCATAGATATAGCGCTGGGTAGGCGTCCAGCCGGGCCCGCCATATTCGACGGGCCATGCCGGCGCGATCCAGCCCTTGGCGGCCAGGATCTTCTGCCAGCGCAGCAGGTCGGGCTTGTACAGCTTCTCGCCGGCCTCGACCTTGGTGCGCAGGTCGGCGGGGAAATTGTCCGCCATCCATGCCCGCACTTCGTTCTGGAAGGCAATCTCGTCGGGCGTGAACGACAGGTCCATGGTCTATCCCCGTTTTCTTCCGTACTCAGGCCGCGGCGCTGAACTGCTTCAGGTGATGATCCACATTCCCGAACAGAATGTCGATCATGGTCAGCCGCTTGAAATAGTGGCCCACCGACAATTCGTCGGTCATGCCCATGCCGCCGTGAAGCTGTACGGCCTGCTGGCCGACGAACCGGCCGCTCTTGCCGATCTGGACCTTGGCGCCCGAGACCGCCTTGCGGCGCTCGATCGGATCTTCGCTGTCGACCTTGAGGGCGGCGACGAGGGCCATCGACTTGGCCTGCTCGTATTCCATCATCATGTCGGCCATGCGATGGCGCAGCACCTGGAACTTGGCGATCGGCTGGCCGAACTGCTCGCGGGTCTTGGTATATTCGACCGTGGTGTCGAGCAGCACCTTCATGGCGCCGACGGCCTCGGCGCACAGCGCTGTAATGGCATTGTCGGAGACCTTCTCGAGGATGGCGAGGCCCTGGTCTTCTTCGCCCAGCAGCGCGTCCGGACCGACCTGGACGCTGTTGAGGAACAGCTCGGCGGCGCGCGATCCATCGACGGTCGGATAGGCGCGGCGCTCCAGGCCGGAGGCACCGCGGTCGATGATGAACAGGCTGATCCCGCTCCTGTCGCGGCGATCGCCCGAGGTGCGGGCCGAGACGATGATCTTGTCGGCGCTGTCGCCGTGCAGCACGACGGCCTTGTGCCCGTCGATAACCCAGCCATTGCCGTCCTTGCGGGCGGTGGTGGCAACGTCGAACAGGTCGAAGCGGGCCTGCGGTTCGGCATAGGCCACCGCCAGCAGCAAGCTGCCTTCGATGATCTGGCCGATCAGGTCGTCGGCGCCGCCGGCGGCCTTCAGCGCACCGCCGCCCATGACCACGGTGGTCAAATAGGGCTCGAGCAGCAAGCCGCGGCCGAAGGCTTCCATCAGCACATTGGTGTCGACGGCGGTGCCGTCCAGCCCGCCCTGGTCCTCGGTGAAGGGCAGCGCCAGCCAGCCGAGTTCGGCCATCTGCTTCCAGTAATCGCGGCTGAAGCCTTCTTCGGAGGCGCGCATCTTGCGGAGATTGTCGGCGCCGCAATTGGCGTCGACGAAGCGCTCGGCGCTGTCGCGCAGCATGATCTGTTCATCGGAGTAGGACAGGTCCATCCTTCAGAAATCCTCTTGTTTTGTATCCGGCAGGCGGTTTGGCTGTCGTTTTTGCGCCATTTCCCGCGATCAGGCAAGACCTTGTCACGAGACTGCGGTTGCATGCTCGAGGAATTGTATGGTTGTTGTGATTCTGTGCCCGGGTCCGGGACGGGGAGCGGGTTTTGGTGCAATGAATCGATGGGCGTCGCCGTGAGAAAAGTCTTCAAAGGTTGGGGGCAGGCTGCGCCCGTGTTGCCGGTTGCCGCCCTCGTCGGCCTTGTCCTGGCGGGTTATGTGCATCTGGCCCATGCGGTGCTGCTCGTGGCGGCCAGCGCGCCGGCGGCGTGGCTACTGTTGCGGGCAAGCCGGACGGGCAATGCGAATGTCGAGGCGAGACCCGATGGCAAGATGTCGGCGGCAGCGGTCTCCGTCGAACGTTCGGTGATCGACGTCCTGCCGGATGCGCTCGTGCTGCTCGATGCGAGCCGCCGGGTCGTCGAGGCCAATGCCGCGGCGCGCGAGTTGTTTGGCGTCCGTCTGGTCGGGCGGGACTTCTCACAGGTGTTGCGGCACCCGTCCGCTATCGGCGCCATGGACCGGGTTCTGTCCAGCAAAGCGGTATCGCGCGAGGAAATCACCCTGCTGAGTCCCGGCGAACGGCACTTCATGCTTGCGGCGCTGCCCATCGAAGGCGAGCGACCGGCGGCGGGAGAGGCGATGCCCGCAATGGCCATCGCCCTGCATGAAATAACAACCCTGAAGCGATCCGAGCAGCTGCGCGCGGACTTTGTCGCCAATGCCAGCCACGAGTTGCGTACGCCGCTGGCCAGCATCATCGGATTCATCGAAACCCTGCAGGGCCCCGCCAGGGGCGATCCTGCCGCCCAGGACCGCTTCCTGGAGATCATGGCGCTGGAATCGGCCCGCATGGCGCGGCTGATCGACGATTTGCTGTCTCTGTCGCGAATCGAACTGGACGAGCATGTGGTGCCGTCGGACAGCGTCGATCTCGCGCATGTGATCGACGGCGTGGTCGAGGCCCTGTCGCTGGCTGCCCGTGACCGCGAGATGAGCATTGCCGTGGATATCGATGCCGGCATGCCGGCGGTCGTGGGCGATTCCGACCAGCTGACCCAGGTGTTCCAGAACCTTGTCGACAATGCGATCAAGTACGCGCGCATCGGCACGGCCATCCGGATCGATGGGAAGCAGATCGAGCGACTGCCTGAAACCGGCGGCCCGGGCGTGGTGGTCAGGGTAACCAATGACGGCGAGGGCATAGCCCGCGAGCATCTTCCGCGCCTCACTGACCGGTTCTACCGGGTCGATCCCGCCCGGTCCCGGCAAAAGGGTGGCACGGGCCTGGGCCTTGCCATCGCCAAGCACATCGTCAACAGGCACCGGGGCCGTCTGGTGTTAGAAAGCGAACTCGGAGTCGGCACCACGGTCAGCGTCTATCTGCCGGCCCGCGCGGGATCCCAGAACGCCAAGTAGTTGATTCAGGTCACGGCGGTGGCTTGTAACAATACTGTAACTTAACTGACTTATAGCTTTCACCACCCATCCATAGGGTGCGACCCACGGGTGCCGGCGAGGCCGCGCCCAAAGACGTGGCTCACCACTGATGATCGGAGAAACATCGTGATCAACAAGACACTCATCGGCCTGGCGACCGTCGCCGTGGTCAGCGCCGCCGCTTCGGGTGCCGCCCATGCCCGCGACCGCATCCAGGTGGTCGGTTCCTCGACCGTCTTCCCCTACTCCCAAGCCGCCGCGGAAGAATTCGCCAACAAGTCGGGCAAGCCCGCGCCCGTCGTCGAATCGACCGGCACCGGCGGTGGCATGAAGATATTCTGCCAGGGCGTTGGCCCGGACCATCCGGATGTGACCGGCGCGTCGCGCGCCATGAAAAAATCCGAGTTCGAGCTGTGCGCGAAGAACGGAGTGACGGACGTTTCCGAGGCGCTTATCGGGTATGACGGCCTGTCCATCGCGGTTTCGCGCAAGGGCAAGGACATGGACCTGACCAAGAAGCAGATTTTCCTTGCTCTTGCCGCGCAGGTGCCCGGTAAGGATGGGAAGCTGATCGCCAATCCCTACAAGAACTGGAAGGAAATCGATACGTCGCTGCCCGACCTGAAAATCCAGGTGTTCGGCCCGCCGCCGACTTCCGGCACGCGTGACGCGTTCGTGGAACTGGCCATGCGCGAGGGGTGCAAGGAGATCGATTTCTACAAGAAGATGGAAAAAAAGGACATCAAGGCGAACTGCGACCGCATGCGTCAGGATGGCCTTTTCGTCGAAGCGGGCGAGAACGACAACCTCATCGTTCAGCGTCTCAACACCGATCCGACCGCCCTTGGCATCTTCGGTTACTCGTTCCTCTATGAGAATCAGGACAACCTGAAGGCGGTGAAAGTTGCCGGCGTCGCCCCCGTAGCGGACACCATCGCGGATGGAAGCTATGGCATATCCCGTCCTATCTTCTTCTACGTGAAGAATGCGCATCGGAGGGCCATTCCGGGTCTGCAGGATTTCCTGAAGGAGTATGTGAGCGCCGAAGCGATGGGCAAGAACGGCTACCTGATCGAGCGTGGCCTGGTTCCGCTGTCTGATGCCAAGTTCAAGGAAGTTCAGGCGGCCGTCCTTGGCGGCACCAAGATGGCCGCTCCGAAATAAGCAGTATCGGACGACCATAGCGAAAGGCCGGTCGGCCAGGCGCTCGCACGGGATCGTCGCGCCTGGCCGTCCTCCGCCTCTTTCCAGGGCGCGTCCCCGACGCGCAGTGCCAGGGCCAACTCATGTCTACGATCACGATCGCCTTTCTCACCATCCTCGGACTCAGCCTGTCCGGGTTCCTGCTGGGTGCGGGTCGCGCCTCGCGGCTGCGGACGACCTCCGGGCAGCATCTGCATTCCCTGCCGTCACAGCACGCCGCGTTCGTCGCGCTCTGGATCGTGCTGCCGGCGCTGTTGATCCTGATCATGTGGTTGCTGTTCCAAGAGTCCATGGTTCAGCGTTTCGTCCTTGCCGCCATGCCGGATTCGATCACGGCAGGCCTCGACCAGGCGCAACGCGACCTGCTGCTCAGCGAAATCGTCAACGTCAACGCCGGCCGGATCTTTCAGGAGCCGCGTCCTGAGGTCACCGAAGCCGCGCGGCATTACGGCGCCCTGACCGAAACGGCCAACTGGGCGCTTGTCGGCGTCGTGGCGGCGTCATGTCTTGCCGCACTCGCATGGGCCTGGACCCGCATCAATCCACAATTCCGCGCGCGCAACGGTGTCGAGCGCATCCTGTCGGGTCTGATGATCATGTGTTCGCTGATCGCGATCCTGACGACGGTCGGCATCGTCCTCTCGCTGTTGTTCGAGGCATTCCGGTTCTTCCAGCGGGTGCCGCTGACCGAGTTCTTCTTCGGCCTGCGGTGGGAGCCCCAGATCGCCATCCGCGCCGACCAGACCGCTGGATACGGCGCATTCGGCGCGGTTCCCGTCTTCACCGGCACGCTGCTGATCAGCGCCATCGCGCTTGCGGTCGCCATTCCCATCGGCCTGTTCTCGGCGGTCTATCTGGTCGAGTACGCCAATGACCGGGTGCGCAATATCGTCAAGCCGATCATGGAACTGCTCGCCGGCATTCCGACGGTCGTCTACGGCTTCTTCGCCGTGCTCATCGTCTCGCCGGCGGTGGTCGGGGGCGGCGGCGTCATCGGCGTGGACGTGGCGCCCACCAGTGCCCTGGTCGCCGGCGCGGTGATGGGGATCATGATCATTCCGTTCATTTCGTCCATGTCCGACGACGCGCTGACCGCCGTGCCGCGCTCGCTGCGCGATGGGTCATATGCCATGGGCGCGACCAAAGGGGAAACGATCACCAAGGTGCTGCTGCCCGCGGCCCTCCCGGGCATCGTTGGAGGCATTCTGCTGGCCGCCAGCCGCGCCATCGGCGAAACCATGATCGTCGTCATGGCGGCGGGTCTGATCGCCAATCTGAGCCTGAATCCGCTCGAGGGCGTGACCACGGTTACGGTGCAGATCGTCTCCCTGCTGATCGGCGACACGGAATTCGACAACCCAAAGACACTCGCGGCCTTCGCGCTTGGCCTTGTCCTGTTCCTGATAACGCTCGGGCTCAACATCATCGCGCTGCGCGTGGTCCAGAAGTACAGAGAGCAATATGACTGATGCCCCCACTTCGCTGCCGGTCAGCCACTGGTCGTCCGACGCAGCGCGAAAGAACCTCAGGCGGCGATATGCGGCCAACACCAGGTTGAAGCTCTATGGCCTCGCGGCCGTCGTCACCGCCGTTGGCCTGCTGGCCATCCTGCTTGGCTCGCTGACCGCCACGGGCTACAAGTCCTTCGTCCAGACCCACGTGACATTCGACGTGTTCGTGGATCCCGCCGAGGTGGACACAGCCAACCTGTTCGACGGCAATTACCGCGGCATGGTGCGCGAGGGTTTCCTGGGATTGTTTCCGGATGTCCCAAGGGGGCCGCAGCAGCGCCAGCTGTTCGACATCCTCAGCAGCGGCGCCCAACTGAAGCTGCGCGAGATCGTCGCCGACGATCCCTCGCTGGTGGGAAGCACCGTGAGGATCAGTGTTCCGGTCGCCGATTCATTCGACCAGTTCCACAAGGGGGTGATCCCGCGCGACGTCCCCGAGGAACAGCGGCGCGTCAGCGATCGCCAGATCGCCTGGTTCGACAAGCTGGACGCGGACGGCCGCATCGCGACGCCCTTCAACTGGACGCTGTTCTTTTCGGCCGACAGCCGCTTTCCGGAACTGGCCGGCCTTTCCGGCGCCCTGGTCGGATCGTTCTACCTGCTGCTGGTCACCTTCGTGCTGAGCTTTCCGGTCGGCATCGCCGCGGCGATCTACCTCGAGGAATTCGCGCCCAAGAACAGATGGACGGATCTGATCGAGATCAACATCAACAACCTGGCGGCAGTGCCGTCGGTGGTGTTCGGCCTGCTGGCGCTGGCGGTGTTCCTCCAGGTGTTCGGCCTGCCGCGGTCGGCACCCTTGGTCGGCGGCATGACGCTGGCGCTGATGACGTTGCCGACGATCATCATCGCCACCCGCGCCGCGCTCAAGGCTGTGCCGCCCTCCATCCGGGAAGGCGCCCTGGGCATCGGCGCGTCGAAACATCAGGTGGTGCTCCATCATGTGCTGCCGCTCGCCATGCCGGGCATCCTGACCGGCACCATCATCGGACTGGCCCAGGCGCTGGGCGAGACCGCGCCGCTGCTGCTGATCGGGATGAATGCGTTCATCACGTCGGACCCCGGCGGCATTCTCGACCCGGCGACCGCGCTGCCGACGCAGATATTCATCTGGTCGGACAGCCCGGAGCGGGGATTCGTCGCACGCACGTCGGCGGCCATCCTGGTGCTGGTCGGCTTCCTGCTGACGATGAACGGAATCGCGATTTATCTGAGACGACGTCTTGAACGCAAGTGGTGATCGGATATGAAAATGGCTGAAGCTGACGTTGAAGCGAGGATTCGGGTGTCGACCGGACAAGACAAGATCAAGTTTTCGAACCGTGACGTCCACGTGTTCTATGGCGAGAAGCAGGCGATCAACGGCGTGAGCCTCGATATCTACGATAACGAGGTCACCGCCCTGATCGGTCCGTCGGGCTGCGGAAAATCGACGTTCCTGCGCTGCCTCAATCGGATGAACGACACGGTCGACAGCGCCCGGGTCACGGGCACGATCCTGCTGGATGGCACCGACATCTACGACAGGAAGGTCGACGTGGTCCAGCTCCGTGCCCGGGTCGGCATGGTGTTCCAGAAGCCGAACCCGTTCCCCAAGTCGATCTACGACAACATCGCCTATGGACCCAGGCTTCACGGCCTCGCAGCGAAGAAGCCCGACATCGACGCCATCGTCGAGACGAGCCTGAAGAAGGCTGGCTTGTGGAACGAGGTGAAGGATCGCCTCGAGTCGGGCGGCACGTCCCTGTCCGGCGGCCAGCAGCAGCGCCTGTGCATCGCCCGCGCCATCGCGGTCAGCCCGGAGGTGATCCTGATGGACGAGCCGTGCTCGGCGCTCGATCCGATCGCCACCGCCAGGGTCGAGGAGCTGATCGACGAGCTGCGCGAGAACTATGCCATCGTCATCGTCACCCATTCCATGCAGCAGGCGGCCCGCGTGTCCCAGAAGACCGCCTTCTTCCACCTGGGCGATATCGTTGAGCATGGCAACACCGAGCAGATTTTCACCAATCCGCGCGAGGAGCGCACCCGGGATTACATCACCGGCCGCTTCGGTTAACACCTTCCACCTATCAAGGGCCGGACATCATGCCTAGCGATCACATCGTTTCTTCCTACGACAAGGAACTGGAAAATCTGCGGTCCAGCATCGCCCGCATGGGCGGTCTTTCAGAGACCCAGATCGCCGGCGCCGTCGATGCGCTCTACAAGCGCAGCGCCGAGCGGGCCCAGCAGGTCGTCGATGGCGACAAGACCCTCGACGAGCTTGAAATCGTCATCGAACGGGATGCCATTTCCATTCTGGCCCGGCGCCAGCCCATGGCGTCGGATCTGCGCGAGATCGTCTCGGCGCTGAAGATGTCGAGCATTCTCGAGCGTATCGGCGATTATGCGAAGAACATCGCCAAGCGGGTTACCGCGATCAATGAAACGGACAATTTCCGCATCGTTCGAACCCTGGGCGACATGGCCCATCTGGTGCAGAAAATGCTGAAGGACGTGCTCGATGCCTATATCGACCAGGACGCGGTCAAGGCGATCGATGTCTGGGAGCGCGATGCCGCCGTCGATGAATTGTACAATAGCTTGTTCCGCGAATTGCTGACCTACATGATGGAAGATGCACGCTCCATCACGCCGTGCACCCACCTGTTGTTCGCGGCCAAGAATGTCGAGCGGATGGGAGATCACGTGACCAACCTGGCTGAAATCGTGTTCTACCTGGTCAACGGTGAAATCCTCGAGGACAAGCGTCCCAAGGGCGATCGCACCAGCTACACGGTGCTGCGGCCGAACGAAGACGATTGATGGTTCGAGAGTGACGGGAAAATCCGACATGAAGCCGACTGTTCTGCTGATCGAGGACGATCTGAGCCTCGTCGAACTTGTACGGTACAATCTGGACAAGGAAGGGTTCGATGTCATCCACGCCGCCGACGGCGAGGAAGGCCTGGTGATGGCCAAGGAACACGCACCCGACCTGATCCTGCTCGACTGGATGCTGCCCTTCGTGCCGGGGATCGAGGTCTGCCGCCGGCTCCGCAAGTCGCCGGAGACGGCGGGCATTCCGGTCATCATGCTGACCGCGCGCACGGAAGAGGGCGACCGCATCCGGGGCCTGGATACGGGCGCTGACGACTACATCACCAAGCCCTATTCGCCGCGCGAGCTGCTTGCGCGCATCAACGCGGTGCTGCGCCGCGTGCGACCGGCCTATTCGGGGCAGGTGCTGACCTATGCCGACATCGCCCTGGACGCGACCGCGCACAAGGTGACCCGGGGTGGCAAGCCGGTGCGGCTTGGCCCGACGGAATTCCGCCTGCTGCGGCATTTTCTGGAAAACCCGGACCGGGTGTTCTCGCGTGAGCAATTGCTGGATTCGGTCTGGGGCCACGACGTCTATGTGGAGCCGCGCACGGTCGACGTGCACATCAGGCGCCTGCGCAAGGTGCTGAACGACGGCGGCGCCCAGGACGTGATCCGCACCGTCCGCTCGGCCGGCTACGCCCTGGATTTGGAAACGGTCTGATCTGAGCCCGGCTCGCGGTTCGCCGTGTGCTCGTGATAATTCTCGGTCTGGTTCCAGCGGCCGTCCTGGCCGCGCCCGGTCTTGCGCGAGGCCTTGTCGCGGTTGGACAGCACCTCGTTTTCCGCGATCTCTCCGGCGGGCAGCTGCGTCGCCGCGCCCGAGCCGTCGCCCTTGCCCTTGACGCCGGCGCCATGAGTTTTTCTGCTCGCATTCGCCATCATCGTTCTCCTTGCCTTGTTCCCTATCAAGGAGACAACCGGTTGAATCCGGATATGTTCCGGCGGGCTTGCGCCCGCCACGCGGCTGCGGGCGCCTCAGGGTTCAGTTCGACGGGGGCGCATGCGGCGCCCGGCTGGGCCGCGTCAGTATGAACGTGGACACCGCCACCTCGATGGCGCCGACGATGAGAGGCACCCAGAAGGATGTGGCGACATATATGGTCAGGAAGAGCCAGCCGACAGTCATGGTGCCGATCGCCAGCACCTTGGCGCGGGGCGGGATGACGCCGTGCTTGTTCCAGGCGACCAGGTACGGCCCGCAGGTCTTGTTGCGGTAAAGCCACCTGTGCAGCCGACGCGAACTCTTCGACCATGCCCAGGCGGTGATCAGCAGGAACGGCACCGTCGGAAGGATCGGCAGAAACGCGCCTATTGCGCCGATCGCCAGGAACAGCCAGCCCACGGCCAGCAGGATGTAACGCCAAAACGGCGAGACGGTTATCTCGGTGGGATTGTCCTGCGGGTCCATGACAGGATGATGGGGCCATCGACGCAAACTGCAAGCGGCTGCATCGGTCAAGCGCGGCAGCACCAGCCCCGGCAACGGCCGCAGCGTCCGGATGCTGCCGGCCCCGAGCCCGGATTCAGGCGAAACCGATCACGAACAGCCGCTGGTGCCGCCGCAGGTGTTGCACTTCATGCAGGTACCGTTGCGGACCAGGGTGAAGTTGCCGCAATCGCCGCAGGCGTCGCCCTCATAGCCCTTCATGCGGGCTTCCTTGGCGAGTTCGACTGTGGCGGTCATGGCCGCTTCCGCGCGGGTCAGCAGCAGGGCGTCGCCGGTCTGGCCAACGGCGATGTCGCTTGTCCGCTCGACCACCACGGAACGGGCCACGGTTTCCTTCTTCGCGGTCATGCCGCCTTCGACGACGGTCAGCTTGTTGCGGACATAGCCTGACGACGCGACCTCGCGAATGGCGGCGATGGTCTGCTGGGCGGTGGTCGTCCTTGTGGCCGGTTCCTCGCCCTCGCTCTGGCCCTTGCCGAGCGCGTCGAAGCGGGTCTCGTGCGGCTCGACATGCGCCAGGTCGTAGCGGCTGAGATAGGACACCGCCAGTTCGCGGAACACGTAGTCGAGCAGCGAGGTCGCCATCTTGATCGAATCGTTGCCCTCGACCAGGCCCGACGGCTCGAACCGGGTAAAGGTAAAGGCATCGACATATTCCTCCAGCGGCACGCCGTATTGCAGGCCGATGGAAATGGCGATGGCGAAATTGTTCATCAGCGAGCGGAAGGCGGCGCCTTCCTTGTGCATGTCGATGAAAATCTCGCCCAGGCGGCCGTCGTCATATTCACCGGTGCGCAGGTAGACCTTGTGGCCGCCCACGACGGCCTTCTGGGTGTAGCCCTTGCGGCGATGGGGCAGGCGGCCGCGTGCGGCCGGCGCGATCTTCTCGATGATCCGCTCGACGATCCTGTCGACGGGCGCGGATACCGGCGCAGGCGCGGCGTCTTCCTCGTCCAGGTCGGCATCGTCCAGCAGCGACGAGTTCAGCGGCTGGCTCAGCTTGGAGCCGTCGCGGTAGAGCGCATTGGCCTTCAACGCCAGGCGCCAGGACAGTTCGTAGGCGCTGAGGCAATCCGTCACCCTGGCGTTGCTCGCCATGTTGATGGTCTTGGAGATGGCGCCCGAGATGAAGGGCTGGGCAGCCGCCATCATGCGGATGTGGCTCTCGACCGACAGGTACCGCTTGCCGATGCGGCCGCAGGGATTGGCGCAGTCGAACACCGGCAGGTGCTCGTCCTTCAGGCGGGGCGCGCCCTCCAGGGTCATGGCGCCGCAAACGTGCAGGTTCGCCGCGTCGATTTCTGCCCTGGTGAAGCCAAGCTGGGCCAGCATGTCGAAGCCGAAATCGTCGAGCTGCTCGGCGGTGAAGCCAAGGCCGTGAATGCAGAATGTCTCGCCCAGGCTCCACTTGTTGAACGCGAACTTGATGTCGAAGGCGCTGGCCAGGTTCTCCTCGATGGCCTCGATCTCCAGCGGGCCGAAGCCCTTGGCGGCCAGCGTCTCGTGGTTGATGCCGGGGGCGTTCTTCAACGTGCCGAAGCCCACCGCATAGTCGATGATCTCGACGATTTCGAATTCCTGGTAGCCGAGCTTGCGCAGCGCGGCAGGGACCATCTGGTTGATGATCTTGAAATAGCCGCCGCCGGCCAGCTTCTTGAACTTCACCAGCGCGAAGTCGGGCTCGATGCCGGTGGTGTCGCAATCCATCACCAGGCCGATGGTGCCGGTGGGCGCGATCACCGACGCCTGGGCATTGCGGAAGCCGTGCTTTTCGCCCAGCGACAGCGCCTCGTCCCATGCGTCGGCCGCGGCCTCCGTCAGGGCCGCATCCGGACAGCCCGCAATGTCGAGCGGTACCGGCGGCGTGTTCAGGCCCTCGTAGCCCTTGGCCTCGCCGCGGGCGGCCCGGCGGTGATTTCGGATCACCCGCAGCATGTGTTCGCGGTTGGGTTCATAGCCCGGGAAGGCGCCCAGTTCGGACGCCATTTCGGCCGAGGTGGCATAGGCGACGCCGGTCATCAGCGCGGTGATGGCGCCGCACAGGGCGCGGCCTTCGGTGCTGTCGTACGGCAGACCAGAGGCCATCAGCAGGCCGCCGATATTGGCAAAGCCCAGACCCAGCGTGCGGTAGCGATAGCTGCGTTCGGCGATCTCGCGCGACGGGAACTGGGCCATCAGCACCGAAATCTCCAGCACGACCGTCCACAGGCGCGTGGCATGCTGGAAGCTTTCGATGTCGAAGTTTCCGTCGGCCTTCAGGAACGTCATCAGGTTCAGCGACGCCAGATTGCAGGCCGTATCGTCGAGGAACATGTATTCGGAGCACGGGTTGCTGGCGTGGATGTCGCCCGAGGCCTTGCAGGTGTGCCAGTCGTTGATGGTGGTGTGGAACTGCAGCCCCGGATCGGCGCAGGCCCAGGCCGCGTTGCCGATCGAGTCCCAGAGCTGGCGGGCAGGGAGCGTCTCGGCGATCTGGCCGTCGGTGCGGCGGATCAGGTTCCAGTCGTCACCGGCCGCGACGGCCTGCATGAACTCGTCGGTGACCCGCACCGAGTTGTTGGAATTCTGGCCGGAGACGGTCAGGTAGGCCTCGGAATCCCAGTCTGTGTCGTAAGTGCGGAAATCGATGTTGGTATAGCCCTGGCGCGCAAACTCGATGACCCGCTGCACGTAATTCTCGGGCAGCATGGCCTTGCGGGCGCCGATCACCGCCTTTTTCAGGTCCTTGTTGCGCCGGGGATCGAAGCGGTCTTCTTCCGTCAGGTCGTCGTGGGCGGCGCAGGCTGCGATGATCTCGTTGAGGTGCTTCTCGGCAAGACGCGAGCCGGCGACCAGCGCCGCGACCTTCTGCTCCTCGACAACCTTCCAGTTGACGAACTTCTCGACATCCGGATGGTCCACGTCGACCACGACCATCTTGGCCGCGCGGCGGGTGGTCCCGCCCGACTTGATGGCGCCGGCGGCGCGGTCGCCGATCTTCAGGAAGCTCATCAGGCCCGAGGAGGTGCCGCCGCCCGACAGGTTCTCGCCTTCGCTGCGGATGCGCGAGAAGTTGCTGCCGGTGCCCGAACCGTATTTGAACAAGCGCGCCTCGCGCACCCACAAATCCATGATCCCGCCCTCGTTCACCAGGTCATCGGCGATGCCCTGGATGAAGCACGCATGCGGCTGGGGCCGTTCGTAGGCGCTGTCCGACGGGACTGCCTCGCCGGTGGACGGGTCCACATAGAAATGTCCCTGGGCCGGACCGTCGATGCCATAGGCCCAGTGCAGCCCGGTGTTGAACCATTGCGGCGAATTGGGCGCGCACATCTGGTTGGCCAGCATGAAGCACAGTTCATCGCAGAACGCCTGCGCGTCGGCCGGGCTGTCGAAATAGCCACCTTTCCAGCCCCAGTAGGTCCAGGCTCCGGCCAGCCGGTCGAAAACCTGCTTGGCGCTGGTTTCACCCATATTGCCCGGATCGCCGGAAGGCTCGCGCCGCCACAGGAATTCCGGCACGCCCTCCTCGGCAACCGGTGTCGCGGCGACGGGGACGCCCTTCTTGCGGAAATATTTCTGGGCGATGATGTCGGTCGCCACCTGGCTCCATGCCTCGGGCACCTCGACATCCTCGAGCCGGAACACCACCGAGCCATTGGGATTGCGGATTTCGCTCACGGCCTTGCGGAAAGCGATCGCCTCGTAGGGCGACTGACCTTCTTTCGTATAGCGGCGTTCGACTCGCATGTGCTTCCCCCTGAACCTTCAGTAGACTTCGACCCGGAAAAGTCCGCCATTTCCTGCACATACATATGGTATGAGCGGCGAACCGTGACACAAAGGGTAGGGTTTTGAATCGGACGCTATCAAGCTGGAATTTGCTACATTTTGGAAAAAATATCCTTGCAAACACCAAATGTTGTGGATTGCAACGATTTAGACCCGCTATTTCATACGGGGCTGCGGCATTCTCGGCCCAGCAACGGAATCACGTTGCGGAATCTGTCTGGAATCGCAACAGGCTGCCGTCCGAGTCTCACCCGTTGGGGTAACCCATGGCCATGTGCCCGATGCGCGTCGGGGCCGCCGATGCGGCGAAAATGCACGACGGGTGCCGCGAGCATCGGGGCTGGACGCGCCCGGTAGCGGGTGCCATATTCCGCCCGGCGCGCAACAGCACGGAAATGTTATGGGTATCCTGAGTTCGGTATTCACCTGGTGGAATGGCCAGACGGTCGGAACCTGGCTCCACACGGCGCTGCACGGCAAGCCGGTGGGCGACGATGATCAAGGCAACAAGTACTATCAGGACAAGACCGGCAAACGGCGCTGGGTGATCTATAACGGCGTCGTCGAGGCGTCTCGCGTGCCGCCCGAATGGCACCGCTGGCTCCATCACACCGCCGAGTTGCCGCCGACGAAACAGCCGCCGCTGGTGAAACCTTGGGAGAAGGAACACGTTCCCAACCTGACAGGCACCGTCGGCGCCTATTTCCCGCCGGGCAGCCTGAACGCCCGCGGTGAACGCGTCGCGGTGACAGGCGATTACGAGGCTTGGCGTCCCGAATAGGGCCCACAACCGAGGCGACTCGATAGCTCATGCGCGGCACTCTCGTTGAGACACTGATCGGCAGCGCCGTCTTGTTCGTGGCCGCGTGGTTCCTGTACTTTGCCTATTCCCGCACCGAGATGGGTCCGGTTGGCGGCTATCAGGTCAGTGCGCGGTTCGACAAGGTCGGCGATCTGGCCAATGGCGCCGACGTCAAGATCAGCGGTATCAAGATCGGCACCGTGACGGCCCAGAAGCTGGACCCGAAAACCTACGAGGCTGTCGTCGAGATGGGCATTCAGACCGACGTCGAGTTGCCCGAGGACACCACCGCGAAGATTGCCGCCTCCGGATTGCTCGGCGGCAGCTATGTCAACCTTGAGCCGGGCGGCTCCGAGGAATTGCTGAAAAGCGGCGACCGGATCAGCTACACCCAGGGCGCCGTCGACCTGATGGGGCTGCTGGGGCGGTTCATCTATGGCTCGACCGACACCGACGGCAAGGCGCCCAGCGAGGACGCGGCGCCGGCGGCACCCTCGGCCGAGGAGGCGATCCCGTGACTCGCTTGCGGGCGCGCTCGGCGTTTGCCCTGGTCATGCTGGGCCTGATGGCGGGACCGGCATTTGCCGAGGATCCCCAGGAGGCTCTGGCGATGATGGCGCGCCGCGAGGCCGCCGCGCCGAAGGATCAGGTCGTCACCCTGCGGGGCGTCGACAAGATCACCGCGCAGGTCACCGACATCAAGGCGCCCATGAACCAGCCCCTGCGCTTCGGATCGCTGGAGATCACGCCCCGTACCTGCAGCAAACGGCCCCCGGAGGAGACGCCGGAGGTGACGGCGTTCCTCGAGATTGCCGACGTCAAGCCTGACGGCGAGAAACAGAAGCTGTTCAGCGGCTGGATGTTTGCATCCAGCCCCGCGCTGTCGGCGCTGGAACACCCGGTCTACGATGTCTGGGTGATCGACTGCAACGCCATCGCGCCTGGGATGTGAGCGGGCAGCTTCAGGAAATTTCCCTGGACCGAGAGAGCCTGCCCGAGCAGCCGGTGGTAGACCGTGCGAGGCACTTCGATCGCGCCGAAGCCCGACAGGTGCGAGGTGACGAACTGGGTGTCCAGCAGGGTGTACTCGCCGGCGATCATCCGGGCTACCAGATGGACAAGGGCAACCTTGCTGGCGTCGCGCTCGCGCGAGAACATGCTTTCCCCGAAAAACGCGCCGCCCAGTGACACGCCGTACAGTCCGCCGACCAGCTCCCCGCCGCGCCAGCATTCCACCGAATGGGCAGCGCCGCGTTCGAACAGGTCCACGAACAGGCGAAAGATTTCCTCGTTGATCCAGGTTGATGGCCGCTCGGGCGTGGGTTCGGCGCAGCCACGCACCACATCCTGGAATGCCCGGTTGACCCATACATCGAAGCGGTCCGAGCGTACGGTTCGCGCCAGGCGCTTGGGGACATGAAATCCCTGCAGCGGCAGAATGCCGCGCCGCTCCGGATCGACCCAGAACAGGGTCGGCGTGTCGGCGCTCTCGGCCATGGGGAAAACCCCCGACGCATAGGCCGAGAGGACGATTTCCGGTGTGAGCTGCTTCATGGCTTCCGCGCGGCCCTGATCATACCGACGGGATGATCGCTACGATTACACCATAGGCAGCGCAGGCGCTGCCTATGGTCTGCAACAGCTTATTCTTTTTTGGCCAGAAACTCTTCAAGCCAATGGATGTGATAGACCCCGTCGATGAAGCCGGGGTTCTGGATCAGCCGTGCATGGAGCGGAATTGTGGTCGACACGCCGCCGACGACGAATTCCTCGAGCGCCCGGCGCAACCGCATCAGACAGGCGTTGCGGGTCTTGCCATGCACCACCAGCTTGGCGATCAGGCTGTCGTAGTTGGGCGGTACGGAATAGCCGGCATACAGCGCCGAATCGACCCGCACGTTAAGGCCGCCTGGCGGATGGTATTCGGTGATCTTGCCCGGTGTCGGCGAGAAGGTGACCGGGTCCTCGGCATTGATCCGGCACTCGATGGCATGGCCCTGGAAGACGATGTCCTGCTGGCTGTTTTCCATAGGCAGGCCGGCGGCAATGCGGATCTGTTCGCGGACGATGTCGATGCCGGTGATCATCTCGGTCACCGGATGCTCCACCTGCAGCCGGGTGTTCATCTCGATGAAATAGAACTCGCCGTCCTCGTACAGGAATTCGACCGTGCCCACGCCCAGATAGCCCAGCTTTTTCATGGCATCCGAGACAATGCCGCCGATCTTCGTGCGGTCCCTGTCGTTGAGCGCGGGCGAGGGCGATTCTTCCAGCACCTTCTGGTGCCGGCGCTGAAGCGAGCAGTCGCGCTCGCCCAGATGAACCACGTTGCCGTGGCTGTCGCACATCACCTGGATTTCGATGTGCCTCGGCTTGTCCAGGTACTTTTCCATGTAGACCGCGTCGTCGCCGAACGCCGCCTTGGCTTCGGCGCGGGCAGTCGAATAGGCCTGCTCCAGTTCGCTCTCGGACCGAGCAACCTTCATGCCCCGGCCGCCGCCGCCCGAAGCGGCCTTGATCAGCACCGGATAGCCGATCTTCTTCGCGGTCGCCAGCGCATCCGCGGCGGTCGTCAGCTCGCCTTCCGAGCCGGGCACACAGGGAATGCCCAGGCTGCGCGCGGTGCGCTTGGCCTCGATCTTGTCGCCCATCACCCGGATATGCTCGGGTTTGGGACCGATGAAGGTTATGCCGTGGTCGCCGACGATCTCGGCGAAATTGGCGTTCTCCGACAGGAAGCCGTAGCCCGGGTGGATCGCGTCGGCGCCGCTGATCTCGGCCGCGGAGACGATGGCGGGAATGTTCAGATAGCTGTGCGTGGCCGAGGGCGGGCCGATGCAGATGGCCTCGTCGGCGAGGCGCACATGCATGGCGTTCTCGTCGGCTTGCGAGTGCACCGCGACGGTGCGGATACCCATTTCCCGGCAGGCGCGGTGGATGCGCAGGGCAATCTCACCGCGGTTGGCAATCAGGACCTTTTCGAACATGGCGTTATTCGATGATCAGCAGCGGCTCGCCATATTCGACGGGCTGCTCGTTGCTGATCAGGATGCGGGTGACCGTGCCGGCCTTGCTGGCGATGACCGGGTTCATGGTCTTCATCGCCTCGACGATCAGCAGGGTCTGGCCCACGGTCACCTTGTCGCCGACGCGCACGAACGGCGGCGCACCCGGTTCGGCCGAGGTGTAAATCGTGCCGACCATGGGCGAGGCGACCAGGCCGGGATGGCCATGGACGCCGTCGCCGGCAGGGGCGGCAGCAGCGCTCGCCGTGGCCGAGGCCGCTGCGGCGGGCGCCGCGGCCTGGACGACAGTGCCGCCGCGCGCCACGCGGACGCGGACGTCGTTGTCCTCGATTTCGATTTCAGTCAGCCCGGTTTCGTCGAGCAGCGCCGCCAGCTGGCGGATCATTTCCTTGTCGAGCGTCAGTTTGCCCATCGAGCCTAGCCTTGTTTCAGGAGCGGGCGACTTTATCCGCAACAGCGTCGAGCGCCAAGAGATACCCTTTAGCGCCCAGGCCGCAGATGACGCCGGTCGCCACGCCGCTGATGTAGGAATGGTGCCGAAACGTCTCACGCCGGAAGATGTTCGACAGGTGCACCTCGACGATCGGGCCCTTGAAGGCCTGCAAGGCGTCGAGAATTGCCACGGATGTGTGGGTGTAGCCGGCGGCGTTGATGATGATGGCAGACGCCGTCAGACGCGCCTCCTGGATCCAGGTCACCAGCTCGCCTTCCGAATTCGACTGCCGGAAATCGACAAACAATCCAAGGTCGTGAGCCCGATCCTTCACCGATGCCTCGATGTCGATGAGCGTGTGGGCGCCGTAAATCTCCGGTTCGCGAGTCCCCAGCATATTGAGATTCGGCCCGTTGAGTACGAGGACGGTCGGGGCTGCTGCGCTTGCCATGGTCTGATCCCGCCTATATTAGAGGGAGACCTTGTAAATCCCTTGGACTACCAAGTCAAAAGCGCACGGAAGGAGCCTGTGATTCACGTCACCATCAATGGCGAGGACCGCCAGCTCAACGCGCCGCTCCGGCTCAATTCACTGCTCGAAGAACTGGGCATCGATCCCCGGAAAGTGGCGCTTGAGCGCAATCTCGAGATCGTACCGCGTTCGACCTATGGCGACGTGGTCGTCGGCGACGGCGACCGGTTGGAAATCGTTCATTTCATCGGCGGCGGCAAGGACGAGCCGGACAGCTTCGAAGTGGCCGGGCAGCGATTCACGTCGCGGCTGATCGTCGGGACCGGCAAGTATAAGGACTTCGACGAAACCCGCGACGCCATCGCCGCCTCGGGCGCCGAGATCGTCACCGTGGCCGTGCGCCGGGTGAATATCTCGGATCCCAAGCAGCCCATGCTGATGGATTATGTCGATCCGAAAAAATACACCTACCTGCCCAACACGGCCGGTTGCTACACCGGCGAGGATGCTGTGCGCACCCTGCGCCTGGCGCGCGAGGCGGGTGGCTGGTCGCTGGTGAAGCTGGAAGTGCTGGGCGACCAGAAGACGCTTTATCCCAACATGGTCGAGACGCTGCGCGCCGCCGAGATGCTGATCAAGGAAGATTTCCAGGTGATGGTCTATTGCTCGGATGACCCGATCATGGCCATGGAACTGGAGAAGATGGGCTGCTGCGCCATCATGCCGCTCGCCGCGCCGATCGGCTCGGGCCTGGGCGTCCAGAACCCGGTGACTTTGCGGATCATCATCGAGAACGCCAAGGTGCCGGTTTTGGTCGACGCTGGCGTCGGCACGGCCTCCGATGCGGCGGTGGCCATGGAACTGGGCTGCGACGGCGTGCTGATGAACACCGCCATCGCCCAGGCCAAGGATCCGATCCGGATGGCCAAGGCCATGAAGCTGGCCGTGGAAGCGGGCAGGCTGTCCTATCTGGCCGGCCGCATGCCGAAGAAGCTCTACGCCGATCCGTCTTCGCCGCTGGGCGGGCTGATCTAGCGGCGTTTCGCCTTGTATTCGCCGCCGCGGCGTGGAGGGGAGGCGCCCTATGCGCCACGACCATCGTCGCGCCTGTTCACCAGCCTGAGCGCCGGCAGCAAGACCGTCGGCGATGTCAGGCCCGAGCCGCCGTCGCTCCAGGACGGCGCTACAAGCAGCCGCGCGCCTTCAGGCTCTGTTGTACCTCGACCGTGGTCTGAGTCTGCTGAAGGTAGCGGCCAAGGGCGATGCACTGCTGCTGGTTGAGCCTGTTGCCGACACCGCGGCTCAAATCCTCGTCCTGATAGTCCTCGCCGGTCATGCCGTCCGAGCTGTTGAGCGGCGCGCCGACGAACTCGTCGCGGCTATCCTGTCCAGGCGTTGGCGCGTTGCGGACTTCTTCGGCGTTCTGGGCCATGGCGTTGGCGGGCAGCGCCAGGGACAATGCGATCGTCAAAATTGCCAGTCTCATTTCACCCCTCCACCGGCTTGAGAGATTTGGTCTTGCGCGCCTTCTCCACATATTCGGTCAGCGTCTCGTAAGGCACCATGCCTTGCACCAGCTGGGTGCCGATAATGAAGTTGGGCGTACCCTCGATGCCAAGCTTGTCTGCGAGCTCGTGGTTTTCGGCAATCACCTCGTCGATTGCTTCGTCCTTCATGTCCTGTTTCAGCTTTGCCACATCGAGGCCGACCTCGCCGGCGACGCGGTACAGGACGTCGTCGTTCAGCGCCTCTTCGAGGCCCATCAGGGCCATGTGGAATTCGACATATTTGCCCTGTCGCGCCGAGGCGATGGCCGCACGCGAGGCCGTGATCGATTGCGGGCCCAGCACCGGATATTCCTTGAACACGACGCGGACGTCAGGATCTTCCTCCAACAGGCGGGCCATGCTGGGTTGGGCCATGCGGCAATAGCCGCAGCGGTAGTCGAAGAATTCCACCACGGTCACATCGCCACTCGGGTTGCCGGCAACCATCGCGCCGTCGCTGCCAAGGACGGCGACCTTGTTGGCGATGATCTTCTTTTCGGCGTTGATGGACGCTTCGCGGGTGTTGTGCGCCTGGAGCCGGTCGATCATCTCCTGCAGAACCTTGGGGTTGTTCTTCAGGTAATCGCTGATGATCTGCTCGACCTGCGCCTTGTCGCGTTCGGACAGGGCGAGCGCCGATTGTGCAGCCGTGACCGTGCACAGGACGGCGAGCGCCACAGTCAGCGCCTTCAATAAACGGGTCAAATCATCATCCTCCGGTTTTCTCGTTCAGGCTGCCCGGCGAAACCTCGGGGTCGTCATTCGTCGGCGGCTCCTTGCCGCGTCGGCGGTAGCTGTCCTCGACGGCAGCCCGCGCAATCATATAGAGGTCCTGGGCGCGGAACCATTCCGGCGATTGCGGCTTCAGCTTGTCGACGGCGATCTTGGCCTGTCGCGCCGCCCGTGGCGCTTCGCCGGAGACGGTATAGCGCTCGGCGGCCGAGAGCGCGGCCATGGCGACGTCGTCCTTGATGGTGTAGGCGAGGGCGAGCTGGTGCCAGGCGAAGCCGTTGTCGTTTTCCAGCCGGTTGGCCGCGACCAGATGTTCGATTGCCTCGTCGGCAAGCGCCTTGTCTTCCTTCGCCAGCAGCGACTGCGCCAGCGATACGCGGATCAGGGGCTCGTAAGGCGCGGCGGCTACCGCGGCGCGATAGGGCTCGATCGATTCCTCGATCTTGCCGCTTTCGAACAGGATCTGGGCCTTCAGCTCCAGATAATATGGATCGTGCGGCGCGTCGGCCAGCAGCGCATCCAGCTCGGCCATCGCCTGGGTCTCCAGCGCCTGCCGATGATACGCGATGGTGCGGGCGTAACGGGCGTAGGGGCTGGTGTCGCCGAGCGGGTAGGTCTGGAACACGATGGTCGGGTGTTCCAGGAAGCCGATCAGCTTGGCCTTGATGCGGTTCAGCCGCTCGATGTCCTCGGGCCGTGCCGGCGTGTTCCAGTACGGACTTTTCTCGGCATCGGCGCGCAGCCGCTCGATGCGTTCCGAGGTCATCGGGTGGGACCGCACATAGGGATCCTTGTTCTCCGTCATCAGCGCTTCCTGGTCGCCGAGATATTCGAAGAAACTGATCAGGCCGCTTCCCGACTGTTCCGAGGCCGTCAGAAAGCTGAGGCCGGCCTGGTCGGCGGCGGATTCCTGGGTGCGGCTGTAGATCAGGAACGAGCGGGTGGCGAACTCGCCGCCGCTGCCAAGAATGGCGGCGCCCGCCGCCGGCGCGCCCGCCGCCATGGCTGCCGCGCCCAGCACCAGGCTGAGGATCGAGATGGTCGAGGCGCCCTTCAGGCCATCCTGGAAACGGGCGAGATGGCCGCCGGTGATATGGCCGGTTTCATGCGCGAGCACCCCGATTACCTGCAGCGGGTCCTCGGCGACCTTGAGCATGCCGGTGAAAACGAAGATGCGTTGTCCGGCAGCGACGAAAGCGTTGATCGAGTCGTTGTTCACCAGGTGGACGCGGACCACATTCGGATCAAGTCCCGCGGCATGCCATATGGGCGTCGCGTAGATCTTGATGTCGCGCTCGATCTCAGCGTCCCGGATGATCGATATCTGCTGGGCATGCGCCGGCCCGATGGCCGAGACAACGATCAGCAGGGCGCAGAGCGCAGACTGGAGGGCGTGCCGCATCGTGCCTCGTGAAGCCATTGAGACAAAGGTAGGTGCCCGGTGACCTTGGGTCAACGCGGGCAGCCTGCCAATCGTCTCCGAAGTCACCCCCGGTTGTGTCAGCCCCGGTTCCACCATCCCTGGCGGCGCGGAGGCTTGGCGGTCCCGGCCGGCCCGGCATCCGCCGTCACCGGCTCCGGTTCGGGTGCAGCAGCAACTGGTGCCGCGACAACGGCTTCGGGCTGCGCCACTGCCGTCTCGATCAGGGTGTCGGCCACGAATGGCTCGGGCTGATCGTCGATTTGCAGGTTGGCGCTCTGTGCCGCCGGGGCAACGACAGGCTCGGACCAATCCACCGGGGCAGGGGCCGACTCTTCCACCATGGTCGCGTATTCCGGCTGCGGTGTGTCGGTTGAATAATGCTCGGCCGTATCGCCCTCGGCCGGCTCGTTACCGGTGTCGGCGCTGTCCTCATCGGCCCAGTCGCCCTGGTGCTCACCGCTCTCGCCGGATTCGGCATTGTCATTCGTATCGGCCTGGCCATCCGCGCGCTGCTTGCGCCGACGTCGACCGCCGCGGCGACCCCTGCGACGCTTGGCGCGCTGCTCGTCGCTGCCTTCGGCGCCATCCGCGGCCTGATCTGCCGGGGTGTCACCCTGCGTGTCAGCATCGGTGTCGGCGTCCGCGTCGGAATCGGCATCGGCATCGGCATCGGCATCGGCATCGGCTGCCTGCACCGGCTGCGCTTCACTCTTGGGGCGATCGCGATCGCGGCCCCGGCCACGCCGGCGGCCCCGGCCTTCGCGGCGCGATTCCTCGTCACGGGCTTCCGCCTCGTCGGCGTCCACCTCGTCAGCTTCCGCCTCCGTGGCCTCGACGTCGTCGGTTTCCGCCTCATCTTCGATGATATCCGTGGCGGCTTCGGCGGCCTCTTCGTCCTCGGCAACCATGAAGCTGTCCTGGGTGATCACCCGGGTCTCGTGCTCGGCGTCCTGCTGGCCTTCGCGGCGCAGCAGGTAATGCGGCCGGTGCATGGATGAATCGCCGGAGATCTGGACGTTGATGTGGAAGCGTTCCTCGATGGCGTTGAGGTCATGACGCTTGTGATTGAGGATGTAGAGCGCCACGTCGAGCGGCACGGTAAGATGCACGGTCAGCGCCCGGCCCTTGATGCCCTCTTCCTCGATTACCCGCATGATCTGCAGGGCGCTGGATTCAACGGAACGAACCGAACCGGCGCCGGCGCAGACCGGGCAGACCACGGTGCTGGATTCCAGCAGACCCGGCCGCAGCCGCTGCCGGGACATTTCCATCAGGCCGAAGCTGCTGATCCGGCCCACTTGCAGACGGGCCCGGTCGGTCTTGAGAGCGTCCTTCATCCGGCGCTCGACGGCGCGGTTGTTGCGGCTCTCCTCCATGTCGATGAAATCGATAACGACGAGGCCGGCCAGGTCGCGCAGCCGGAGCTGGCGCGCAACTTCGTCGGCCGCTTCCATGTTGGTGCGGAAGGCGGTGCGTTCGATGTTGCGCTCGCGGGTCGACTTGCCCGAATTGACGTCGATCGAAACCAGCGCTTCGGTCGGATTGATCACCAGATAGCCGCCCGATTTCAACGGCACGGTGGCGTGGTACATGGTCTCGAGCTGGCTCTCCACCTGGAAACGGTGGAAGAGGGGGATCGGATCCTTGTACTGCTTCACCTTCTTGGCGTGGCTGGGCATCAGGAGTTTCATGAACTCCTTGGCGTCCCGGTAGCCGTCATTGCCCTCGACCAGCACCTCGTCGATGTCGCCGATATACATGTCGCGGATGGCGCGTTTGACGAGGCTGCCTTCCTCGTAGATCAGCGCAGGCGCGATCGACTTGAGCGTCAGATCCCGGATGGTGCTCCACAAGCGCAGCAGATAGGAGTAGTCGCGCTTGATCTCGGCCTTGGTGCGGCTGGCGCCTGCCGTCCGGATGATGCAGCCCATGCCTTCCGGCACGTCGAGTTCGCCAAGCACCGACTTCAGACGCTTGCGGTCCGTGGAACTGGGGATCTTGCGGCTGATGCCGCCGCCGCGCGCCGTGTTCGGCATCAGCACGCAATAGCGGCCGGCCAGTGACATATAGGTGGTGAGCGCCGCGCCCTTGGTGCCGCGCTCTTCCTTGACCACCTGGACCAGAAGAATCTGGCGGCGCTTGATGACTTCCTGGATCTTGTAGCGCCGCTGCAGGGGCGAGCGCCGCACTTCGGCGGCATCGTCGTAGCCGTCATCGGCGCCGACATGCTCGACATCGTCGCCGTCCTCGCCGTCGCCGCCGTCGTTGTGGCTGCGGCTGCGCGGTTCGTCGTTGAATTCGTCGCGGCGGCTGGCATCGTGGGCAGCCTGCTCGGCGAGCAGGGCGCGCCGGTCTTCGACCGGAATCTGGTAATAGTCGGGGTGAATTTCGGTGAAGGCGAGGAAGCCGTGGCGATTGCCGCCATATTCGACGAAAGCGGCCTGAAGCGACGGTTCGACTCGCGTGACGCGAGCCAGGTAGATGTTGCCTCTTAATGAAGCCTTGTTCGCGGCTTCAAAGTCGAATTCCTCAATGCGGTTGCCGCGGACGACAGCCACCCGGGTTTCTTCCGGGTGGGCCGAATCTAGAAGCATACGTGTGGACATTAAAGTGGGCTCCAAACCCATTGGCGTCGCGTCTTGAGGGCGCGTCCTGCCTGGGTGTGTTGTGGGGGAATACAGCCCGGAAGGACGCTTCGTTCTGAAGCGCCACGCCTTGATTCAATGGGGAATCTAGGTCAGGGACGGGCCGCGGGTTCATCAGTATCCTTACGATCTGTCTTCATTCCGCGGTTAGCGATCAACCGGCGTTTCATCGGCGCTGACAGGCCTGGCACCGTCCGTGGACGGCCTCCGCTGCTGCATCCGGAAAACCCGCTTCGGTTTGCCGCGAAAGACGAGAGCACGCGAACCATAGCGTGACAAGCCTCTGAATTGCAATGAAAACCAGCGGCTGCCGCCATTCCGGCGATCTCGCTCTGGCCAAGCCGCGCCATGATGATTACCTTTCGCCCATGGGGCTATCCAATGATGTGTCGATGACAGGGATTGGGAGTGGGCGCGCTCGCCGCGCCGGCGCAATTCTGTTTGTGTTTACCGTGCTTTTCGCTGTTTTCGGAGTGGCGTTTGCCCAGCCGTCGGTGACCGGGGTGCGGATCGGCGCGCATCCGGATTCCACGCGTTTCGTGCTCGACGTATCAGAGAATATCGCGGTCAGCGTGTTCACGCTGGCCGATCCTTACCGGGTCGTCATCGACATGCCGGCGCTCGACTGGAAGGTCGGCGATGGCGGACAGGGCGAGGCGGGCGAGACCCAGGGGCTGGTCGAACGCTATCGTTTCGGCCTGTTCCAGCAGGGCAATACCCGGCTGGTGCTAGACCTGCGCAAACCGGCTGTGGTGCGGCAGGCTTTCGTCCTGCCCCCGCAGGGCGCCTATGGCTACCGCTTCGTCGTCGATCTTGAGGCGACCGACCGCGCCCGCTTCATGAAGACGGTCCAGTCGCCGCCGGCCGCGCCCGCATCGCCGCCGGCAGCCATCCAGTCGGCGCCGCAAAAGCGCGGTGACAGCCGGCGCACGGTGGCGATCGACGCGGGCCATGGCGGCGTCGATCCGGGTACCATCAGCGGCGACGGAACCTACGAGAAGTCAGTGACGTTGAGCGTGGCGCTGGAGTTGAAGCGCCAGCTGGAACGGACAGGGCGCTACAACGTGATTGCCACCCGTCAGAACGACATCTTCATCCCGCTCGGCGAACGGGTCGAGATCGGGCGCCGCGGCAAGGCCGACCTGTTCATTTCCCTGCACGCGGATTCCATCGCCAACGGCAGCATCCGGGGCAGCACCGTCTATACCCTGTCCGAGACGGCCTCGGACAAGGAAGCTGCGGCCCTCGCCAGCAAGGAGAACAAGGCCGACATCATCGCGGGTGTGGACCTGGGCAAGCAGTCGCCCGAAGTGACCGGCATCCTGATCGATCTGATGCAGCGCGAGACCATGAACTATTCGATCGAGTTCGCGAGGCTGCTCATCCCCAAGCTGGAGCAGGCTGCGGAAATGCGCGACAACCCGCATCGTTTCGCGGGGTTCCGGGTGCTGAAGGCGCCTGACGTGCCGTCCGTGCTGGTCGAAATGGGCTATCTGTCCAATGCTCAGGATACCCGGTACCTGAAGTCGGCAAGAGGACAGCGTGAGATTGCCGCGGCGATCGCGGCTTCCGTGGACGGATACTTCCAGCGCCACGACGCCCGTCTGTCGGCGCAGTGAGACGCGCGACCCCGGTGCGACCAATGGCGGCTTGTCCCGGCGTGTCCGGTGCCATATTTTCCGGATACCTCGCGGCCTGCCTGTCGGCGGGCAAGAGCGCAAAGGCCGATGGCTCAAAGTGACATGAACCGATATCTGAAGATCGCCGCGGGCGCCATCGGCGCCGTCGTCATTGCCGTCGTGATCGTCGTGGTCGTTGTGCTGTACAGGTTTGGCGCCGCGTTGCCGGACGTGGATCAGCTGCGCGACTACGAGCCGCCGGTCACGACCCGCATCCACGCCGCCGACGGCGAACTGGTGGGAGAATATGCGCGCGAGAGACGGCTGTTCGTGCCGCTGGCGGCCATACCCGAACAGGTGATCCAGGCGTTCATGGCGGCGGAGGACAAGAACTTCTACGACCATGGCGGCATCGACTATCTGGGCGTGATCCGGGCCGTCTTCGAGAATGTTTACAACAAGATCACCGGCCATCGGCTGGTGGGCGCCTCGACCATCACCCAGCAGGTGGCGAAGAACTTCCTGCTGACCAATGAGGTCTCGTATTCGCGCAAGATCAAGGAGGCGATCCTCGCCTACCGTATCGAGCGGGCCTTCGACAAGGACCAGATCCTCGAGCTGTATCTGAACGAAATCTATCTGGGGCAGGGCATGCATCCGCAGGGGTCCTACGGTGTCGCGGCGGCGGCCCAGTCGTATTTCGACAAGGCCCTGTCCGAACTGGACCTCGCCGAGGCCGCCTATCTGGCGGCGCTGCCCAAGGCGCCCAGCAATTATCATCCGGTCAGGCATCCGCGGGCGGCGAAGGGCCGGCGCGACTGGGTGCTCGGGCGCATGGCCAGCGATGGTTTCATCACCCGCAAGGAGCGCGACGCGGCTATCGCCGAACCGCTGCAGATGCGCGCGCCGCAACGCGAACGGGTGTTCACGGCCGACTATTTCAACGAAGAGATCCGCCGCGAGATCGCCGCCCTTTATGGCTACGACGCGCTGTATGACGGCGGATTGTCGATTCGCTCCACGCTGGACTCGCGGCTGCAGGCCATCGCCGAGACGGCGCTGCGGCATGGCCTCGTGACCTATGATCGCCGGCATGGCTGGCGCGGTCCGATCCGCCATATCGAACTTGCCGGCTGGAAGGATCAGCTCGCCGCCCTGAAGATATCCACCGGCCCCCGTGAATGGCGGCTGGCCGCGGTGTTGTCGGTTGATGCGTCCGGCGCGGGGATCGGCACCATCGATGGCGACCGCGGCACCATTCCGTTCTCGCGCATGTCCTGGGCACGGCCCAACATGAAGGAACAGAATGTGGGGCCCGCGCCGTCCAGGCCCTCGGACGTGGTCAAGCCAGGCGACGTCATCGTGGTCGAGAAGGTCACGGGCGAAGGTGCCGGCGCCGATGAATACAGCCTGCAGCAGATTCCCAAGGCCGAGGGCGCGATCGTCGCCCTGGATCCGCACACCGGCCGCATTCTGGCCCTGGTAGGCGGCTTCGATTACAACGCCAGCCAGTTTGACCGCGCCATGCAGGCCGCCCGCCAGCCGGGATCGGCGTTCAAGCCGTTCGTGTATGCCGCCGCGCTCGACAGCGGTTTCACACCGTCGGATCTGGTGCTCGACGCGCCATTCGTCATGGATCAGGGGCCAGGCCTGCCCAAATGGCGGCCGCAGAACTATTCCAACGAATTCTACGGCCCCAGTACGCTGCGCATGGGAATCGAGAAGTCGCGCAATGTCATGACGGTGCGCCTGGCGCAGCAGGTAGGCATGGAAAAGGTCGCCGCCTACGCCGACAAATTCGGCATCACCGAGAAGATGCCCAAGGTGCTGGCCATGTCGCTGGGCGCCGGCGAGACCACGGTGCTGAAGCTGACCAACGCGTACGCCATGCTGGTCAACGGCGGCAAGCGGATCACGCCCAGCCTGATCGACCGCATTCAGGACCGCTGGGGGCGGACGGTTTACCGCCACGACAAGCGGCCGTGCCTGGGGTGCACCGGCGTGAGCTGGAGCGGCCAGCCCGCCCCGGTCATCGAAGATACCCGCGAGCAGGTGGTCGAACCGGCGACAGCCTACCAGATGGTCTCCATGCTGGAAGGCGTGGTTCAGCGTGGCACCGGGGCGCGGGTTGGCGCCATCGGCAAGCCGCTCGCCGGAAAGACCGGCACGACCAACGACAATTTCGACAACTGGTTCGTTGGCTTCGCGCCCGACCTGGCGGTGGGCGCCTATGTGGGCTTCGACAATCCGCAGACCCTTGGCAGCCGGGAGACCGGCGCCAGCTCGGCCGCGCCGATCTTCAAGGAATTCATGGAAAACGCACTGAAGGATCAGCCCGCGATACCCTTCCGTATTCCACCCGATATCAGGCTGGTGCGCGTCAACAGCAAGACCGGGCTGCCCACGTCGCCCGAAGATCGCAATGTGATCCTCGAAGCGTTCAAGCCCGGTACTGAGCCCAATGCGCATCGCACCGTGCTCGATGGATCGGGGGTTGACGGATCGGATGGCGGCATGCCATTGCCTGCACGATCAGCGCCGGTCGGTACCGGTGGGCTTTACTAGACGCATAAATCGAAGGTTGTCAGAACGATGCGAGCCGAAATTCAGACGCAAGTTGACTCAATCGAGCAGTCGTTGGAACTGCTGAGGAGGTCTCTTTGACTGGGACCGGGCGCTCAGACGACTGGACGAACTGAACCAGCTTTCCGAAGATCCCAATCTCTGGAATGACCCGGGCAAGGCGCAGAAACTGATGCGCGAGCGTACCCGGCTGGACGAGGCGATCACCGCCACCAAACAGATCGAGTCCGGCCTGGCCGAGAACCTGGAGCTGGCCGAGATGGCCGAGGCCGAGGGCGACACGGCCATGGTCGACGATGCCCAGCAGGCGCTTGCCGACCTGGCTGTGCTGGCCAACGCCAAGCGCATCGACGCGCTGCTATCGGGCGAGGCGGACGGCAACGACACCTATCTGGAGATCCACGCGGGCGCCGGCGGCACCGAGAGCCAGGACTGGGCCTCGATGCTGCTGCGCATGTACACCCGCTGGGCGGAATCCAAGGGTTACAAGACCGAGCTGATGGAAAACAGCGACGGCGAGGAAGCCGGCATCAAGTCCGCCACCATCCAGATCAAGGGCGAGAACGCCTTCGGCTGGCTGAAGACCGAGGCCGGCGTGCACCGGCTGGTGCGCATCTCGCCCTATGATTCCAATGCGCGGCGGCACACCAGTTTCGCCAGCGTCGCGGTCTATCCGGTGGTCGACGACACCATCGAGATCGAGATCAACGACAAGGATTTGCGCATCGACACCTACCGGTCCTCGGGCGCCGGCGGCCAGCACGTCAACACCACCGACAGCGCCATCCGCATCACCCACATCCCCACCGGTATCGTCGTGCAGTGCCAGAACGAGCGCTCCCAGCACAAGAACCGCGCCACGGCCATGAAGATGCTGCAGAGCCGTCTCTACGAGGCCGAGCTGCGCGCCCGCGAGGAAAAGGCCCAGGCCGCGGCGGCGTCAAAGACGGACATCGCCTGGGGCCACCAGATCCGCTCCTACGTACTGCAGCCGTACCAGATGGTGAAGGACCTGCGCACCGGCGTGGAATCTTCCCAGCCCGACCTGGTGCTCAATGGCGGCATCGACGACTTTGTCGCCGCCGCGCTTGCCGCCAAGGTGGACGGCAAGGCGGGTGAGGCGATCGAGGATCTGAGCTGACCCGAGGCTGGCCTTGTCCGGTTAAGGCGATGCAGGGGCATTTTCACGGAAAACGAAAAGGGCGGCATTTCTGCCGCCCTTTGCTTAACTGAACAGGTCGAACTGGCTTTTCTTCAGTTCGCCGGCGTCGTAGGGCGGGCCGGGGCACCGCCGTTGGTCGGCGCCTCCGCCGTGGCTGGCTGCGCGCCGGGCGTACCTGCCTGCTTGACGACCGGACGGCCGGGGGCGGATTCCAGCGGGTTGTCCACATGGACGAACTGGCCCTCGATATGGGCGCCGGCCTCGATGGAAATGATTTCATGCCAGACGTCGCCCTGCACCTTGGCGGTGCGCTCCAGGCGCACGCGGCGGGCGCGGATGGTGCCCTTCAGCTTGCCGTGAATGATCACAGTTTCAGCGACCACGCTGCCGGTGACTTCGGCGCTTTCGCCGATCGTCAGCGAGCCGCAATGCAGATCGCCTTCCATGCGGCCGTCGAACTGGACTTCGCCGGTGGTGACAAGGTTACCTTTGAGCTGGACGTCGCCGCCGATGATCGACGGCGTGTTCGCGGCGGAGCGGTTCGGATTGGTGGACACTACGTTGCCTTCCCTTTCTTTGATTGGCTGCTTGCCGTCGCGGGGGTCAGATTGCCTGAACATGCTGTGCTGCCTTGAAGACCTTCACGGGATTAATAGGCGTGCCGTTGAAGCGCACTTCATAGTGCAGATGGGTGCCGGTACTGCGACCGGAACTCCCCATGACACCGACTGCCTCGCGCAAGGCGACACGTTGGCCCTGTCTTACCATGATCTTGCTGAGGTGCCCATAGCGGGTCACGAAACCGTTGCCGTGATCGAGTTCGACCATCATGCCGTAAGCGCCGTCGCGGCCGGCGAACGAGACCTTGCCGGGGGCGGTGGAAAAAATGGGCGACTTGTCCATGTGGCTGCCCAGATCGACACCGGCATGAAAAGCGGGGGCGCCGTTGAACGGGTCCGAGCGGCCGCCGAAGGTGCTGGAGATGTAGAACTCCTCGACCGGCAGCGACAGCGGCGCACGCTCCAGCGTCTTGTAGATCAGGCTGAGCCGGTCGACGTTCTGCATCAGCGAGATCAGCGCCTTGGTCTGGCTTTCGTCGTCGAAGGCGGTAAAGCGCATGGGCAAAAAGGGACCGCCCATGCCGGCGGCGAGGCGGCGCGGTCCGGCGGCCAGCACCTTGTCGGTGGTGAGGCCGGCGATCTTCAACGCCTGCTCGTAGCGCCGGATGGTGTCGCGCACCTGGTTGTCCATGCGGACGATCAGCACGCTCTGCATGCCTTCGAGGTCGTCGAGCTTGCTGCCCAGCGGGTCGCTGGCATCGGAGGTGCGCTCGCCGCGAAGCACGATCGGCATCCGCTGCTGGTTGCGCTTGCGCTGGTCCGGGGTCAGGCCGATGCGCGGCACCAGGCTCGGCGGCGCGTCGGTGGTTTCGGGACCGCCGACCGGTAGCTTCTCGTTCATGCCGGGCCTGTCGATGACGGCCGGATAACGGCCGGCCATTTCCCGGCTGGGCAGGTTGCCCTGCAAGGCGTCCTTCGACCGCGACAGCAACCCGTCGATCATTTCCTGCCGGGCCTGCAAGGTTTGGGTCCGGTTCAGGATGTCGTCCTGCAATGTCAGCAGCTGCTTGTGGAGGTCGCCGCGGATCACGCGCAGGTCGGCGATCTGCCGGTCCTTGCTCTCGATCACCTGGTTGCCGAATATCATCGTGGCCGACGCGATGCCCACCCAGCACATGGCGGTGAAGGCAACGGCCAGCGAGATCGACTGGAAGCGGGGCGACAGCGAGACGAAGCGCACGACACCGCGCGAGCGAAAATAAATCTGACGCTCGGGAAAGTGATGTTGGTACTGCTTCGTGAGGTAAACACGAAGCGCTTCCAAACGCGGCCAGTCGCGTTTCTGCAAGCCTTTTGCCCTCGATCTGCACTCAATTGAACCAGCCGAGGTTTCTAACAAACTTCGCTGGCCGACGCGACTCATTAGAGCCTTGCGTCCGCCGCGTTGCACAAACCTTCGTGGAAATCGGGCGCAAATCCGGCCGTTTGTCGCGCTTCATGGTTGAACGGAGGCTTCAGCGCGCCGCGAAAGTGGGTTTTTACCAGTTTCCGCCACATGGGAAGCGAATCATTACGGTTTCGCTGACACATCCAGTCGAACCATCGCATGCCCACCGCCACATGGCCGATCTCGTCGCGCAGGATAATGCGCAGAATCGCGGCGCTCTCGAGATCGCCCGCGCCCTCGAAGCGACGGATCATGGCCGGCGTGACGTCCAGCCCGCGCGCCTCCAGGACCAGCGGCACGATGGCCAGCCGCGCCATCAGATCATGGGCAGTGTCCACCGCAGCCTCCCACAGCCCGTCATGGGCGGGCAGGTCGCCGTATCCCGCGCCCAAATCCGCCAGCCGGTCGGAGACCAGCAGGAAGTGCAGCCCTTCCTCGTCGGCGACCGTGACCCAATCGTCGAAAAACGATCGCGGCAGGTCAGGCGAGGCAAAGCGCGCGATCAGGTCCCAGGCCAGATCGACGGCGTTCAATTCGATGTGGGCGAGGGCGTGCAGCAGGGCGACCCGCGTGGCCAGGGACCCTGCCGAGCGGCGCCGCGGCATTCGGCCCGGCGCCAACAGCTCGGGACGCTCGGGACGGCTGGGGCGATCCGGCGGCGCAGTGCTGCCGATTTCCGGCAGCACTTTGTCTCGCCAGGCCTGGGCCACCCGCCGGGACAGCAACGCCTTGGCCCGCGCGTCGGCGGTGCCAAGCACGGCGCAGGCGCCATCCGTCAGTGTCGCGAATTGGGACATGCTGTTCAGAGCGCCTGCACGGCGGCCAGGACTTCGTCGGCGTGTCCCTTCACCGATACCTTCGGCCAGATGCGGCGGATCACGCCGTCGGCGTCGATCAGGAAGGTGGCGCGCATGATGCCCATATACTTGCGGCCATAGAGGGATTTCTCCTGCCAGACGCCGTAGGCCTCGGTGACCGAGCCGTCCTCGTCGGCGCCCAGGGTTACCCCCAGCTTGTGCTTCGCCGCGAATTTCTCGTGCTTGGCGACGCTGTCGCGCGAGACGCCGATCACCTCGGCGCCGGCCCTGGCGAAGTCGGCTTTCCGTGCCGTGAAGTCAATGGCCTCCGTGGTGCAGCCCGGCGTGTCGTCCTTCGGATAGAAATAGAGGACCACCTTTGTGCCTTTCAGGTCCGCGAGCGAAATCCGGTCGCCGCCGTCGCGGGGCATGGAGAACGCCGGGGCCTTGTCGCCGACTTCAGGTTGCTTTGACATTGGGTTCCTCCTGAGGGGGGAGATTGGATGCGGGGATGGTGATCATCTCGTCGAATATCTGGCGCACGCGCGTTTCATGTGCCAGCAAGGCCTTTTCCAGCGCACCGAAACTGTCATAGCCGGTGGCTCGCGTCAGCGCGGCGAGCAGGGCCGGCGTGCCGTGCTGGGCCGGGTCGAAGTCGCCGCCCAGCGTTTGCCGGGAGAAACCGCGGATCGAGTCCATGAGTACCCATGCCTGCTTCAGTTCGTCGGCCAATGACGTCGTGATCAGCCCGGTGCCGAGAATGTTCTCGAATACAGCCAGGGTGCGCGGGCTGAACAGGGCTGGATTACCCATCCCGTGGCGAAGCTGCAGGTATTGGCCGATGAACTCCAGGTCGAGCAGGCCGCCGCGCACATGCTTCACCGACCAGGGATTCTCCGTCCCGAATTCGGCGGCGAGACGGCGCCGCATGTCGGCAACGGTGAACAGCACCCGGTCCGCGTCGCGCGGCATCGCCAGAACCGAGTGGATCAGGTTGTCGACCTCGGCCATAAGGTCCAGCGGCCCGGCCACCGGACGCGCCCGGGTCAGCGCCATGTGTTCCCAGAGCCAGGCCTGGTTGCGCTGGTAGCTCTCGAACCCTTCGACCGACACGGCCAGCGGCCCTGCGCGTCCCGACGGCCGAAGCTGCATATCGACCTCATAGAGTCGGCCTTCGCCGGTCAGCGCCGTCAGCGCATTGATAATGCGCTGGCCCAGCCGACCGTAATACTGGCTGACAGGCAGCGGCTTTTCTCCGTCCGACACGGCATCGACGCCGGGCGTCCGATAGATGAAGATCAGGTCGAGATCGGAGGTGAAGGTGGTTTCCGATCCGCCAAACGATCCCATCGCGACGATCGCCAGTCCGCCGCCCGTCACCCGTCCGTGCCGGCGCGCGAAATCTTCCTCGACCGGCGCGAGCATGCCGCGCACGACCGCTTCGGCAAGCGCGGTATGGGCGGCCGCTGCGTCGGCGGCGCTGATGATGTCGTGCAGCAACTGGACGCCAATCTGGAACTTGCGTTCGTTGGCCCACCGGCGCGACAGATCCATGACGTCCTGGAAGTCGGCGGCGGCCGACAATGTGTGGTCCAGATCGTGTTCCAGTTCCCGCTCGCCGGGCAACCGGGTCATGAAGCCGGGACTGAGCACGGAATCCAGCAGCAGATGGTTGTGGGCAAGGAAATCGGACAGCGCTGGCGCGGTGCCCAGAATCTCGGCCACCAACTCGAGCAGCTTCGGATTGGCCTGAAACAGGGTCAGCAGCTGCACGCCCGATGGCAGCCGCGACAGGAAGTCGTTGAACCGCTGCAGCGCCTTGGTCGGCTCGGCGGTCTTGCCGAACGCATCGAGGATTGTCGGGATCAGGATCTTCAGCAATCCGCGCGCCCGTTCCGTTCGCAGGGCCCTGAACCTGCCCGTCGACCACGAGCGTACCAGGTCGACGACTGTCTCGGGAACGTCGAAGCCCAGAGCGGCGATATCGGTCAGCATCTCGGCCGACGGTTCCGCAGCACCGAACAACCGGCTCCAGTGTTCATCCTCGCTGACCGTGTGGGCGTCCCTGAACAGGTCGTCATAGCGCCGTCTCACATTGCCCAGATGCCGCAGCATGTCGGCCTCGAAACCGGCGGTCTCGGCATAGCCGAGGAATGCAGCGACGGCGGCGACCCCTTCCGGCTTCTCCGGAACCTTGTGGGTCTGTTCGTCCCGGGTCATCTGCAGCCGGTGTTCGACACTGCGCAGAAACCGGTAGGCATCGCTCAGCTCGGCTTCGTCCTCGTCGGAAATGATGTCCAGGCTGCGCAACACCTCGAGGCCCACCAGGGTCTGCTGAACCCGCAACTCGGGCATCCGTCCGCCGGAGATAAGCTGGTGCGCGCCGACGAAGAACTCGATTTCCCTGATCCCCCCAGGGCCAAGCTTGACGTCCTGGCCGGCGGCCCGGATGCCCTGGTGTCGGTGGTGGCTATGGATACGCGCCTTCATGGCGTGGATGTCCTCCAGCGCCACATAGTCCAGGTGCTTGCGCCAGACAAAGGCCTTGATCCGGTCGAGAAAGCCGTTGCCCGCGTCCAGATCGCCGCCGACCGGACGCGCCTTGATCATGGCGGCCCGCTCCCAGTTCAGACCGACGCTCTGGTAATAGATTTCCGCGGCGTCGACCGAAATGGCGACCGGCGTCGCGCCCGGATCCGGGCGAAGCTGCAAGTCGACGCGGAACACGTAACCGTCGGCCGTTCGCTCTTGCAGCAGCTTCACCAGGTCCCGTGTCATGCGGATGAAGCAATCATGGGCGTCGCGCCGCCCGACGTAGCGGATCACTTCCGGATCGAACAGCACGATCAGGTCGATGTCGCTTGAATAGTTGAGCTCGCGGCCGCCGAGCTTGCCCATGCCCAGCACGATGTAGCCGGCATTGCGGCCGAGTTCCGGGATGGCGGGCGAGCCCTTTTCCAGCGTCCACTCGAGGTCGCCGGCCACCATGCGAGCGCGCAGGATATGGGCGACAGCATGATCCACCGCCAGTTCGGCGAAGTCGCTGAGAGCCGTGGTGACCTGCTCAAGCGTCCATGCGCCGGCGATGTCGGCGAAACCAGTGATCAATGCAACCCTGATCCGCGCCTGCCGCAGCGCCCGCATGAAGGAATCCTGCGCCTCGATCGCGGGCAGGCTGGACCGCAGATCCTGGACCAGCGCCTGCATCGCCGCGTCGGGCCCCCGGGCCAGCAGGATTTCCAGCGTTTCCGGCGCCTTGAACACACACATCGACAGAAACGGACTGTTACCGAACACCGCCAGCATCAGGCTTTCGACCTCTGGCCGCGCCGCCATCTCGGCCAGCGCTGCCGGTCCTGCGGCGATCTCATCCTGCCAGTCTTCCAGCTTTTGACGCGCCAACGCCGTGTCGTATGGCTTCGGGAGCTTGTCGAGAGTGATGGGCAGGTCTAAGTCTTGCACGGGAGATGGCTCGATTTCTGGTGAGGGCACGACACTGCTGAGTTGCGCCGTCCTGGTCAAGCCGCCTCCGGCGGCAGACGGTTAGGTGTTCTTGGCGACATTCCGGTGGATATGGCGGGGCGCGGCGGCAATAGTCCTTCTGGTCGCCGTCGTTTTGACGTTGCTGGTGGCGCGGCTCATGTTGGGCCCCGTCGAGGTCGATTTTCTGCGTCCTACCATGCAGCGGGCCCTGGCCGGGCAGCTTGACGGCTTCACCGTCGATTTCGAGCACACGGTCCTGGTCTGGGGCGGCTGGAGCCGCGCCATCGATCTGCGGATCACCAGGGTGGCGTTGAAAGACCGTAACGGCCGGCCGGTGGTCGAACTGCCGCAGCTGGCGGTGGGCTTCAATGCGGCCAAGCTGTTTCGCGGGCATCCTACGCCGCGGCGCATCGAGTTCTTCTCGCCCCTCGTCCTGCTGTCGCGCAAGGCCGATGGCAGCTTCATCCTGCGCCATGACGACCGCGCCCAGGAAGGATCGGATGTCATCGAACAGCTGCTGAAATCCATGCTCGAGCCGCCATCCGACCGCAATGACCTGCGCCGGTTTTCGATCACGGATGCGGTGGTGGACATCGACGATCTGGCGGGCGAGGAGGACTGGCTGGTGAGCGGCGCGTCGCTGGACGTGCGGCGCACGGCCAAAGGCCTTGGCGCCACGCTGGTCGGGACGCTGGCGGGAACGGAGCGCAAGACCGGATTCAAGCTGCGCGGCGACTTCGACGGGGCCACCAAGCGGGCCGCCCTGTCGCTCGACATCACCGGCGCCGTACCCTCCATGTTTTCGCGGCCAGAGGGTGCGCTTGTGGTGCTGCGCGGCTGGAACCTGCCCGTCAGCGGCCGGGTGACCGCGAACGCCAAGTCAGATGGCCATGTGGAACGCCTGGACTTCGACCTTACGGCGGCGAAGGGCCGGTTGACCGTGCCGGCATTGGCCGCGCCCTTCAATGTCGACAGCGCCATCCTCAAGGGCAATCTGGATCGTGCATCCGGCAGGCTGACGCTCGATCCCATGCGGCTGATGGTGGGGCGGGCGGTCATTGAGGGCAAGGGCGTGGCCTTCACCTCTGCCGCAGGAGACGGCGGTACGCTCGACGCCACCCTGCACCAGCTGCCGTTCCGGACGCTTGCCGCCATGTGGCCGCCGGAATTCAAGACCAACACGCGCAGCTGGATCGCAAAGAACATCGCCGCTGGTGTTATTTCCAAAGGCCAGCTGACGGTCGATGTGCAACCCGTGACGCCGGGGCAGCCGGATCAAGTGGATTTCGGCCTGGATTTCGAATTCGACGGCCTGGAGGCGCATTATCTTCGCCCCATGCCGCCGATTTCCCGCGCGAAGGGAAGCGCCAGTCTTCGCCCGCAGTTTTTCGAGCTTTGGGTCGATGAGGGCGTGATCGCGGACCCGGCCAACAACCTCGACGTCGAGGTGGCCGCGCTGCATGGCCTGATCGATCATCTCGACGAGAAGGTCGTGCATGAGGCCGACATCCTGCTGGCCCTCGACACGGATGTGCCCCAGTTGCTCACCCTGCTGGACTACAAACCGCTCGGATATGCCAAGGGTTTCGGGGTCGACCCGCAGACGATCACCGGCCAGATGCGGGGCAAGGTCCGGTTCCGCATTCCGTTGATCAAGAAGCTGCAGATGAAGGACGTGACCTACGAGGCCGCCCTGATCGCCGAGCAATTCCTGCTGACCAAGGGACTGGAGAAGCTGGAGTTGCAGCCGGGAGATCTGCAACTGACGCTGGATCGTTCGGGTGTGGTCGCCAGGGGCGATTTCGTGATGCTGGGCGCCCCGACCGTTGTGGAGTGGACCGAGAGCTTCACCGACAAGTCAGGCACGCCGACCCGCTACGCCGCGCGGGCCGCGCTTGGACCGGAGGCGGCTCGCAAGCTTGGCATGCCGGATGTCTTCGAGATGGACGGCACGATGGACACGACCACGGTGCTGGTGGGGAAAGGGTCGAAAATCAGCCAGGGAACCGTGCGGGCCGACCTGAAGAACGCATCGTTCGCCTTTCCCATCATGGAGTGGGAGAAGCCGGCAGGCGAGCCGGGCACGCTCAGCATGGACATGGCGTCGCAGCCCGGCGGCCTGTTGCCCGGCAAGCTCAGTGTTTCCATGCCCGACCTCAACACGTCGGGGCGGCTTCAGTTTACCCCGGAAGGCAATTTTTCGGCGATCGAGTTGCCGAGTCTTCAACTGGGCGAAAGTGATATCGCGCTGGTTCTACGCGCGTCCGAGGATGGTCCGCTCGATATCGACATATCGGGCAGGAAGGCAGACATCCGTCCGTTTCTGGAAGGCGAAGATGATGGCAAGGACGCAGCCAGGCCGGAGACGGAAGAAGAATCCACCTTCGCTGCGAACGTCGTTCTCGACGTTGACGAAGCGATCCTGCCCAAGGGCGTGCCGATCCGGGACATGGACGCCGTCATCGCCATCGCACGCGGCGAAGTGATCGACGCGCAGGTCACCGGCATTCTCAAGAGCGGCAAGTCCATGTCGGTGGATTTTCAGCTTACCGGGGCCAAGCCCGGCATCGACGTGGTGACCGACGATGCCGGCGAGTTGCTGCGGACCCTGGGCGTGCTCGACGGCGTCACTGGCGGCAGCATGACCATCAGCGGGGCGATCAGCGGGCCGCGGGGAAAACGTCATACGGTCGGGACGATCAGCGCGAAGGATTTCCGGGTCAAGGATTCACCCATGATGGCGCAGATGCTGACCTTCGGCTCGCTGTCGGGGTTGCGGGATACTCTGACGGGCGATGGCATCGGCTTTGACCGATTCGACACCGAATTCGACATGGGCGAGGGCACGCTGCTGCTCAAGGACGCCAAGGTGTTCGGCTCTCAACTGGGCATTCGCGTGTCCGGACGTCTCTACGACAACCAGACCAGGCTCGATCTGGACGGTACGCTGGCACCGGCCTATACGTTGAACACCGTTCTGGATTATGTTCCGATCGTGGGGCAGATCATTTCAGGTGGCGAGAACGAGGGTCTGATCGCAATCCGGTTCTCGGTGCGCGGTACGACGGCCGAGCCCGACGTGTCGGTCAATCCATTGTCGGCGCTGACACCCGGTTTCCTGCGCAACATGTTCAACGTGTTCTCGACGTCACCGCACGAGCGCGACAAGGTAACGCGCCCGGCGAATGCACCCAGCGATCCGCCGGCAAAAGGTCCACCGGAAGATGACTAAGCCGCGCAAGAGATCCAGGCCCAGCGTGATCTTTCCACCGTCTTTGGTGTTTCTGCTGATGGCGGCGGCCGCGATCGTCATCGAGTTGCTGAAACCGCTGCCCATAGCGCCCGCCAACCTGATCCGCATCGTGGTGGGACCGGTACTCATGGCATTGGGAGCGGCGCTGTGGCTTCTGGCATGGCGCGAGTTCCGCCGCCACGGCGAGGTGTTCGGTCACCAATACGCCACGGAGACGGTTGTCACGACAGGGCCGTATCGAATATCGCGGCACCCGGCCTATCTGGGCTATGCGGTCATCATGGCGGGCGCGGGTCTGCTTATCGACTGCGGCTGGATGCTGCTGCTGGTGCCGGTCGCGGTGTTGATCGTCGACTCTGCGGCGCTTCGGGAAGAAGCCTATCTGATGGCCAAGCACGAGAACGACTACCGACCCTACAGGTCGGAGGTGCGGCGCTGGATCTGACGCGGCCGGTTACTGGGCCTTGCCGTCGGATCCTTTCGGAATTTCGGTGATGCTGTCGATGATGCAGGGCGTGAAATTACTGCCCAGGACGCCCCCCGAGGAATTCACGGGTACCTCGATGGTGTCGACCTCGCACAATTTGGCCAGCGACCTGGCATCGTGCCGCCACGTGCCCTGCATTTTCAGGCCCGGACACCGATGGGCCAGGGTCATCTTGTAGTCCCTGCCGCCGCGCATCTTCAGGATGATGGTCTTGTTGTCGATGACCTTGCTGCTCGACATGCGGGTGATGTCGATGCAGCGAACCAGCGGCTTGTCACCGCTTTCTGCCGCCACTGCCGGAATTGCGGCGCCGGCCGCGATGGCGGCGGCAATCAATCCCGTGGTCAGCATCTTGTTCATTGCAGGCTCCGTTCTTCGTTTTCAGCAGGCTAGACGGGTCGCACAATCACATGGCGCTTCTTGCCCGCCGTCAACTTGATAACGCCATCGGAGTTCAGTGCGTCCAGATCGAGGATACGTGTCTCATCCTCGACCTTTTCGTCGTTGACCCTCGCGCCGCCCCCCTGAATGAGACGTCTCGCTTCACCATTCGACGCGCTCAGCCCCGCTTGTCTTAGGAGATTGAGGATGCCGATGCCCTTTTCAAGCACTGTGCGCTCGATTTCGACCGTGGGGAGGTCATTGCCGAGGCCGCCCTGCTCGAATGTGGTGCGCGCGGTCTCCTCGGCGAGAAGGGCAGCGTCGCGGCCGTGGGCGAGGGAGGTTGCCTCGGTCGCCAGCACCTTCTTGGCCTCGTTGATGCCGGCGCCCTCGAGCGCGGCGAGCCGGGCAATCTCGTCCAGCGGCAGCTCGGTGAACAGCTTGAGAAAGCGCGCCACGTCGGCGTCGTCCGTATTGCGCCAGAACTGCCAGTAATCGTAGGGCGACAATTGCTCGGCGTTGAGCCAGACGGCGCCCTGGGCGGTCTTGCCCATCTTGGTGCCCGCGGAGGTGGTCATCAGCGGCGAGGTCAGGCCATACAGGTCGGCCTGGTCGACGCGGCGCCCCAGTTCGACGCCATTGATGATATTCCCCCACTGATCCGAGCCGCCCATCTGCAGCGTGCAGTTCATCCGGCGGTTCAGTTCGAGGAAGTCGTAGGCCTGCAGGATCATGTAGTTGAATTCGAGGAAGCTGAGCGGCTGTTCGCGCTCGAGCCGGAGCCTGACGCTGTCGAAGGTCAGCATGCGGTTGACCGAGAAGTGCTGGCCGAAATCCCGCAGGAATGAAATATAGTTGATGCCCGACAGCCAGTCGTCGTTGTCGACCATGATAGCATCTGTGGGCCCGTCGCCAAAGGTCAGGAACCGGTCGAACACCTTCCGGATTCCTGCCTTGTTCGTCTTGATCATTTCGTCGGTCAGCATCTGGCGCGACAGGTCGCGGCCGGTGGGGTCGCCGATCTTGGTGGTGCCGCCGCCCATGAGCACGACCGGCTTGTGGCCGGATTGCTGCAGGTGGCGCAGGATCATGATCTGCAGCAGGCTGCCCACATGCAGGCTGGGCGCCGTGCAGTCGAAGCCGATATAGGCGGTGACCGGACCCTTGCACAGCGCCGCGTCCAATGCATCGAAGTCCGTGGCCTGATGCAGGTAACCGCGGTCGACGAAGGTGCGCAGAAAGTCTGATTTCGGTTCGGTCATATTGAGTGCCCGGTGCTAGGGTAGCCGCGAAAACGCGCGGCCCGTACCTAGCACATGAGAATATGAGCACAAAGACGCAACTCACGGCCATCGGCCTCATGAGCGGCACCTCGCTCGACGGAATCGACGTGGCGCTGCTTCGCACCGACGGTGTCACCGTGGAGCATCTCGGGCCGACCTATTTCGAACCCTATAGCCGCGGTCAGACCATGCGGCTCAAGATGCTGCTCGACATGGCGGCCGAGCAGGGGCGCGACCTCGTGGGCTCGCCGGTGGTTCACGCCGTCGAGCAGGATCTGACCCGCGCCCATGCGCGGGCGGTCGAGGCGCTGCTGCATCAGGACGGCCTTGCCGCTGCCGACATCGATCTGGTGGGCTTTCACGGGCAGACAATCCTGCATCGGCCCGCCGAGCGCTGGACCTGGCAGATCGGCGACGGCGGCCTGCTGGCGCAGGAGCTGGGCATCGCCGTGGTCAACGACTTCCGCACGGCGGACGTCGCCGCCGGCGGGCAGGGCGCACCGCTGGTGCCGCTTTACCACCAGGCGCTGCTGGGGTCGGCCGGGCTGGCGGACGATGACTGGCCGGTTGCGATTCTCAATATCGGCGGCGTCTCGAACGTCACCTGGCTGGGCCGCGATGGCTCGGTCATCGCCTTCGATTGCGGACCGGGCAATGCCCTGATCAATGACTGGCTCAACCGGCACACGGGCGAGGCGCTGGACCGGGACGGCGCGATGGCCGCATCGGGCAGGGTCGACGACGCGGTGGTGCGCGAGATGATGCGCCACGCCTTCTTCGACCGGCCCTATCCCAAGTCGCTCGACCGCAACGACTTTCCGGTCGACATGGTTGACGGCATGTCACTGGAGGACGGCGCCGCGACTCTGACAGCGGTCACCGTCGCCGCCATCGCCGCCGGCCGCGATGTGCTGCCCGAGGCGCCCGGCCGCTGGCTGGTCTGCGGCGGCGGCCGGCACAATCCCGTCATCATGGCGGGACTGCAGCGTGTCTTGCAGGTGCCGGTCGATCCGGTGGAAACAATGGGCCTGCGCGGCGACTTCCTCGAGGCAGAGGCTTTCGCTTTTCTGGCCGTCCGGTCGATCAAGGCCATGCCCCTGAGCACGCCGACCACGACCGGCGTGCCGACGCCCCTGACGGGCGGCAGGCTGTTTTCGAGGAATTAGGCTTTCAGGCGCTGGTCCAGGTAACCGTCGACGGAGCCAATAAGCTGCTCCATGTGGTTCTCGTAGAAGTGGCTGGCGCCCGGAATGGTCGTGTAATTGACCGTGATGCCCTTTTGCGCCTGCAGTTTCTCGGCCAGCTTGGCCGTGGATTCCTGTGGAACGACTTCGTCCGCGGTGCCCTGGATGAGGATGCCCGAGGACGGGCAGGGCGCGAGAAAATTGAAGTCGTACATGCTGGCGGGCGGCGAGACCGAGATGAAGCCCTGGATTTCGGGGCGGCGCATCAGCAGCTGCATGCCGATCCAGGCGCCGAACGAGAACCCGGCGACCCAGCAGCTCGGCGCGTCCGCATTGTATGTCTGCAGCCAATCGAGGGCCGACGCGGCGTCGCTCAATTCACCGATGCCGTTATCGAATTCACCCTGGCTGCGGCCTACCCCGCGGAAGTTGAAGCGCAGCACCGCGAAGCCCCGGCGCGCGAAGGCGTGGAACAGGTGGTAGACCACCTTGTTGTTCATGGTGCCGCCATGCTGAGGGTGCGGATGCAGGATCAACGCGATCGGCGCGTTTTTCACTTTCGGCGGTTGGTAGCGACCTTCAAGTCGGCCGTCCGGCCCAGGAAAGATGACCTCGGGCATTCACAATTCTCCCACGCTAAACTTACATGTCGGTTGCCCGGCACCAAAACGCATTAGGTCGCGGTTCAAAAGTGCAGTAGAGCCAGAGCATTACTGACGCATCTTGAAGCGCGCAGGCTGGCACCTGAGATAACCCGTAACCTGACGACTGCAAGGGGTTGGCCCCGGCACTTGCCGGAAATCGCAGTGCGGCGTGTTATATAGCATTGACCATCTGCGAAATGCGAGCATCGGATCATGGGATCGACTGCAAATCTCCGATTGGTGCCGCCGGCGCGGGCTCGAAGAGGATTATGACCAGCGGATTCACCTATCTGGACTACAACGCAACGGCTCCCGTCAGGCCCGAGGTGGCGGCCGCCGTCGCCGAAGCGCTGGTACGGGTCGGCAACCCGTCCTCGGTGCACAAGGCCGGCCGTGCGGCGCGCGCCGCTGTCGAGCAGGCGCGTGCGCGTGTCGCCGCGCTGGTCGGCGCCCGGGTGTCCGAGGTGGTGTTCACCAGCGGCGGGTCCGAAGCCAACATGGCAGCGCTGACCCGGACCGGCGCCGCGCGGCTGATCATCTCGGCGATCGAGCATGATTCCGTTACGGAAACGGCCGCGGCTGGCGGCCTGCCTGTCCAAACCATGCCCGTTGATTCCGAGGGTGTTGTCGACCTGGCGGCGCTTGAGCGGCTTCTGGCCGAAGCGCCGCGCGATGGCGGCACACTGATCTCGCTGATGCTGGCCAACAACGAAACCGGTGTGATCGAACCGGTCGCCCGGGCGGCCGCGATCGCCCGTCGTTACGGCGCTCGGCTGCACTGCGACGCGGTGCAGGCGGCGGGCAAGATCCCGGTCGGCTTCAACGATCTGGACGCGGATTACCTTACCCTGTCCGCCCACAAGCTGGGCGGGCCGCAGGGCGTGGGCGCGCTCGTGGTGCGCGAGATCTGCGCGCTGACGCCCCTGGTCAGCGGCGGCGGCCAGGAGCAGGGCCGGCGGTCCGGCACCGAGAATGTTCCCGGAATCGTCGGGTTCGGCGTCGCCGCCGAGCTGGCTGGCCTGCCCGCAGACACGGCGCTGCTGCGCGACGCCTGGGAGGACAGGGTGAGAACGGCGGCTCCGGAGGCGGTCATATTGTCGGCCAGCGCCTCGCGCCTGGCGAATACCAGTTGCGTCGCCTTGCCGGGCGCCGGTAGCGAGACCCAGGTGATGGCGCTCGATCTGGCGGGTATCGGGATCAGCGCCGGAGCGGCGTGTTCGTCGGGCAAGGTGAGGACATCGCGCGTCTTGTCCGCCATGGGCTGCGATGCGGATGTGGCGGGCTCGGCAATCCGCGTCAGCCTGGGCTGGGGGACGACGGAAGCCGACATGGACCGGCTGTTCACCGCCTGGGCGGCCTTGCACCGGCGCATGGCACAGCGGAAGGCGGGCTGATGACGACCGATATCCAGCTGCCGATCTACATGGACTACCAGGCGACGACCCCGCTCGATCCCCGGGTGCTTGAGACGATGATGCCCTTCCTGACCACCAGATTCGGCAACCCGCATTCCAGCAGTCACAAATTCGGCTGGGAAACGGCGGACGCCATCGAGCGCGCGCGCGGCGAGGTGGCGGCGCTGGTCGGCGCCGGACCGAAGGAGGTCATCTTCACGTCGGGTGCGACCGAATCCAACAATCTGGCGATCAAGGGACTGGCCCGGTTCTACCGCAAGCATCGCAGCCACATGGTAACCGTCGCCACCGAGCACAAATGCGTGCTCGAATCCTTTGCCGCCATGGAACGGGAAGGGATGTCGGTCACCTATCTGCCGGTGAAGCCGGACGGATTGGTCGATCTCGGCGCGCTGCGGGCGGCGATCGGCGACCAGACGCTGCTGGTGTCGGTGATGGCGGTGAACAACGAGATCGGCGTGATCCAGCCGCTGGCCGAAATAGGCGCCCTGTGCCGCGAGCGGCGCGTGTTCTTTCATACCGATGCGGCCCAGGCCGCCGGCAAGATCGCGCTGGACGTGAATGAAATGAACATCGATCTCATGAGCATCTCCGGACACAAGGTCTACGGACCCAAGGGCATCGGCGCGCTTTACAGCCGGGCGGCGTCGCGGCTCAAATTCGATCCGATCATCAGCGGCGGCGGCCAGGAAGGCGGGTTGCGATCCGGCACCCTGTCGCCGGCGCTCTGCGCCGGGCTGGGCGCGGCCTGTGCCGTGGCGGCCGACGAGATGGAGGCCGAGGGGAAACGCCTGGAGCGTCAATTCGATCGCTTTGTCGGCGGCGTTCTGGACGGTGTGCCGGGCGCGGTGCTGAACGGCCACCGGGACCGGCGCATTCCCGGCAATATCAGCCTCAGCTTTCCCGGGCTGGACGGCGCCCTGCTGCTCGCCCAGCTCCGTGAATTGGCGGTCTCGTCCGGCGCGGCCTGCGCCTCGGCGGTCGCCGGTCCATCCTATGTGCTGCAGGCGCTGGGCGTCGAGGAACGATTGGCGCAGGCGACGATACGGTTCGGAATCGGCCGCTTCACAACCGATGCCGAGATCGATTACGCCGTGGATACGGTGATACGCAAAGTAACCCAGTTGAGAAAGGCGGCATGATGCCCAGGATGACCTTCGTCAGCGCGGACGGAAAGACCCGGAAGGATGTAACCGCCCAGGCCGGCCAGTCCGTGCTGGAAATCGCCCATGCCAACGGCGTCGATATCGAGGGTGTGTGCGAGGGCTCCATGGCGTGCTCCACCTGCCACGTCATCGTCGACAAGGCGTTTTATGCGAAGCTGCCAAAGCCCAGCGGCGACGAGGCGGACATGCTGGACCTGGCCTTCGGCCTGCGGCCGACCTCGCGTCTCGGGTGCCAGGTTGTTCTCACCGATTCGGTCGACGGACTGGTGGTGAAACTGCCGGACCGCACGGTGAACATGATGGACGTCTGATGGCCGTCAGCGCCGAATACAGCGCTTTCGTGCTGGAACTCCTCGAGCCTCTGGACGGTGTCAGTCTGCGGCGCATGTTTGGCGCCGCCGGCCTGTTCTGTCATGGGGTGATGTTCGGCCTGATCGCCGGCGACCGGCTTTACTTCAAGGTGGGCGCCGGCAACCGCGCCGATTTCGACGAGGCGGGCTGCGGCCCGTTCACCTATCCGACGAAGACCGGCGAACACGGCATCCTGTCGTATTACGAGGCGCCCGATTCCCTGTTCGATGACCATGACGAAATGCTGGATTGGGCCCGCAAGGCCCTCGACGAGGCGTTGCGGGCCAATACCAAAGACAAGGCTGCGAAAAAGCCGGCGAAGCGCCGGAAATAGCCCGACGGATGTTTCAGCGGCCCTCGAACTTGGCCGGGCGCTTTTCCCGGAAGGCCGTGGTGCCCTCGGTGTAGTCGAAGGTCTTCGAGGCACGGATCTGGAGGTTGTATTCCAGCTCGAGCTGCTGGTCGTAATTGTTCGCCCAGGTGGCGGCCAGCGCCTTGCGGATGAACGAATAGGCCTTGGTCGGTCCCTTGGCCATGCGGGCGGCCAGGTCCATCGCCGCGGGCATCAATTTGTCGTCGTCCAGCACCTCGGTGATCATGCCCCATTCCAGCGCCCGGTCGGCAGTAACGCGTTCACCCAGCATCATCATCCGTGCAGCGCGGGCCTTGCCGATGAGACGGGGCAGAATGAACGTGCTGCCCGCGTCCGGCACCAGGCCGATATTGATGAATGCCTGCATGAAATAGGCCGAGCGCGCCGCGTAGACGAGATCGCCGGAAATGGCGAGGCTCATGCCCGCGCCGGCCGCCGGGCCATTGACGGCGGTGATGATCGGCGCCTTCAGGTCGCGCATGCGTTTCAGCATGGGATGGTAGTAGACGTCGAGGGTCGCGACCGTGTTGTCGGGATCGTCGGGGTCGGCCGGCTTGCGGTTCTTGAGGTTGGCGCCGGCACAGAAGGCGCGGCCTTCGCCGGTGATCACCACAGCGCGCACCTTGCTCTCGCGGTCCTCCAGGATGGTCAGCACCTCCCTGAGGCTTTGCAGCATGGGCAGGGAGACGGCGTTCATCGCCTCCGGATCGTTGAGCGTCACGACGGCCACGCCGTCATTGATGTCGAGCGAAACCTTGTCGAATTCCATGGGCCATCTCCCCTCGCTAATCCTGCAGCAGAACGACCGATTGCAGGACACAGATTGTGATTCCGGGCGCTGCAGCGGATATCCGCTGCAGATCGCCGTCAGCCTTGATTAATGCGGAAGGCGGATGCGGGCAAGGTGGCAGTAGCGGCGCGGCCTCAACGGCCGCGCCCGTGCCATCCCGATCAGTGTATCAGGCTGCCTTGGGCGGCGTTTTTTTACGGGGCGCACGCGGCTTGCGGGCCGGTTTCGGCTTGGCATCCGCTTCCGGTGCATCGCCGGCGGGCGCCGCGGCATCTGCCGCCGCCTTCGCGGTATCCGCCTTCGGCTTCGCGGCGCGGCGGCGCGGTTTGGCCTTGGGCTCCTCGGCCGCTGCGGGCGCCTCATCGGCGGCAGTCTCGGCCTTGTCCGTGTCAGGCTCAGCCGGTTTCGCGGCAGCCTTGGCGCGAGGCTTGCGCACCCGCTTCGGCTTGGGGGCAGGCTGCTCCTCGGCCGCAGGCGTTTCGTTGGGCACTTCAGGCTCTTCCTGGACCGCGCCCGCTGCCGAATCAGGCTGTTGCTCAGTCGCGTCGGTTACCGGCTCGGGCTGGAGTTCCGGAGACGGCGATTCGGCCGGGGCTTCGGCAACCGCAGTCTCGGCGGCGGCAGTCTCGGCCGTGGCTGACTCGGCGGCGGCGTCCCGCGGCTTCTTGCTCCGGGTACGGCGCTTGCGCTTCGGCTTGCGATCGCCAGTGGCGTCCTGCGGCTCGGCTGCGGCGGTGTCCTCGGCCGTTACGGCATCGGCGGCCTCGGCGTCGGTGTCAGCCTCGGCGGCGACCTCAATCTCAGCCTCGGTGTCGAACAGAATCTCGTCGTCGTCGTCATCGGCGGCAATCGGCGCGATCTTGAAAGCGCGCAGCAGGAATTCAGGGACATGGTCTCCCAGGCCGACAACGGGCTCGAAATCATCGTCGCGGTAGGGGCGACGGTCACGGGGCCGATCCCGGTCCCGCCTGTCGTCGCGGCGCGAATCCCGGTGCCGGTTGTCATCACGGCGAGCCTCTTGACGGCGCGGTTCATCACGGCGCGGCTCGTCGCGGCGCTGTTCGCCTGCAGCCTTGTCCGGGCGCGGCTTCGATGCCTGATTCCTGCGCGGCTCGTCGATCACGTCCGCCTGATCCTGCGGTTGCGTCACCACGGGCACGTCCTCGGTTTGCGGCGGTGCCGCGGTCTTCGACGCGTCGCCGCGCTTGCCGCCCCGGCTGCGCCGGCGGCGCTTGCCGCGCTTTTCCTCGGAGGCGTCGTCTCCGGGTGCGTCGTTCCGGGCCGCTTCGCTTCTGGGCGCCTCGGCCGGCGTCGTATCATTCTCGGCGACGGCCGGAGATTCGGTTTCGGGCTTCGGCGCGGCGCCGGTCAGTGTGCTGATGGCCTTGCCAATGAGGTTCTGGACGTTGCGCAGCCACTTGGAATCTGCCGGTGTCGAGATCATGAAGGTACGCCCGCTGCGACCGGCCCGGCCGGTGCGGCCGATGCGGTGAATATAATCCTCGGCATGAGAAGGCACGTCGTAGTTGAAAACGTGGGACATGGCCGGGATATCCAGGCCGCGTGCCGCCACGTCGCTGGCAACCAGAAGGCGAAGATTGCCGGCCTTGAACTTTTCGAGCACTTCCGTGCGCGAGCCCTGGTCCATGTCGCCATGCAAGGCCGCCGCGTCAAACCCGTGCTTGACGAGCGAACGGTAAACCACGTCCACATCGCGCTTGCGATTGCAGAAGACGATGGCGTTCTTGATTTCCTCGCCGCGCAGCAGCTCGCGCAGCTTGGCGCGCTTGGCGCCGGCTTCGCTGGTGTTCATCGGCACCAGGAACTGCTCGACCGTCGTGGCGGTTGACGAGGGGGACGCCACTTCGATCCGCTTGGGATCGGTCAGGAACTTGGAGACCAGGTTCTGGATTTCCCGCGGCATGGTGGCCGAGAAGAAAAGCGTCTGATGCTTCTTGGTGATCAGCGAGCAGATGCGCTCGACATCGGGGATAAAGCCCATGTCGAGCATGCGGTCAGCTTCATCGATCACCAAGATGTCGACGCCGTTCATCATCAGCTTGCCACGGCCGAAATGGTCGAGTAGCCGGCCCGGTGTGGCGATCAGCACGTCGACGCCCCGGTCGAGCTTGCGCTCCTGTTCGTCGAAGCTGACGCCGCCGATCAGCAGCGCCATGTTCAGCTTGTGATATTTGCCGTAGGTCTCGAAGCTTTGCGCCACCTGGGCTGCAAGCTCGCGAGTCGGCTCGAGGATGAGAGAGCGCGGCATCCGTGCCCGGGCGCGGCCCTGGGACAGGATGTCGATCATCGGCAGCGTGAAACCGGCTGTCTTGCCCGTGCCGGTCTGGGCAATGCCCAGCACGTCGCGGCCCTGCAATACGACAGGTATCGCCTGCGCCTGGATAGGCGTCGGCGTTGTGTAACCGGCTTCTTCAACGGCCCGCAGGGTTTCCGGGGCCAATCCGAGATATTCGAAGTTCACTTTAGCAATACCGTTTCACCCACGGACACGCATGCCCACATGTCCAGAAAGTCTCGTCGATGTGGGCGATCCGTCGGCCGAGCCAGCTTTGTTTGCATGATTCACGCCGCGCAAAATAGGGACTTTACCTGCGAAGTCAACGCCGTATTCATGCGGGGCGCGCTGATTAAACGTCAAGATCGCTCACAGTAGATGCATGCTTCTGTATGTATTCAAAGCGCATTTCTGGCCGTTTCCCCATCAGTCGGTCCACCAGATCGGAGGTTTCCTCGAGTCCGATAAATCGATTTTCGCCTTCCGGAAGCTTGACGCGCAGCAGGGTCCGGGTCGCCGGATTCATGGTCGTGGCCTTGAGCTGGGCCGCGCTCATTTCGCCCAATCCCTTGAAGCGGCCCACTTCGACCTTGTCGCTGCCGTTGAACACGTCGGCGATCAGCTGATCCTTCTCGGCGTCATTCTGAGCGTAGACCGTCGTGTTCTTGTGCGTCATCCGGTAGAGCGGCGGCATGGCCAGATAGAGATGGCCCTCGCGGATCAGGCCCTGCATGGAATGAAAGAAGAAGGTCATCAGCAAGGTGGCGATATGGGCGCCGTCAACGTCCGCGTCGGTCATGATCACGATCTTCTCGTAGCGCAGATCCTCCTCGCGGTAGTGCGTGCCCGTGCCGCAGCCCAGCGCCTGCACCAGATCCTTCAGTTCCTGGTTGGCCGACGCCTTGTCCTGCGCGGCACTTGCCACGTTGAGAATCTTGCCGCGCAATGGCAGCACCGCCTGGTTGGCGCGGTCGCGGGCCATCTTTGCCGAGCCGCCGGCCGAATCGCCCTCGACGATGAACAATTCCGTGCCGGCGGTGCCCGCATTGGCGCAGTCGGTCAATTTGCCGGGCAGGCGCAGCTTGCGCGTGGCGCTCTTGCGGCCGGTTTCCTTTTCCTGCTTGCGGCGGATGCGTTCCTCGGCACGGAGCAGGGCATAGGCCAGCAGGCTGTCGGCCACCTGAGGGGCGCCGGACAGCCAGTGGTCGAAATGGTCGCGCATGGCGGTTTCGACCACACGCGTTGCTTCCGGGCTGGCCAGCCGTTCCTTGGTCTGGCCCTGGAACTGGGGCTCGCGGATGAACACCGACAGGATGACGGTGATGTTGGCCAGCACGTCCTCGGCGGTAATCTGGCCGGCCTTGCGATTGCCGGCCAGTTCCGCATAGGCCTTCAATCCCTTGACCAGCGCATTGCGCATACCGGTCTCGTGCGTGCCGCCCTCGGGCGTCGGGACCGTGTTGCAATAGGAATTGATGAAACCGTCCCGGTCGATGGGCCAGGCGATCGCCCATTCTACCCTGCCGCCGGATTCCATCTCGCCAGAACCGGCGAATGGAGCCGGGGTGACCAGATCTGCGCCTTCGATCTCCTGATTAAGGAAGTCGAGCAACCCATTGGGGAAATGAAGCACTTCTGTTTCAGGTGTCGTGTCGCTGGACTTCAGCAGCGATGGTGCGCACGACCAGCGAATCTCGACGCCGCGATACAGATACGCCTTGGAGCGCGCCATGCGGTAGAGCCGTGCCGGCTTGAACGCCAGCTCGTCGCCGAAGATCTGCGGGTCGGGACGAAAGCTGATGGTGGTGCCGCGGCGGTTCTGCACCGGGCCCATGTCGTCCAGCCTGGAGGTGGGCTTGCCGCGTGAATAGGTCTGGCGCCACAATTTGCGATCGCGCGCCACCTCGACATCGAGCCATTCGGACAGGGCGTTCACCACCGACACGCCCACGCCGTGCAGGCCGCCTGATGTTTCGTAGACCTTGCCGCCAAATTTGCCGCCCGAATGCAGGGTGGTCATGATCACCTCGAGCGCCGAGATGGTCTTGAACTTGGGATGGGCATCCACCGGAATGCCGCGGCCGTTGTCGCGGATGCTCAGGCTGCCATCCTCGCGCAGCTCGATCTCGATGCGCGATGCGTGGCCGGCCACGGCCTCGTCCATGGAATTGTCGAGTACCTCGGCCGCCAGATGGTGGAACGCCTTCTCGTCGGTGCCGCCCACATACATGCCCGGCCGCCGCCGCACCGGCTCCAGCCCCTCGAGGACCTCGATGTCCTTGGCGGAATAGTCGCTGGTGGCGCCGCCGGCGGCGAACAGATCGTCGTTGGGCTTGGTGCTCATAGGTTCCTTGGAACGGACCGTGAATCAGGAGAAGCGCAGTATAGTGTATCCAACAGGCGAGGGGCACCCGATATGTTGTGCTGAAATGCGCCTCGCCGGTACGCTGCCCATGTACAGACTGAAGATATGACCTCAAATCCAGGGCCTGCAATGGCGGCTGATGCAGCCCTGATCGTCCGGTTTGGCCGGGCGGGCGGACAGTTCATGGGCACAAGGATTCCGCAGGGTTCGACCCGGCTCCGGTCCTGGCGAGACCGCCTTGCTTGCGCCGGAGTCGCCGGGTGACAGAGAACCGGGCCATAAAGAGAAAGCCCCGGCGCGAGGCCGGGGCTTTCCGTGTAGAGGTGAGGAGCGCGGGATGCGCTCCCTTCGCTGGTTAGGCGCTGTAGTACATCATATATTCGATCGGGTGGGGAGCCGTTTCCCACGCCATGTACTCTTCTTCCTTGAGGGCCAGATAGCCGTCGATCTGGTCGTCGTTGAACACGCCGCCCTTCTTCAGGAAGTCGCGGTCCGAATCCAGCGCCTCGCAGGCCTGGCGCAGGCTGCCGCAGACGGTCGGGACAGCGGCCAGTTCTTCCGGTGGCAGGTGATACAGATCCTTGTCCATGGGCTCGCCCGGATGGATCTTGTTCTCGATGCCGTCGAGGCCGGCCATCATCATCGCCGCGAAGCCGAGATACGGGTTCGACGCCGGATCGGGGAAGCGAATCTCGACGCGCTTGCCCTTGGGGCTCGGCGAGTAGGGGATGCGGCACGAGGCCGACCGGTTGCGGGCCGAATAGGCCAGCAGCACGGGGGCTTCATAGCCGGGGACCAGGCGCTTGTAGCTGTTGGTCGTGGCGTTGGTGAACGCGTTGATGGCCTTGGCGTGCTTAATGATGCCGCCGATATAGTACAGGCAATCTTCCGACAGGTCGGCATAGCCGTTACCGGCAAACAGCGGCTTGCCGCCCTTCCAGATCGACTGGTGCACGTGCATGCCCGAGCCGTTGTCCAGCGCCACCGGCTTCGGCATGAAGGTCACCGACTTGCCATAGGCATGGGCCACGTTCTGGCAGACATATTTGTAGACCTGCACGGCGTCGGCGGCGGTTACCAGCGTGCCGAACTTCATGCCCAGCTCGTGCTGTGAGGTCGCCACCTCATGGTGATGCTTTTCGATCGGCACGCCCATGGCGCGCATGGTGTCCAGCATCTCGGCGCGGATGTCATGGCCGCTGTCGACCGGCATGGCGGGGAAGTAGCCGCCCTTGATGCGGGGCCGATGGCCCATGTTGCCGCCTTCGATGGCGACGCCGGCCATATGCGGGCTTTCGACGTCGTCGAAACGGTAGAAGGCGGTGTTGTAGCCCACTTCCATCTGCACGTTGTCGAACATGAAGAATTCGGGCTCGGGGCCGAAAAAGGCGGAGTCGCCGATACCGGTCGAACTGAGATAGTTCAACGCGGCCTTGGCGGTGCCGCGCGGATCGCGGCCATAGGCCTCATGGCTGCCGGGCTCCAGGATGTCGCAGATCACGATCAGCTGCTTGGTCGCCGAGAACGGATCGAGCACGGCGGTCGAGACATCCGGCATCAGCACCATGTCGGACTCGTTGATCGCCTTCCAGCCGGAGATCGACGAACCGTCGAACATCACACCTTCGACGAACATGTCCTCGTCGACCACGTCCTTGTGCATGGACAGGTGGTGCCATTTGCTGCGCGGATCGGTGAAGCGCAGATCAACGTACTCGATGTCCTCGTCCTTGATCCGCTTCAGCAGGGCAGTAACGTCACTCATGGATAATCCTCTCGTTCCCGATTCGTGTTGTTGGCTGGTGGTATCAGATGGCGTCGACGCCGGTTTCCCCGGTGCGAATGCGGATCGCCTCCTCGACATTGGTGACGAAGATCTTGCCATCGCCGATGCGGCCGGTCTGAGCCGCCTGCTGGATCGCCTCGATGGCCCGTTCCAGCAACGCATCGTCAAGCACGACCTCGATCTTCACCTTGGGCAGGAAGTCGACGACGTATTCGGCGCCACGGTACAGCTCCGTGTGACCCTTCTGCCGCCCGAAACCCTTGGCTTCAATGACGGTAATGCCGCTCAGTCCGACCTCGTGAAGAGCTTCCTTCACCTCGTCCAGCTTGAACGGCTTTATGATCGCTTCGATTTTCTTCATGCTTTCGTTCGTCCAACCCCAGAGTTTTGGAATTACGTAGTATGTCGGATCAAGCACGATACGTGCCAACTCTCTGCAAAACCGTATCTTGCCATTTCCGGAGTGTCCATCGCCGTTGGCCGGCAGCAGCGAGGTCCGATAATGCACAGAGATAAGGCAGCATGATGAATATGTGGGCAGACATTGGTGGGAGTGTGCATTGAGACCGGTCAACGAGGTGGTGGACAGCCTGGGGACCACCGTCTTCACGGTCATGTCGGCGCTGTGCGTGGAGCATGATGCGATCAATCTCGGGCAAGGATTTCCCGATGAGGACGGGCCCGAAGATGTGCGTGAGGCCGCCGCCCGCGCCGCGATGGAGGGGCCAAACCAATATCCGCCGATGATGGGCCTGCCGGTGCTGCGCCAGGCGATTGCCGCGCACAACAAGCGGTTCTACGGGCTGGACGTGGACTGGCGCAGCCAGGTGCTGGTGACGTCGGGCGCCACCGAGGCGCTGACCGCCAGTCTGCTGGCGCTGCTGCAGCCGGGCGACGAGGTGGTGCTGATCGAACCGGTCTATGATTCCTATCTGCCCATCGTGCGGCTGGCGGGCGCCGTGCCCCGCATGGTGCGGCTACGGCCGCCGGAATGGTCGCTGCCCGAGGCCGAGTTGCGCGCGGCGTTCGGCCCGAAGACCAAGCTGCTGGTGCTGAACAGCCCGATGAATCCGACCGGCAAGGTGTTCGATGCGGCCGAACTGGCGTTGATCGCCGAACTGGCGCGTGCGCACGATTCCTATGTGATCTGCGACGAGGTGTACGAACATCTGGTGTTCTCGGGTAGCCGTCATGTCCCGCTCATGACCTTGCCGGACATGGCCGAACGAACCCTCCGTATCGGTTCGGCGGGCAAGACATTCTCGTTGACCGGCTGGAAGGTGGGGTATCTGACCGGCGCGGCCGCGCTGATCGGGGCCGTGGCCAAGGCGCATCAGTTCATTACCTTTACCACGCCGCCGAGTCTGCAGGCAGCGGTAGCCCATGGCCTTGCCAAAGATGACGACTATTTCCGCGGGCTGGCGGCCGCGATGGAGCGCAAGCGGGACCGGCTGGTGACCGGCCTGCGCGGCGCCGGATTCAGGGTGCTGCCCTCGCAGGGCACGTATTTCGCCAATGTGGATTGCCGCCCGTTGTGGAATGGCGGCGGTGACGTGGACTTCGCCATGACCCTGGTGCGAGAGGCGCGGGTGGGCTCGATTCCCGTCAGCGCATTTTATCCCGGAGAGCCGCCGACCCACATGCTTCGCTTCTGTTTCTGCAAGCAGGATGCGGTGCTTGACGAGGCAATCGCGCGTTTGCGGGCCTTCTCCGGGGCGATCGGCTAGGTCGGTTGGCGACCATCCGCCTTCCTGACGCTTCACTGTCTCTTCTGGTGTTGCATGGCGGGGGCAATGCGGGTAAGAACTGCGCCGCTGCGGTGGCTGTAGCTCAGTTGGTTAGAGCGCGGGTTTGTGGTACCTGAGGTCGTGGGTTCGATTCCCATCAGCCACCCCAATTCCTCCTTTCATACTTATGTTTTGGCGTCTGCGGCGATGCCTCGTAGAGTCGCGCCATGACGGGTCTCGACGTGCTCACTACCGCGGAGATGTATCGTGCCGATGCGCTGGCCATCGCGCATGGCACGCCGGGCATCACCCTGATGGAGAATGCGGGCCGGGCGTGCGCCCGCGTCATCGCCGACAATTATGAACGTGTGCCGGTGAGCGTGCTGTGCGGCCCCGGCAATAATGGCGGCGACGGTTTCGTCATCGCGCGGCTGCTGCAGCGGCAGGGCTGGAGCGTCCGGCTTGGCCTGCTGGGCGAGCCGGCACGGTTGAAGGGCGACGCTGCCGGCATGGCATCGCGCTGGACCGGCCCGGTCGAGGCCTTGTCGCCCGATCTGCTGGCCGGGGCAGGGTTGATCGTCGACGCCCTGTTTGGCGCCGGACTCGACAGGCCGATCGCCGGCGCAGCGGCCGACATGATCGAGGCGGTCAACGGCGCCGGGGTGCCGGTCATCGCCATCGACGTGCCGAGCGGCGTCGAAGGCTCGACAGGCCGGGTGCTCGGTCCGGCGATCGCGGCAACGCGCAGCATCACCTTCTTTCGCAAGAAACCCGCCCATCTTCTTGCGCCCTCGAAATTTCTCTGCGGCCATGTCGATTCGTGCGATATCGGCATCCCTGCTGAAGTGCTGGCCGAGATCGGCGCCCGCTGCTGGGAGAACGGTCCGGCGCTGTGGCGGCCGGTGTTCCCCTTTCCGGCGGATGAAGGCCACAAATATGCGCGGGGGCACGCCATCGTCGTTTCCGGCCCGCTGGCGAATGGCGGCGCGGCCCGGCTGGGTGCGCGTGCTGCGCTGCGCGTCGGGGCAGGGCTGGTGACCGTCGCCTGTCCGCCAGATGCGGTCGTGGCGCACGCGTCCCAGCTCAACGCCGTGATGACTGCCCCATTCACCGACTTCGCCGACATCCTGGCCGACCGGCGGCGTAACGCGGTGCTGGTCGGGCCCGGCAACGGCGTCGGCGAGACCACCCGGGCCTCGGCGCTGAAAGCGCTACGGGCCGGCCGCTCCTGCGTCGTCGACGCCGACGCCATCACCAGCTTTCGCGACACACCGGCCGAGCTGTTCGGCGCCATCGCCGCGCCCTGCGTGCTGACGCCCCATGACGGCGAGTTCGCGCGGTTGTTTCCGGACATTACCGGGGGCTGCAAACTGGACAGGGCACGTGCCGCCGCGGCCCGCGCCGGCGCTGTCGTGCTGTTCAAGGGCCCGGATACCGTGATCGCGGCGCCGGACGGCCGCGCCGTCATCAACGCCAACGGACCGCCCACACTGGCGACCGCAGGATCCGGCGATGTGCTGGCGGGGCTGATCGTCGGCCTGCTCGCCCAGTCCATGCCGGCCTTCGAAGCCGCATGCGCCGGCGCCTGGCTGCACGGCCGGGCAGCCGCCCTGTTCGGGCCGGGTCTGATCGCCGAGGATCTCAGCGAGACGCTGCCCGCGGTGCTGCGCGAGCTCGCACTTTTATAATCGCAGGTGACCCCATCCGGTGGCGGCGTGGCCGCCTGACACCGGGTTTGCATGCAGCGGCGCAGGCCCCGGCCAGCAGGGGCAAGCGGCCCGCCGCGAAGGCCAATCCAAGATCGCTGGTGCATTTCAAAAAAGTTATGCTATACGTCCGCCCCCTGAGCGGGGCGGGATTGCTGCGGATGCGCCAGAGACTGGCGGGCGTGGCGGAATTGGTAGACGCGCCGGATTTAGGTTCCGGTGAGGAAACTCGTGGGGGTTCGAGTCCCTTCGCCCGCACCAACGCAGTCTCCGCCTTAAACATTGTTGCACAACAGAATTCGGACGATCTAATGCAAGTCACCGAAACCAACGCCGAAGGCCTCAAGCGCGAGTACAAGATTACCGTCGAGGCGGACGTCATCGACAGCAAGCTCGACGAGAAGCTACAGCAGCTCGCCGGCCGCATCCGCCTGCCGGGCTTCCGTCCCGGCAAGGTGCCGGTCGGTCATCTGCGCAAGCTGCACGGCGACGCGCTGATGGGTGAGGTGCTTGAGGAAACCGTCAACGCCACCACCCGCGAGGCGCTCGAGAAGAACGAGCTGCGCCCGGCCATGCGCCCGAACATCGAGATCACGTCGTTCGAGCGTGGCAGTGCTCTTGAATACCAGCTCTCGGTAGAAGTGCTTCCCGAGATCATTCCCGGTGACCTGGGCAAGGTGAAGCTGGAGCGGCAGACCGCGCCGGTCGGCGACGCCGACATCGAGGAGGCGCTTCAGCGTATCGCCGAAGGGCAGAAGGCCTACAAGACCGCCGCGAAGACCTACAAGGCAAAGAAGGATGACTCCGTCGTCATCGATTTCCTCGGCAAGCGCGATGGCGAACCCTTCGAGGGCGGCACGGCCGAGGATTACGAGCTGGTGCTGGGCTCGAATTCGCTGATCCCCGGCTTCGAGGACCAGCTGATCGGCGCCAAGACCAACGAAAAGCGCGATGTCAACGTCACCTTCCCGGACGATTACGGCTCGGAAGAGTTGGCCGGCAAGGACGCCGTATTCGAAGTGACGGTCAAGGAAGTGAAGAAGCCGATCGCGGTGCCGATCGATGACGAACTGGCCCAGAAGGTCGGCCTCGAGAGCCTGGAGCAGCTGCGCGAGCGCCTCAAGGAGCAGGTGGCCGCCGACTTCAACCGGGTCTCGCGCATGAAGCTGAAGCGTTCCATGCTCGACCAGCTTGCCGACATGCACGACTTTCCGGTACCGGAAGGCATGGTCGATATGGAGTTCAACCAGATCTGGCAGGATTTCGAAACCAGCCTGAAGCAGGAAGGCAAGACGCTCGAAACCGCCGACAAGCCGGAAGACGAGCTGCGCACGGAATATCGCGAGATCGCGGTGCGCCGCGTCCGTCTTGGCCTGCTGCTCTCCAATATCGGCGACAGCAACGAGATCACGGTCAATGCCGAGGAACTCAACCGGGCCATCATGATGGAAGCCCAGCGGTTCCCGGGCCAGGAGCGCCAGGTGTTCGAATTCTACCAGAAGAATCCGGATGCCATGCAGCAGGTCCGCGCCCCGATTTTCGAGGAGAAGGTCATAGACTTTATCCTCGAGAAGGCCGAAGTTACGGAGAAGGAAGTCGACCGGGAAACGCTGTTGAGCGATCCCGAGGAAGACGCCGCCGCCGACTCCAAGTAACCTCGGGTCGGCGCGCGCGTCGGACCGAACCGGGGGCAGGGCGCCCAGAAATTGTCCTGCCTCTACCAAATCCAATCGCGAAGTCCATCTGTATGAGGATGGGCTTCCGGCTACAAGGCGGTGACATGAGGGATCCACTGGAAATTTACGGCGCGCTCGTTCCCATGGTGGTCGAGCAGAGCAATCGCGGCGAACGGGCGTACGATATCTATTCGCGCATGCTCAAGGAGCGCATCATCTTTCTGGTGGGGCCGATCGACGACCACGTCTCGAGCTTGATCTGTGCCCAGCTGCTGTTCCTCGAAGCCGAGAATCCCAGCAAGGAAATCGCCCTCTACGTCAATTCGCCGGGCGGTATCGTGACCTCAGGCCTCGCGATCTACGACACCATGCAATACATCAAGGCGCCGGTGTCGACGGTGTGCATCGGCCAGGCCGCGTCCATGGGGTCGCTGCTGTTGCAGGCGGGCGAGCCGGGACGGCGCTTCGCCACTCCCAATGCCCGCGTCATGCTGCACCAGCCCTCGGGCGGCGCGCAGGGGCAGGCGAGCGATATCGAGATTCATGCTCGCGAAATCCTCGCCATCCGCGAGCGTCTCAACCAGATCTATGTCAAGCATACGGGTCAGGACATCGAGACGATCCGGCGCGCGCTGGAGCGCGACAACTTCATGACGGCGCAGGATGCGAAGACCTTCGGGTTGATCGACGAGGTTTTCGAGAAGCGTCCCGATCCGCAGAGCAAGGCGGCCTGATGCGGCGCATGGAGCGGACTTCTGCCTTTCACGCGGCGTTGAGCCGTAACATTGGCATTGATTGCCCCGGCTTCGCCCGGATAGCATGGATTGAAACGACGGTACGACACGGGTAATGACCAAGACCAGCGGCAGCGGCGACTCCAAGAATACGCTTTATTGTTCTTTCTGCGGAAAGAGCCAGCATGAGGTGCGCAAGCTCATTGCGGGTCCGACGGTGTTCATCTGCGACGAATGCGTCGAACTGTGCATGGACATCATCCGCGAGGAGAACAAGAACTCGCTGGTGAAGACCGGCGACGGCATCGCCACGCCGGCCGAGATCTGTCGCGTGCTGGATGATTATGTCATCGGCCAGGAAGTGGCCAAGCGGGTGCTCTCGGTCGCGGTTCACAATCACTACAAGCGGCTGAATCACGCGTCGAAAAACAACGACGTGGAACTGTCCAAGTCCAACATCCTGCTGATTGGCCCGACGGGCTGCGGCAAGACGTTGCTGGCCCAGACCCTGGCCCGCATCCTGGACGTACCGTTCACCATGGCCGACGCCACCACGCTGACCGAAGCCGGCTATGTGGGCGAGGATGTCGAGAACATCATTCTCAAGCTGCTGCAATCCGCCGACTACAATGTCGAGCGTGCCCAGCGCGGCATCGTCTATATCGACGAGGTCGACAAGATCAGCCGCAAGTCCGACAATCCGTCGATCACCCGCGACGTGTCGGGTGAGGGTGTTCAGCAGGCGCTCCTCAAGATCATGGAGGGCACTGTCGCCAGCGTTCCGCCCCAGGGCGGCCGCAAGCATCCCCAGCAGGAATTCCTGCAGGTGGATACCACCAACATCCTGTTCATCTGCGGCGGCGCCTTTTCGGGACTCGAGAAGATCATCGATGCCCGCGGTGCGGAGAAGTCGATCGGTTTCGGCGCGAATGTGGTCGGGCCCGAGGATCGCCGCACCGGCGATATCCTGCAGAGCGTCGAGCCCGAGGATCTGCTGAAATTCGGCCTGATCCCCGAATTCGTCGGCCGCCTGCCGGTGCTCGCCACCCTGGGCGATCTGGATGAGAGCGCGCTGATCGAAATCCTGACCAAGCCGAAGAACGCGCTGGTCAAGCAGTACCAGCGCCTTTTCGACATGGAAGGCGTATCGCTCGGTTTCACGGACGATGCATTGCATGGCGTCGCCAAGCGGGCGATCAAACGCAAGACCGGGGCGCGCGGCCTGCGGTCCATCATGGAGAGCATCCTGCTCGACACGATGTACGATCTTCCGGCGCTGGAAGGCGTGGGTGAGGTGGTCATCAACAACGAGGTTGTCGAGGGCCGCGCCCAGCCGCTGTATATCTATTCCGATCGGCGCGCCGAAGACGTCGGCAAAGGCGCGTAATATCCGTGTTCCCCCGTCCTGTTCGGGCGGGGGTTGATCTTTCGTAACCCGATCGCCACATGAGCGGGTACGATAGAATGGGGCTGCCGAGTCGGTTGGCCCCCAGATATGGATCGAATGGAAGCCATGCAGAAGACAGACAAGTCCAACACGTTCCCTGTTCTGCCATTGCGCGACATCGTCGTGTTCCCGCACATGATTGTTCCCCTGTTCGTGGGGCGCGAGAAATCCGTGCGGGCGCTCGAGGACGTGATGAAGGACGACAAGAAAATCCTCCTCGTTACCCAGAAGGACGCCGGACAGGATGACCCTGGCCATGCGGATATTTTCCGTGTCGGCACCATCGCGTCGGTTCTCCAGTTGCTCAAGCTGCCTGACGGCACCGTAAAGGTGCTGGTCGAGGGCGGTGCACGGGCGCGGCTGGACGAGTTCGTCGACAATCCCGAATTCTTCGAGGCGACGGCGTCGGAGATCGATGAGACGCTGGCCGAGCGTACCGAGCTCGAGGCACTGGCGCGCTCGGTGGTCACCCAGTTCGAGCAGTATGTGAAGCTGAACAAGAAGGTGCCGCCGGAAGTTCTCGTTTCGGTCAACCAGATCGAGGATCCGGCCAAGCTGGCCGACACGCTGGCGTCGCATCTCTCTGTCAAGATCTCGGAGAAGCAGGAATTGCTCGAGATGGAGGACGTGGGCAGCCGCCTTGAGCGGGTCTACGGCCTGATGGAGAACGAAATCGGCGTGCTCGAGGTCGAGAAAAAGATTCGCGGCCGCGTCAAGAAGCAGATGGAGAAGACCCAGCGCGAATATTATCTGAATGAGCAGATGAAGGCCATTCAGCGGGAACTCGGCGAGGGCGACGAAGGCGCCGACGAAATTGCCGAACTCGAGGACAAGATCGCGCGCCTGAAGCTGAGCAAGGAAGCCCGGACCAAGGCCGAAGGTGAGCTCAAGAAGCTGCGCAACATGAGCCCCATGTCTGCGGAAGCCACCGTCGTGCGCAATTATCTCGACTGGCTGCTCAACATTCCGTGGGGCAAGTCCAAGAAGGTGCGGACCGATATTCATGTGGCCGAGCAGGTTCTGGATACGGACCATTACGGCCTTGAGAAGGTCAAGGAGCGCATCCTGGAATATCTTGCCGTCCAGCAGCGGACCAAGAAGATCCGGGGACCGATCCTGTGCCTCGTCGGCCCGCCCGGCGTCGGCAAGACCTCGCTCGGCAAGTCCATCGCCAAGGCGACCGGGCGCGATTTCGTTCGCGTGTCGCTGGGCGGCGTGCGCGACGAGGCCGAGATTCGGGGCCATCGCCGGACCTATATCGGTTCCATGCCCGGCAAGGTCATCCAGAGCATGAAGAAGGCGGGCAGCAACAACCCGCTGTTCCTGCTCGATGAGATCGACAAGATGGGCGCGGATTTCCGGGGCGACCCGTCCTCGGCGTTGCTCGAGGTTCTGGATCCCGAGCAGAACAGCACGTTCAACGACCATTACCTGGAGATCGACTACGACCTGTCGAAGGTGATGTTCGTGACGACGGCGAATACGCTCAACATTCCCGGCCCGCTGATGGACCGCATGGAGATCATCCGTCTCAGCGGCTACACCGAGGACGAGAAGATCGAGATCGCCAAGCGCCATCTGATCAGCAAGCAGCTGGAGCAGAACGGCATCAAGAAGGGCGAGTGGGAAATCACCGACGAAGCCCTGCGCGACATGGTCCGTTACTACACCCGCGAGGCGGGCGTGCGGAGCCTGGAGCGCGAACTGGCCAAGCTGGTTCGCAAGGCGATCCGCGTGCTTGTCGGCGGCGAAGCCGACCAGGTGCGGGTCACGTCCGAGAACCTGGGTGATTACCTGGGCGTTCGCCGCTTCCACTACGGTATCGCCGAAGAGGAAGATGGTGTCGGCGTGGTCACCGGCCTGGCGTGGACCGAAGTGGGCGGCGAACTGCTGTCCATCGAGGCCGTGCTTGTTCCGGGCAAGGGCAAGATGACGATCACCGGCAAGCTTGGCGATGTGATGCAGGAATCGATCCAGGCGGCCGCCAGTTTCGTGAAGTCGCGGGCGACGACGTTCGGGATCCATCCGCGCATCTTCGAAAAGCGCGACATTCACATTCACGTGCCCGAGGGCGCCGTGCCCAAGGACGGTCCGTCGGCGGGTGTCGGCATGGTCACGTCGATCGTATCCGTGCTCACCAACAACCCGGTCCGCAAGGACATCGCCATGACCGGCGAAGTCACATTGCGGGGCCGGGTGTTCGCCATCGGTGGGCTCAAGGAGAAGCTGCTGGCCGCACTGCGCGGCGGCATCACGACGGTGCTGATCCCGAAGGATAACGAGAAGGATCTGGCGGAGGTCCCCGACAATGTGAAAGCCGGGCTGAAGATCATCCCGGTGGGCACCGTCGAGGAAGTGCTGTCCCATGCACTGACCAAGCCGCTGACTCCGATCACCTGGGAAGAGGACGATTCGGTGGGCTCGCTGAGCAAAGACGCGCCCAAGGGAGATGCCGAAGGGCTGGTTACTCACTGATCCTCTCCTGACGACAGTTCGAAAACGGACAAAGCCCCCGAAAAGCGCAGAATTTCAGCGCATTTCGGGGGCTTTTCCTTTGACCCTTATAGGTGCTGGCTCTAAACTCTCGGTTCTCTCGCAAAGAGGGACCTGTTGGACAAATCATCTACAAACAAGGGGGTTGTCGTGAACAAAAACGACCTGATCGCGGCCGTTGCAACCAGTGCAGGCCTCTCCAAGACGGATGCGGCAAGTGCGGTTGATGCCGTTCTCGATGGAATTTCGGGTGCGCTGGCTAAGGGCGATGAAGTCCGTCTCGTCGGCTTCGGCACATTCAGCGTCGCCAAGCGCGCCGCCACTACCGGCCGCAATCCGCGGACTGGCACTGCCATTGACATTCCTGCGTCCACCCAGCCCAAGTTCAAGGCTGGCAAGGCGCTGAAGGACGCCGTCAACTAAGGCGTTTCCCGACGTTCCGGGTTGTGGGCCGGCCGCCTGTTGAAGGGCGGTCGGTTTCATTTATTCATTCAGAAGACCATATATTCCAAATGCTTCGGGCGGTTAGCTCAGTTGGTAGAGCATCTCGTTTACACCGAGAGGGTCGGCGGTTCGAGCCCGTCACCGCCCACCAGCCTGCGCGCAGATAAGCGAGCGCAGCGAGACAATTCCTGCAAGATACGGCGCCGGCACTAGGCGCGATCCGAGCCGCCTGGGCGGCGCCGGTGCGAAATCGGCATCGTCCAGCAGCGAGAGCCGGCCCGGTGGCCGGTGCGGCCGCTTCGGGCGAGGCGAGGGCTCTGGGGCCGAGAAATACCCGATCTCCGCCGCTGGCCGGGCCTTTGCTAAAAGCGCTTCCCAGGCAGTTTCCATCTGCGATGCTGTTATCCCCAAAATCTTCGGACTATCGGGGCATTATCCGTTGACACCATCCGGGGGCTGCCGTAAACGGAGCCTCCCTTGCGGGGGTGTAGCTCAGTTGGTTAGAGCGTCGGCCTGTCACGCCGAAGGTCGCGGGTTCGAGTCCCGTCACTCTCGCCACTTCTCTCCGTATTCCGGTCGGCCGCGCGCTGGTGAATGCGCCACGCGGAAGATTGAATTACGACGTTTCATCCGCTTTTGCGGGGGTGTAGCTCAGTTGGTTAGAGCGTCGGCCTGTCACGCCGAAGGTCGCGGGTTCGAGTCCCGTCACTCTCGCCACTTTCCCACAGTTCTGGCCTGCAAAATCACAGGTCCATGGGATTTGACACAAAGGGTGCGCCGACTATACTGCGCCCCGATCGATCCCAGCCGGACCGATTGGTAAGCCGAACTTACAACGCAAAATCAGACGGTTTCCGATGCAGGGTTTGCTCGCCGAGTACCTACCTATCCTATTGTTTCTTGGCGTCGCCACAGCCTTCTCGCTGATCATGATCGGGGCCGCCGTGTTGGTGGCCCGCCAGAATCCTGACCCGGCCAAACTGGCTGCTTACGAATGCGGTTTCGATGCCTTTGGCGACAGCCGCGGTCAGTTCGATGTGCGCTTCTATCTGGTCGCCATCCTGTTCATCATCTTCGATCTCGAAGTCGCTTTTCTGTTCCCGTGGGCTATCTCACTGGGTGGCATAGGATTGTTCGGGTTTTGGTCGATGATGATCTTCCTGGGCGTGTTGACCGTCGGGTTCGTCTACGAATGGAAGAAAGGGGCGCTGGAATGGGAGTAGCAAATCCGCTCGCAGTGGCCGGCCGGCCGCTGGACACCTCCACCGCCGCATCGCGCGACTATTTCGAGGGCCTGTCCGGCGATCTGACCGAAAAGGGCTTCATCGTCTCCAGCCTGGATGACCTGATTACCTGGGCGCGCACCGGATCGTTGTGGTGGATGACTTTCGGTCTGGCGTGCTGCGCGGTCGAGATGATGCAGGCCAGCATGCCGCGCTACGACATGGAGCGCTTCGGCTTCGCACCCCGCGCGTCACCGCGCCAGTCTGACGTGATGATCGTCGCCGGCACGCTGACCAACAAGATGGCGCCGGCGCTGCGCCGGGTCTACGACCAGATGCCCGAGCCGCGCTACGTGATCTCCATGGGCAGCTGCGCCAATGGCGGCGGCTACTACCATTATTCCTATTCGGTCGTGCGCGGCTGTGACCGTGTGGTCCCTGTCGACATCTACGTTCCGGGTTGCCCGCCGACCGCGGAAGCGCTGGTTTACGGGATTCTGCAACTGCAGAAGAAGATCCGGCGGACCGGAAACCTGTCGCGATAGAGGCTATGATGGACGGCGCGCTACACGAGCTTGGCGACCATATCGCCACCAGCCTGCCGGATGTCGTGACGGGCTTTGAGGTTCGTCTCGGCGAACTGACGGTCGGCGCCCATGCCGCGCATATCAACCGCTTGTTGAAATTCCTGCGCGACAACACGGCGTGCCAGTGCCAGCAGCTTGTCGACATCTGCGGCGCCGATTATCCGAACCGGCCACTGCGTTTCGACGTGGTCTATCATCTGCTCAGCCTGACCCATAACCAGCGCGTCCGGGTGAAGGTGCAGACCGACGAGGACACGCCGGTGCCGTCGGCTATCGAGGTTTTCGGCTCCGCGAGTTGGTTCGAGCGTGAATGCTGGGATCTGTACGGCGTCATGTTCACGGGGCATCCGGATCTGCGCCGGATTCTGACCGACTACGGCTTCCAGGGATTTCCGCTGCGCAAGGATTTCCCGCTGACCGGCTATGTCGAGGTGCGCTATTCGGAAGAGCAGAAGCGCGTGGTTTACGAGCCCGTCAGCCTGATGCAGGAGTTCCGGGACTTCGACTTCATGAGCCCGTGGGAAGGCGCCAAATACATCCTGCCTGGCGACGAAAAGGCGCCGGGCGAGGGCGGGAAGCAGGGCTGATGGCGGACGTAGAGCTCAAAAACTTCAACCTTAACTTCGGCCCGCAACACCCTGCGGCGCATGGTGTTCTTCGCCTGATCACCGAGCTTGACGGCGAGATTGTCGAGCGTCTCGACCCGCATATCGGCCTGCTTCACCGCGGCACCGAAAAGCTGATCGAATACAAGACCTATCTGCAGGCCGTGCCCTATTTCGACCGGCTCGATTATGTCGCGCCGATGAACCAGGAACATGCCTTCGCGCTCACGGTGGAAAAACTGCTGGGCTGCGAGGTGCCGGTCCGCGGCCAATATATCCGCGTGCTCTATTCCGAGATCGGCCGGATCGCCAATCATCTGCTGAACCTCACCACCCACGCTCTGGATGTGGGCGCCATGACGCCTATCCTGTGGGGGTTCGAGGAACGCGAAAAGCTGATGGTGTTCTACGAACGGGCCTGCGGCGCCCGGTTGCACGCGGCCTATTTCCGGCCGGGCGGCGTCCACCAGGACCTGACGCCCGAGTTGCTGGCAGACATCTTCACCTGGACCGATACGTTCCCGGCAGTTCTCGCCGACATGGAAACCATGCTGATCGAGAACCGCATCTTCAAGCAGCGCAATGTCGACATCGGCATCGTGACGGCGGAGCAGGCGTTCGATCTGGGGTTTTCGGGACCGCCGCTGCGGGCCTCGGGCATCGCGTGGGATCTGCGCAAGTCGCAACCCTATGACGGCTACGAGAAGTTCGACTTCGATATCCCGATCGGCAAGCACGGTGATTGCTACGATCGCTTCATCCTGCGGCTGGAGGAAATCCGCCAGAGCCTGAGGATCATTAAGCAGGCAATCAACGAAATGCCCGCTGGGCCGGTCGCCTCGCTCGACCGCAAGATTGTGCCGCCCAAGCGCGGCGAGATGAAGCGCTCCATGGAAGCGCTGATCCATCACTTCAAGCTCTATACGGAAGGTTACAAGGTGCCGGAAGGCGAGGCTTACGCCGCCGTCGAGGCGCCGAAAGGCGAGTTCGGCGTCTATGTGGTCTCGGACGGCTCCAACAAGCCGTACCGCTGCAAGATCCGGGCACCGGGCTTTCCGCACCTGGCCGCCATGGATTTCATGTGCCGGGGGCATATGCTGGCTGACATTCCGGCCGTCCTCGGTTCTCTTGATATCGTGTTCGGGGAGATCGACCGATGAGCGGCGTGCACGCTGCCCCCTTCGTCCAGCCCTCCAGCTTCGAGTTCACTGCGGAGAGCATGGAGCAGGTCAACAAGCACATCGCCAAGTATCCCGAGACGCGCCAGCAGAGCGCGGTGATGCCGCTGCTCGATATCGCCCAGCGTCAGAACGGCGGTTGGCTGCCCGAAGCGGCGATCCGCGTGATCGGCGAGATGCTGAGCATGCCCTATATCCGCGTCTACGAGGTCGCCACCTTTTACACCATGTACAATCTGGCGCCGGTCGGCCGGCACTTCGTCCAGGTCTGCACGACCACGCCGTGCTGGCTGCGCGGATCGGACCAGGTGATGGAGGCCTGCCGCCAGTCGCTTGGCGTGCGCGCCGGCCATACCACGGAAGATGGAGCGTTCACGCTGCTCGAGGTGGAGTGTCTGGGCGCTTGCGTCAACGCGCCCATGATGCAGATCGGCGACGATTATTATGAAGACCTGGACGCGGACTCCACGAAGCGCATCCTGGACGATCTTCGGGCGGGCCGCACGCCTGCGGCCGGGCCGCAGGTCGACCGTGTCAACGCGGCGCCCGAGGGCGGACCGACCACGCTGAAGGAGACCGCATGATGCTGGCGGACCAGGACCGCATCTTCACCAATCTTTACGGTCTGCACAGCCCGTATCTGGACGGCGCCAAGACGCGCGGCGACTGGGACGGCACCGCCGCCCTGATTGCCAACGGCCAGGACTGGATCATCACCCAGATCAAGGAATCCGGTCTGCGCGGCCGGGGCGGCGCGGGTTTCCCGACCGGTCTGAAGATGTCGTTCATGCCCAAGGAGAGCGACGGACGTCCGTCCTATCTGGTCGTGAACGCCGATGAGGGCGAGCCCGGGACCTGCAAGGACCGCGAGATCATGCGGCATGACCCGCACAAGCTGATCGAAGGCTGCCTGGTGGCCGGTTTCGCCATGCGCGCCATTGCCGCCTACATCTATATTCGCGGCGAGTTCTACCGCGAGGCCGAGAACCTGCAGCGGGCCATTGACGAAGCCTATGACGCCGGCTTGATTGGCGAGAATGCCTGCGGCAGCGGTTACCGCTTCGACGTCTATGTCCACCGCGGCATGGGCGCCTATATCTGCGGCGAGGAAACCGCCCTGATCGAGAGCCTGGAAGGCAAGAAGGGGCAACCGCGCCTGAAGCCGCCGTTTCCGGCCAATATGGGCGTCTGGGGCTGCCCGACGACGGTTTCCAATGTGGAATCGATCGCCGTGATCCCGACCATCCTGCGCCGCGGCGCCACCTGGTTCTCGGGCATTGGCCGGCCGAACAACACAGGCACCAAGCTGTTCTGCATTTCCGGCCACGTGAACAAGCCCTGCACGGTCGAGGAAGCCATGAGCATCCCGCTGCGCGAGCTGATCGACAAGCATTGCGGCGGTGTGCGGGGCGGCTGGGACAACCTGCTTGCCGTCATTCCGGGCGGCTCGTCCGTGCCGGTACTGCCCAAGGCGATCTGCGACGACGTGCTCATGGATTTCGATGCGCTGAAGGCGGTGCAGTCGGGCCTGGGAACGGCGGCGGTGATCGTCATGGACAAGTCCACCGACATCGTGAAGGCCATCGCCCGGCTGTCCAAGTTCTACATGCATGAAAGCTGCGGCCAGTGCACGCCGTGCCGCGAGGGCACCGGCTGGATGTGGCGCGTCATGGATCGTCTGGTGCGCGGCGAGGCCGATGTGCCCGAAATCGATCTGTTGCAGGAAGTGACCAAGCAGGTCGAAGGCCACACGATCTGCGCGCTGGGCGACGCGGCGGCATGGCCGATCCAGGGCCTGATCCGTCATTTCCGCCCGGAACTCGAGGCGCGTATTGCCGCCTACAAGAACGCCCAGGTTCAGGCGGCGTAGGGGAAACGGGATGCCAACGCTTACCATCGACGGCAAGGAAGTCACGGTCGGCCAGGGCACCACGGTGCTGCAGGCTTGCGAGGTCGCGGGCGTCGAAGTGCCGCGGTTCTGCTATCACGAACGCCTGTCCATCGCCGGCAATTGCCGCATGTGCCTGGTCGAGCAGGAAAAGGCGCCCAAGCCGATAGCCAGCTGCGCCATGCCGGCCGCCGACAACATGGTGATCCACACCAATACGCCGCAGGTGAAGAAGGCCCGCGAAGGCGTGATGGAATTCCTGCTGATCAACCATCCGCTCGATTGCCCGATCTGCGACCAGGGCGGCGAGTGCGACCTGCAGGACCAGAGCATTGCCTATGGCAAGGGCGCCAGCCGGTTCCACGAGAACAAGCGCGCCGTCAAAGAAAAGTACATGGGTCCGCTGATCAAGACGGAGATGACCCGGTGCATCCATTGTACCCGTTGCATCCGCTTTGCAGAGGAAGTGGCCGGCGTCGAGGAAATCGGCGCCATCGGGCGCGGCGAACACATGGAGATCACCACCTATCTGGAACAGGCCATGACGTCGGAATTGTCCGGCAACGTCATCGACCTGTGCCCTGTCGGCGCGCTGACCTCGAAGCCCTATGCCTTCACGGCACGGTCGTGGGAGCTGGAGAAGGTGGAGAGCGTCGACGTCCATGACGCCGTCGGCTCCAATATCCGCGTCGACTTCCGCGGCAAGGAAGTCATGCGCGTGCTGCCACGCCTCAACGAGGACATCAACCAGGAGTGGATCTCCGACAAGACCCGCTTCGCCTATGACGGCCTGAAGCGCCGCCGGCTGGATCGGCCCTATATCCGCAAGGACGGCAAGCTGCAGGAAGCCAGCTGGGCCGAGGCGTTCGCCGCCATTGCCGCACGGGTAGACGGCGTGCCGGCCAGCGGGATCGCTGCCATTGCCGGCGATCTGGCCGACCTGGAGGCCATGGCTGCGCTGCAGGACCTGATGGCCAAGCTGGGTTCGCCCAATATCGACTGCCGCCAGGATGGCGCGAAGCTCGATGCCACGGCGCGCGCGTCCTACCTGTTCAACAGCACCATCGCCGGCATCGACCAGGCTGACGCGCTGCTGATCGTCGGCTCCAATCCCCGGATCGAGGCGCCCATCATCAATGCCCGCATCCGCCAGCGCTGGCTGAGCGGCGGTTTGCGCGTCGGCGTGATCGGCGAACGGCCGGAGCTGACCTACGATTACGATTATCTCGGCGCCGGTCCGGACACGCTGGGCGAGGTCGCCTCGGGCGGCCATTCCTTCGCCGACGTGCTGCGCGGTGCGCAACATCCCATGATCATCGTCGGCCAGGGCGCGCTTGCCCGTGACGACGGCGCCGCCGTGCTCGCCGCCGCCCGTCAGATCGCCGACAGCTACGGCATGATCGGCGAGGGCTGGAACGGTTTCAATGTGCTGCACACGGCCGCCGCCCGTGTTGGCGGCCTCGACCTGGGCTTTGTGCCGGGCGAGGGCGGTCTCGACGTCGAGGGCATCCTGGCGGGCGCCGAGTCCGGCGCGGTCGAGGTGGTCTACCTGCTGCATGCCGACGAACTGGACACCAGCCGGCTCGACAAGGCCTTCGTGATCTATCAGGGCACCCACGGCGACGAGGGCGTCAAGCACGCCGACGTGATCCTGCCGGGCGCTGCCTACACCGAAAAGAACGCCACCTGGATCAATACCGAGGGCAGGGTACAGCTCGGCAACCGCGCCGTCTTCCCGCCCGGCAATGCGCGCGAGGACTGGACCATCATCCGGGCTCTCTCGGAAGTGGTCGGCGGCAAGCTTCCCTATGACAATCTGGGCGCGCTGCGCCGGCGGATCGCCGCCGCGCTGCCCCATGTGACCGCTGTGGACGATGTGGTGCCTGCCGAATGGACCGCGTTCGGCCAGGCCGGGGCGCTGGGCGATGCGCCTTTCGTCTCGACCGTGACCCAGCATTACCTGACCAACCCGATCTGCCGCGCCTCCTACGTCATGGCCGAGTGCCACGCCGTGATCGAACCGGCCCAGGAAGGAACCGGTACTCATGGCTAATCCGTTCCCGGAAAACGGACTCTTCACTCTGGTCTGGCTGGTGCTGTGCATTCTGGCGGTCATGCTGCCGGTCGTGATCGCCGTCGCGTTCGTGATTTATTTCGACCGCAAGATCTGGGCCGCCATGCAGCTGCGCCGTGGTCCCAACGTGGTCGGACCCTTCGGGCTGCTGCAAAGCTTCGCCGACGGCATCAAGCTGGTGCTGAAGGAAACCATTGTTCCGGCCAGCGCCAACAAGGGCGTCTATTTCATCGCACCGGTGCTGACGTTCGTGCTCGCCATGGTCGCCTGGGCGGTGATTCCATGGGGCTACGCCAACGGCGTGAAGCTGGTCATCTCCGACATCAATGTCGGCATTCTCTACCTGTTCGCGATCTCGTCGCTGGGCGTCTACGGCATCATCATGTCGGGCTGGGCGTCCAATTCGCGCTATCCGTTCCTGGGCGGCCTGCGCTCGGCGGCGCAGATGGTGTCCTACGAAGTGTCCATCGGCTTCGTGCTGATCACCGTGCTGCTGTGCGTCGGTTCGCTGAACCTGAGCGATATCGTCGAGGCGCAGCGCGGCACCTGGTACGGCATCCCGAAGTGGTTCTTCATTCCGCTGTTCCCCATGTTCGTGATCTTTTTGATCTCGGCGCTGGCCGAGACCAACCGGCCGCCCTTCGATCTGCCCGAGGCAGAGGCCGAACTGGTGGCGGGATACCAGGTGGAATATTCGTCCATGACCTTCGCCATGTTCTGGCTGGGCGAATACGCGAACATCCTGTTGATGTGCGCCATGATCTCGATCCTGTTCTTCGGGGGCTGGCTGCCGCCTTACGACGTATGGTTCCTGAACTGGATACCCGGTCCGATCTGGCTGATTCTCAAGATCGCCGTCTTCTTCTTCGTGTTCTCATGGGTCAAGGCCGCGGTGCCGCGCTATCGCTACGACCAGCTCATGCGTCTGGGTTGGAAGGTCTTCCTGCCCATCTCGCTCGGCGCGGTCGTGGTCGTGTCGGGTTTCCTGGTCGCCTTCGACCTACTGCCAAACAAGGGTTAGGAGCACGCCGATGTCGAGCTTCTCACGTGCCGCCAAGACGATCCTCCTCTGGGAGTTCGTGCAGGCCATGGCATTGACCATGAAGTACTTTTTCAAGGCCAAGCAGACCATCAACTATCCCTACGAGAAGGGGCCGCTGAGCCCGCGCTTCCGGGGCGAGCATGCGCTGCGCCGCTATCCGAACGGCGAGGAACGCTGCATCGCCTGCAAGCTGTGCGAGGCGATCTGTCCCGCCCAGGCCATCACCATCGAGGCCGAACCCCGTGCCGACGGCTCGCGCCGCACCACCCGCTACGACATCGATATGGTGAAGTGCATCTATTGCGGGTTCTGCCAGGAAGCGTGTCCGGTCGACGCCATCGTCGAGGGGCCGAACTTCGAATTCGCCACCGAAACCCGCGAAGAACTCTACTACAACAAGGACAAGCTGCTGGCCAACGGCGACCGCTGGGAACGCGAGATCGCCGCCAACCTTGCAGCCGACGCACCCTACCGCTAAGAACCCGGCCAGAAGAAGCCTAACCAGGAACGCTCACCGGATGATCCTGCAGACGATAACGTTCTATCTATTCGCCGCGATCACGGTCGCCGCCGGCTTCATGGTGATTGCCGCGCGCAACCCGGTGCACTCCGTGCTGTACCTGATCCTGGCGTTTTTCACGTCGGCGGGATTGTTCGTGCTGATCGGCGCCGAGTTCATCGCCATGATCCTGGTGATCGTCTATGTGGGCGCCGTCGCCGTGCTGTTCCTGTTCGTGGTGATGATGCTCGACATCAATTTCACCGAATTGCGCCAGGGCTTCCTGCAATATCTGCCGATCGGCGCGCTGATCGGCATCGTGTTGCTGGTCGAGTTGCTCATGGTGCTCGCCGGATGGCAGTTCGGTCCCGAGATCGCGGGCCAGGCCATGCCGCAGGCCACCACAGACGGCATGACCAATACCGAGGCGTTGGGCAGCGTCATCTATACCCAATATGTCTACGCGTTCCAGGCGGCGGGCGTGATCCTGCTGATTGCCATGATCGGCGCCATCGTGCTGACCCACCGCACGCGGCCGGGCGTCAAGAAGCAGCGCATTTCCAGCCAGGTCTACCGCGATCCCAAGACGACCATCGAAGTGAAGAAAATTCCGCCGGGGCAGGGGATCTGAAATGACGATCGGCCTTGAAAACTACCTGATCGTCGCCGCGATCCTGTTCACCCTCGGCATCTTCGGCATCTTCCTGAACCGGAAGAACGTCATCATCATCCTGATGTCGATCGAGCTGATGCTGCTGGCCGTCAACATCAACCTGGTCGCGTTCTCGGTGTTCCTGGGCAACCTGATCGGCCAGGTCTTCGCCCTGTTCGTGCTGACCGTGGCGGCCGGCGAGGCGGCCATCGGCCTTGCGATTCTGGTGATCTACTTCCGTAACCGCGGCACCATCGCCGTGGAAGACATCAGCCAGATGAAGGGTTGAGGGGAATGTTTCCGTTTGCGTTTATCGTCTTCCTTCCCCTTGCCGCGGCGATCATCGCCGGCTTCGGCGGACGTGTTATCGGCGACCGCGGCGCGCAGATCGTTACCTGCGGCGCGGTAATCACCTCGGCCATCCTGTCGATCATCGCCTTCTTCACCGTGGCGCTGGGGCACCAGACCGAACACGTTGTGCTCGCCAACTGGATGCTGTCGGGTGACTTCACGGTCGACTGGGCGATCAAGGTCGACACGCTCACCGCGGTGATGCTGGTGGTGGTCAACGGGGTGTCGTCGCTGGTGCATGTGTACTCGGTCGGCTACATGAGCCACGATCCGCACAAGCCGCGCTTCATGGCCTATCTGTCGCTGTTCACCTTCGCCATGCTGATGCTGGTGACCGCGGACAACTTCGTGCAGATGTTCTTTGGCTGGGAAGGCGTGGGCGTCGCGTCCTACCTGCTGATCGGCTTCTGGTACAAGCGCCCCTCGGCCAATGCCGCCGCCATCAAGGCGTTCCTGGTCAACCGGGTCGGCGATTTCGGCTTCGCGCTCGGCATTTTCGGCATCTTCCTGGTATTCGGCGCCCTGGATTTCCAGACCGTGTTCGCTGCCGCGCCGTCGATGGCCGGCAAGAGCTTCACCTTCCTGAATTATCAGGTCGACGTGATGAACACGCTGACCTTCCTGCTGTTCATCGGCGCCATGGGCAAATCGGCCCAGCTCGGTCTGCACACCTGGCTGCCGGATGCCATGGAAGGCCCGACGCCGGTTTCCGCGCTGATCCACGCCGCCACCATGGTGACCGCCGGCGTGTTCATGGTCGCCCGCTGCTCGCCCATGTTCGAGCAGGCGCCAGAGACCATGCAGTTCGTGACAATCATCGGCGCCTCGACGGCGTTCTTCGCCGCCACCATTGGCCTGGTGCAGAACGACATCAAGCGCATCATTGCCTATTCGACCTGTTCGCAGCTCGGCTACATGTTCTTCGCGCTTGGCGTGGGCGCCTATGGCGCGGGCATCTTCCACCTGTTCACCCACGCCTTCTTCAAGGCGTTGCTGTTCCTGGGCGCCGGCTCGGTGATCCACGGCATGTCGGACGAACAGGACATCCGCAAGATGGGCGGCCTGTTCCCGTACATGAAGGTGACGGCCATCCTGATGTGGATCGGTTCGCTGGCGCTGGCGGGCATCGGCATTCCCGGTGTGTTCGGCTTTGCCGGCTTCTATTCGAAGGACATCATTCTCGAATCCGCCTTCGCGGCGCATTCCGGCGTCGGCCTGTACGCGTTCTGGCTGGGCATCGCAGCGGCGTTCATGACCGCGTTCTATTCGGGCCGCCTGCTGTTCATGACCTTCCATGGCCGCAGCCGCGCCGATCATGACGTGCTGCACCACGCCCACGAATCCCCGCAGGTGATGCTGGTTCCGCTGTACATCCTGGCGGCGGGCGCGGTGCTGGCGGGCTTCGTGTTCTACGAGTTCTTCGTCGGCCACCATTATGCCGAGTTCTGGAACGGAGCGCTGACCGTGGTCGGCGAGAACGTGCTTGAACACGCGCACCATGTGCCGTTCTGGGTCAAGCTCCTGCCGCTGGTCATGGCCGTCGGCGGCCTGGCCATCTCGTGGTCGTTCTATATCGACAACGTGCCGAAATGGGCTCGGGCCGTGTCGCTGCTCGCCAGTATCGGCATCATCGTCGCGGGTGTCGTGCCGGGCGTGGTCGAGCATCAGGGCGGCATGATTTTGACCGGCATCGCCGCGCTGGTCCTGTCGCTGGTGTTCTACTTTGGCCGCACCACCGCGCCCGGCGCGCTGGTCGAGACCAACCAGGCGCTCTACCAGTTCCTGCTCAACAAGTGGTACTTCGACGAACTCTACGACTTCCTGTTCGTGCGTCCCGCAAAATGGCTGGGAGTCCAGTTCTGGAAGAAGGGTGATGGCAAGATCATCGATGGCTATGGCCCGGATGGCGTCACTGCCGCGATCGGCTATGTCGCCCGGCGGGCACGGGTGCTGCAGACCGGATATGTCTACCATTATGCTTTCGCCATGCTGATCGGCGTCGCCGCCTTCGTCACCTGGTTCATGCTGCACTCGGGCGGGGGACACTGATGACCGGCTGGCCAATTCTCTCGCTGATCACCTTTCTGCCGCTGCTTGGCGCGGTGTTCGCGCTGTTGCCGCGCGGCGACGATGCCGTGGTGGCGCGCAATGTCCGCGCGGTCGCCCTGCTGACGACCGCCGCGACCTTCGTCGTATCGCTGCTGATCTGGATCAACTTCGACAGCGGCACGGCGGATTTCCAGTTCGTCGAAGACCACGCCTGGCTGGGCGGTGCGATCCGCTACCGCATGGGCGTCGACGGCATCTCCATGCTGTTCGTGATCCTGACCACGTTCCTCATGCCGTTCTGCATCCTGGCCAGCTGGGAATCGATCCAGACTCGCGTGCGCGAATACATGATCGCGTTCCTGCTGCTCGAGACGCTGATGATCGGCGTGTTCTGCTCGCTCGACCTGGTGCTGTTCTACCTGTTCTTCGAGGGCGGCCTGATCCCGATGTTCCTGATCATCGGCGTCTGGGGCGGCGCGCGGAAGATCTACGCGTCGTTCAAGTTCTTCCTCTACACCCTTGTCGGCTCGCTGCTGATGCTGCTGGCGATGATCGCCATCTACATCTATGCGGGTACCACCAGCATTCCCGAGCTGCTGACCGGCGACCATTTCGACGCCGGCGTGCAGAAGTGGCTGTGGCTGGCGTTCTTCGCGTCCTTCGCGGTGAAGATGCCCATGTGGCCGGTGCACACCTGGTTGCCCGACGCCCATGTCGAGGCGCCGACAGCCGGCTCGGTAATCCTGGCGGGTGTGCTGCTGAAGATGGGCGGCTATGGCTTCCTGCGATTCTCGCTGCCCATGTTCCCGGTCGCGAGCGACTATTTCGCGCCGCTGGTGTTCGCGCTGTCGGTGATCGCGGTGATCTACACCTCGCTGGTCGCCCTGATGCAGCAGGACATGAAGAAGCTGATTGCCTACTCGTCGGTTGCCCATATGGGCTTCGTCACCCTTGGCCTGTTCGTCATGAACACGCAGGGCGTCGAGGGCGGCATCTTCCAGATGCTCAGCCACGGCATTGTGTCGGGCGCGCTGTTCCTGTGCGTCGGTGTTGTCTACGACCGGCTGCATACCCGCGAAATCGACCGCTATGGCGGCCTGGTGAACAACATGCCGCGCTATGCGCTGGTGTTCATGGTGTTCACCATGGCGTCGGTCGGACTGCCGGGGACGAGCGGCTTCGTCGGCGAGTTCCTGGTGCTGGCTGGCGTGTTCAAGGTCGACACGGTCGTCTGTGCGCTCGCCGCCACCGGCCTGGTCCTCGGCGCGTCCTACATGCTGTGGCTCTACCGCAAGGTGATCTTCGGCGATCTGACCAAGGATGACCTGAAACACATGATCGACCTGTCGCCTCGCGAGAAGCTGATCTTTGCGCCGCTGGTCGCCGTGGTGTTCTGGATGGGCATATTCCCGGGGTCGTTCCTCGGCGTCATGCACGTCTCGGTCGATAACCTGCTGCACAATTACGATACGGCGATCGCCGCCCATGAGACGGGTGCGTCCGCGGTTGCCGAGGGAGCGCATCGATGATCGAAGTACCGGCCCTGCTTCCGGCGCTTCCGGAGATCATTCTCGCCATCGGCGCCCTGTTCCTGCTGATGCTGGGCGCGTTTTCGGGCGAGAAGTCGCTGCGGACTGTATCCCTGCTGGCGGTTTGCCTGCTGCTCGGCGCCGCCATCGCGGTGCTGCCCGGCTACTACGACAACGTCGTCACCTTCGGCGGCATGTTCGTGTCGGATTCATTCGGCGGCTTCTGCAAGATACTGATCCTGATCGGCTCGGCGGTTTCCATCATCATCTCGGTGGACTATCTCGAGCGCGAGAACCTGAAGCGGTTCGAATATCCGGTGCTGATCGTGCTCGCCACGCTCGGCATGCTCATGATGGTCTCGAGCAACGATCTGATCGCGCTCTATATCGGCCTCGAGACGCAGAGCCTGGCGCTTTACGTCCTGGCCGCGTTCAGCCGGGATTCGGTGCGCTCGACCGAGGCGGGACTGAAATACTTCGTCCTCGGCGCGCTGTCGTCCGGCATGCTGCTCTATGGCAGTTCGCTGGTCTATGGCTACACCGGCAGCACCAATTTCAACGAGATCGCCGCTGCCGTGACCGGCAGCGGTCCGGTGTCGATCGGCCTGCTGTTCGGCCTGGTATTCGTGCTGGCGGGCCTTGCCTTCAAGGTCTCGGCAGTGCCCTTCCACATGTGGACGCCGGATGTCTATGAAGGCGCACCTACGCCGGTGACCGCGTTCTTCGCCGTCGCGCCCAAGATCGCCGCCATGGCGCTGCTGGTGCGCACCTTGTACGGCGCGTTTCCGGAAATCGCCGACCAGTGGCAGCAGATCCTGGTCTTCCTGTCGATCGCCTCCATGGTGGTCGGCGCGGTCTTCGCGATCGTTCAGACCAACATCAAGCGGCTGATGGCCTACAGCTCGATCGGCCATGTCGGCTACGCGCTGATGGGGCTGGCGGCGGCGTCGCCGGATGGCGTCAAGGCGGTGCTGATCTATCTGGCGATCTATCTGGCGATGAATGTGGGGGCGTTCGCGCTCATCATCGCCATGCGGCGCAAGGAAGGCGCGACCGAGTCCATCGCCGACCTGGCGGGCCTGTCGCGGACCCGTCCGGCCATGGCGCTGGCCATCGCCATCTTCATGTTCTCGCTCGCCGGTATCCCGCCGCTCGCCGGATTCTTCGGCAAGTTCTACGTCTTCATCGCCGCCATCGACGCCAACCTGACTTTCCTGGCCGTGATCGGCGCGCTGGCCAGCGCGGTGAGCGCGTTCTATTACCTGCGCATCGTCAAGGTGATGTATTTCGACGAGCCGGCGGAAGCGTTCGACGTGTACACCGGTCGGGGTATCGCGGTCGTTGCCAGTGTCTCTGCGGTGATCACCGTAATCTTCGCCGTACCGTTGATTGCCGGCAGCCTCGACACCGCCGCCATGTTGGCCGCGCAATCGCTGTTCCGGTAGGGCGGGCGAGGTGGTCCATCTTCCCGATGGCTACAGCATCGCGATCTTCGACAGTATCGACAGCACCAACGAGGAGGCCCGGCGGCACGCCGCCACGGCCCGTGACCGCACGGTCTACTGGGCCAAGCGCCAGACGGCGGGCAGGGGACGCCGCGGCCGTTCCTGGATGTCCGAGCCGGGCAATCTCTTCGTATCGCTGCTGCTGAAACCCGATTGCCCGCTGGTGCAGGCTGCCCAGCTCTCGTTCGTTTCCGCGCTGGCGATCAGCGATGTGCTGATGAAGGCCGGCGCAGGTGACCGGGCGGCGCTCAAATGGCCTAACGATGTGCTGGTCGACGGCGCCAAGATTTGCGGCATCCTGCTGGAAGCCACATCGACGGGCGCCCAGGTCGAGGCCGTCATTGTCGGCATCGGCCTGAATCTGGTCAGCCATCCCGACGGCACGCCCTATCCGGCGACCGATTTTCATCACGCCGGGCTGGAAAATCTCAACGCCGACCTGGCGCTGACATGGTTGCTGGATGCTTTCGAGCTACGTTACGCAGCATGGCGCGACCAGGGGTTTCCGGCGGTCCGCGCTGACTGGCTGATCCGCGCCTGGCGGTTAGGGCAGGATATCCAGGTCCAACTTGACGGCGAAACCGTCACTGGACGCTTCGCCGAGTTGGACGAGTCCGGCGCACTGGTGGTCGAAACGCCTGCCGGAGCGCGCCACATCACGGCCGGAGATGTTTATTTCCCCGGCGCCGCTTGAGGAAACTATGACCAAGGAACTGCTGTTCGTGCCGCTCGGCGGCGCGGGCGAGATTGGAATGAACCTGAACGTGTTCGGGTATGACGACCAGTGGATCATTGTTGATCTGGGCGTCAGCTTCGGCACCCCGACGCTTCCGGGCATCGATCTGGTCATGCCGGACCCGTCCTTCATTGAGGCACGCCGTGACAAGCTGCTCGGGATCGTGCTGACCCACGCTCACGAGGATCACCTGGGCGCCGTACCGCATCTCTGGACCCGGTTGCGGTGTCCGGTCTACGCCACGCCCTTCACCGCCGGCATCCTGCGCAGCAAGCTGTCCGAGGTGGGCCTGCTCAAGGAGGTGCCGCTCATCGAGACCCCGCTCGGCGGCCGCGTCTCGCTCGGGCCGTTCGAAATCGATTTCCTGACGCTTACCCATTCCATCGCCGAGCCCAGTGCGCTCGTCATTCGCACGCCTGTGGGCACCGTCTTCCATACCGGTGACTGGAAGATCGACCCGGACCCGCTGATCGGGGAACCGTTCGACGAAGACGCGCTGGCCCGGCTGGGCGAGGAGGGCGTTCTCGCCATGATCTGCGACAGCACCAATGTCTTCAATCCCAGCGCCAGCGGCTCCGAGGCCGATGTGCGCCGGAATTTGCTGGAACTGGTGGGCAAGGAGACAGGCAGGGTGGCGATCACCTCCTTCGCCTCGAACATTGCCCGGCTGGAGACGCTGGCCGAGGTGGCGAAAGCCCATGACCGCCATGCCGTATTGGTCGGCCGGTCGCTGCGGCGAAATGTCCAGGTCGCCCAGGCGACCGGCTATCTGACGCATCTGCCGCCCTTCATCGACGAGGCGGACGCCGGCTTCCTGCCCCGCGACAAGGTGCTTTATATCTGCACCGGCAGCCAGGGCGAGCCGCGCGGCGCCATGATGCGCATCGCGTCGGGCGACCATCCCCACGTGAATCTGGCGGATGGCGACACCGTGATCTTCTCCTCCAAGATCATTCCCGGCAATGAGCTGGCGCTCAGCGGGCTTTACAATTCACTGGCCAAGCGAGGCGTCAGGATCATCACCGAGAAGGATGAGTTCGTGCATGTCTCCGGCCATCCGGGCCGCGAGGAGCTGTCGCGCATGTATCAGTGGATCCGGCCCGAGATCGCCGTGCCCGTTCACGGTGAGGCGCGTCATCTGTTCGAGCACGCCGACCTGGCCCACGAGTTGCAGGTGCCGCGCTGCGTCGTGCCGGCGAATGGCACCGTGATACGGCTGGCGCCTGGCACCGCCGAGATCGTCGACCGGGTAAAGGCGGGACGGCTCGTGCTTGATGGCAATCAGCTCGTCGCCGAGGACAGCACGTCCATCGTCGAGCGTCGCCGCAGCCTCCACAATGGCCATCTTGTCATCAGCATTGCCGCCGACGACGAGGGCCGGCTGCTGACGGATCCAGGCGTGACCCTGTTCGGCGTGCCGGATCCGGGCGATCTCGCGGAAGACATCGCCGATGCAATCGAGGCGACGGTGAAGGGCATGCCGCGCGGTCAGCGCCGCGACGATGAAACCCTGCGCGAAGCCGTCCGGATCGCCGCCCGGCGGGTCGTCCGCCAGATGACCGACAAGAAGCCGGTCACCGATGTGCAGATTCTGCGATTGCCGTCACAATCCTAAGTCCCTAAACAGAACCCATCCGAATTCACGAGGAGCACGTCATGATCGGTCGTCTCAACCATGTTGCCATCGCCGTCCCGGATCTGGCCGCCGCGTCCGCAGTCTACCGTGACACGCTCGGCGCCAAGGTTACCGACGCCGTGGACATGCCCGAGCACGGCGTGACCACCGTCTTCGTCGAACTGCCGAACACCAAGATCGAGCTGCTGCATCCGCTGGGCGACAAGTCGCCCATCGCCAAGTTCCTCGAAAAGAACAAGTCCGGCGGCATCCACCACGTGTGCTACGAGGTCGAGGATATCCTGTCGGCCCGCGACAAGCTGAAGGGCGAGGGCGCCACCATCCTGGGTGATGGCGAGCCGCGCATCGGCGCCCACGGCAAGCCGGTGCTGTTCCTGTCGCCCAAGGATTTCTGCGGCACGCTGGTCGAAATCGAGCAAATCTGAGCGGGGCCCGCCGATGGGACTTGTCAGCGGCATCGTCGTCTATGTCGTGATGTGGTGGGTGGTGTTCTTCACCATGCTGCCCATAGGCGTGAAGACCCATGCCGACGAGGGCACCGAAAGCGAGGCGGGACATGCCGATAGCGCGCCCATCAGACCCTATATGTGGCGCAAGGTGCTGGCCGCGAGCGTGATCGCGGCTGTCCTGTGGGGCGGCTACTACTGGCTGCAGGGTTCCGGGCTGATCACGCTGCGGCCGGATTTCAATCGCCCGGATTGACCGCGCCGCTTGGCTGCGTAACGCACAAGAAAAAAGCAAGGCTCGTTGGAGCCTTGCTTCTCGAGATCGTCGATAATTCTTAGTAGTCGGCTATTTCGCCGTTCTATGTTAGTTAAGTCCCCTCCCAAGGAACTTTAACTCCCCAAACTTGGACCACTCCGCAGTTGCTCGGTGCCTGTTTGCCTTGCGCGGCTATTGTTTGATTTCTGCTGCGCTTCGTTGTTGATGGAAATGTAGGTGATTCCACTGGGCATGTCATCGGCCGTTGGCGGTTTCCACGGGGTTGCAGGTAACTTTTCCAGGCCGTGTTGCAAAAACACCACAACGCGGACTTGTGCGCGCCGTCGCCCCACCGCCAATTGCTTTAGGCCATCACCAGCCCTAAAGTCCGCCGCAAGAAAGCCGCGATCACCGCAGATCGCGGCGCCAGCCGGGAGCAAGTCAGTCCATCATGCGCCGTTCCGCCCTATTCCTGCCGACCATGAAGGAAACTCCCACCGAGGCGCAGATCGCCTCGCATCGCCTGATGCTGCGCGCCGGCATGGTCCGCCAGTCAGCGGCGGGCATCTATTCCTGGCTGCCGCTGGGATTGCGCGTGCTGCGCAACATCGAGCAGATCGTGCGCGAGGAGCAGGACCGGGCAGGCGCCCAGGAAATGCTGATGCCGACCATCCAGTCGGCCGAGCTGTGGCGCAAGAGCGGCCGCTATGACGATTACGGCAAGGAAATGCTGCGGATCGTCGACCGTGGCGAGCGCGAGCTGCTCTATGGACCGACCAATGAGGAACTGATCACGGACATCTTCGCCAGCTCGGTCCGGTCGTACCGGGATCTGCCGAAGAACCTCTATCATATCCAGTGGAAGTTCCGGGACGAGATCCGCCCGCGCTTCGGCGTGATGCGCGGCCGCGAGTTCCTGATGAAGGACGCCTATTCGTTCGACCTGGACAAGGAGGGCGCGCGCCGGTCGTACCTGACCATGTTCGTCGCCTATCTTCGCACCTTCGCGCGCATGGGCCTGCGGGCCGTGCCGGTTCATGCCGATCCGGGCGCCATTGGTGGCAACATGAGCCACGAGTTCCATATCCTGGCGGACACGGGCGAGAGCGACGTCTATTTCGACGCGGCGTTCGAGGACTACACGGTCGGGCAGATGCTGAACGCGGACCTGGACATGGTCGCCCGGATGGAAGGCCTCTATGCCGCCGCCGACGAAAAGCATGACGCTGCGGCATGTCCGATTCCGGCCGACCGGCTGCGCCAGCGCAAGGGTATCGAAGTGGGGCACATCTTCTATTTCGGCACCAAATATTCCGAGCCCATGGGCGCGAGCGTGACGTCATCGACCGGCGAGAGCGTCGCTGTCGAAATGGGCTCCTACGGCGTCGGCGTCTCGCGCCTCGTCGGTGCGATCATCGAGGCAAGCCACGACGAGAAGGGCATTGTCTGGCCGGAAAGCGTGGCGCCCTACAAGGTTGTGCTGATCAACCTGCGTCACGGCGATGCCGACTGCACCGCGGCGGCGGACGGCCTCTACGAGAGGCTCCAGAACGCCGGAATTGACACGCTTTACGACGACCGCGACGAGCGCCCGGGCGTAAAATTCGCCGATGCCGATCTGATCGGCGTGCCGTGGCAGGTGGTGATCGGCCCGCGCGGCGTGAAAGCGGGTGTGGTCGAGTTCAAGAACCGGGCGACAGGCGAGACCCTGGAGATCACTCCCGAGGCTGCCCTCGACCGCCTGTCCGCGAAAGCCTGATGATCGCCGCCTTTGAATGGATGATGGCCGCGCGCTATTTGCGTGCCCGGCGCAAGGACGGTTTCATCTCGCTGACGGCTGTGCTCTCGGTGGTCGGCATCGTGCTCGGCGTCGCCACGCTGATCATCGTCATGTCGGTGATGAACGGTTTCCAGAACACGCTGATCAACCAGCTTCTGGGCCTGCGCGGCCATGTGCTGGTACAGACGGCGTTCACCGAACCCATGCGCGATTACGAGCCGCTGGTCGAGCGGCTGCGCAAGGTCGAGGGCGTCAGGGAAGCACGGCCCATCGTCGAGGGCCAGGCCATGGCGGTGGGGCCGCGCCAGTCGGCGGGCGTCATGGTGCATGGCATCCGGCCCCAGGACATCGCCCGGCACGACATCGCCAAGGCCGACGCCAAGGGCCGCACCAAGGTCATCGCCGGAAGCCTGGCGGATTTCACGCCCGGCGATTCCATCGTGCTCGGCACGCGGCTGGCGGATACGCTGGGCGTGCGGCCCGGCGACGTGATCACGCTGGTCTCGCCGCAGACCACGGCCACGCCGTTCGGATCGGCGCCGCGCATGCGCGATTATACCATCGTGGCCGTCTTCAGCGTCGGCAACGTGCTGTTCGACAGCACCTACATCTTCATGCCGTTCGAGGACGCGCAGACCTATTTCCGCCAGAAGGACCAGGCCAGCGAGATCGAGGTGGTGCTGAACGATCCGCGCAAGATCAATCAGGCCATGCCGCTGATTCAGGATGCGGCGGGCGAGGGCTTCCGGCTGATCAGCTGGGAAAGCCTTAACGCCGGGCTGGTCAGTGCGCTCAAGGTCGAGCGCAACGTGATGTTCGTCATTCTTGTGCTGATCATCCTCGTGGCCGCCTTCAACATCATGTCGAGCCTGATCATGCTGGTGAAGGACAAGGGCAGGGATATTGCCGTGCTGCGCACCATCGGCGCCTCGCGCCAGTCGGTGATGAAGATCTTCATTCTGTGCGGCGGCATGCTGGGCGTGAGCGGCACCATCATCGGCTTCCTGCTTGGCGTTGTGCTGCTGAATTTCCGCAACGAGATCCTCGGTGGTCTGGGGCGGCTGCTCAACACCACCTTTTTCCCGCCCGAGGTCTATGGCATTGACGGCCTTCCGGCGCTGGTCGATCCGCTGGAAGTGGGGCTTGTCACCGGCATCGCCATGATTCTCAGCCTGCTGATGACCGTGTATCCGGCCTGGCGCGCGGCCAGTCTCGATCCGGTGGAAGCGCTGCGCTATGAGTGACACGGCGCTGAAGCTGGTCGATCTGCGCAAGGGCTTCGACGCGGGGCAGGGACGCCTCGAAGTGCTGCGCGGCGCCACGATCGAAGTGGCCCGCGGCGAGGTGATCGCCCTGCTCGGCCCGTCGGGCGCGGGCAAGTCGACGCTGCTGCATATCGCCGGTCTGCTGGAGGCCGCCGACAGCGGCGAAATCATCCTGGCGGGCAAATCCTGCGCCAGACTGTCCGATTTCGAGCGCACCGCGATCCGCCGCGAGACCGTGGGCTTCGTCTACCAGTTCCACAATCTGCTGCCCGAGTTCAGCGCCGCCGACAACGTGGCGCTGCCTCAGATGGTGGCGGGCAAGTCCCAATCCGCCGCCCGCGCCCGGGCCAAGGAATTGCTGTCGCGGCTCGGCCTCGGCCAGCGGCTGGAGCATTATCCGTCGCAATTGTCCGGCGGCGAGCAGCAGCGCGTCGCCATCTGCCGCGCCCTGGCCAACAAGCCGAAAATCCTGTTCGCCGACGAGCCCACGGGCAACCTGGACGAGGCGACCGCCGACGCGGTGTTCGCCGAATTGCTCCGCGTGGCCCGCGAGGACGGCGTCGGCGCGCTGATCGCCACCCACAACGGCGCGCTCGCCGACCGCATGGACCGGCGGATATTGCTGCACAACGGGATGATTGAGGCGGGTTAGCGCGGCGGCGCTGGCCTGGCTGATTTTCTCCGACTCCGCGCCCCTGCACCTTGTTCGCTGTTCGAGACGGCGATCAAATCTGATCTCTCATTGTTCCACCGAGAGGTATCAGAAGCCATTCAGAGGAATGGAGGCGGAGGGCGCTGGCAATGGTTGAACGCCAATCAACTCGCCGACACATCCTGCCTCGATCAGAATATCAATTGGCAGGAGTCGTGGAGTGATAGTGACGTCGGTGTAGCCGGCATTGTCCTCGATCTGGTGATAAGCGGCTATCACCCTGGAAGGCTTGTGGCTCGCATCAAGTTCGACTGTTAGCCGGTCGTCATTCGACGAAGCCTCGATCGCGCTTTCCAGGACACCTGCATCGAAAAGGACGCCCTTGGCCCGTCGGATCAGCTCCGGCATTCCTGTAACGGTGAAGCCACCGAGTGTTCGCGGTCCCGCTTGGGTCAATACCGGCATACCTGCACACGGACGGTCAGTTGTCAGAACTAGCTTATCCGGCGGCGCGGCTATGACGGCCGTTTCCATTGTCATACCGTTCGACGGCGCCGGATCAGCGAAGACAATCCGCAGTTTGTGGGCGTACTCAACGGGCTCGCCATCTTCAGTTGAAGGTGTGAAGCGGTATCCGTTGACTTCATCCCAGGCCTTGTCATCCAAGGCCGGATCGCCACTGCTTTCGATAATTCTCAGGGTGCTCAGGTCTGGAGTGCCGTCTATGCGGACGACGAAACCCACAATAACTGCGGGAGATCTACCGGTTCGATGCGGTTCTGCCGCCTTGGCCGATGCAGACGCAGATACGATTGCAATCAATATCAAAACGAGAACACGCACCTCATACTCCAGTCGACTCCAATCCAGCGATGACAGGGCAACAGACTGCATAAATCAAGTGTTCTGGTTTGGCTCTGCGCTTTCCACACAATCTGAGCCGCAACCCACTTGCAGGGTTTGGCTTGAAGCGGCTGACGCATTACCTTGTGACCCCGTAACGCTCCACCCCTGATTCTGGACAGCGCCTTGGCCGATTTCATCCATCTCCGCGTCCATTCGTCCTATTCGCTGTCCGAGGGTGCGATCCATCTGAAGGCGCTTACCAAGCTGTGCGCGGCGCACAGGATGCCGGCCATGGCGGTGACCGACACGGGCAATCTGTTCGGCGCGCTGGAGCAGTCGGTGCTGATGGCCGAGGCCGGCGTCCAGCCGATCATCGGCTGTATCGTGCGGGTGTCCTATGCACAGGCGGTGCTGGGCCAGCAGCCGCCCGAACCGGCGCAGGTGGTGTTGCTGGTGCAGAGCGAAACCGGCTACCGCAACCTGATCAAGCTGGTCAGCCGTTCGTTCATGGAGACCGACGCCACCAGCGAACCACGGGTGTCGCTCGAGGACCTGCTCGCTGCGAATGAGGGCTTGCTGCTGCTGACCGGCGGGCCGGATGGACCCATCGGCCGCCTGGTCCAGCAGAACCAGCCTGCGGCTGCCGAAGCGTTGGCGCAGCGCATCGCCGGTGTGTTCGCGGGCCGCACCTATGTGGAGATCCAGCGCCACATGCAGGACGACGAGCAGCGCACCGAGGCCGCGTTTCTCGATATCGCCTACAAGCTCGACCTGCCGCTGGTCGCCACCAACGATGTGTTCTTCGCCAGGCGCGAAATGTACGAGGCGCACGATGCCCTGCTGTGCATCGCCACCGGCGCCTATGTGGGCCAGACCGACCGGCGGCGCGTGACGCCCGAGCATTATTTCAAGTCGGCAGAAGAGATGAAGGTGCTGTTCGCCGACCTGCCCGAGGCCATCGACAACACGGTGACCATCGCCCGGCGCTGCGCCTTCATGGTCAGCACCCACAAGCCCATCCTGCCGAAATTCTCCCGTGACGGGGACGAGGTCGAGGAATTGCGGGCACAGGCGCGGCAAGGGCTCGAATTGCGGCTCGAACAGGCTGTCTATGGCGACGGCCTTGACGAGGCGGCGAAGAGCGAAGTCGCCAGGCCCTATCGCGAACGCCTCGAGTTCGAGCTCGACGTCATTGTCAATATGGGGTTTCCCGGCTACTTCCTGATCGTGTCCGACTTCATCAAGTGGGCCAAGGAGCATGATGTGCCGGTGGGGCCGGGCCGTGGCTCGGGCGCCGGTTCGGTAGCGGCCTGGTCGCTGCAGATCACCGATCTGGATCCGCTGCGCTTCGGCCTGCTGTTCGAGCGCTTCCTCAATCCCGAGCGCGTGTCGATGCCTGATTTCGACATCGATTTCTGCCAGGAGAAGCGCGGCCAGGTGATCTCCTATGTGCAGGAGAAGTACGGCTTCGATCAGGTTGCCCAGATCATCACCTTCGGCAAGCTGCAGGCCCGCGCGGCGCTGCGCGATGTCGGGCGCGTGCTGGAGATGCCCTACGGCCAGGTCGACCGGCTGTGCCGCATGGTCCCCAACAATCCGGCCAAGCCGGTGACGCTGGCCGAGGCCATCGAGGGCGAGCCCCGGCTGCAGGCCGAGCGTGACGGCGACGAGTCCGTGGCGCACCTGCTGGAGACCGCGCTGAAGCTCGAGGGCCTTTACCGCAACGCCTCGACTCACGCAGCCGGCGTGGTGATCGGCGACCGGCCGCTCGACGAACTGGTGCCGCTCTACCGCGATCCGCGATCGCCCATGCCTGTCACCCAGTTCAACATGAAGTGGGTCGAGCCGGCGGGGCTGGTGAAGTTCGACTTTCTCGGCCTGAAGACCCTGACCGTGATCGAACGCTCGGTACGGCTGATCCGGCGGCGCGGCATCGATATCGACATTGCCCGGCTGCCGCTCGATGACGAGAAGACCTTCAGGATGCTGTCGAAAGGCGATGCGGCCGGCATCTTCCAGCTTGAAAGTTCGGGCATGCGCGACGTGCTCAAGAACATGCGGCCTGACAGTTTCGAGGACATCATCGCGCTGGTGGCGCTCTACCGTCCCGGTCCCATGGACAACATCCCCACCTATATCAAGCGCAAGCATGGCGAGGAGACGCCCACCTACATGCACGACTGGCTGAAGCCGGTGCTGGAGGAAACCTACGGCGTCATCATTTACCAGGAACAGGTGATGCAGATCGCCCAGATCCTGGCCGGTTACAGCCTGGGCCAGGCCGATTTGCTGCGCCGCGCCATGGGCAAGAAGAAGCAGGAGGAGATGGACGCCCAGCGCGCCAGCTTCGTGCAGGGCGCCACGGCAAAGGGTGTCGATCCCGAGCAGGCATCGTTCATCTTCAACCTGGTGGACAAGTTCGCCGGCTATGGCTTCAACAAGTCCCACGCGGCGGCCTATGCGCTGGTCGCCTATCAGACGGCGTGGCTTAAGGCCAATTATCCGGTCGAGTTCCTGGCCGCGTCCATGACCCTGGACGCCGGCAACACCGACAAGCTGAACATGTTCCGCCGCGAACTGGAACGCCTGTCGATTCCGCTATTGCCGCCCGACATCAACCGCTCGGGCGTGGAGTTCGAGGTCGAAGCCGTCGAGGGCGAGCAGTTTGGCGTTCGCTATGCGCTCGCAGCGATACGGAATGTGGGCGCGCAGGCCATGCATACCGTGGTGGATGAGCGTGACAAGGCGGGGCCATTCGCGGACCTGGGCGACCTGTCGCGCCGGATCGACCCAAGGCAGGTCAACAAGCGGCAACTGGAGAATTTGGTCAGGGCAGGGGCGTTCGATTCCCTCAATACCAACCGTGCCCAATCGTACGAGGCCGCGGAGACCATTCTGCGCCATGCGGCGGCGGCGGCGAACGACCGCACGTCCAACCAGGCGGCGCTGTTCGGCGGCACGGGCGGCGGCGAGACAGTGGCGCTGAAGCTGCCTGTGGTGCGCGACTGGAGCACCATGGAAAAGCTGTCCAACGAATTCGACGCGGTCGGCTTCTTCCTGACCGCCCATCCGCTCGATGCCTACAAGCGCGCCCTGAAGCAGCAGAACGTCATGACCTGGCTTGAGGCCTTTGCCCAGATGCAGCGCGGCATGACCGGATTCCGCCTCGCGGGTGTGATCGCGCGCGTACAGGAACGCAAGTCGCAGAAGGGGAAGCCCTACGCGTTTGTCGAATTGTCCGATTCCAGCGGTGCGTTCGAGGTGATGTTCTTTTCCCAGCAATTGCTGTCCCACCGCGAATTGCTGGTGGTCAACAAGTCGGTCGTCCTTACCGTCGAGGCGCGCATGGAGAACGATGCGCCCAAGCTGGTCGCCAACGGTGTCCAGACCATCGACGAGGTTGCCGCCGCCGCCGGCATGGGGCTGCGCATCGTCATCGACAGCGACAAGCCGTTCGATGTGGTCAGGGACATCCTGGAGCAGGGCGGACGCGGCAAGGGACTGGTGCATGTCACGCTGAAGCTGCCGGAGATGAGCAGGCAGGTTGAGTTGACGTTGCCGGACCGATACAAGATATCGCCCAGGCTGCGGGACAGTCTCGAAACCGTCCCCGGCATCCTTGAAGTCCAGGAAATCTGATGACCGAAGCCATTCCGTTTGCCGCCACCGTCCTGCTGTTGCGTGACCGTCCCGATGAGATGGAAGTGCTGATGGTGCAGCGTCACCGCGACATGAAGTTCATGGGCGGAGCGCTGGTATTTCCGGGCGGCAAGCACGACGCCGCCGATGTCGGCGCCGCCAAATACGCGACCTGCGCGTCAGACGACGTGGCGCTGCGCATCACCGCCATCCGCGAGGTGTTCGAGGAATGCGGCATTCTGCTGGCGCGCGAGAAGGACGGTAGCGGCTTCGTCGGCGATGCACACCGGGAGCAGATCGCCGAGCGGCATCGCAAGAGGCTGGATAAGGGCGAGATGAACATGGTCCAGCTTGCCGAGGCCGAGAACATCGAGTTCATGACCGATCTGCTGGTGCCGTTCGCCCACTGGGTCACGCCGACCGGTGCCCCGCGGCGCTATGACACCTGGTTCTACATGGTGCGCGTGCCCGAAGATCACATTCATGCCCATGACGGCGGCGAGTCCATCGACTCGGTCTGGATCAGTGCGTCGCAGGCGCTTGCCGACGAGGCCGCCAAGCTGCGCGAGATCACGTTCCCCACGCGCATGCAGCTCGCCAAGCTGGGCCGCAACAAGACCGTGGACGCCGCCCTCGATGCGGCGCGCCGCGCGACCATCGTCACGGTGCTGCCGGAGATTCGCGATGGCAAGCTGCAAATCCCGCTGGAAGCCGATTACGATATCACCGAAGAAGAGCTGAGCCGCGCCCTTCACAAATAGGGGGGGAAATCTTCCGGCCGTCCAGACGAACCAAGAAATCGGACTGCTAAACTCCTTGCATCCCGGCCGGTGACGGGCTAAATCACCGGCCATCACACACGCAGGGGCACGGTCAAGTGTGTTGCTTGATCGGTCCGGTGTCGGCACCCGCCGACTCTTATCCCTGTGGCGGTTGAACCGGTAAAGGAAGGATTTGCAGATGGCTCTGCCTCACGTATCTATGCGCCAGCTCCTCGAAGCGGGCGTTCATTTCGGTCACCAGACGCATCGCTGGAACCCCAAGATGGGCCCGTATATTTTCGGCGCCCGCAACAAGATCCACATCATCGACCTGTCGGAGACGGTTCCGCTGATGAACCGCGCCCTGGTGGCGATCCGCGACATCACCGCCGGCGGTGGCCGCGTGCTGTTCGTGGGCACCAAGCGCCAGGCGGCCGACGTGGTGGCCACGGCCGCCCACAAGTGCGGCCAGCACTACGTCAACCATCGCTGGCTCGGCGGCATGCTGACCAACTGGAACACCATTTCCCAGTCGATCCGCCGTCTCAAGACGCTGGAAGAAGAGATGAATGGCGGCGAGAGCGGCGGCCTCACCAAGAAAGAGCGCCTGAGCCTCAGCCGCGAGCACGAAAAGCTCGAGCGCTCGCTCGGCGGCATCAAGGACATGGGCGGTCTGCCCGATCTGCTGTTTGTGATCGACACCAACAAGGAATCGATCGCCATCCAGGAAGCCAACAAGCTGGGCATTCCGGTGGCGGCCGTGGTCGACACCAATTGCGATCCCGACGGCATCGATTATCCGATTCCGGGCAATGATGACGCCAGCCGCGCCATCAACCTGTATTGCGACATGGTTGCGGCGTCGGTGCTTGAAGGTATCCAGCGCGAGCTGGTCGCCGGCGGCGTCGACATCGGCGAATCCGAAGCGCCGGCTGTCGAAGACCTGCCGGAAGCCGCCGAGCTCCAGGCCGAACCGGAAGCGGCGGCACAGCCTGAGGCCGCCGCCGAAGCAGAGCCGACCCCCGAGTCAACGGGCGACGCCAAGACCGAAGCCGCACCCGCTAACGGCTGAGCGCCGCCCGCGTTCATTGAATACCAACGGGGGCCGCTAAAAACGGCCCCCCTTTGTCACCAGGACCCGTTCGCAGGAAGGAAGAACCATGGCTGAAATTACCGCTGCCCTCGTCAAGGAGCTTCGCGAGAAAACCGGCGCCGGCATGATGGATTGCAAGAAGGCGCTGACCGAGAATTCGGGTGACGTCGAGGCATCCGTCGACTGGTTGCGCCAGAAGGGACTGGCCGCCGCCGCGAAGAAGTCCGGCCGTGTCGCAGCCGAAGGTCTTATCGGCGTCAGCGTCGGCGGCAATTCCGGCGCTATGGCCGAAGTGAACTCGGAAACGGATTTCGTTGCCCGCAACGATACGTTCCAGGCGTTCGTCAAGACCGTCGCCGATCTGGCGCTGGCCAATGAAGGCAACCAGGACACGGTGATCGCCAGCGGCTTTCCGAACGAGAGCCGCACGGTCGCTGAGCAATTGACCCACCTGATCGCCACCATCGGCGAGAACATGGCGATCCGCCGCATGGCCGCGCTGAAGGTCAACCAGGGCGTTGTCGCGTCCTATGTCCACAATCCCGCCGCGCCGGGCCTGGGCAAGATCGGCGTCATCGTGGCGCTCGAATCCGCCGGCGACACGGCCAAGCTGGAGGCCTTCGGCCGTCAGTTGGCCATGCACATCGCCGCAGCTGCGCCGCAGTCGATTTCGACGGACGATCTGGATGCGGATCTTGTTGCCCGCGAGCGTCAGGTTCTCGTGCAGCAGGCGCGCGAGTCCGGCCGCGCCGAGGAGATCATCGAGAAGATGGTCGATGGCCGCATGCGCAAGTTCTTCGAGGAAGTCGTGCTGCTGTCCCAGACCTGGGTGATCGATGGCGAGAGCAAGATCGACAAGGTCGTCGCCAACCTCGCCAAGGAACTGGGCACCGACGTGAAGGTGACCGGTTTCGTCCGCTTCGTGCTGGGCGAGGGTATCGAAAAGGACGAAGGCGACTTCGCCGCCGAAGTCGCCAGCATGGCCGGCTGAGCCAACACTCGCTGGTATCGGGCAAGGTTCGCTCCGGGCAACATCGCCCGGAGCCGGACCCCGCTGCACGCCTATTTCGACACAAACCCGCAATACGGGCTACAGTTGCCCGGCGGAGTTGTTGTAAGGTGCGCGCCGCTGGTCGGCGCGAGCGTGCGCCTTGACGCAAGAAGGGGAAAACTGTGGGTACGCCAGGTCCATATCGCCGTGTCCTGTTGAAGGTTTCGGGCGAGGCCCTGATGGGCGATGGCGCCTACGGCATCGACCTTGCCACGGTGGACCGGATCGCTGATGACGTCATGGCGGTGGTCGCCTCGGGTATCCAGGTGTGTCTGGTGGTCGGCGGCGGCAACATTTTCCGCGGCCTTTCTGGCGCCGCCCAGGGCATGGACCGGGCCAGCGCCGACCAGATCGGCATGCTGGCAACCGTCATGAATGCGCTGGCCATGCAGAACATCATGGAAAACAAGGGCATGGCGACGCGGGTGCAATCGGCGATTCCGATGTCGAGCGTCTGCGAACCCTATATCCGCCGGCGCGCCATCCGGCACATGGAAAAGGGCAGGGTGGTGATCTTCGCCGCCGGCACCGGCAATCCGTTCTTTACCACGGATACGGCGGCTGCCTTGCGCGCCGCGGAGATGCGCTGTGATGCATTGCTGAAAGGCACGCAGGTCGACGGCGTCTATTCCGCCGATCCGAAAAAGGATCCGGATGCGATCTATCACACACACCTTAATTATCTCGAGGTGTTATCGAACGATCTTAAAGTGATGGATGCGTCGGCAGTATCTCTGGCCCGCGAGAATGAAATCCCCATCCTGGTGTTCTCGATCCAGGATCCGGGTGGCCTGGCCCGGGTGCTTTCGGGGCAGGGCACGTTCACCACGATTGGCAAATAGGGGTCGTCATGGCTGAGGAAGATATCGATCTGAACAGCATCGAGCGCCGCATGAAGGGTGCGCTTGATGTGCTGTCTAGTGAATTTGGCGGATTGCGCACCGGGCGTGCCTCCGCCTCGCTGCTGGATCCCATCGTTGTGGATGTCTACGGCTCAACCATGCCGATCAATCAGGTCGGCACGGTCAGCGTGCCGGAATCGCGCATGATCACCGTGCAGGTCTGGGACAAGGCGAATGTGTCCTCGGTCGACAAGGCGATCCGCAATTCGGGCCTGGGGCTGAATCCGTCCCCGGACGGGACATTGATCCGGATACCGATCCCGGAATTGAACGAGGAGCGCCGCACCGAGCTGTCGAAGGTTGCCGGCCGCTACGCGGAACAGGCCAAGGTGGCGGTACGCAATGTGCGCCGAGACGGCATGGATCTGCTCAAGCGCCTCGAAAAGGCCAGCGAGATCAGTCAGGATGATCACAAGCTCTATGCGGACGAGATCCAGGAGATGACCGACAAGATGGTCGGAAAGATCGACGAGATGCTCGCGAGCAAGGAAAAGGAGATCATGCAGGTTTAGCCCATGCTGGACGTCTTGCCGCAACAGCTTCCCAACGTCATCCCGACGCATATCGCCATCATCATGGATGGCAATGGACGTTGGGCGAAGGCCCGTGGCTTGCCACGCATCGCCGGGCACCGTCAGGGTGCCGAGGCGGTGCGGCGTTCGGTAGAAAGCTGCCGCGAACTGGGCGTGTCCTACCTGACGCTGTTCGCGTTTTCCTCGGAGAACTGGAAACGGCCGGCGTCCGAAGTCGACGACCTCATGGGGCTCCTGCGTCTATATCTGCGCCGTGAGATCGCCGAACTGGCGAAGAATGACGTCAGGCTCAAGATCATCGGCGACCGAAGCAAGCTCTCGGACGATATTTGCGCGCTGATTCAGGAGGGCGAATCCCGCACCAAGCTGAATGCGGGCCTGACATTGACCATCGCCATCAGCTATGGCGCGCAGGCCGAGATCGTGAATGCCGCGCGGCTGATTGCCGCGGCTCACAAGCGGGGCGACCTCGACCTCGACGAGATTGACGAGGGCATGTTCTCGCGCTTCCTCTACACCGAAAGCATGCCCGATCCCGATCTGTTGATCCGGACCAGCGGCGAGCAGCGGCTCAGCAATTTCATGCTTTGGCAGTCGGCCTATGCCGAATTGCTGTTTATGGATGTCTATTGGCCGGATTTCGACAAGCAATCGCTGATGAAGGCCATCGACACCTTCAACGCGAGAGACAGGCGCTTCGGCGCGACGTCGGGCCCCTGAGCGCGGCCCGTGCGAGGATTTACCTGATTGGCCAGCCGCTTACTCGTTCGCACCGGATCGGCGCTGGTTATGGCGCCCGTCGCTCTTGGCGCGGCCTGGGCGGGCGGCTGGTGGTTCACCGCGGTGATCCTGGTGGTCGCGGTTTACGCGACCGTCGAATGGAACCGGATCACGGGTTCGGCGCATGCGGCCCTGACGATCGTCAACGGCGTGAGCCTGGCGCTCGCCTGCATGGCGCTGCAGGACGTCGGGGGGCGGCTGGCGCTGGCCTTCGTCGTGGCGGGCGCCGCGCTTGCCGCAGCGGTCGCACTGATCCGCCGCTGGCCGCTGGCCTGGCCCGTCACCGGGTTGCTCTATCTCGGCGTCGCCGGCCTGTCGCTGCTCTGGCTGCGAGAATGGGGTGGCTTCCTGCTGGTGTTGTGGCTGCTGCTGGTGATCTGGGCGTCCGATACGGGCGCCTACCTGGTCGGTTCGCGGGTGGGCGGACCAAAGCTGGCGCCGCGCCTCAGCCCCAACAAGACATGGTCGGGCCTTGCCGGTGGCTGCGTCACGGCGGGGGTGCTCTCGGTGGTATTCGCAAGCCTCGCGGGCGGCGAGGCCGCCGCTTTCGGCTATCCTTTCGTGCAGTTCTTGGTAGGCTTTGTGCTGGCCGGACTGTCACAAGTCGGCGATATCGGGGAGTCCGCCATCAAGCGCCGATTCAACGTCAAGGACAGCGGCAACATCATTCCTGGCCATGGCGGTGTCCTCGACCGTGTCGACAGCCTGGTTTTCACCGCGCCGCTCGTCGCGCTCTCCATTATCCTCTTGCGTGAATTCGGTGCCTTTACAAATGGCTGAACCCCTCAACAAGCCGGCAGTTCTTCCCCGTACGCTGAGCCTGCTGGGCTCGACGGGGTCCATCGGCCTCAGCACGCTCGACCTCGTGTCCCGCGATCCTGACGCCTACGATGTCGTCGCGCTGACCGCCAACACGAACGTGGCGCTGCTTGCCGAGCAGGCGCGCCAGTACCATCCGCGTGTCGTGGCGATCGCCGATCCGGCCATGTATCAGGCGCTCAAGGAAGCGCTGGCCGGCACGAATATCTCGGTGCTCGCCGGCCCGCAGGGGCTTGTCGAGGCGGCCAGCCTGGCCTCCGACTGGGTGATGGCCGGCATCGTCGGCTCGGCGGGCTTGTGGCCGACCCTTGCCGCTGTCCGCCGCGGCGCGACCGTGGCCCTGGCCAACAAGGAATGTCTGGTCTGTGCCGGTGAACTGTTCACCCGCGACGTGACCAAGTCCGGCGCCACATTGCTGCCGGTCGATTCCGAGCATAACGCCATTTTCCAGGTGTTTGATTTCGACCACGCCGAACGGGTCGAGAAGATCATCCTAACCGCATCGGGCGGCCCGTTCCGGACTTTCACCCGCGACGCGATGTCCCGGGTCACGCCGGCTCAGGCGGTGAAACATCCGAACTGGTCCATGGGGGCCAAGATCTCGGTCGATTCGGCGACGTTGATGAACAAGGGCCTTGAGGCGATCGAGGCTTATCACCTGTTTCCGGTGGGTGTCGACCAGATCGAAGTGCTGGTGCATCCACAGTCGGTCATCCACAGCATGGTTCAATATGTCGATGGCTCGGTGCTGGCCCAGCTTGGCTCGCCCGACATGCGCACGCCCATCGCGCACGCGCTCGCCTGGCCCGACCGGATGGTGACGCCGGTCAATCGGCTCGACCTTGGGGAAGTGGGGCGTCTCGACTTCGAGTCTCCGGACCTCGGCCGCTTCCCGGCGCTCCGTCTGGCGCGCGAAGCCTTGCAAAGCGGGGGGGCCGCACCTACTATCCTGAACGCAGCAAACGAGGTCGCCGTGGAGGGGTTCTTGCAGGAGCGCGTCGCCTTCCTGGAAATCCCGACAATCGTTGAGAAGGTGTTGGATCGGATGGGTGCCATGCCGCTCCGGAGCTGGGATGACCTAGAGCAGATCGACAGCCAGGCCAGGTCGCTCGCTACCGCAATGCTGGCCTGAAGTTCCCCGCAGCAGCAAAGAGTTAGATGGATATTCCGTTCGTAGGCACGTCGGCTGTTGCGTTCATCGCGGTGTTCTCCGCGCTGGTATTTTTTCACGAGCTTGGTCATTTCTGGGTCGCGCGCCGCTTTGGCATACGCGTCGACGTATTCTCCATCGGCTTCGGTCCTTCGCTGTGGAGCCGCAAGGATCGGCACGGCATCGAATGGCGTATCTCCGCCATCCCCCTGGGCGGCTACGTGAAGTTCTACGGTGACGCCTCGGGCGCCAGCAACCAGTCGGATGAACTGAGGCATATGAGCGAGGCCGAGCGCCGCGATTGCTTCCATTTCCGCCCCCTGTATCAGCGTGCCGCCGTTGTCGCCGCCGGCCCTGCGGCCAACTTCCTGCTCGCCCTGGTCATCTTCACCGGGATGTTCATGGCCGTCGGGCAGCAGTTCAGCCCGCCGGTGATTGACCAGGTCGTCGAGGGATCGCGGGCGGAGAAAGCCGGCTTCAAGGCGGGAGACCGCGTGGTCCAGGTCGGATCCCGCGAGATTGAATCGTTCGAGCAACTGCGCAATCAGATCATACTCAACGCCGACAAGCCGCTTGACGTGACGGTCCGGCGCGGCGGCGAAACCCTGGTCCTGCAGGCGATTCCCGCGACCGTGGTCGAGCAATCCTCCAAAATGGGCCGGCTCGGCATCGTCAATGAGCATCCGGGGCTGATCAAGCGCGGTCTGGCGGATGCCGTGTGGTACGCGGGTGTCGAGGTCCGCGACAACGTGTTCATGATTCTTCATGTCGTTGGCGAGATGATCGGCGGCGAGCGGTCGGTCAAGGATCTCGGAGGGCCGCTGAAGATCGCCGAGGTTTCCGGTTCCGTGGCGCAATCCAGCCTGCTTGGGCTGCTGATGTTGACCGCCGCTCTCTCCATCAATCTGGGGCTGATCAACCTGTTTCCGATTCCCGTGCTGGACGGCGGGCATCTTCTCTATTATGCCTTTGAAGCCGTTCGCGGTCGTCCCCTGGGCGAGAGGGTCCAAGAGTATGGATTCCGCGTGGGAATGGCGCTTGTGTTGCTGTTGATGGTCGTCGTCACTTGGAACGACCTCATCGGCATGGTGTCCAGAATTCAATCATAAGAGCCTAACAGGATGGTCGAGTAACGAGATGCGGCAGGTCTCCTTTAAGTCGTGGCTGTTCGCCGCAGCTCTGATGCTGGTTTCCACCCTGGCGCAGCCTGCGGACGCACAGACCGGTGGTATCGTGTCGGCCATCCGGGTCGAGGGCAATCAGCGTATCGAGCCGGATACGGTGCGGTCCTATCTGCTGATCGCGCCCGGCGACCGGTATCAGGCTGAAGTTGTCGATCAGTCACTGAAGCGCCTGTTCGGCACCGGCCTGTTTGCCGACGTACGCATTGCCCTGCAGGGCAGCGTGTTGCTGGTGTCGGTGGTGGAAAACCCCATCGTCAACCGCATCGCATTCGACGGCAACAAGAAGCTCGACGACGACAAGCTCCGGCAGGAGTTGCAGATCAAGCCGCGTACGGTGTTCACCCGCGCCAAGGTGCAGGCAGATCTCCAGCGTCTGATCGAACTCTACCGCCGCTCCGGGCGCTTTGCCGCCACCGTCGAGCCCAAGATCATCGAACTGCCCCAGAACCGCGTGAATCTGGTCTACGAGATCAGTGAAGGCGAGAAAACCACGGTCCGCCGGATCAACGTCATCGGCAACGAGAAGTATTCGGACGGTGACCTGCGTGGCGAGGTGGCGACCAAGGAAGCCCGCTGGTGGCGCTTCCTGACTTCGAACGACACCTATGATCCCGATCGCCTCCTGTACGATCGTGAGTTGCTGCGCCAGTACTACCTGCAGCGCGGTTTCGCCGATTTCCGCACCATTTCAGCGGTGGCCGAACTGGGCCGCGACCGCGAGGATTTCTACATCACCATCACCCTTGAAGAGGGGCCGATCTACAAGGTTGGCAAGGTGGCGGTGGAGTCCGAAATCGAGGATCTGGATCCCTCCCAACTGACCCGTCTGGTCCTGACGGAAGAGGGCGAGACCTACAACGCCCAGGAGATCGAGAAGACCGTCGAGGCGATCACCGAGGCCGCCGGCAAGATCGGCTATGCCTTCGTCAACGTCCGGCCCAAGATCACCCGCGACAAGGAAAACAAGATCATCGCCATCACCTACCGGCTGCTCGATGCGCCGCGGGTGTATGTGGAGCGCATCGACATCGTCGGTAACACGCGCACGCTGGACAAGGTGATTCGCCGTGAATTCCGGCTGGTCGAGGGCGACGCCTTCAATACCGCCAAGCTGCGCCGCACCAAGACACGTGTGAAGGGCCTGGGCTACTTCGAGGAAAAGGGCGTCGAGATTGACCAGGCGCAGGGCACATCGCCCGACCGCGTGGTGCTGACGGCGACCGTGCAGGAGCAGTCGACCGGCGAGTTGTCGATCGGCGCTGGCGTGTCCTCTTCGGAAAGCCTGATCGGCGAAGTATCGATTCGCGAACGCAACCTGCTCGGCAAGGGCCAGGACCTGCGCCTGTCGCTGGCTGCATCGGGCCGTCGGCAGCAGATCGATTTGGGCTTCACCGAGCCGTATTTCCTCGATCGGCCGCTGGCTGCAGGCTTCGACCTGTTCCATCGGAAGGTCGACTACAAGGAAAGCTCGTTCTCGCAGGGATCGAGCGGCGTGAACCTGCGCGCCGTGTTCCCGATTACCGAATATCTGTCCATGGGCGTGCGCTACCAGTTCCGCTACGATTCGGTCACCGACCGCAACGATATCGTCCAGTCCCTCTACATCGACGAGGGCAACTTCCTCACGTCGTCGGTGGGCTTCACGCTGGCCTATGACGTACGGGATGACCGCATCAAGCCGACGCGCGGCTTTAACATCGTGTTTTCGCAGGACGTTGCCGGCCTTGGCGGCAACACGCGCTACCTGCGGAATCGCCTCAATTACGACTGGTACTATCCGCTGCTGTTCATCGGCGATGACTGGGTCGTCAACCTGTCGCTGGAGGCTGGCCACATCTTCGGCCTGGGCCAGGATATCCGCATCAACGAGCGCTATTTCCTTGGCGGCACCCGCCTGCGCGGCTTCGAACAGGCCGGCGTCGGCGCCCGCCTGAGAAACAGCCAGGACGCCCTTGGCGGCAACACCTACTTCGCCGGATCGGTGGAAGTGTTTATTCCCTTGGGCGCGGTCGAAGAGTTTGGTATTACAGCCTCCGCTTTCGTCGACTTCGGCACGCTCTTTGGTGTCGACGGCGTAGTGAACGGTCAGCTCTGCAACGATCAAGGCACGTGCGAGGTCGTGTTGGGCTCCGATAGTATCCGGATGTCAGCCGGTATCGGCTTCTCCTGGAAATCGCCTTTCGGACCCATTCGATTCGACTTCGCGAAAGCCATCCGCAAAGAAAGCTTCGACCAAACGCAGTTCTTCCAATTCAACGTCGGGACCAGATTCTAATGAAAAACGGGAATATCGCACGTACCTGGCTGGCGGCCGCCGCCGCCTTGTTCGTGGTTGGTACAGCCTCCTACGCCTCGGCCCAGGAAGCCCCTGTGGCCAAGATCATCGTCGTCGATCTGCGCGAGGTTCAGAAGTCCTCGCTGGCGGGCAAGGATTTCGCACGGCAGGTGGAGACCCTGCGTGCCGACCTCGAGACCGACAAGCAGAAACTAGAAAAGCAGGCCGCTGATGCGGAGCAGGAACTCAGCCGCCAGAAGGCGATCCTGAGCGACGCTGCTTTCGAGGAAAAGCGCAAGGCAGCCGCCCAGCAGTTTGCTGACAGCCGCAACAGCCTGCAGGACAAGGCCAACCGCGTTCAGGTTGCCCTCGGTAATGCCGATCGCGATCTGCAGTCGGCGCTCAACCCGATCTACACGGCGGTGCTGAGCAAGTATGCCGCCAACATGATCCTCGACCGCAGCGTGATCGTGGCGACCGGCCAGGTGACTGACGTGACCCGCGAGGTCATCCAGCAGCTGGACCAGAAGATGCCGAGCATCAAGCTCAACATGCCGGCCGCCGGTTCCACGCCGAAGCAGTAGGCTTTCAGCCGTCTGGAATTTGGGGTCCCCCGCGAGAGCGATCTCGCGGGGGACTTTCTCTTTGGTGAACATCTGTTATTAACAACCGTCAAGGACGGCATCTGGAAGGGGCTCTCGGGATGAATGCGCTGATTGGGGAAAATGTCGAGGCGACGCTGGATCAGGAGCGGATCAGGCGGCTGATTCCCCATCGCTATCCCATGCTGCTGATCGACCGGGTCCATGTCATCGAGCGCGGCGAACAGGCCGTCGGGATCAAGAACGTCACCGCCAACGAACCCTTCTTTCAGGGACATTTCCCGGAAAAACCCGTGATGCCGGGCGTGCTGATCATCGAGGCACTGGCCCAGACGGCCGCCGTGCTGGCTCTTGATGTGCTTCTCACCGACGAAGAGGACGCGATCGTCTATCTGACGTCGATCGACAGCGCCAAGTTCCGCCAGCAGGTCGTGCCCGGCGATACGCTCTATCTCCACGTACGCAAGGAGAAGGCGCGCTCGTATCTGTGGCGCCTCGCCGTCGAGGCAAAAGTCGATGGCAAGGTCGTGACGGAGGCCGTGGTTTCGGCCGTGGTGGAAAAGCGCAAACGCTAGCCGTTTCCCGACCGGCGCTCGAACAGCCAGGACATAAAAAAGGGCGGCATCCGAAGGTGCCGCCCTTTTCGATTCACGGGACCCGAGGCTAGTTGCGCTTGTCCATGGCGACATAGGAACGCCGGACCGCGCCGGTGTAGAGCTGGCGGGGACGGCCGATCTTCTGCATCGGGTCCTCGATCATCTCGTTCCACTGGGCAACCCAGCCCACGGTCCGGGCGACGGCGAACAGCACGGTGAACATGCTGGTCGGGAAGCCCATGGCCCGCAGGATGATGCCGGAATAGAAGTCGACGTTCGGATACAGCTTCTTCTCGACGAAATAGTCGTCCTCGAGAGCGATCCGCTCCAGTTCCACGGCCAGTTCCAGCAGCGGGTCGTCCTGCTTGCCCAAGGCGGCCAGAACCTCGTGGCAGGTCTCCTGCATGACCTTGGCGCGCGGGTCGTAGTTCTTGTAGACCCGGTGGCCGAAGCCCATCAGGCGGAAATTGTCGTCCTTGTTCTTGGCCTTCTTGACGTATTCCGCGACGCGATCCTTCGAGCCGATTTCCTGCAGCATCAGCAGCACGGCCTCGTTGGCGCCGCCATGGGCGGGGCCCCACAGGCAGGCGATACCGGCGGCGATGCAGGCGAACGGATTGGCACCCGACGAACCGGCAAGGCGCACGGTCGAAGTAGAGGCGTTCTGCTCATGATCCGCATGCAGGGTGAAGATGCGGTCCATGGCCCGGGACATGATCGGATCGATCTTGTAGTGCTCGGCGGGCACCGCAAACATCATGTGCAGGAAGTTCTCGGCGTAGCTCAGATCGTTGCGCGGATAAACGAAGGGCTGACCCGTCGAATATTTGTACGCCATCGCCGCGATGGTCGGCATCTTGGCGACGAGGCGGTGCGTCGCCACCATGCGCTGGTGCGGATCATTGATGTCGGTGCTGTCGTGATAGAACGCCGACAGGGCGCCGACGACGCCGCACATTATTGCCATCGGGTGCGCATCCCGGCGGAAACCACGGAAGAATTCCCGCAGCTGCTCGTGCACCATGGTGTGGTAGGTGATGCCGCGGACGAATTTCTCGCGGTCGGTCTTGTTCGGCAGTTCGCCATACAGCAGCAGGTAGCAGACTTCCTCGAAATCCGAGTGGCGGGCCAGTTCCTCGATGGGATAGCCGCGATAGAGCAGCACGCCTTCGTCGCCGTCGATATAGGTGATCTTCGACTCGCAACTCGCGGTCGAGGTGAAGCCAGGATCGTAGGTGAACATGTCCGTGGCCCCATAGAGCTTGCGGATGTCGATCACCTTGGGACCAACGGAACCCTCCATTACCGGCAGGTCGACGGATATCCCGCCAGCGCCGAGCTTCGCAATCTTCTCGCTTTCACCCATCTATTGTCCCCTGTCTTTCTCGCGGCGCCGGATGCGACGCGTCATGTGTTTATCTGGTCTGCAATCCGCGCCAGGCTTTCGTCGCGGCCCAGCACGGCAAGAACATCGAATATGCCGGGGGACGTGGTCCGCCCGACGAGCGCCGCGCGCAGCGGCTGAGCAATCTTGCCGAGTTTGATGCCTTCGGCTTCGCTCATGTTTCGTAGGGTGAGATCAAGGGATTCGGCGGTCCATTCCGAGACGGATTTCAGCCCGCTATAGGCATGCCCCAGAATCTCCCTAGCTTCGGGATTATCTAACAGGACTTTGGCTTTGTCGTCCACTGCAAGCGGCCTTTCCTCGGCCAGGAAAAGGGCGCCCTCGGCCAGTTCCAGCAGGGTCTTGGCGCGCTCCTTCAATCCAGGCATGGCCATAGCGATGCGCGATGCGGCGTCCGCGTCCGGCTTGCGGCCGAGCCGATCGGCGACCATGGGAACGACTAGGTCGGTCAGGCGCTGGTCGTCGGCCTGGCGCAGGTAATGGCCATTCAGGTTCTCGAGCTTGGCAAAGTCGAAGCGCGAGGCCGACCGGCCGACGCCGTCCAGGTCGAACCACTCGACGGCCTGTTCGGTGGATATGATCTCGTCGTCGCCGTGGCCCCAGCCAAGCCGCAACAGGTAGTTGCGCAGCGCCTCGGGCAGATAGCCCATCTCACGGTAGGCTTCAACGCCCAGCGCGCCATGGCGTTTGGACAGCTTGGCGCCATCCGGGCCATGGATCAGCGGAATATGGGCAAAGCGCGGTATGTCCCAGCCCATCAGCGCATAGAGGTGGTATTGCCGGAAGGCATTGGTCAGGTGATCGTCGCCGCGGATAACATGGGTGATCCCCATGTCGTGGTCGTCGACCACCACCGAAAGCATGTAGGTCGGCGAGCCGTCGCCCCTGAGCAGCACCATGTCATCGAGCTGGCCGTTGGCGATGGTGACACTGCCCTGGACAAGGTCGTCGATCACCGTCTCGCCATCCTGCGGCGCACGGAGCCGGACGACCGGGGACACTCCGGCGGGCGCATCGGCCGGATCCCGGTCGCGCCAGCGGCCGTCATAGCGTATCGGCCTGCCTTCGGCCTTGGCGCGCTCGCGCATTTCGGCCAGTTCTTCGACCGAGGCGTAGCACTTGTAAGCATGGCCGGCCGCAAGCAGGGCATGCGCGACTTCAGCGTGCCGCGCGGCGCGCCGCGACTGGAACACGATGTCGCCATGGTGATCGAGGCCCAGCCAGTCCAACCCGGCGATGATGGCGTCGATGGCGGCCTGTGTTGAGCGTTCCTTGTCGGTGTCTTCGATCCTGAGAAGGAACTGGCCGCCATGATGGCGGGAAAACAGCCAATTGAACAATGCGGTTCGTGCGCCGCCAATATGCAAAAAACCCGTCGGAGACGGCGCGAAGCGGGTTACAACTGGGGCAGGAGATTGGGACACGGGAGACACGGAACTCCTGTTCAGCGGGATGGTAGGGCAGGGCGCTTCCGCAGCGCAACAAGCTTCTAGCATAGTTAGTTCGAAAGGAAAAACTATCACGCGTGACTTTCTTCTCCGGGTGCGGAACCGGGGTACGTTACCGGTATCGACGTAGCGGAAATCGTGTAGTCAAGACATTCAGATGGGCTTTGTTCTTGCGCTGGGGACTTAACTCGTTAGGGGGGATGCTGGTCGCGGAACGCGACCGCTGGGCGCTGTGGGTTCCGGTCCTGACCGGCTGCGGCATCGCGGGCTATTTCGCCAGTGCAGCCGAGTGGCCGGCATGGCCTGTCCTCGTATGTGCCGCCGTTGCCGGTGCAGCCGTTCTGCTTCTGCACGGCGCCGCGAAGTGGCTGGCCATTACAGCATTGTGTATCGCGCTGGGCCTTGCCGCTGCCGCCGTCCGGAGCCAGCTGGTGTCGGCGCCCGCGATCACTGCCGAGACCCGGATGCTGTCTCTGTCCGGACGTGTCGACAAGGTGGAGCGTTTCTCGCCGAAAGAGATGCGGCTTACCCTGTCGACCCTGGTGATCGAGGGCTGGACGCCGGCATCGACGCCCGCACGGGTCCGGGTTGGCGTGCGGACCAGGGGTGACGATGTGCGGCCGGGCAATCTTGTCTCGCTCCGCGCTGTGCTGATGCCGCCGCCAGGGCCAAGCGTGCCCGGTGGCTATGATTTCTCACGGCATGCCTGGTTCGACCGCCTGGGCGCCGTCGGTTTCGCCGTTTCCGCCGTGAAGGTGACCGGGCAGGCGGCGGATTGGGGCGGCTGGCGCGTGGCGCGCTGGCGCGACGACATCGGCCGCCGGCTGCTCGCACAGGCAGACGGGGACACCGGGGCCATGGCGGTGGCGCTGGTCACCGGCGAACGGGCGGGCATGAGCGAGGAGACGCTGGAGACCCTGCGGGTGGCCGGAATCGCCCACCTGCTGGCGATCTCCGGCATGAACATCGCCATGATGACCGGTTTCGTCTTCGTCGTGGTTCGCTTCCTGCTGGCCTGCCTGCCGGGCGTCGCACTGCGCTATCCGATCAAGCGGTGGGCGGCTGTGGCCGCGTTGATCGCCGGCGTGTTCTATCTGCTGATGAGCGGCGCCACCATACCGACCCAGCGCGCATTCATCGCCTCCACCGTGGTATTCGTCGGCATCCTGCTCGACCGGGTGGCAATAACCATGCGGCTGGTCGGCATCACCGCCCTCCTGCTCTTGCTGCTGACGCCGGAAAGCCTGCTCAGCGTCAGCTTCCAGATGTCATTCGCGGCCGTGGTGGCGCTGGTGGCGGTCTATGAACGCGCACGGCTGTCGGGATGGCTGGTCGCCGGCAAGGGGAGCGTGCTGTACCGGCTCTGGATCTATGTGGTGGCGGTCGCTGTCACCAGCCTGGTGGCCGGCGCCGCGACAGGATTTTTCGCGGCGTTTCATTTCAACAACTTCGCATCTTATGGCTTGCTGACCAACATGGCTGCCGTGCCGCTTATGGGCCTTTGGATCATGCCCTGGGTGCTGGTGCTTTTCGTGGCGCTGCCGTTCGGGCTGGAGGCGCTGCCCCTGCAGATGGTGGTCTGGGGCAACGACCTGACGCTTCTCATCGCCCGCCTTGTCGCCGCGCTGCCGGGCGCCGACCTGAGAATCCCTGCATTGCCCGACCTGACCATGGGCCTGGTCGTCGCCGGCGGCCTCTGGCTGCTGCTCTGGACCCGGGCATGGCGCTGGTGGGGGCTGGCGCCGATGATGGCGGGAATCGCCTTTGCGTTCACCGTCAGGCCGTCGGATATCCTGATCGATGAGAGAGGCAAGGTAGCGGCCGTGCGCGGTGCAGCGGGTAACCTGATCGTGCTCGGCGGGGGGCCGAAATCCTTTGCCCGAGAAACATGGTTACGCCGCGATGCTCAATTGCAGAACGAAGAATCATCTGTTGAGGGAAAACCTGTCTGCGACTCCCTCGGCTGCATCTACCAGCCGGCCCGCCATCCGGGGATGCGCATCGCCCTGGTGCGGGTTCCGGATGCGCTCCCCGATGATTGTGCGAAAGCCGACATCGTCATCAGCGCCGTGCCCACCTTCAACCGCTGCCGTGGACCGCGGGTGGTCATCGACCGCTTCGACCTGTGGCGCGGCGGCGCCCATGCGATCTGGCTCGACGAGGATAATGTCCGGGTGCGGACGGTTGCGCAGGAACAGGGAACGCGTCCCTGGTCGCTCTATGCGCGGAGAACCGCAGAAAAATCGTTCAAGCCTCAGTAACGGCGGAGCAATCCGACCATGCGGCCCTGGATTTTCACCCGGTCGGGGCCAAAAATACGCGTCTCGTAAGCCGGGTTCGCGGCTTCCAGCGCGATCGAGGCACCCTTGCGGCGCAGCTTCTTCAGCGTCGCCTCCATGTCATCGACGAGGGCGACGACGATCGTGCCATTTTCAGCCGTATCGGCCCGTTCGATGATCACCGTGTCGCCGTCCAGGATGCCGGCCTCGATCATGGAATCGCCGGCGACCTCAAGGGCATAATGCTCCTTGCTGCTGAGCATGCTGGCCGGAAACCCTACCGTCCTGTCGTGGTTCTGGAGCGCCTCGATGGGCGTGCCGGCCGCGATCTTGCCCCAGAGCGGCATTTCGATCACGCCATCGGTCCCGCTCACCGCGCCTGCAAGCCCTTCCGGACGGCGCTTGAAGTTGGGTTCGATGATGTTGCTGCGCGGCTTTTTGCTCGTGGCCTTCGCATCGGGCAGCTTGATGACTTCCAGCGCGCGGGCGCGGTGGGCGAGGCGGCGGATAAAGCCGCGCTCCTCGAGCGCCGTGATCAGCCGGTGGATGCCCGACTTGGACCGCAGATCGAGCGCCTCCTTCATCTCCTCGAACGAGGGCGAAATGCCGGTAGCCTCCAGCTTCTCGTGGATAAAGGTAAGAAGTTCGTGCTGCTTTCGCGTGAGCATGTAGCCTCCCGACAGGAACAAATACTGCTCAAATGTTCTAGTTTAGTTCTTAATTCTGGTCAATATGAATTGCAGCTAAATGCCGTCGAGCGGGAGGATTTCCACCATTTCGCCTTCATGGGCAGCCGGCGCATTCGGCGGCCGGATCACCAGCGCGCCCGCATTGGCGAACAGTGAAATCATGGAACTGTCCTGAACGCGGAACGGGGTGGCGACGGGCATGGCGCGGCGATCGCCGCGGAACAGGGTCGCGCGCATGTAGTCCTGGCGGTCACGGTTGGCCGGCAATTCGCAGCCCAGCAGCGCCTGTTCGGTGGGTAGCTCGACCGGCCGGATACCCAGCATGGCGCGGATCAGCGGCACCAGAAACAGCAGGCTGCAAACCATTGAGGACACGGGGTTTCCCGGCAAACCAAGCATCATCGCATTGTCCATCAGGCCGAAGATCAACGGCTTGCCGGGACGCATGGCGATTTTCCAGAAGTCGATCTCCAGCCCCAGGTCGCCGAGCACCTGCTTGACGATGTCATGATCGCCCACCGACGCGCCGCCGATCGTGACCAGAATATCGGCGCCGCGGGCGCGCTCGACGGCTTCGCGCAGCGAAGCCTCGTTGTCGCGGGCGATCCCAAGGTCCAGCACCGAGCCGCCATGACGTTCGACCAGGGCCTTGATGGCGACGGAATTGGAGCTGACGATCTGGTTCGGGCCCACTGGCTCGCCCGGCGGCACCAGTTCGTCGCCGGTCGCGATCAGGGCTACCAGTGGCCGGCACCGCACTTCCAGCGACGACACGCCCATGGCGGCAAGCAATCCGACGACAGCCGGGGTCAGCACGCGGCCCTCCTGCAACAGCCGGTCGCCCTCGCGAAAATCAATCCCGGACCTGCGGATGTGCTGGCCCAGTCCACCCGGTTCGTTGACCGTCACGTCGCCGGCGCCGGCCGTCGTATCCTCTTGCAGAACAACGGCATTGGCGCCCTTGGGCACCGGTCCGCCGGTGAAGATGCGGACCGCCTCGCCGGCGCCGACGATACCGTCGAAGGCATTGCCGGCCGGTGCGTGGCCCACGATCTTCAGCGTGACCGGGGCATTCACGATGTCGTCGGCACGGACGGCGTATCCGTCCATGGCGGAGGCATCGAAAGGCGGCTGGGTGCGGCGAGCGGCGGTATCTGCGGCGAGTACCCGGCCGGCAGCGTCGGCCAGGGCCATGGTCTCCGTCGGCATCACCGGTGCAAGGCCGACGATGCGCTCAAGTGCCTCATCGACCGAGATCATTTCATTCCCCCTCGAACGTGCCGGACTTGCCGCCTGACTTGTTGATCAGCCGAATCTCGCCGATCCGCATGGAGCGGTCGACGGCCTTGCACATATCGTAGATGGTGAGCCCGGCAACCGAAACGGCAGTGAGGGCTTCCATTTCCACGCCGGTCCTGCCTGTCACTTTTACCGTTGCCTCGATCTCGACGGCGTTTTCGGCGTCGAGGCAGACCAGCGCCAGGGTGACCTTGTCGAGGGGCAGGGGATGGCACAGCGGTATCAGATCCGCGGTGCGCTTGGCGGCCATGATGCCGGCAAGCCGGGCCACACCCAGCACGTCGCCCTTCTTGTGGCTTCCCTCACGGATCATGGCGAGTGTTTCCGGCAGCATGGCAATCCGGCCCCTGGCGACCGCGACCCGCCCGGTGACCGACTTGCCTGACACATCGACCATGACTGCGTTGCCATCATTGTCGAAATGCGTCAGGCCGGCCATTACGCGGCTCCCAGCAGGGCTGCGGTGGCGCGGCCCACATCGGACTGGCGCATCAGGGATTCGCCGACAAGGAAACACTTCATGTTGTAGCGGGCCAGATCGACCAGTTCGTCGTGGGTATGGATTCCGCTCTCGCCGACGACGAGGCGGTCGATCGGCACCCTCGGGCCCAGGTCGCGGGCAGTCTGCAGGTCGACGTTCAGAGTCTTCAGGTTGCGGTTATTGATGCCGATCAGCGGCACATCGAGATCGAGCGCGCGCTCCAGTTCCTCGGCATTGTGGACCTCGACCAGTACGTCCATGCCCCAGTTGGCCGCGCAGACCGCAAGTTCCATGGCCTGGCTGTCCTCCAGCGCGGCCATGATCAGCAGAATGCAATCGGCGCCCAGCGCGCGGGCCTCGGTCACCTGATAGGGATCGAGCATGAAGTCCTTGCGCAGAACGGGCAGGGATACGGCCTCGCGCGCGGCGACCAGATAGGCATCCTCGCCCTGGAAGTAGGGTGTATCGGTCAGCACCGACAGGCAGGTGGCGCCGCCGGCTTCATAGGCGCGGGCAAGCGCAGGCGGATCGAAGTCGGCGCGGATCAGCCCCTTGGAAGGGCTAGCCTTCTTGATTTCGGCGATCAGCCCGAAGCCGCCGCCGGCCACGGCAGCCTGCAGGCTGAGCATGAAACCGCGGGGCGGCGAGGCGGCGCGGGCGGCCTCCTCGACAACCGGCAGCGGCCGGGCCGCCTTGCAGGCGGCCACATGCTGGCGCTTGTCGGTACAGATTCTGGCGAGAACGTCGGTCATGGGCTGTTGGATATGGTCACGAGTTTGCCGAGGGTAGCTTTCGCTGCGCCGGAGTCCAGCGCGGCAGCGGCCATCGCAACGCCTGCGCGCAGGTCCGCCACCTTGTCGGCCACCAGGAGTGCGGCGGCTGCATTGAGCGTCACGATGTCGCGGTAGGCGCCCTTGTCGCCGTCCAGCAGGGCGCTGAGCGCTGCTGCATTGCAGGCCGGGTCGCCGCCTTTAAGGTCTTCGGGACTTGCATAGTCCAGGCCGGCGTCTTCCGGCGTGATCGAGAACTCGCGGATCTGGCCGTCGCGCAACTCGGCGACCCGGGTCGCCGCCGTTGTGGTGATCTCGTCGAGACCGTCCTCGCCATGCACGACCCACACGCGGGTCGAGCCCAAATTGCGCAAAACCTGTGCCATGGGGAGAACCCACCTGCTGTCGAACACCCCAAGCAGCTGGCGCGACGCGCCGGCCGGATTGGAGAGCGGGCCCAGCAGGTTGAAGATGGTTCTGGTCCCCAGTTCAACGCGCACGGGCCCCACATGGCGCATGGCGGTGTGGTGCTTTGGCGCCATCAGGAAAGCGATGCCTGCGCCGCTCAGGCAACGCTCGAGCACGTCCGGCTCGCGGTCGATGTTGACGCCCAGTTGATGCAGCACCTCGGCCGATCCGGACCGGGACGACAACGCCCGGTTGCCGTGCTTGGCGACGGGCACGCCAAGTGCAGCGACAACGAGCGCCACTGCCGTCGATATGTTGTAGCTGCCGCTGCCGTCGCCGCCGGTGCCGCAGGTATCGATGGCGTCATCGGGTGCGGTCACCCGCACGGCCTTTTCGCGCATGACGCGGGCACCACCGGTGATTTCGGCGACGGTCTCGCCGCGGACGCGAAGCGCCATCAGGAAGCCGCCCATCTGGCCCGGCGTCACATCGCCGTCCATCATGGCGGAGAAGACCGTGTAGGCTTCGTCCTCGGTAAGGCTTGCGCGGGTTGCAACCTTGGCGATGAAGGGCTTGATGCCGGCCATCAGGCGGCATCTCGGGTGCGGGCGCGATCCAGGAAATTGCGCAGCAGATCATGCCCGTGCTGGGACTCGATGCTTTCGGGATGAAACTGCACGCCGTGAATCTCGAAATGCCGGTGTTCCAGACCCATGATGAGCCCGTCGTCGGTCCAGGCGGTTATCTCCAGACAGTCGGGCAGGGTGTCGCGCTCGGCGATCAGGGAATGATAGCGCGTGGCCCTGAAGCGGGCTGGCAGGCCGCGAAAGATGCCCTTTCCGGCATTGTTGATTTCACTCACCTTGCCGTGCATCAGGCTGGGCGCGCGGATGACCCGCCCGCCGAAGGCCTGGGCGATGGCCTGGTGGCCCAGGCACACGCCGAGCAGCGGAATCTTGCCGGCGGCCGCGCCGATCAGGTCGAGGCAAATGCCTGCCTCGTTGGGCGTACAGGGGCCGGGCGAGAGGACGATGCCCTCCGGTCGCATGGCCACCAGGTCGGCGACGCCGATCTGGTCGTTGCGGTGGACGACAACTTCCGCGCCCAGTTCCGCCAGATAGTGGAACAGGTTGTAGGTGAAGCTGTCGTAGTTATCGATCAGGACGAACATCGCTACCCAACACCTTGTATTCCGGCGGATGAAGCGCGAGCCGGCAAAGCCGGTTGGCGCGGACATGCCGCTTTGCCAGAACGATATAAGGCAGTCGGACGGGGATGCATAGATTCGTTAGGATCGGCGACCAAAAAGATCGCCTCTCACGAGGCGCGTCATGCGTCCTGGAGCAGGGGGGAAACGGCCGGCGCCGCGGTGCCTGAAGACCAGAGGTTCGCGCGCAGTGCTGACCGGAGACGATGCGGTGGCTGGTTGGGGGCTGATCCCTCGTGCAGCGGAGCCTGGCTCAGCGGAGGCCGAAGAAGGACAAGACCGCGATGATCACCACGACCAGTCCCACCAGATAAATGATCCCGTTCACGGCGGGTCTCCTCTTGTCGTTGATGCAACGGCCACGTCGACGCACTAACAGCGTGGCCGGGCCAGAAGTTCCGCCGATTTCGGATTCCGCCGTCGTATCCGCGTGTTATCACGCATATATAAATTGGTGAGGCGCGCCATCCGGCCCGCCATAGGATGAGAGCCGCCCTTGAAATCCCGCTTCACGTTCAACCGCTCCAACCTGCCGCTGATTTTGGCGGGGGCGGTTACCGTTGTCTCCGTGATCATTGTCCTGGTGGTGATGATGGGTGGCAGCGCGCCCCGGAAGCCCGCAGACTCCGGTGCCGTCCGGTCTCCGCCGCCCGTTGCCGCTGCGGCGCCGGACGCCGTAAGGCAGGACGCCGATCCGATCGGCGATCTGATTGCCGGCCTGCCGTCAGGCAGTCCGCATGCCGTGCCTCCGCAGGACGGCTTGCCCGTGTTCGACGGCGATCCGGCGTGGAAGCGATATGCGACGGCCAGCAGCACGCCGCGGGGCAAGGCGGTGATCGCGGTGGTAATCGATGACGTAGGCCTGAACCGGGCCCGCGCCGACGATGTGATGGCGCTGCCGGCCGCGGTGACGCTGGCGTTCATGCCCTATGGCGAAAATATCCAGGCCCAGGTGGACAAGGCGCGCACGCTGGGCCACGAGGTCATGCTGCATCTGCCCATGCAGCCCGAAAGCGACAAGGAGGACCCAGGACCGAAGGCGCTGCTCACGACCTTGCCGACGCAGGAGTTGCAGGACCGTGTGGTCTGGAACATGGATCGTTTCACCGGCTATGTGGGATTCAACAACCACATGGGCAGCAAATTTACCGCCGACCAGGAAGGCATGGGCGTGGTGATGCGCGAGGCGGCGAAGCGCGGCCTGATGTTTCTCGATTCGCGGACGACGCCGCGCACCGCCGGACCGGCGGCCGCCGCCCGGTTCGGTGTACCGCTGCTGAACCGGGACATCTTCATCGACAATCTGGCAACCGAGGCGGCAGTGCGCGCCCAACTTGACAAGGCTGCCGAGATGGCCCGCAAACGCGGTGTCGCCATCATCATCGGCCATCCTCACACGGCAACCGTGGCGGCGCTGCGGGCGTGGATTCCGACCCTGCAGGATGTGACGCTGGTGCCGATCACCGCGGTACTCAACCAGCCGGCGCCAACGCCGGCGGTGGCGGAGACGCGCTAACTACTGTCCCCGGCCCGGCGCGGCGGCGAATCTCACCGCTTCCTGGGCGGCGCGCACCAGGGCGCGGGCCTTGGCGCGGCATTCGGCGTCCTCGCTTTCCGGGACGCTGTCGGCGACGATGCCGGCCCCGGCCTGGATGTACATGACGCCGTCCTTCACCAGCCCGGTCCGCAGCACGATGGCTGTGTCCATGGAGCCGCCCGCCGAGAAATAGCCGACGCCGCCGGCATAGATGCCGCGCTTTTCCACTTCCAGTTCGTCGATGATTTCCATGGCACGCACCTTGGGCGCGCCCGAGACGGTGCCGGCGGGGAAACCGCCGCACAGGGCGTCGATGCCGTCATGGCGCGGGTCGATCTCGCCGCGCACGTTCGAGACGATGTGCATGACGTGGGAATAGAGTTCGATGGTATTCTGCTCGGTCACCTCGACGGTGCCGGGCTTCGCCACCCGGCCGACGTCGTTGCGGCCCAGATCCAGCAACATCAGGTGCTCGGACAGCTCCTTGGGATCGGCCAGCAGCCCCTCCATCAGTTCCCTGTCCTCCTGCGCCGTGGCGCCGCGCGGGCGGGTGCCGGCGATCGGGCGGATGGTGACCTCGCCATCCTTCAGCCGCACCAGGATTTCGGGGCTGGAACCGGTCACGGCAAAGCCGCCCATGTCCATGTAATACATGTAGGGCGACGGGTTGGTACGCCGCAGCGCCCGGTAGAGCGCGAAGGGCGGCAGGTCGAACGGCACGGAAAAACGCTGCGACAGCACCACCTGGAAGATGTCGCCGGCAGCAATGTATTCCTGCGCCTTGCGGACCATGTCGAGATAGCGCTCGCGCGGTGTGTTGGAGACGGGCTCGGGCAGGGCGGGCGCATCAATACCGGCGCTATGGGCGGCGGGTACCGGTGTGTCGAGCGCGTCGATGCCCAGCCACAGCCGGTCAAGCGCCCGGCTGTAGGCGGCTTCGGCGGTGAGGCCGGGTTGCGGGCGCACGGGCGTTACCAGGATCACCAGGTCTTTCACGCTGTCGAACACGGCCATCAGTGTCGGCCGTACGAACATGCCGTCGGGCGTGCCCAGCGGGTCGGGATTGGGCGCGGGCAGCGTTTCCATCAGCCGCACCATGTCATATCCCATATAGCCGACCAGGCCAGCGGCCATGGGTGGCAATCCCTCGGGCAGGTCGATCAGCGATTCGCCGATCAATGCCCGCATGGACTGCAGCGGCTTTTCGGTCTCCACGGTGAACGCGTCCGTGTCATTCAGGGCATTGCGGTTGATCTCGGCCATGTCGCCGACGCAACGCCAGATAATGTCCGGCATCAGGCCGATGATCGAGTAGCGGCCGCGGCTGGCGCCGCCCTCCACCGATTCAAGCAGGAAGGTGTGGCTCTTGCCGGCGGTCAGCTTGAGGAACGCCGAGACCGGCGTCTCGAGATCGGCGACCAGCGTTGTCCAGACGACCTGGGGCCGCCCGGCCTGATAGGTGGCGCGAAACGCGTCGGGCTCTGGCAAGAAGTCCGTCATGTGGTCGCCACCCGTGCTGATCTGCCATGCCCGCCCACCGCTCTCACGGCATCTGCGACACGACCTGATCGACAAGCTGCTGGTTCCGGCTGACGGAATACTTGTCGAACAGATAGGTCTGGTACTGCGCGAAGATGTCCAGCTTCAGCGTCTCGCCGAGTGAGCTCCTGATCTGCTGGTATTCATCGCTGTTCTGGTCGATGGGCACGGATTTCACCTCGGCCACCTGGACGACGAAATAGCCATCGCCGCGGGCCGACGGGCCGAATACGACACCGCCTTTGCCGGCGTCGAACATGGCGACCAGCAGGTCGCGGGAGAAGGCGCCGCCGAGCTTGCCGACATCCGAGCGACTGACGACGGGTGTCGAGGCCACGATGGCGCCGGTTTCGGTCGCGGCATCGGACAGCGAGGTGCCGCCGCGTACCTTCTCGACCATCTTCTCGGCAACCGAACGCGCCGCCTGGTCGCGTGCGTCACGGATCCAGTCGCTGCGGACCTGCTCCTTGATCTGATCGAGCGGCCGGACCTGCGCCGGCACGATCTTGTCGATCTGGGTGACGAAATAGCCGTTCTCGCCATCGTCCTCGAGATCAATGAACTCGCCCTCGGTCTTGGCGAAGAGGGAGTCGACGAACGCCCTGGTGGGCGGAAGACCGGTCACCGTCACGCCCTGGTCGTCCATACCGTCGCGGCTCATGGCCTTGACCGTGCGCAGCGGCAGGTCCAGCGACTTGGCCAGCGCCTCGATGGTCGCCCCGGTGGCGATCTGCGTCCGCGCCTTCTCGGACAGCTCGTCGAGAGCGGCGGTTACCCGATTGTCGACAATGTCCTTCATGAGCTGGGGCCGCGCTTCGTCGAACGAAACCTCGCGGCCCGGCGTGACGGCGTCGACCTTGAAGATAACCCAACCCAGCTTGCTGCTGACCGGCTCGCTGACGTCGCCTTCGGACAACGAGAAAGCCGTGTTCGCGGCATCGTCACCCAGATAGGACAGGGCGGCCTTCTCGGTCGCCGGCAGGCTGGTCTCGGCGGCAGACATGCCGGCGGACCTGGCGACATCGCCGAAGTCTTCGCCCGCATCGAGCCGCTGCTTGAGTTTCTTGGCGGCGTCCTCGGAAGCCACGGTGATCTGCTTCAGGTCACGCTTCTCGGGCGTGGACAGGCTTGACTTGCGCTGCTCGTACTCGGCCTTCAGCTGTTCCTCGCTTACCTGTGTGCGAGACGCCAGGTCGGCCTGGTTCAGCACCAGGAAACGGAATGCACGGAACTCGGGTTGCGCATAGTCCTGCTTGTGCGATTCGTAATAGGTCTTGATGTCCTGATCGCTCGGCTCGGGGATGGTGGTCATGGCGGCGACCGGAATGCCGACATAATGCGCCCAGCGGACCTCGGAGCTGTAGGAATAGAGCGCCTGGACCACGGCCTCGGGCACGATGACGCCACTGCGCAGGGTGCCGAGGAGATCGGCGCGCTCCATCAGGCGCCGCATCTCGCTTTCGTACATGGCCTCGGTCATGTTGCGCTGGCGCAGGCCTTCCCGGTAGATCGCCCGGTCGAATGTGCCGCTCGGGCCATGAAATTGCGCCGCGCCATGGATCGCATCGTAAACCCGCTTGTCCGACGCACGCACGCCAAGATCGTCGGCGGCGTTATCGAGCGCGGCGCCCATGACCAGGCGCTCCAGCGTCAGCTTGTCCACGCCGTCGGCGACGGCCTGGGCGGTGGTGTAGCGCTCGGATGGATCCTTGGTGCGCACGAACCGTTCCGCCTCAAACGCACGCATGAATTCGCCCTGCGTGACATGCACGCTGTCGACGCTGGCGACGGTCGACGGACCCGCCAGATGCGCCGATTGGACGCCCCAGAGGACGAAGCTGGCGATGATAAGAATCAGCAGGCCACGAAGGACCCAGGAATTCACGCCTTTGCGCAGCGCTGTCAGCATCGTTAACGTTCTCCCCAACGGGCAGCGGCCCGGGGTTCGGGCTGAATGGGCGCGCATCATAGTCACGCCAGCCACCCCCCGCAACCGGCAAGCCGGGACTGGTAAGCCGGTGTCCGGTCTGCTATCGGAAAATCCGTTTCACAATCAGGAAGAGCCGATGACCCAAGCATCAAGGCCGCTGGTGGCGGGCAACTGGAAGATGAACGGGACAGTGTCCGGCGCGGAGGAGGCCAGGCGCGTGGCCACCGGTCTGGCCGCGCTGCCGGGCGTCCGCTGCGACGCCATGATCTGCCCGCCGTTTCCGTTGATCGGGTTGTTCGCACGGCAGCTGTCGGGCACCGCACTGGCCGTCGGCGCGCAGGATTGCCATCCCGCGCCGAGCGGGGCGCATACCGGCGATGTGAGCGCCGAGTTGCTGGCCGAGGTCGGCGCCGCTGCGGTCATCGTCGGCCACTCCGAGCGCCGGCAGGATCATGGCGAGACCAGCGCCCTGGTGGCGTCCAAGGCCGAGGCAGCCTGGCGCGCCGGTCTGACCGCCATCATCTGCGTCGGCGAGACCGAGGCCGAGCGAACCGATGGCCGGACGCTCGAGGTGATCGGCGATCAGGTTGCCGGTTCGGTGCCATCGGCCGCGCGACCAGAGAGCACGATCATTGCCTATGAGCCGGTCTGGGCCATCGGTACCGGGCGCACGCCCACGCCCGAGGACGTTGCCGAGGTGCATGCTTTCCTTCGCGGTGCACTGGTCACGCAACTGGGTGAGGCGGGCAGGGGCATCCGCCTGCTCTATGGCGGGTCGGTCAAGCCGTCCAACGCGGCCGAGTTGATGGCGGTCGCCAATGTGGATGGCGCTCTGGTCGGCGGCGCGAGCTTGAAGGCGGACGACTTTCTAGGGATTATATCTGCCTACGCATAGGGCTGGCGGTGCAAACCCCAAGACGATTCCTTCGGTTGCCGCCGGTTGCCGGTAAAACCACCAAATAACGGTATGGCACCACTCGTACACTTGGTGTAAAAGCCCCCCAACCCTGACCGTGAAAGCGCCATGCAAGAAGTTGTCCTCATCATCCAGTTGGTGGTCGCCGTCGCTTTGGTGATCGTGATCCTGATGCAGCGCTCCGAAGGTGGCGCTGCTACGCTTACCGGCGGCGCGTCTTCGGGCGGCTTCATGTCGGTTCGCGGCGCCGGTAGTTTCCTCACGCGGACCACGGCGATCCTTGCCGCGATCTTCATGGCGCTATGTCTGTTCCTCGCGGTGCTGGCAGCGCGTGGTGGCGATAACGCGGGTTCGGTGCTCGACAAGGCGCCGGCAGAAACCGGTTCGGCGCCTGCCGCCCCGGCGACGCCTGCCGAGCCGAACGTGCCGTACCAGGAGTAGCTTTAAACCCCTCCCTTCAACAACCGCATGCGTGCCCCCGGTCCATGACGCGATTTATTTTTATCACCGGGGGAGTGGTCTCTTCTTTAGGCAAGGGACTTGCTTCCGCCGCACTGGGCGCTTTGCTGCAGGCCAGGGGCTACAAGGTCCGTCTGCGCAAGCTTGACCCCTATCTCAATGTCGATCCGGGCACCATGAGCCCGTATCAGCATGGCGAGGTCTATGTCACCGACGACGGCGCCGAGACCGATCTGGATCTTGGCCATTACGAGCGCTTCACCGGCGTGGCGTCGCGCAAGAGCGACAACGTCACCTCGGGGCGCATCTATCAGCAGATCATCACCAAGGAGCGGCGCGGCGATTATCTGGGTGGCACGGTCCAGGTCATTCCGCACGTCACTGACGCCATCAAGGAATTCGCGCTGGCCGAGCAGGACGGTTGCGATTTCATCTTGTGCGAGATCGGCGGCACCATCGGCGACATCGAAAGCCTGCCGTTCCTCGAGGCCATACGTCAGCTCGGCAACGAGTTGGGCGACAACGCCATTTTCATCCATCTGACCCTGGTGCCCTACATCGCCTCGGCCGGCGAGTTGAAAACCAAGCCGACCCAGCATTCGGTCAAGGAACTGCGCAGCATCGGCATTCAGCCGCATATCCTGATGTGCCGCAGCGAACATGAGCTGCCTGCGTCGGATCGGCGCAAGATCGCGCTGTTCTGCAATGTGCGCGAGGAAGCGGTGATTCCGGCCCTCGACGTCGGCACCATCTATGAAGTGCCGCTGCGGTACCACGAACAGGGCCTCGATACCCAGGTGCTCAAGGCGTTCGGGATCGGCGATGCGCCGGCGCCCGACCTGTCGGCCTGGCAGAACGTGGTCAAGCGGGTCAAGGAGCCGGAAGGCGCTGTGACGATTGCCGTTGTCGGCAAGTACACGGGCCTGAAGGACGCCTACAAGTCGCTGCAGGAAGCGCTCGTGCATGGCGGCATCGCCAACAACGTGCAGGTCAACATCGAGTGGTTCGATTCGGAGATATTCGAATCCGAGGACGCGGTGCTGCACCTGGAAAATGTTCACGGCATCCTGGTTCCGGGCGGCTTCGGCAACCGGGGCGCGGAAGGCAAGATTGCGGCCGCCACTTTCGCGCGCACACGGCTGGTGCCCTATTTCGGCATCTGCTTCGGTATGCAGCTTGCGGTGATCGAGGCGGCGCGCAACCTTGCGGGCGTGCAGCAGGCCAGCTCCACGGAATTCGGTCCCTGCACCGATCCGGTCGTCGGCCTGATGACCGAATGGGAGCATGAAGGGGCGACGCAGACGCGTTCCGAGGCGTCGGACATGGGAGGCACGCTCCGGCTTGGCGCCTATCCGGCGGTGCTGCAGGGCAATTCGCAGGTCGGCGGCATCTACGGCTCGGCCAGCATTTCCGAACGCCACCGGCACCGGTACGAGGTCAATATCAACTACAAGGACCGGCTGGAGCAGGCCGGCTTGCTGTTCTCCGGCATGTCGCCGGACGGCCGGTTGCCCGAAATCGTCGAAAATCCTGATCATCCGTGGTTCATCGGCGTGCAGTTCCATCCGGAGCTGAAGTCCAAGCCGTTCGACCCGCATCCGCTGTTCGTCTCGTTCATTCGCGCCGCCGTCGAACAGTCGCGCCTCGTCTAGGCGCCGCGGCCCGGAACTGCCAATCAAGAAAGGGGAAGCCCATGACCGCCATCGCTGATATCGCCGCCCGCCAGATCTTCGACAGCCGTGGCAACCCCACCGTTGAAGTGGACGTGGTGCTGGAATCGGGCGCGGCCGGCCGCGCCGCCGTTCCGTCGGGCGCATCGACCGGCGCCCACGAGGCCGTCGAATTGCGCGACGGCGGCCCTCGCTATCTGGGCAAGGGCGTGTCCAAGGCGGTCAACGCCGTGAACACCGAGATTTACGAGGCGCTGGCCGGTCTCGATGCCGAAGATCAGCGGGCGCTGGACCGGATCATGATCGACCTGGACGGCACGCCCAACAAGGCGCGGCTGGGCGCCAACGCCATCCTCGGGGCCAGCCTCGCCATCGCCAAGGCGGCGGCCGCCGAATCCGGCTTGCCGCTTTACCGTTATGTGGGCGGCGCTTCAGCACACATCCTGCCGGTGCCGATGATGAACATCGTCAATGGCGGCGCCCATGCGGACAACCCCATCGACATCCAGGAATTCATGATCATGCCGGTGGCGGCCGAGAGCATCGCCGACGCGGTGCGCATGGGTTCGGAAATATTCCACACGCTGAAGAAGGAACTGTCGGCGGCCGGTCATAACACCAATGTGGGCGACGAGGGCGGCTTCGCGCCGAATCTGGCGAGCACGACGGCTGCGCTGGATTTTGTCATGAAATCCATCGAGAAGGCCGGCTACAGGGCCGGTGACGAGGTCATGCTGGCGCTCGATGCCGCCGCTACCGAGTTTTTCAAGGACGGCCGCTATCACCTTGCCGGTGAAGGCAAGGTGCTGGATGCCGGCGAGATGGCCGCCTATTGGGCCAATCTGGCCGCCCGCTATCCGATCATCTCCATCGAGGACGGGATGTCCGAGGACGATTTCGAGGGCTGGAAGGCGCTGACCGACGCTGTCGGTGACAAGGTGCAGCTGGTCGGCGACGACCTGTTCGTCACCAATCCGTCGCGGCTGGCTGCCGGCATCAAGGACGGTCTCGCCAACTCCATCCTGGTGAAGGTCAACCAGATCGGTACCTTGTCGGAGACTCTTGAGGCGGTGAACATGGCGCACCGGGCTTCCTACACGGCGGTGATGTCGCATCGTTCGGGCGAAACCGAGGATTCGACCATTGCCGATCTGGCCGTGGCCACCAATTGCGGGCAGATCAAGACCGGCTCGCTGGCGCGTTCCGACCGGCTCGCCAAATACAACCAGCTGATCCGCATCGAGGAGCAGCTTGGCGACATGGCGGTCTATGCCGGCCGCTCGATTTTACGGGGCTGAACGCGCTTCCTGCCGCAATGACTCGCGGACTCTTCACAAGTTGCTGAATCAATGGAGAATTCCGTTTGACCCGCTGACTCGCGTGTGATTCACTAATTCACATGCGCAAAGGGGCAATCAAACAGATGACACTCGATGCGATCCTTCCGGGGGTCGTCATGTGTCTCATCGCGTATTTTTGCTACCATGCGGTGCAGGGCGAACTGGGGCTGCTGTCCTATGTCCGGCTGGAGCGCCAGAAGTCGGCGCTCGAGGTCGAAGCCGCGGCCGTCTCGGCCCAGCGCGCGGCGCTGGAGCACCGGGTGCGGCTGATGGCCCCGGACAAGGTTGATCCCGATCTGCTCGATGAACTGGCCCGTTACGAACTCGGTTTCGCCCATCCGGATGAGATCGTGATTCTGAACGAGACCCTGCAAAAGAACTGAAGCCGCCTTATTTTCTTTCTTGGGCACGTGTCGCGGCGAAACTTCCGTACGCGGGTCGCCGCCAGACCACAACAAACTGGCGAACTGAAAACCGTCACTGATCGGCGATTGATTTTCGCCGTCGAAGCGTCGGTAATAGGAGCCGAAAGGGCGGCGCCGGGACATCGGTCGCGCCGCTCGTCGTAAAGGGGACCGCATGACGACCAGGAAACCGGCGACCAAGGCCAAACAGCGCGAGGCGCGCGCGTCCGCGCCGGCGCCCTACAAGGCCAAGCCCAAGGAATTACTCGAGTTTTACCGTGAAATGCTGCTGATCAGGCGGTTCGAGGAACGTGCCGGTCAGATGTACGGCATGGGCCTGATCGGTGGCTTCTGCCATCTCTATATCGGGCAGGAAGCGGTCATTACCGGCGTCCGCTCGGCCATGAAGGACATCGATTCCCTGATCACGGCCTATCGCGATCACGGCCACATCCTGTCCGTCGGCACCAATCCCAATGCGGTTATGGCTGAATTGACCGGCCGGAGCGGCGGTGTGTCGAAGGGCAAGGGCGGCTCGATGCACATGTTCGACCGCAAGGCCAATTTCTATGGCGGGCACGGCATCGTCGGCGCGCAGATTCCGCTGGGCGCCGGGATTGCCTTCGCCCACAAATACAAGGGCGACGGCGGCGTGAGCTTGACGTTCTTCGGCGACGGCGCCGCCAACCAGGGCCAAGTCTACGAGGCCTTCAACATGGCCGAGTTGTGGCAGTTGCCGGTGGTGTTCGTCATCGAGAACAACCAGTACGCCATGGGCACATCGGTGGAGCGCTCGTCGTCCGAAACCCATTTCTACAAGCGTGGAACCAGCTTCCGCATTCCGGGCTACGAAGTAGACGGCATGGATGTCCTGGCGGTGCGCGCGGCGGCCGAGGACGCCATCGGCTTCGTGCGCGACGGCAACGGACCGATCATCCTGGAAATGAAGACCTATCGGTACCGCGGTCACTCCATGTCCGACCCGGCCAAGTACCGCACCCGCGACGAGGTTCAGAAGATGCGTGCCGACCACGATCCCATCGACCATCTGGGCGAAGTGCTGATCAGCACCGGTGCGGCCAAGGAGGACGATCTGAAGGCCATTGACCGCGAGATCAAGGACATCATCTCCGACGCCGCCGATTTCGCCCAGGAGAGCCCCGAGCCCGAGGCCGCCGAACTGTTCACCGAGGTGTATGCCTGATGCCGATCGATATCCTCATGCCGGCCCTGTCGCCGACCATGGAAGAAGGCACCCTCGCCAAATGGCTGGTGAAGGAAGGCGACGCGGTCAGCTCGGGCGACGTGCTGGCCGAGATCGAGACCGACAAGGCCACCATGGAACTCGAGTCCATCAATGACGGCAAGGTGGCCAAGATCCTTGTTCCCGAGGGAACCGAGGGCGTGAAGGTCAACGAGATCATCGCCCGCCTGATCGAGGAGGGCGAAAGCGCTGAGGCGGCGGAGGCCAAGCCCGCGGCCAAGGCGCCAAAAGCCAAGGACAAAGCCGAGGAACCCGCCAAGGCCGAAGCGAAACCCGCGGCGAAAACCGAGCCCGCACCCAAGGCCGCGCCTGCGCCCAAGGACCCGGAAATTCCCGCCGGCACCGAGATGGTCGAGATGACCGTTCGCGAGGCACTGCGCGACGCCATGGCCGAGGAGATGCGCCGCGACGAGAAGGTGTTCCTGATGGGCGAGGAGGTTGGCCAGTACCAGGGCGCCTACAAGGTCTCGCAGGAACTGCTGCAGGAATTCGGCGACAAGCGGGTGATCGACACGCCGATCACCGAGCACGGTTTTACCGGCCTGGGCGTGGGTGCGGCCATGGCCGGCCTGAAACCCATCGTCGAATTCATGACCTTCAATTTCGCCATGCAGGCCGTTGACCACATTATCAATTCGGCCGCCAAGACCCGCTACATGTCGGGCGGGATGATCAGCGTGCCGATCGTGTTTCGCGGCCCCAACGGGTTCGCCTCGCGCGTCGCCGCCCAGCACTCGCAGTGCTATGCGAGCTGGTACGGCCATGTGCCGGGCCTGAAGGTGGTGGCGCCCTATTCGGCAGCCGATGCCAAGGGCCTGCTGAAGTCGGCCATCCGCGACCCCAATCCGGTGGTGTTCCTGGAACAGGAGCTGCTCTACGGACGCAAGTTCGAGGTGCCAAAACTGGACGATTACACCGTGCCGATCGGCAAGGCCAAAATTGTCCGGGAGGGCAAGGACGTCACCCTGATCAGCTTCTCCTACACCATGCTGGCCGTGCTGGATGCTGCCGAAAAGCTGGCGGAGGAGGGGATCGATGCCGAGGTGATCGATCTGCGCACCATCCGGCCGCTCGATGTCGAGACGCTGATCGAGTCGGTGAAAAAGACCAACCGCGCCGTCGTCGTCGAGCAGGGCTGGACCGCTTATGGCGTGACCTCGGAAGTATCCTCGGTGCTGATGGAGCAGGCATTCGACTGGCTCGATGCGCCGATCCTGCGCCTGGGCGGGGCCGACGTGCCCATGCCCTATGCGGCCAGCCTGGAGAAAATCGCCATCGTTCAGCCCGAGGACGTGGTCAAGGCGGCAAAGACCGTCTGCTACAAGGCCTGATCCATGGCCATATACATCACGATGCCGGCGCTGTCGCCCACCATGGAGGAGGGCAACCTTTCCAGATGGCTGGTGAAGGAAGGCGATTCGGTGAAGGCCGGCGATATCATCGCCGAGATTGAGACCGACAAGGCCACCATGGAAGTGGAGGCCGTTGACGAGGGCGTCGTTGGCAAGCTGCTGGTGCCGGAAGGCGCCGAGGGCGTAAAGGTCAACTCCGTCATCGCCATGCTGCTGGAAAGCGGCGAGAAGGCCGCCGACCTGAAGGCGCCTGCGGCCGCCGCGCCGAAGAAGGCCGATGCGGCGCCGAAAGCCGAAGCCAAGCCCGCGCCCGACGAGGATCATGACGTCCTCGCAAATCCGTCGGCGCGCCGCATCGCCGAGGAGGAGGGCATCGACCTTGCCGCCCTGAAGGGCAGCGGTCCCGATGGCCGCATCACCAAGGGCGACGTGCTGGCCGCCGTCGCGGGCGGTGGTGGCGCGCCGACCACAAAGCCGGCGGAGGCGAAAGCGGATGCCTCGGGCCGCGTCTTCGCCAGCCCGCTGGCGCGCAAGCTGGCTGCGGAGAAGGGCTATGAGCTGGCCGATATTCCCGGGTCGGGGCCCAACGGCCGGGTGATCAAGGCCGACGTGAAGGCATTCGCGCCGAAGGCCAAGCCAGCCGGCGCGCCGTCCGCGGCGCCGGTCACCGGCGACGCGCCGTTCGAGGAAGTCCGGCTGTCGACCATGCGCAAGACCATCGCCCGGCGCATGACCGAGGCCAAGCAGAGCGTGCCGCATTTCTACCTGACCATCGAGGTGGAGATCGACAAGCTGCTGGACGTGCGCAAGGACCTGAACGAGGTGGCGGGCGATGGCCCCAAGCTGTCGGTCAACGATTTCATTATCCGTGCCGCGGCGCTGGCGCTGAAGGAATTCCCCGACGCCAACGTGCAATATGCCGGCGACACGCTGCGCCGCTTCAGCCGCGCGGACGTATCGGTGGCCGTGGCCATCGACGGCGGCCTGATCACGCCCATCGTCAAGGGCGCCGAGGGCAAGACCGTCGCCGCCATCTCATCCGAGATGAAGGACCTGGCCGAACGGGCGCGCAAGGGCAAGCTGGCGCCCGAGGAATACCAGGGCGGCACGATCTCGATCTCCAATCTGGGCATGTTCGGGATCAAGGAGTTCCTGGCCGTCATCAACCCGCCCCAGGCGTCGATCCTGGCCGTGGGCGCGGGCGAGAAGCGGCCGGTGGTGAAGAACGATCAGCTTACCGTCGCCACGGTGATGAGCGTCACCATGGCCTGCGATCATCGCGCCATGGACGGCGCCATCGGCGCGCAATATCTTCAGGTATTCAAGGCTCTCATGGAGCATCCGGTCAGGCTGCTGGTTTAATCGTGAAAGCCATTCGGGAAGCGTCACGTCTGTTCAGTTAATCTCTTAGACAGGCGGTACAAGACCATGACGAAACAACTACTCCATCTTGTTCTGGGTGGGCGGGTCAAGAGCACGGCATCGACCGAATTCGAGGATCTCGGCGACGTCGATGTCGTGGGCCTTTATCCCAATTATGCCGAGGCCCTCAAGGCCTGGCGCGGCAAGGCCCAGTCCACGGTGGACGACGCCCGCATGCGCTATTTCGTGGTTCATGTGCACCGTCTGATGGACCCGGATGAGGACCACGATCACGACCAGTGAACCGCGGCGTCTTGCGGCACGGCACCTGCAAAATCGCGGGTGCGCGATGCCTGCGGAACATGGACTTGAGGCGGCCTTTGGCCTATGTGGTAAACCATGAGCAATGTCGAGGTCATCAAGGGCGAGAAGCCCGAGCGGGTCCGCAAGCCGGACTGGCTGCGCGTCAAGGCGCCCGGCTCCGAGGAGTACATGAAGACGCGCAGGCTGATGCGCGATCTGAAGCTCAATACGGTGTGCGAAGAGGCGGCCTGTCCGAATATCGGCGAGTGCTGGACCCAGAAACACGCGACCGTGATGATCCTGGGCGACATCTGCACCCGCGCCTGCGCCTTCTGCAACATCAAGACCGGTATGCCGCGCACCGTCGACCATGACGAACCCGAGCATGTGGCGACGGCAGTTGGCGAACTGGGCCTCGAGCATGTGGTGATCACCTCGGTGGACCGCGACGACCTGCCGGATGGCGGCGCCAGCCAGTTCGTCAAGGTCATCACGCAGATTCGCGAGCATTCGCCCGGCACCACCATCGAGGTGCTGACGCCCGACTTCCTGCGCAAGAAGGGCGCCATCGAGGCGGTCGTCGAGGCGCGGCCCGATGTCTACAACCACAATCTGGAGACCGTGCCGCGGCTCTACACCTCGATCCGGCCGGGCGCGCGCTATTACAATTCGCTGCGGCTGCTCGACAGGGTCAAGCAGCTCGATCCGTCGATCTTCACCAAGTCGGGCGTCATGGCAGGTCTCGGCGAAGACAAGCGCGAGGTCTATCAGGTGATGGACGACATGCGCGCCGCCGAGGTGGATTTCCTCACCATCGGCCAGTATCTGCGTCCCACGCCGCGGCATGCCGAGGTCGCCCGCTACGTGACGCCGGACGAGTTCGCGTCCTATGCCAGGATGGCGCGGGCCAAGGGTTTCCTGATGGTGTCGGCGTCGCCGCTCACCCGCTCGAGCTATCACGCCGGGCAGGACTTCGCACAACTCCGGGCCAACCGGGAAGAGCAACTGGCCAAGGCGCGCTGAACGCGCCGGTCACCAAGAAAAGCGCGAGGGTCATGCACAGGCACGCGGAAAAGCGGGTGCTGCCACACACAGCCGAACAGATGTTCGCCGTCGTCGCTGATGTGGAGCACTACGATGAATTCCTGCCCTGGTGCACCGGTGTGCGGGTCTTCAAGCGCGAAGAGGGCATGTTCCTTGCCGACCTGATGATCGGCTACAAGGCGATCCGAGAAAAATTCACCTCGAAAGTCGAGCTTTTCCCCCACGAGCGGATCAAGGTCGCCTACCTGACCGGGCCCATGCGGCACCTGAATAACGACTGGCAGTTTATCGCCAATCCGGACGGCACCTGCACCGTGGATTTCTACATTGAGTTCGAATTCCGCAGCCGCCTGCTGGAAAAGCTGATCGGCGGCGTCTTCGACGAGATCGTCAAGCGCATGGTCAGCGCCTTTGTCGCCCGGGCGGACGCGCTGTACGGCTCAGATAAGCGACTGCATCAGCTCTAGCGCCAGCTCAACCGACCTGCGGCGGACCACGGAGCGGCCCAGGTCACCGAACTCCATTTTCCTGTGTATGGTTTCGCCGCCGCGGCGGGCGGCCGCGAAGTGCACCAGTCCCACGGACTTGTCGGTGTCGTCCTTCGGCGGGCCTGCAATGCCGGTAATGGCCACCGCGACGTCGGCGCCGGAATTCGCCAGCACGCCGGCGACCATGGCGCGCACGCACGGTTCGCTGACGGCGCCGGGACCAGGGCGGTTGAGTATATCCAGCGGCACGCCGAGCAAGTCGTGCTTGGCCGCGTTGCTGTAGGTCACGAATCCGCGGTCGACCACGTCGGAAGATCCGGGCACTTCGGTCAGGCAGGCCATGACCAGGCCACCGGTGCAGGATTCGGCGGCCGCCAGCTTGAGCTTCCCGGCCCTGGCGGCCGCGAGCACGTCGCGGGCGAGGGGAATCAGAGCGTCGGTATCCATGGTCCACCTGCGAAAAGGATGAGGAAAAGCTGCAGCAGAATGAAGGCGAACAGCCCGGCGAGCATGTCGTCCTGCATGATGCCGATGCCGCCCCGGCCGTGCTTGTCCAGAATATGGATCGGCCACGGCTTGAAGATGTCGAACAGCCGGAACAGCACGAAGGCCGCCAGCCAGGCCCACAGCATGCCGGGCGGGATCAGCAAGCAGGCGATCCATTGGCCGGCCACCTCGTCGATCACCACCTCGCCCGGATCGGTCTCCACGAAATCCCGGATGTAATGGGCCGAGGACCAGCATCCCAACCCGAACACCAGCAGCGCCCCGGCAAGCAGGGCCAGCGGCCCCCAGAAGGTCTGGATTGCCCAGGCGAAGGGGAGCGCGGCCAGCGAGCCGAATGTGCCGGGCGCCTTGGGGATCAGCCCGATCCAGAACCATGTGGAGGCCAGGGTGGATGGATGGAACAGATGCGGCCTCATGGCGCGTCTGGCAGCAGCAGGCTGCAGGCGGCCTGGGCGGCAATGCCCTCGCCGCGGCCGGTGAAGCCAAGTTTCTCGGTCGTGGTCGCCTTCACGTTGATGCGCCGCGCCGGGATGCCGAGGATTTCAGCCAGTACGGCGGTCATGGGCTGCACATACGGCGTCACCTTAGGCGCCTCGCAGATGATGGTCACGTCCACATTGGCGATGCGGCCGCCCTGGGCGCGCACCAGCCTGACCGCCTCCTCGAGGAACAGACGCGACGGCGCGCCTTGCCATTGCGGATCGCTGGGCGGGAAATGCCGGCCGATATCGCCGGCGCCGAGCGCGCCGAGGATCGCATCGACCAGCGCGTGCAACGCCACGTCGGCGTCCGAATGACCGATCAGGCCCTGGCTGTGGGGAATTCGGTGACCGCAGAGCATGACATGATCGCCGGGACCGAGCCTGTGCACGTCGAATCCGGAGCCGCTGCACGGCAGCATGGCGTGGGCAGACAGTGCTGCGACATCTTCCGGAGTGGTCACCTTGATGTTCCTCTCGTCGCCGTCGATCACAAGCACCGTGTGGCCGGCCCGTTCCGCCACGGCCGCATCATCGGTCAGATCGGTCACGTCCGCCAGAGTCCGGTGCGCCTCCAGGATGGTGCGGTAGTGAAACCCCTGGGGTGTCTGTGCGCGGCGCAGGCTATCCCGGTCGATATTGCCGGTGATGGTGCCGCCAACGACCTGCTTGATGGTGTCGGTCACCGCGAGACCGGGAATGACTGCCTCATAATTGGACAAAGCATCGACGATGGACCGGATCAGCATGGCGGAAACGAATGGCCGCGCGGCGTCGTGAATCAGCACCAGGTCGGGCTGTCCCGCGGCCAGCGCCTCGAGGCCAAGCCGTACGGATTCCTGCCGGCTCGTACCGCCCGAACAGGGCTCGGGAAGGCCAAGCCCCGCCGTGGAGCGATCATAGAGCGGCCGGTCTCCGGGATGAATCACCACCTGAACAACATGGACCAAGCCACTGTCCAGGAATGCCTTCACCGAATGGCGCAGGATAGGCTCGCCACGCAGGTCCAGATATTGTTTGGGCAGCGGAGCCCCGGCCCTCTGGCCTCGGCCCGCCGCGACGATCAGGGCTGCAACTTTCACGATTGGTCCGGCCGGTGCTGCGCGATAAAGTTCATACCTGTGTGTGCGAGAGTTTTCATTGGGGGTCAACTGTGTGATAAACACTTGCACAAATTGGCGTCCTTGCTTAGGAAATCAGCAGCCACAAAGGTTGCATAAAAAATGACCATCAAGATCGGCCAGCTTTCCATTAGCGACCCAGTCGTTCTCGCGCCCATGTCCGGCGTGACCGACATGCCTTTCCGCAAGCTTGTGAAGCGCTACGGCGCCGGCCTCGTCGTGTCGGAGATGATCGCCAGCGAAGCGATGATCCGCGAAACGCGCAGGACCCAGCAGATGATTGCCAAGTCGGCCGAGGAGCAGCCCCTGTCCATGCAGCTTGCCGGTTGCGAGCCCAAGGTAATGGGCGAGGCGGCCAGGCTGAACGAGGATCTGGGCGCGGCCATCATCGACATCAACATGGGCTGCCCGGTGAAGAAGGTGGTGAACGGCGAAGCAGGGTCGGCGCTGATGCGCGACCTGGACCACGCCTCCCGCATTATCGAGGGCACGATCGAGGCTGTCTCGGTGCCGGTGACGCTGAAGATGCGCACGGGCTGGGACCTCAATTGCCGTAACGCGCCCGAACTGGCGCGAATTGCCCAGGACCGCGGCGTGCAAATGGTCACCGTCCATGGCCGCACCCGCAATCAGCTTTACAAGGGACACGCCGACTGGTCGTTCGTGCGCCAGGTGAAGGAGGCCGTGAGCATCCCGGTCATCGTCAACGGCGACATCAACGGCTTTGACGATGTGGACGAGGCGCTGAAGCAATCCGGCGCTGACGGGGTGATGATCGGCCGCGGCGCCTATGGCCGGCCCTGGTTCCCGGGGCAGGTGGTTCATTACCTGCGCACCGGCGAGAAACTGCCGGATCCGTCCATTGCCGAACAGCTGGACGTGCTGCTCGAACATTACGAGGACATGCTGGCGCATTACGGTCTGGAGACCGGCGTGCGTGTCGCGCGCAAGCATATCGGCTGGTACTCGAAGGGCATGGTGGATTCGGGCGAATTCCGCGACCGGGTCAACCGGCTTGACGATCCGGTACAGGTGCGCGCCATGATCCGCGCCTTTTACGAACCACAGCTCGAGAGACTGGCGGCCTGATGCCGTCCGTGGCCAGCCTGTTCAAGGGTCGGGGGCAGTCGCCGCTGAGCAGCGACATGCTGGTCAACGCATTGCCCGATCCGCTGCTGGTGGTCGACCCGTCGGATCGCATCCGCTTTGCCAATCTGGCCGCCGAGCAGTTCTTCCAGTCCAGCGCCAAGGTGCTGCAGACCCAGGGATTGAGCGAGGTCATGCCGTTCGACAGCCCGCTGATCGCGCTGGTCGGGCAGGTGCGCTCGCGTGGATCGTCGGTATCCGAATATGGTCTCGTCGTGGCGACGCCGCGGATCGGCATCCATAACGTCGATGTCCAGATTTCTCCCGTATCCGAAGACCCGTCGATGCTGGTGATTACACTGCGCGAGCGCGGCATCGCGAGCAAGATCGACCACCAGTTGCTGCAGCGGGGCGCCAACCGCTCGATCGTCTCCATGGCCGCGGTGCTTGCCCATGAGATCAAGAACCCGTTGTCCGGCATCCGCGGCGCGGCCCAGCTTGTCGAAAGTTCGGTAGGATCCGAGGACAAGGCGCTGCTGCGCCTGATCTGCGAGGAAACCGACCGTATTGTCGCACTGGTCGATCGTATGGAGGTGTTCTCGGACCCGCGGCCCATCGACCGCGCGCCGATCAATATCCACGAAGTGCTGGAACATGTCCGGCGGTTGGCCGAGAACGGCTTTGCCCGGTCGGTGAAGTTCAGCGAAATGTATGATCCGTCGCTGCCGCCGGTGCAGGGGGACCGTAACCTGCTGATTCAGGTGTTCCTCAACCTGGTCAAGAATGCCGCCGAGGCAGCACCCGACGATGGCGGCGAGATCACGCTGACCACGGCCTATCGCCAGGGTGTGCGCGTGGCGGTGCCCGGAACCCGGGAACGCATCAACCTGCCGCTCGAGATCTGCGTCATCGACAATGGCTCCGGCGTGCCGGACGACCTTCAATCCCACCTGTTCGATCCGTTCGTGACCACCAAGCCCGGCGGCACCGGACTGGGTCTGGCGCTGGTCGCCAAGATCATCGGCGACCATGGCGGAATTATCGAGTGCGACAGCGTTGCGCGAAAGACCGTGTTCCGCGTGCTGCTGCCCACCGGTCCGCGACCACCCAAAGGCAGTAGGCAGCGCGCATGAGCGACGGAACGATACTGGTAGCCGACGATGACCGCGCGATCCGGACGGTGCTGAACCAGGCGCTGGGGCGGCTCGGCTACGACGTTCGGACCACTGGCAACGCGGCCACGCTGTGGAGCTGGGTGGCGAACGGCGAAGGCGATCTGGTCATCACCGATGTGATCATGCCTGACGAGAACGGGTTGGACCTGCTGCCGCGCATCCGCAAGGTGCGGGGCGATTTGCCGATCATCGTCATGAGCGCGCACAACACCCTGAGCACGGCGCTGAAAGCCACCGAACGCGGCGCCTATGACTATCTGGCAAAGCCGTTCGATCTGACCGAGCTGACCAACGTGGTCAAGCGCGCGCTGGCCCGCCCCAAGCGCGCCGATGCGCCAGACCAGTCACTCGACGACGACGACATGCCGCTGGTCGGCCGGTCGCCGGCCATGCAGGAAATCTATCGTGTGCTGGCGCGGCTGGTGCCCACCGACCTCACGGTCATGATCTTCGGCGAGTCTGGCACCGGCAAGGAGCTGGTCGCCCGGGCGCTGCACCAGTTCGGCAAGCGCCGCAACGGTCCGTTCGTCGCCATCAACATGGCCGCCATTCCGCGCGAGCTGATCGAGAGCGAGTTGTTCGGCCACGAAAAGGGCGCCTTTACCGGCGCCACGTCGCGCCACAGCGGCCGCTTCGAACAGGCCCAGGGCGGCACCCTGTTTCTCGACGAGATCGGCGACATGCCGCCCGAGGCCCAGACCCGGCTGCTGCGGGTGCTGCAGGAAGGCGAATACACCACGGTCGGCGGCCGTACCCCGATCTCGACCGATGTGCGCATCATCGCCGCCACCAACCGGGACCTGCGCCAGCAGATCCATCAGGGTCTGTTCCGGGAAGACCTGTTCTACCGCCTCAACGTGGTGCCGCTGCGCCTGCCGCCGCTGCGCGACCGGCTGGATGACATTCCGGACCTGGTGCGTCACTTCCTCAATCAGGCCGGCCAGGAAGGCCTGCCGCAAAAGGCGTTCGACAATTTCGCGCTGGAGCGTCTGAAGCGTCACAACTGGCCCGGCAATGTCCGCGAACTGGAGAATGTGGTAAAGCGCATCGTCGCGCTCTATGCCGAGGAGATCGTCGGCGTCGAGGTGGTGAGCGCCGAGCTTGCCGAGACCGAGCGGCGTATCGTCCCGGCCGGCGGCGTCGAGGCCGACAATCTGGCCGGGGCAGTGGAGAGCCACCTCGAGCGTTATTTCGCGGCTCATGGCGACGGCCTGCCGCCCAAGGGGCTCTATGACCGGATCATCAAGGAAGTCGAGCGGCCGCTGCTCAACATCGTGTTGACGTCGACCCGGGGCAACCAGATCCGTGCTGCCGAACTGCTGGGCCTCAACCGGAACACCTTGCGCAAGAAGATTCGCGAGCTGGACATCCCGGTCAATCGGGGCCTGAAGTAGCCATCCGCCCCGTTGGCAAATCGGTGATGCAAATTTGCAACATTATGTTACCCTGCGCCCGCGCCGCTCCCGGCGCGATGGTTGAATCGGGATCTGAAGCCGTACTGAATGTCGAGCCTCGGCGGCACGTCTGATAGACCCAAACGGGCGCTGGTTCCCGGCTGGATCAAGCAACTTACGCACAATCGTTGGGTTCCCGCCGCGCTGGCGGTGATCGCGGTGATCTGGGGCGTGGTGACTTATGTCCTGCTGAGCCGCGGCCTGGTCGCCGTGGATTCGAGCGGCGCCATTGCCCTGATCTTCGGCAATCTGGCCATCGTCACCGTGCTGGCGGTGTTGATCACCCGGCGGGTCGTCCGGTTATGGGTGGCCCGGCGCACCGGTCTTGCCGGCTCCAGGCTGCATGTTCGGCTGGTGACGCTGCTCAGTCTTGTCGCGATCATCCCGACAATCATTGTCGCCATGTTCTCGGCGCTTTATTTCAACCTGGGACTGCAGAACTGGTTCTCGGATCAGGTCCGCGGCGCGGTCCACAACTCGGTGCGGATCGCCGAGGACTACATGGAGGAGCACAAGAAGAGCATCTCGCGCGATCTGATCGAGATGGCCTCGGTGCTTAACAGCCGTGCCGACGAATTTCGCTTCGAGCCGAAGAAGTTCGACGAGGAGATGCAGAATCAGGCGCGAAGCCGGTCTTTCAGCGAGGCCATCATCCTGTCGCGCAACGGGACGATCTATTCCAAGTACAACGGGCTGTTTGGCGACACATTGGCGCGCACGTCGGCGCTGCCGCGGCGCGCCATGGCGCAGGCCGAGGCCGGCGGCGTCGCGGCCATGACCAATGCCAACGACGATTATGTGGGCGCGCTGATCAAACTCAGCGGCTATTGGGACCGCTATCTCTATGTGGGCCGCAACGTCGAGCAGCGGGTGGTCGAGCAACTCGACCGGACACGGCACCACGCCGCCGAATACGAGCGGCTGGAACAGCGCCGCGGGTCGCTGCAAACCAACATCAACATCACCTTCGTGGTGCTGGCGCTTTTGATGCTGATGGTGGCCGTTTTCGTCGGCATCTGGTTCGCCAGCCGGCTGATCGCGCCGATTACCGACCTTGTGCGCGCCTCGGAACGCATACGCGAGGGCGACCTGTCGATCCGCGTGCCGGAGGGCGAGGGCGACGACGAGATCACCGTGCTGTCGCGCACCTTCAATCGCATGACCGACCAGCTGCAGGGCCAGCGGGACGAGCTTATCGACGCCAACATCCAGCTCGACCAGCGTCGGCGGTTCACGGAAGCGGTTCTCGAGGGCGTTCTGGTCGGCGTTATCGGGCTCAACGCGCGCGGCGAGGTCGACCTGTCCAACCGCGCGGCGCTTGCCATGCTGGAAGAGACCGAAACCTCGCTGAAGGGCAGGAAACTGGTTGCCTCCGTGCCCGAGCTGTCCGAGTTGTTGACTGAAGCCGAAGACAATCCGGACGAGTTCGTGCAGCAGCACATCAATATCGTCCGCGATGGCCAGGCGAGAAACCTGCTGGTGCGGATCTCGTCGGAGCGGCTCGATGGCGAAATCACCGGTTTCGTGGTCACGTTCGATGACATCACCGAACTGGTCGCCGCCCAGCGCACCGCGGCCTGGGCCGACGTGGCGCGGCGCATCGCCCACGAGATCAAGAATCCGCTGACACCCATCCAGCTTTCGGCGGAGCGTCTGAAACGGAAGTACCGCAAGGAAATCATCACCGACCCGGACGTGTTCAGCCATTGCACCGACACCATTATCCGTCAGGTTGGCGACATCCGGCGCATGGTGGACGAGTTCTCCGGCTTCGCACGGATGCCGGCGCCCACATTCAGGCCGGAAAACATTACCGAGATCGCCCGCCAGACCCTGCTGTTTCTCGAAGTGTCCTCGCCGGACATTCGCTTCGAGTTCCACGGCGACGAGGAACCGGTGACGCTGAACTGTGACGGGCGGCAGGTGGCGCAGGCGCTGACCAACATCATCAAGAATGCCTCGGAATCCATTCACGGCCGCAAATGCGGCGAGGGCGAGCACCTGCCTCCCGGCCGCATTGACCTGACTGTTATTTCGGACGTCGATTCGGTGGTCATCTGTGTCGAGGACAACGGCCTGGGCCTGCCCAGGGAGCACCGCGACCGGCTCACCGAACCCTATGTAACCACACGCGAGAAAGGCACCGGATTGGGACTGGCGATCGTCAAGAAGATCATGAGCGACCATGGCGGCGAGTTGCTGCTGGAGGACCGGCCGCTGGGCGGCGTACGGGTCCGGCTGGTATTCTCGCGCGAACACGCGGCCGAGTTGGTGCCTGAACCCAGAATCGCAACGGTGGGCTGACCCATGTCACACGACATTCTGATCGTTGATGATGAAGTGGACATTCGCGACCTTGTCGCGGGCCTGCTGGAGGACGAAGGATATGAGACCCGGAGCGCCGGCGACAGCGACAGTGCGCTTGCCCAGATCGAGCAGCGCCGTCCCAACCTGGTGATCCTGGATATCTGGCTGCAGGGCAGCCGCCTCGACGGGCTGGAATTGCTGGACTTCATCCGGCGCGACCATCCTGACGTACCGGTGATCATCATCAGCGGGCACGGCAACGTGGAAACGGCGGTTTCAGCGATCAAGCGCGGCGCATCGAATTTCATCGAAAAGCCCTTCAAGACAGACCATTTGCTGCATCTTGTTCAGACCGCAACTGAAGCCGCCCGGCTGCGCCGCGAAAACGAGGAGCTGCGCGCCCGCTACATGCCGACGGACGAGCTGGTGGGCGCGTCTTCTGCCATCAACAGCGTGCGTCAGGTCGTCGAGCGCGTGGCACCAGCGAACAGCCGGGTGCTGATCGCGGGCCCGACCGGTTCCGGAAAGGAAGTGATCGCCCGGCAGATTCACAAGCTGTCGTCCCGCGCCAACGGCCCGTTCGTGGTGGTGAATGCCGCCAACATCGCGCCCGAGCGCATGGAGATCGAGCTTTTCGGCATCGAGCGCAAACAGGTGGGACAGGTGCAGAGCCGCAAGATCGGCCTGTTCGAGCAGGCCCATGGCGGCACCCTGTTTCTCGATGAAGTGGGCGACATGCCCATGGAGACCCAGAGCAAGATCTTGCGGGTGCTGGTCGAGCAGATGTTCGAGCGGGTCGATGGCAGCCGCAAGGTACAGGTCGACGTGCGGGTGATGAGTTCGACCACCAAGGATCTGCGGCATTCAATCGAGAGCGGGCGGTTTCGCGAGGACCTCTATCATCGTCTCAACGTGGTGCCGATCCAGGTGCCGCCTCTCAGCGCGCGGCGCGACGACATCCCGCTGCTGATCGACTATTTCATGGAGCGGCTGGCGACCTCGGGCGGCATGGCGCGGCGCGAGGTCAGCGCCGATGTGATCGCGGCGCTGCAGGCCTATGAATGGCCCGGCAATGTGCGGCAGCTCCGCAATGTGGTGGAGCGCATGCTGATCATGGCGGCTGAAGATGTGCTGGAGCAGATCGGCGCCGACATGCTGCCAGCCGAGATCAACGGAACGAGTTCCACGCTCGTGCGTGCGGGCCAGGGTGAGGCCATCATGTCTGTACCATTGCGCGAGGCGCGGGAGGCGTTCGAGAAGGAATATCTGCAGGCGCAGATTACCCGGTTTGGCGGGAATATCTCGCGCACCGCCAGCTTCGTCGGCATGGAGCGCTCGGCGCTGCATCGCAAGCTGAAGTCACTGGGATTGCAGACCGGCGAGCGCAGAGCCGGCGAAGAGGACGAATGAACATTATCGTCTGCGGGGCCGGGCAGGTGGGCGCGTCCATCGCGCATCATCTGGCCCAAGAACACCACGACGTCACCCTCATCGACATTTCGGCGGAGCTGATCCACAGGCTGACCAATACATTGGACGTTCAGGGCGTCGTCGGCCATGCGGCCCATCCGGATATTCTGGAATCCGCGGGCGCCGCCCAGGCTGAAATGCTGATTGCGGCAACGCATTCGGACGAAGTCAACATGGTTGCCTGCCAGGTGGCGCACACGCTGTTCAGCGTCCCCACCAAGGTGGCCCGGCTGCGCACCCAGTGCTATCTCAACCGGGATTGGCGGACGCTGTTCGGTCCCCAGCAAATGCCCATCGACCTGATCATTTCGCCCGAGCTCGAGGTGGCGCGCGCCATCAGGCGTCGGGTCGACACGCCGGGCGCGTTCGACGTGGTGCCGTTCGCCGAAGACCGGGTCTACCTGCTGGGTATCGCCATCGGTCCTGATTGCCCGGTGATCGACACACCGCTGCTGCAACTCACCGAGCTGTTCCCCGACCTCCATGTGCGGGTCGTCGGCATCAGGCGCGGCGAGACCACCATTGTCCCCGACGCCGAAGAGCAGCTGCGGCCCGGCGACCGGGTCTATGTGGTGACCGAGAAGGGGCAACGGAACCGGGTGCTGGCCGCTTATGGCCACGAAGAGCCCGAGGCCCATCGCATCATCATCGTCGGCGGCGGCCATGTGGGGCTCTATCTGGCACAGGAGCTGGAAGCAAGCGGCGGCGGCTTCAACCTGCGCATCATCGAGAGGTCGGAAGATCGCGCGCGCTATGTCGCCGATCAGCTGGAGCGCGCCGTGGTGTTGCACGGCGATGCCCTCGACCAGGACATCCTGCGCGAGGCGCATGTGCAGATGACCGATACGGTGATCGCCGTCGCCAATGACGACGAGACGAATATCCTGTCCTCGCTGCTGGCCAAGCGGGAAGGGGCCAAGCAGGCGATTACCCTCGTCAATAACCCGGTTTACGGGCCATTGCTCCCGTCGCTTGGCATCGACGTCTATATCGATCCGCGGGCGACTACCGTGTCGACGATCCTGCGTCATGTACGGCGCGGTCGTATTCGCGGCCTGCACTCGCTGAGCGCGGCGGGCGCCGAACTGATCGAGGCCGAGGCCCTGGAGACGCTCGAAATCCTCGATACGCCGCTGCGCGACGCCAAGGTGCCGCCGGGCGTGCGTTTCGGCGCCATCGTGCGCGGCGACCAGGTGATCATTCCCCGCGGCGACACGGTGATCCGCATCGGCGACCGGGTGATCATCTTCGCGCTGGCGGAGCAGATCAAGAAGGTCGAGCAGATGTTTTCTGTGCAGCTGGGCTATTTCTGAGCGAGGTCTGCGTCGCACGACGGTCTTCCATTCGGCAGACGATCCCACCTTGTCCTCGGGGGTAAAACATCCCATTTTGTGAAGGTGCCGCCCCAACGGCGCCCCCGAATAATAAGAGAAGGAAAAACCCCTCAATGGCTTCCGACCGGTCGCAGAATGTTCAGGACGTCTTTCTCAACCACGTCCGCAAAGAGAAGACCCCGGTTACCGTCTTCCTCATGAATGGTGTGAAACTTCAGGGCGTCATCACCTGGTTCGATAATTTCTGTATCCTGCTGCGCCGCGACCGGCACTCCCAGCTGGTCTACAAGCATGCCATCTCGACGGTCATGCCTTCGGCGCCGATCCAGCTGTTCGAACCGGCCGACGAAGACTCCGACGGAGAATAGTGTTTGACCAAATCAACCGAGGCGCGGGGTCGCAGCCGCGCCCATACAGCCGACACCGCCGCGTTTAGCGATCGCGAGGCGGTATCCAAGGGCACCCGGGCGCTGCTGCTCCATCCTTATCCGAAGGGTGAGGGCAGCCGCCGGTCGCCCGAGGCGGCGCTTGACGAGTTGCAGGGCCTCGCGCAGGCTATTGGTCTCGATATCGTCGGCGCCGAGAGCACCCAGCTGTCGTCCATCCGCCCCCGTACCTATCTGGGCGAGGGCAAGGTCGAGGAACTGACCGCGGCGGTCAAGGAGGCCGATGCCGAGTTGGTGGTGATCGACGCGGCGCTCAGCCCCGGACAGCAGCGCAATCTGGAAAAAGCGTTGTCGGCCAAGGTCATCGACCGCACCGGCCTGATTCTGGAAATCTTCGGCGAGCGGGCGCAAACGCGGGAAGGCGTGCTGCAGGTCGAGCTGGCCCATCTGAACTATCAGAAGGGCCGGCTGGTCCGATCCTGGACCCATCTGGAGCGACAGCGGGGCGGTGCGGGCTTTCTGGGCGGTCCCGGCGAGCGCCAGATCGAAGCGGACAGGCGTCTGCTGCGCGAGCGCATCGGCAAGCTGAAGCGCGAGCTGGAGACGGTGACCCGCACGCGGCTGCTGCATCGCGAGCGGCGCGTGAAGGTGCCGCATCCGGTGGTCGCGCTGGTCGGCTATACCAATGCGGGCAAGTCGACCCTGTTCAACCGGCTGACCAGCGACGACGTCATGGCCGAGGACATGCTGTTTGCCACCCTGGATCCGACCATGCGGGGCCTCGATCTGCCGTCCGGCAAGCGGATCATCCTGTCCGACACGGTGGGCTTCGTGTCCAACCTGCCCACCCATCTGGTCGCGGCGTTCCGCGCCACGCTGGAAGAGGTGATCGAGGCCGACATTGTCATCCACGTCCGTGACATTTCCCACCCGGATACGGAAGCCCAGCGTCAGGACGTCATTGACGTGCTGACCAGCCTGGGCGTGCCGGACGAGGAGGAGCAGGTCCTGATCGACGTGGAGAACAAGATCGACCTGCTGGGTGCCGAGCAGCGCGCCCAGACCGAGGCGCGCGTCGAGCGCCACGAAGACCTGATCCCGGTGTCGGCGGTCACCGGCGAGGGGATCGACCGGCTGCTGGAGCGTCTCGACAGCCTGCTGGCGCGTGCTGAACGGCTGGTGACCTTGCGGGTCCCCTATGCGGATGGCGCGATGATGGCCTGGCTTTACGATCATGGCGACGTGGTCAAGCGCACCGACGTGGAGGAGGGCGCCGATTTCGAGGTTCGCCTGTCCGACCAGGATGTGGGCAAGCTGCGCAAACAGTCGCCCGCCATGTTCGCCGAGGCAGCCGAATAGCGCGCCGCACCGGTTGACTTGGCCGGGGCTGCTTTCTATCGTCGCGTCCGAAACGGCGTGCGCGCCGGAAACCATCCACGGGAGACCATTATGAGCAACTTCAAGCCGCTGCACGACCGGGTCCTGGTCAAGCGCCTGCCGTCGGAAGAGAAGACCGCCGGCGGCATCATCATTCCGGATTCGGTACAGGAAAAGCCCCAGCAGGGCGAGATCGTCGCTGCTGGTTCCGGCTCGCGCCGCGCCGATGGCAATATCGATCCGCTGGGCGTGAAGGTCGGCGACAAGATCCTGTTCGGCAAGTACGCCGGCACCGAGGTGAAGATGCAGGGCACCGAGTACATCATCATGAAGGAATCGGACATCCTGGGCGTGCTCGACTAGGCTTGCCGACATCGCAGATCAAAGGGCCGCCCCTCGGGCGGCCCTTTTCGTTTGCGCATCCGGTGACGGCGAGCCGCCGGGTCAGGCCAGTTCCTTGAACACCTCGCGCGCTACCCGGATGCCGTTCACCGCGCAAGGCCAGCCGGCATAATGAGCGAGGTGGATCATCATCTCCTCGACTTCCTCATGGGACACGCCCTGGTTCAGCAACCCCTTGAGGTGCACCTTGAGCTGAGCCTCCTTGCCCAGCGCCACCAGGGTGGCGCAGGTGATCAGGGACCTGTCCCGCAGCGCCAGCCCCGGCCGGGTCCAGATATCGCCGAACAGGTGATCGATCGTCACCTCGATCAGTGGATCGTCCAGATTGGGGGCATCGCCATCACCCCACAGTTTTTTCCTGATGCCGAGTCCGCGCTGCCTGCGGTCGCTATCCGCCATGTTTCGTCTCCCTGGTTCGTGCTTCCGCTGCCAGTCTATCCAATCCGTCGCCGGTGAGGCGATAGATCAGCCATTCGCCCTGACGTTTCGCGCCCAACCCCTCATAGAAGCGGATCGACGGTTCGTTCCAGTCCAGGACGGTCCATTCGAACCGGGCGCAGCCGTTCTCGGCGGCGATACAGGCCAACTGGGCAAGCAGGGCTCGCCCGATGCCATTGCCGCGGTGCTCGGGCAGCACGAACAGGTCTTCCAGATACAGCCCCGGCCGCCCGGCAAAGGTGGAGAAATTGTAGAAATACAGCGCGAAACCCACCGGAATACCGCCCCATTCGGCGATCAGCGCCTCGGCGTAGGGGCGCGGGCCGAACAGTGCCCGGTCCATGTCCGCGTCGGTCGCCACCATTTCGTGGCGCAGCTTCTCATACTCGGCCAGCGCCTCGACAAAGAACACCACCAGTCCCGCATCGCCGGGCACCGCTTTCCTGATAGTGAGTTGTTCCATGCCAATTCTCCCCGTATCTGCCCCGTTATAGGATTTTCCGCCCGCAATTGCTGCTTCTCGCGCGTGGCACGGACCATTATCCTCGCGCGATGATGTCCTATTTCATGGTCTTCCTCGGCGCCGGCATCGGCGGTGCCATGCGCCACGGCGTCAACCTGGCGGTTACCCGCGGGCTGGGCATCCAGTTCCCGTTCGGCATCATGCTGATCAATGTGCTCGGGTGTCTGTCCATGGGCCTGATCGTCGGCTGGCTCGCGCTGCGCGGCCAGGCGGGCCAGGAATGGCGCCTGTTTCTGACCACCGGCGTCCTCGGCGGCTTCACGACCTTTTCCGCCTTCTCCCTCGACGCCGCCTTGCTGTACGAGCGCGGCGAACCGGGACTGGCGGCGGTGTATGTGCTGGGTTCGGTGGTGTTGTCGCTTGCGGCGGTGTTCGCCGGATTGTGGGCGGTTCGGCAGATCGGCTAGCGTCCAACGGCTGCTGTCCTACCGCGCGGCGAACCGGGCGGGGACACCTCAATCGTCCTGCTTTTCCGGTTCGGTACACAAATAGCCGAAGTCCGCGCGCATGAAGTCGTAGCTGGCGCCAAGCGCCTCGCCAAGCTTCAGCAACGCATCGTTTGCCCGGCAGGCGGCGCCAAATTCCGGGGATCCGCCATAATAATGCTGGGTCACGATCCCGATCGTTCTGCGCGTGTTGTCAATCACGTCGATGAGTTCGGCCTTCTGCTCGTCCCGCAATCCTTTCAGCCTCGTCCGCCTGCGGCCCACGGGTGTTCTCCGACTCGTTTGTTCCTGATATGTTCTTGGTGTAGCACCTCACTGGAGCAAGTCAACGCGAAGCAGCGCCCAGGCGACGCCGGCAACTCCGCCGGCGTGTCCGGCGGTTTCTTATGGATTGAACTCGTACGTCTCGATGATGGTTTGCTCGGCTGCGGCGTCGGCCAGCCACGCCTTGATGGCGGGCAGGCTCCACACCGCGTCCGCGTAAGCGGCGGACACCGCGTCCAGTTCGATACCATAGGTACGGAACCGGCTGATCACCGGCGCGAACATGGCGTCTGCGGCGCAGAACGCGCCGAACAGGAACGGGCCGCCGGAGCGCGCCAGGCAGTCGGCCCAGAGTTGCTGCACGCGGGCGATGTCGGCAGCAGCGTCGGCGCTGTAGCGGAAATTCTCATAGCGCCTGCGAACGTTCATCGGCATCTCGCCCCGCAGAGGCGTGAAACCGGCATGCATCTCGGCGCTGACGGCACGGGCGAGGGCGCGTTCACCGGCATCTGCCGGCCAGATCTGCTTGGCAGGAAACCTGTCAGCCAGATACTCGATGATGGCGAGGCTTTCCCACACGGTCAGGTCGCCGTCCCGCAGCACCGGAACCTTGCCGGCGCGCGACCAGTCGTCGATGAACTCGGTGGCGATCTCGTTGGTCACGTGGGCCGATTTCAGGCGGCCGCGGACGAGTTCGTAGGGAATTTGGAAATGGTCGAGCACGAGCATCGGACGGACCGACCAGGAGGAATAGTTCTTGTTAGCGATCAGCAGCTTGAGACTCATGTCTCAACTCCTTCTTGGCCTGCTGCCATAGCGCTTCCAGCTCTTCCAGGGTCTTGTCCTGCGGGCGCTCGCCGCGCGCCGCCAGAATGCTTTCGATGCGGCGAAACCGTTGTTCAAACCGCCGGTTGGTGCCGCGCAGCGCCCGCTCCGGGTCGACCTTCAGGAAACGCGCCAGGTTGGTGTAGGCGAACAGGATGTCGCCCAGTTCACTCTCGACCTTGTCGTGGTTGTCGGCGCCGGCCTTGGCGTCGGCCATTTCCACCGCCAGCTCGATGGTTTCCTCCTTGATCTTGTCCAGCACCTGGGACGCGTCCGGCCAGTCGAAACCGACCGTTGCGGCGCGCTTGGCCAGCTTTACCGAGCGCATCAGGGCAGGGTAGCCGTACGCCACGCCGTCGAGCACGCTGGGCACGCGGCCCTCGGCGCGGGCCTTCTCGTCGCGCTCGCGTTTCTTGTGTTCTTCCCAGGCCAGCGTCTGGGCATCGGCATCCTCGATTGTCGCATCGCCGAATACGTGCGGGTGACGTCGCAGCATCTTGCCGCAGATGGCGTCAATGATGTCGCCGAAGTCGAATTCTCCTGCCTCTTCAGCCATTTGCGCGTGAAAAATCACCTGGAACAGCAGATCGCCCAGCTCGTCCTTCAGGGACGGCATGTCCTTGTCGGTGATGGCCTGGGACACCTCGTAGGCTTCCTCGATGGTGTAGGGCGCGATGCTCTCGAAATCCTGCTCCCGGTCCCACGGACAGCCGTTACCGGGGTCACGCAGCTGGCGCATGATCGTAAGCAGGTCGTCGATGCTGTGCTGTGCCATGGGGAGCCAAACTGCAGGGGGAAGGGAGTGGAACCGCTTGTCTCCCTCCTATACCATTCCGGAAACGGGGGAGAAACCATGAGCCGTCTGCTGTCGCTTGCCACCGGCAATCTGCCTGAATTCACGCCCGTCGAGGTCGTCGACGCCGCCGCCGAGGCGGGCTGGACGGCCTGCGGCATCTGGTTCGATCCGGAGACATGGACCGCCCAGACCACGCGCGACACCCGCAACGCGTTCGAGCGGACCGGCCTCAAGCCGTTCGACATCGAGGTGGTATGGATCCGCCCCGGCGACGCGGACCCGAACCACGAGCGGCTGCTGGCCGCGGGCGGCGAGATCGGCGTCGCCAACGCGCTGGTCGTCAGCTCGGACCCGGACATGGACGCCACCAAGCGGCGCTTCGAGGACCTGTGCAGGATCGCCGACAAATACGGCATCAACGCGTGTTTCGAGTTTCTGCCGATTACCGAGGTGAAGAGTCTGCCGGCCGGCCTCGACATCGTGCAATCGGTCGGCCATCCGCGCGGCAAGCTGCTGGTCGATGCGCTGCACCTGGCGCGCTCCGGCGGCCATCCGGACATGCTGAAGGGACTGCCGGCGGACCTGTTCGCCTATGCCCAGATCTGCGATGCACCGGCGAATTTGCCGGACATGGAGTTCAACACCATCCTGTACGAGGCCGTCGACGGACGATTGATGCCGGGCGAGGGTGCGTTGCCGGTAAGGCAGCTGGTCGCCAACCTGCCGAAAGACCTGCCGCTGGCGCCCGAACAGCGCTCCAGGCCGTTGCGCGAGCGGTATCCGAACGCGGCAGACCGCGCAAAGGCGATCCTCGAGGCGACGATCACGTTCCTGGGATAGCTTCGCGCGTTCTTCCCACCACACATCGGCGTCATTCCCGCGCACGCGGGAACCCAGCTCTTCGTAGGGCTGGCTGCTCGGCTTCTCATTGAGCAGGAAGTGTCTTCGTGACCAAGTGGTCGAGACGCCACGTGGTAGCACCAACTGGGTTCCCGCGTGCGCGGGAATGACGCTGGAGGGGATGCGGGGGAACGTGGATGAACGACAAGAACGCCAATGCATCGTCTCCATCCATAAATCGCATAATATATATTATGTTAAATTATAGATGGGGAAATGATATCAAAGCCTTGAACTTCCTATGATACAGCACCCCTCAACACCGAAAATTGCAGGCGCATCCGCCTGGAATTCAGCCGGTCACCGCTTCCGGCCCGTCGAGTTCGAGCACCATACCGTCATAGGCCGGCTCGACGCCGTCCGGAAGTTGCCGCCTGAGCGTGTCGTAATCCATGTCCCAGGTCATGTGGGTCAGCACCGCGCGCTTCGGCTTGACGCGCTCGATCCAGCTCAAGGTCAGGTCGAGATGGGCATGGGTCGGATGCGGCTCGTAGCGCAGCGCATCGACGATCCACAGGTCGATGCCGGACAACGCTTCGAACGCGGCGTCATCGAGGCCGTTCAGGTCGGTGGAATATGCTGCCTGTCCAAACCGATACCCGATGGACGTGATGTCGCCATGAGCCTGATCGAAGGGTGTCACGGCAATCTCGCCCACCTGGAACGGTCCGTCGATCGGTCGCTGCTCGCAGATGGCCGGATAGCCGTGCTTCGACACGAACACGTAATCGAAGCGCTGCCTGAGCGTATCGAGTGTATCCTGGTTGCCATAGACTGGCACCTTGCCGCCCATGGTCCAGGCCAGACCGCGCAGATCGTCGATGCCATGGGTGTGATCGGCGTGGTCATGGGTGTAAAGCACGCCGTCCAACCGCTTGATATTGTTGTCGAGGCACTGCTCGCGCAGGTCGGGCGAGGTGTCGACGATCAGGCGTGTGGCGCCCTGCTCCACCGCAATCGACACGCGCCGCCGACGGTTTCGCGGATTTTCCGGATCGCAGGCGCCCCAGTGATTGCCGATGCGCGGCACGCCGCCAGACGTGCCGCAGCCCAGAACCGTGATCCTCACGGCCGCGGCACCTTGGTGAAAAGCCGCAGGAAATTCTCGGTGGTTCTTGCCGCAAGCTGTTCTGGCGACAGGTCTTTCAGGCCGGCTACCGTGTTGGCGGTGTGCACGACGAAGGACGGCTCATTGTCCTTGCCCCGGAACGGGATCGGCGCGAGATAGGGCGAATCCGTCTCGACCAGCAGCCGGTCGATCGGCAGCGCGCGGATGGTATCGCGCAAATCCTCGGCCTTCTTGAACGTGGCGATGCCGGAAATGGAGATATAGAGACCCAGTTTCACCGATTTCTCGGCGAGTTCGCGGCTGGAGCTGAAGCAGTGGATCAGACCGGGAAAGGCGCCCTGCCCCATTTCCTCGGCCAGGATGCGGGCCGTGTCGTCGTCGGCGTCGCGGGTGTGGACGATCAGCGGCAGGCCGGTGTCGCGCGCCGCCTTGATGTGCTCGCGGAACACGTGCTGCTGGATGTCGCGCGGGCTGTGCTCGTAGAAATAGTCGAGGCCGGTCTCGCCGATGCCGACCACCTTCGGATGCTTCGCCCGCTCGATCAGCTGGCGCGCCACCGTGTCCGGTTCGGCTTCCGCTTCATGGGGATGCACGCCGACGGTGCAGTAGATATTGTCGTAGCGCTCGGCGATGGCGAGCACCTTGTCGAACCGGCTGAGCGCCGTGGAGATGGTCAGCATCATGCCGACGCCGGCCACCTCGGCCCGCGCCACCACGCCGTCGATATCGGCGATCAGCTGCGGGAAATCCAGGTGACAATGTGAATCGACAAGCATCCGTAAGCCGTTCCATAGCCTGCTGTATTCAGTTGTTTCCTGAATACACCAGGATCGCTTCCAATCTAGGGCGCCGTTTCCTCGACAAAACGCGGGAAAAGTCCCTGCGGCTGCGCGATAGGCGTACCGGCCGCGAGGCGCCCTGCTCTGCCCAGTGAACTAAAGCTGCGGGCGTCGCCGGCAACCCCGAGCATGTCGAGAAGCTTGCCCGCCGCCGCCGGAATCACCGGCTGGCTGAGGATGGCGATATTGCGCAGCGTCTCGGCCGCCGCGTAGAGCACCGTGCCCATGCGCGCCGGATCTGTTTTCTTCAGCGCCCACGGCTCGGTTCGCGCGATGTACCCGTCGCCTTCCGCAACAAGCGCCCACAAGGCGCTGAGTGCATTGTGGATTTCCTGGACCTCAATGGCATCGCGCATGGCCGTCGCGGTGGCGTCGACAGCGGCCAGCAGCGTCTCGTCTCCAGAATCGAAGGCGCCGGGCTGCGGCATGGCGCCGTCGCAATTCTTGAAGATCATGCTCAGCGTGCGCTGGGCCAGATTGCCGATCCCGTTCGCCAGGTCGCCGTTGATGCGGTGGATGATGCCTTCGCGCGAAAAGCTGCCGTCCTTGCCGAACGGTACTTCGCGGGCGAGGAAATAGCGAATCTGGTCGAGGCCGAACTCGTCCACCAGCGCCTCGGGCGTGATCACGTTGCCCAGCGACTTGGACATCTTCACGCCTTCCAGGTTCAGGAAGCCGTGGGCGAAGACGCGCTTTGGCAACGGCAGTTCGGCCGACATCAGGAAAGCCGGCCAATACACTGTATGGAAACGGATAATGTCCTTGCCGATCACATGCACGTCGGCTGGCCAGTAGCGCGCGAACTTCTCCGCGTCCGTGGGGAAACCGGCGCCGGTGATGTAGTTGGTCAGCGCGTCCAGCCAGACATAGACGATGTGTTTCTGCTCGCCCGCCGCGTCGTCCCCGGGAATCGGAATGCCCCAGGTGAAGCTGGTGCGCGACACCGACAGATCCTTCAGGCCGCCCTTCACGAAGCTGACGATCTCGTTGCGGCGTGTGTCGGGCAGGATGAAATCCGGCTGGCTCTCGTAGAGCGCCAGCAACTTTTCCTCGTAGGCCGACAGCCTGAAGAAGTAGCTGGGTTCCTCGACCCACTGCACCGATTTGCCCTCTTCCGTGCGGAACTGGCCGTCCTCGCCCTTCACCAGCTCGGATTCGGGAAAGAATGCTTCGTCGCTGATCGAATACCAGCCCGCATACTTGTCCAGATAGATGTCGCCCCGGGCGATCATCCGGTCCCACATCTCCAGCACGGCCGCGTGGTGACGCGGCTGGGTGGTGCGGACGAAGTCGTCGTTGGAGATGTTCAGCAGCCGGCACATGGCCTCGAACTTGCCGGCGTTCTCGCCGGCGAATTCGAGCGGCGTCTTTCCCGCCTTGCCCGCCGACTGTTCGACCTTTTCACCGTGTTCGTCGGTGCCGGTCAGGAACAGCACGTCATAGCCGTCCAGCCGCTTGAACCTGGCGAGGATGTCGGTGGTGATCTTCTCATACGCATGGCCCAGATGCGGCGCGCCATTCACGTAGTCGATCGCGGTGGTGATGGTGAACGTCTTCGTCATGCCGTGATGGCCTGGAGCCTGCTGAATATTGTGAGCGTCACCTGCTTCGGATCGAGATTGACCGCCTCGCCCCGAGCGAACAGGTGGCCGGTGTTCTCCCATACCTCAAGCCATTGATCAAGGCCGGCTCGTCCGGCGACGCCGGCGAAGATCTCGGCCTCGCCGGGCACGAATCCGTTTTCGGCGCCCCGGGTGGCCGCATAGGTGATCAGCCGCTTCAGTATGCCGTCGAGCAATTCGCCGAGCAGGCGGAAGTCGTCAATGGCCTGGCGGCCCGCGACGGCATCGCCCAGCGCGTGCAGCGCCGACGGATTCATCCGCGGCAAATCGGCCAGGAGGGCGGCGGCCTTCCTGTAGAGTTCGGCGCCGCCTGACTGGGCCAGCGCCATGGCTCGTCCCGCGCTGCCGGCCGAGAGTGCGATGATCAGGTCCCGGTCGGCGGGCGGCAGCAGCACGCCCTGCCCCTCCAGCACCGCGGCCACCTGGTCCGCCGTCAGCGGCCTGAGCGGCAGTGTCTGGCAGCGCGAGCGGATGGTGGGCAGCAGCCGTCCCGGCGCATGGGCGAGCAGGATGAGCACTGCGCGCTTGGGCGGTTCTTCCAGCATCTTCAGCAGCGCATTGGCCGATTGCCGGTTCATTTCGTCGGCGCTGTCGATGATGGCGATGCGCCAGGATGCGTCCGCCGTCATGCCGAAAAAGCCATGCAGCTTGCGCACGTCGTCGACCACGATCTCGCCGCGCAGGCGCTTGGCCTTGTCGTCCCAGGCGCGGGTGACCACGGTCAGGCCCGGATGGCCGCCTTGCGCCAGCAGGCGTCCGGTGTGTGATTCCGGGGATACCGCCAGATTCGCCGGTACGGGCGCGCCGAACAATCCGCCTGCGTCGTCCGGCTGGCCGTTCTCCAGGAGGAATCTCGCGAACCGGTAGGCCAGCGTGGCCTTGCCAACGCCGCGCGGACCGGTAATCAGCCAGGCATGCGGCACCCGTCCGCTGTTATAGGCGCCAAGCAGCAGGTCCTCGGCGGCGCCGTGGCCGATCAGGTCAGCTGTCAACCGGGGATGGCGCTCGTTCGCCTCGGGTTTCAGCGCCGCCTGAGCCATCAGCCTACCTTGAAGCGGTTTTCGACCGAGGCCCAGATGGCTTCGTGAACGGTTTCAACCGGCCGATTGGCGTCGATCAGCACGCAGCGCTCGGGCTCTCTCGCGGCGATATCAAGAAATGCCTCGTGAACGGCATCGTGAAATTTGCGGCCCATCTGCTCGTAGCGGGTTTCGTTGCCCTGACGGCGCGCCGTGCGGTCGAGGCCCAGGGCAACCGGCATATCCAGCACCAGGGTCAGGTCCGGCTTCAGCCGGCCGGCAACAAGGCGGTAGAGCTTTTCGACAGCCGGCCGGCCCAGCTGCTGCGCATAGCCCTGATAGGCCATGGTGGAATCGGCGAAACGGTCGCACAGCACCCAGGCGCCTTCGTCCAGCGACGGCACGATGGTATCGGCGAGGTGTTCGGCGCGGGCGGCGAAATGCAGCAATGTCTCGGCCATGGGCGTCCAGGCCCGATCCCCCTGCACCAGCAGGTTGCGGATCGGGCCGTTAGGTTCCCGGGTCTCGACCACGCCGATGCCGTGTAGCCTCAGCCGCGCCGCGAGCAGTCCCAGCTGGGTCGACTTCCCGGCGCCCTCGCCGCCCTCGAACGTGACGAAGATGCCGCGCCGAGGCATCACTTCTCGCCCGACGAGCCCGACAGCAGATAATCGATCGCCGAGCCGATCTTGCCGGTGGCTCCCACCTTCTCGATGTCTTCGGCGACAATCAGCGGCACCTGGATATCGTCCATGCCCGGCAGGCTCACGGTAACGGTGCCGACCTGCGTCCCCTTGGCAGTGCCGGCCTTCACCGGGGCGACATATTTGATCCTGGCCTTGGCGCCCATCTTGGCCTCGCGGCTCAGGGTCAGGGTGACGTCCTCGGCAACGGTCAGGCCGACCTTGGCCTTGGTGCCCAGCCAAACCGGCGCTTCCTCGATCACGCTCCCGGCCTTGAGCAGGGTGTAGGTGTCGAAGTTGCGAAAGCCCCATTCCATCAGGCCGCGCGATTCCTCGGCGCGAACCCTGGTGCTGGGCATGCCGTTGACCACCAGGATCAACCGGGTGTTGCCGCGCTTGCCTGAAACGGTCACGCCATAGCCGCCGTCTTCAGTGTACCCGGTCTTCAGGCCGTCAACGCCATCGACCACGCCCAGGGTAGGATTGCGGTTCTGCTGGCTGATCGGGTCGCCGGTCTGCAGGTTCTCGCCATAGGCGAATTTGCGCTGGGCGTAGTACGGATAATATTCCGGAAAATCACGGATGATATGGCCTGCGAGAATCGCCAGGTCGCGCGCCGTGGAATAGTGCTCGGGGTCGGACAGGCCGTGCGGATTCACGAATTGCGAGTTCTTCATGCCGAGCTGGGCCGCCATCTGGTTCATCATGTTGGCAAAGCCTTCCACCGAACCGCCCAGGCCCTCGGCCAGCGCCACGCAGGCGTCGTTGCCGGACACGATGATGGTGCCTTTCAACAATTCCTCGACCTTCACCCGGTCGCCGACCTTCAGGAACATGGTCGATCCGCCCATTTTCCAGGCGCGTTCGCTGACGGTCAGTTCCTCGTCCAGCTGCATGGCGTTCTTTTTCAGCGCGTCGAAGATGACGTAGTCGGTCATCATCTTGGTCATCGACGACGGCGTCATGCGCTCGTCCGGGTTCTTTTCCATCAGCACGGTGCCGGTGGTGTAGTCGACCATGATCGCCTGCTTCGCCTGGATCTCGTAGGGCGGCGGCGCGGCATACGCGGCCAGCGGCAGGCCGATGATGACAGCCAGTAGAAGCGGCAAACGGTGAAGTCGCGGCATGAGTAGGGTTCCGTGTCGTTGATGCGGGTTGATTCTAAGCGCACGCCGGACCTATCGCAAGCCGTGCGGCACAATACGTTGTGGTCCCATAGGGAGTTATCCACCATAAAATGCGACCGGCATCAAGGGTGCAGACGTTGCGCCGTACACGAAATCCGGCGTAAATTTGTCGGGGTCAGATCAAGTTTATGGCGAACGTGACAAGACCGAAGTAAATACAGCTTACGTCAAAATGGAAAATGTGGTGTGTCCATACCGCCCCGTTGCGGCGCGGCACATCAAAGTGGAAACAATCCCCGAATACTGATATAGAGAACCTACTGGGCTGGGTTCTACATGGGCTATGCTGCCTTCTCGGCAGTCGAGGTTGAACATGAAATTGTATCGAGCTTATGTGCGATGCCGCAAGGCGAGTGTCGCAACCGTATTCGCGCTGGTTTTGCCGGTGCTGCTGGGTTTCACGGCGCTGGTCGCCGAATATGGCAGTGTGCTGGTCACCGAGGCCCACAACCAGCGGGTCAGCGATCTCGCGTCCTATGCGGGCGCTGTCGCCTATAATTCCGTGTCATCGGGCAAGGAAGCCGCCGCGACCGCCGCTGCCCAGCGCATCACCGCGATGAATGGGGTGCCGAGCGACAAGGTAACCGTGACCTTCCCCACTTCGGTGAAGACGCCGGGCGCCGTGTCGGTACAGGCGCAGGTCACCACGGAGTACCCGTTGCTGATCGCCCGCGTGCTTAACGCCTCCACCAAGGTGCCGGTGACGACCGACGCCTTTACCGAGATCAGCGGCGGGGCCGCGAGTTGCATCCTGGCGCTGGACGCTGGCGGCACTGGCGTGACGATGACGGGTGCGGGCGCCATCAACGCGTCCACCTGCGCGGTCAATTCCAACAACAAGGTTGCCGCGCCGTGCGGCACCAGCATCACCGCCGCGGCCGTGAGCTGGAATACGAGTTATTCCTATTGTACGTCGACACCCAATGTCACGGCGTCCACCATTGTGCAATCGGTCACCACGGATCCGTTCATCGGCAATGCCGGCGTCGCGGCCATGTATGCGCGTGTCGCCACCGTGGACGGCATGTCCCTCCCCAGCCCGCCGAACAGCGGCCTCAGTGGCAGCGCGCTTACGCTGGCCTATGCAGGGGCGCCATGGCCTGAATCCACCTACACCGCCACGGTGGGCGGCGGCTGCACCGCGACATCGCCAAATTACAGCGGCAACTGGACCATCACCTGCCCGAGCGGCGGCGGGACCTATACTTTCGGCAATTTCAACATGTCGTCGAAGACGCTGGACTTCGCGGTCGGTGGCGACCCGAACAACACCTACAATTTCGTCGGCACAGCGAGCTTCTCCGGCATAGTCAACATGGGACCCGGCAAGTATAATTTCGAGAAGGGACTGACCGGGACCGGCGGCAGCACCGTGGTCTTCGACAGCGGCACGTTCAAGATGGGCCGCAACACCAGCAACTGCAACGGCTCCGGGCAGTACAGCATCTGTGCCACCGGCACGACCATGACGTTTCGCGGGCCCAGTACCTTTGAGCTTGGCTCCGGCATCAGTGTTCCGGGCGGTTATACGTTGAGGCTCGGCTACGACGCCGCGAACGCCAATCTGACGGGCAACAGCTATTCGCTGGGCGCAAGCAGCACCGGCCACGCCATCAATGTCGGCGGCGGCGGGAAGTTGTACATGGCCGACGCCACCGATTCCGGCAAGGTCTTCCAGGCCAACGGCAACTTCAATGGCGGCGGCGGCGGCAGCTGCACGCTGCTTCCGGCGGCGGGCCATCATGATATCGACGGCTACATGCTGATGACGGGAGCTGTCGTTCTCGGCAGCGGTGTTTATACCATCGACGGCTACATGGCACTTGGTGCATCGGGCGGCGGCGGCGGTACCTGTAACGGCGAAACCATCAGCGTCAAGGGTGTCGACGTCAACATCATGATCTCGGGATCGTCGACCCCGGGCAGTGGCAATTGTTCGGGCAAGGCGTTCTGCGTCGGCGCCGGTTACAGCGATATCATCCTGAGGGCGCCGACCACCGGGGCGTTGGCGAATCTCGCAATTATCGGCCCGCAGAACTCGAGTTATACAGGCGGCGGACTGTTTTCCGAGGGGGCGATGGGTGGCCAGGTCAGCGGCGCCTTCTATTTCCCTTACGGGCCGATGACCATGACCGGCGGCGCGGGCGTCGCTGACGCGGGCGCCTGCCTGCAGGTGGTCGCGACCAATGTGTCGATCACGGCGGGGACGACGCTGGCGTCCAGCTGCGTCGGCGGCTCGGGTACCGTGACCGCCAAGCTGGTCCGATAAGACGCCATGAACCGTCCCGTGCCTCCTTCCTGTCCAGCCTCTCACCGGCGCGGCTTCTGGCGTGATTGGCGGGGCGTCGCGGCCATCGAGTTCGCGATCATCCTGCCGATCCTGTCGCTCATCCTGGTCGCGTCGATTGATTTCGGCCTGGTGCTCTATGTGCGCTTCGGACTCAACGAAACCGTTTCGGCCAGCGCCAATTATGTGCTGGTCAATGCCGCGAACGTCTCCGCCAGCTCGGGCCCGACCCTGGCGAGTAACCTTGCAGCCATCATGCCGACCAACGTCAACGCCGTTGTCGTGGTCAACAACGGCCCGACCGTCACCCGTACAAATGGCGTGACGTCTTCGTCGGGCACGGCCTCGAACGCCAATTCCTGTTATTGCCCCTCGGTCAGTGGCACTGTAGTGACATGGGGTGGCGCGGTTGCCTGCTCGGCGTCGTGCGGCAGCGGCACTCTTGCCGGGAAGTTTGTCTCGCTCAATGCAAGCGTGTCCCACTCGCCGCTGTTTGGCAGTTATGGTTTGGTCCAGAACGGCATGGTATCGACCTTCTCCATGGTCCAAGTGCAATAGGCATGCGCGGTCTCAGACGCTTTTTCGGCGACGATACCGGCGCATCGGCGGTCGAGTTCGCCCTCGTCGTGGTCCCATTGCTGCTGTTCATCTTCGGCACGGTCGAATTTTCCCGCCTGATGTGGACCCGCCAGTCCATGCAATCGCTGGCGATCGAAGCCGCGCGGTGCATGGGCATCTTGCAGCCCCAGTGCATCAGCGGCACCACCTACAACGCGGCCAACACCAGGAATTACGTCATCTCGCGGGCTGGCAAACTGGGCGTGCCCCTGACCTCGTCCGACATCGCCCTGAACAACAGCGATTCCTGCAAGAGCGTCAGTGGTTTCTCGACGGTGACCATCACTTACACATTCAGTTCGGTCGCGCCCAGGCTGGTCACCGCCCTCACCGGCAGCACCAATCTAAGCGCCAGCGCCTGCTTCCCGAACAACGTATGAGTCGGTTGCTACCTGTCGACGACGATGAGCGCGTTGACCTCGCCGAGCCCGATCACCTGCGCCAGCGCTAGATCCGCATCCTCGACATTGGCATAGGGCCCGATCCGGACGCGGTAGAAATTGGCGCCGTTGACCAGTGCCGTGTGCACGCGGGTCGGGCCGATGGCCTGCAGTCTGCCTTTCAGCCGGTTCGCGTTGTCCGGATTGCCGAATGCGCCCGCCTGGACATAGATGCCCTTCGGTTCGGCCGCGAGTTGCTTCGGTGCTTCCTGCTTGACCGCCACGGCGACCGGCGCGCCGTTTTCCAGCGGCGCCCGGCCGACATACTCCACGCGGACCATGGCCGTGCCGGCGCCTTGGAAGCCCAGCAGCTCGGCAGCCTTTTTGGACATGTCGATGATGCGGCCGCGGGCATAGGGACCGCGGTCGTTCAGCCGAACGACCATCGACCTGCCGTTTTCCAGATTGGTCACCCGCACCAGCGAGGGCATGGGCAGCGTGCGGTGCGCGGCGCTGACCAGGTGCATGTCGAATATCTCGCCATTGGCGGTGCGCTCCCCGTTGAACTGGGGACCGTACCACGAGGCGATACCGGTCTCGGAATAGGTCGGATCTTCCCGGGGCACATAGGTCACGCCGTTGATCACATAGGGATTTCCCACCTTGTAGATGCCGCCCTTGCCGCTTGGCGCGGGCGCTTCTCCCCACGGCGGCGCGGTGGCCGGTGCGGCGGGTTTCGACGGAACCGGCGCAGTGGCGACCGGACCGCGCGGCTTCGGCGCGGCGCAGGCGGTCAGCGCGACGCAGGCGACGATCGCCAGAAACCCCCGAAAGCTCATCTTATTGCTTCACCAGATCGGCCAGCCTGCCCACCGCAATGGCATAGAAATTCGCACAATTGTAGCGAAGGATCGCGCGGTAGTTCCCAAAGGCCAGGAAGGCGCGGCTGGCTTCGCCATCGGGCTTAATCAGCGTTGCTTCCATGTCGCCCGGCGGCAGGTCTCTGCCCTCAAGGTCTCGGACGCCCATGGACTGCCATTCGGACAGAGGCAGCGCCCTGGAATGCTGGTTCATGGCCCGGCATCCGCCCTGATCGTAATCCCCCACGGCATGCAGTTTGGCCGCGAACCCTTCCGGCAGGCTGACCTCGAAGCCCCATGGCTGCTCGCCCTGCCACTTGTAGCTGCGCAGGTAGTTTGCCACCGAACCGAAGATGTCGCCCTTGTTGTTCCAGATATCCTTGTGACCGTCGCCATCGAAATCGTCGGCGTATTGCAGGTAGCTGGTGGGCATGAATTGAGGCTGGCCCATGGCGCCCGCCCACGACGCCTTCATTTCCGGCACCGAGATGAAATCGTCGTTGAGGATTTCCAGCGCGGCAAACAGTTCCTTGCGGAAATAGGCGCCGCGGCGCGGATCGTAGGCCAGCGTCGCCAATGCCTGGATGGCGTTCTCGCTGGGGAAATATTTGCCGTAATTGGTTTCCATGCCCCAGATAGCCACGATGTATTCGGGCTGCACGCCATGCTTTTCCGCCACCTGGCGCAGCAGGTCGGCGTTCTCGGCCAGCGCCTTGCGGCCGCCGTCGATGCGCGCCTGGCTGACGCGCTTGGCCAGATAGGTGTCCAGAGTCTCGACGAACTCGGCCTGGTTCTGGTCGGCCCTGATCACCCGCTCGAGCGGCGTCAACCCGGTCAGCGTCTGGTCGAGGATTTCGGCGCGGATCCCTTTTTCCTCGGCTTCCTTGCGCACTTCCTTCAGCCAATCCTCCCATTTGGGTTGGCCGTCCTGGGCGGCGGCGGCCGGGATCAGGGTGACGGGCAGGAGCAGCAGGGCTAGTACCAGTAGCAGGCGCATGCGGGCGGCGATCCTCTTGTTCACTGTGTTACCGGTATGAATTGGCGCGTGTGCCCGCCGGGCGCAACCGCGCCCTCACCGGATAGGGCCGATTACCGAGTCTTAGCCTGCGCGGCGGAAAGACGCCAGCCTGGCCCACGGCAAATTGCGCAGGCTGCAATTACCGGGTAGAAACTGCGCGAACGGATGGGTGGCCGAGCGGTTTAAGGCACCGGTCTTGAAAACCGGCGTGCGTGTAAGCGTACCGTGGGTTCGAATCCCACCCCATCCGCCATAAACCTATTTTCTGGCATCCACCACTATCCACTAAACCCAGTTAAACAGCGGTCTTTAGGCACATTAAGATGCGTCAGCGTCCGTTGACATTCACCTCCAACCACCCAACTATGTGGGGACAGGTGTGGGGACGAATGAGGTTGGGTGATGGGAAACCTGAATGCCACTCAGGTTCGGGCGCTGAAAGAGCCAGGCCGCTATTCCGATGGCGACGGCTTGATGTTGAACGTGAAGGACGGCGGCTCAAAGAGTTGGCTTCTTCGGATTCAGCATGACGGAAAGCGGCGAGAGTTTGGCCTGGGCTCGCTGAAAGACGTTTCGCTGGCCGATGCTCGGGAAAAGGCGGGCGAGATTCGCAAACAGGTTCGCCAGGGCGCGGACCCGGTGGCGGAGAAGCAGAAGCAGCGCGAGCGTGTCCCCACATTCCGGGAGGCTGCAAAAGCCGTTCACAAGGAACACAAACGCGGCTGGAAGAACGGGAAGCATCAGGCCCAATGGCTGGCGACCCTCGAAACCTACGCCTTCCCGGCCATAGGCGACATGAGCGTTGAGGCTATCGAGGGCCGCATGGTTCGGGATGTACTGGCCAACATATGGCTGGAGAAGCCGGAAACGGCGCGGCGGGTGCGCCAGCGTATCGGCGCGGTGCTGGACTATGCCTATTCCAAGGGCTGGCGTACGCAGGAAGCGCCCATGCGCTCGGTCACCAAGGGTTTGCCGCGCCAACCGCGAAAGACTGGCCGGTTCGAGGCCATGCCCTATTCAGACGTTCCTGACTTTCTGGAGAAACTGCGCGAGCGTGACAGCATGGGGCGGCTGGCGCTGGAGGCGCTGATTCTGACGGCTGCGCGCTCGGGCGAGATACGCGGTGCGACATGGGACGAGATCGACCTGGACACTGCCTTGTGGACCATCCCAGGTAAACGAATGAAGGCGGGAAAGGCCCACACCGTTCCCCTGTCCCCGGCCACTGTAGAGGTATTCAAGCGCGCGGCTGCCCTCCGCCTCAAGGGTAGCGAACTCGTGTTCTATGGGCAGAAGCCGGGGCGACCGCTATCGGACATGACGCTGTTGAAGGTGCTTCGGGATATGGAGTTGCCATTCACGGTTCACGGCTTCCGCTCCGCGTTCCGTGATTGGGCGGCAGAGGAAACCAGCTTTCCCGGTGAAGTGGCAGAGGCCGCGCTCGCCCATGCCATTCCGAACAAGGTTGAGGCCGCATATCGGCGCACTGAATTTTTAGAGAAGCGGCGGTCGATGATGGAGGCTTGGGGGCGATTCAGCACTGGCGCGCCGGTGAATGTCTTGCCGTTGACGGTCACAAGGTAGCCGAGTGGGGACGCCCCGCTCTAGCTTAAGCCGCGATACTAGATATTGGAGAACAAAAAAAGGCCAAGCACCACAATTTTTGGCGTCTTTCCGCTGTCCGCACATTATTATGGTGGTCCGTGGTTGACCCCAAATTTCGCCACGGATGTCAGCAACAGCACGGAGGAATAATTTTGCAACCAATCCTGTGTTCGATTAGTGAGGCGGCAAAGGCCTTGGGTCTCGGCAGGTCTAAAACCTATGAGCTCATTGCTGCCGGCCAACTTGAAACCGTCTCCATTGGACGGCGACGGCTGATACGCATTGAGAGTGTTAAGGCCTTTGCTGAAAATCTGGAGGTGTGACATGCCTCCAAACATAAGTACCCCCAGCACTGCGCCAACAGTGCCAGGGGCGTATACCGTCGTCGAGAATGAAGCTCCCTCATCGACACCGAATGTTGACACACCTTCGGCCCTGATTGCTACCCGCAAAAAGCGGGCAGCGGTCACGGCAATCGCGAATGGCTCGACGTTTATCGTCACTGGCCAGGTTGCCAAGGCGCTGCTGGCGCTTACGGCGGTTGGCTCGAAAGGTGTCACTGCAATGGAGGTAGCCACCTGGGCCTATCGCCTGGGTGCCTATGTTCACACGCTGCGGCGTGAGTACGGCCTTGCCATCGACATGGTGCATGAACCGCATGACGGAGGCTGGCACGGTCGATATGTGCTGCGCTCGCCTGTCTCGATCCTGGAGCATTCGCCATGAGCGGCGTGGTTCTGTTCGAGCATAGCCATCGCGGCAACGTGTGGCGCCTCGAAGTCGCTACGCACAATGGCCACACGTTCCTGAACTGGCGAAAGTGGTACTGGGACGGCGAAGCCTTCAAGCCGACGCGGGAGGGCTGCACTATCCCGCTGGAGCGATTGCCTGACCTGATGGATGGCGTGGCAAGCTGGTTATCCGGGGACGGCGCCAGCGAGGCGGAAGGCACGCCCTAACTGCAATCGGGGAGCGGCTGGAAACGGTCGCTCCCCCTTTTTATTCCGCAATCTTGAAACTTGCGAAAGGGGGCGCAATTTGGCGTTTTCCCGCTCACGCGCTGTGCCCGGAAGTGGCGGCAATCCGCCAGTCACCGAAACTGGCACGGACCTTGCTATTTATACTAAGACCTTAGGTGGGGTGCCATCTCCCTCCCCTGCCCGCCAGACATGGGGCGGCGCTCGCAACCGAGGCGACCGTGTAAGTCATGCCCTGACGCTGAAACAGGCCACCAACATCATCGAGGCGGCGCGGCACGCCATCAGGGTTGGCCTGCCCTTTAACCGGCACATCACCATTCACTGGGAGACGACGGGTATCCCGGATAGACGGGCGGCATGGGCAACGGGCCGCTATCTCAAATTAATGGGCGACTGTGTGGCAAAACAGGGTGGGCGCATTGCCTGGGCATGGGCGCGCGAGAACGGCGCCGGCAAAGGCAGCCATGTTCACATCCTGGTTCACATCCCTGCAGACTACCCGCTGGTCAGGATGCAGCGGCGCTGGCTTCGGAACATCACCGGGCGGCCCTATGCAGCAGGCACTATCAGGACCAAGAGTATCGGCGGCGCGTTGGCGGTGGCTCAGGCGGTCACTGATGCTTATCTGGTCAATTTGGGGGAAGCAGTAGCCTACATCCTGAAAGGCGTCTCAGCGGACTCTGCAGCGGCGCTGGGGCTGGATAAGCTGGAACCGGGCGGACGCATCGTCGGCAAGCGAGTTGCAACATCTCAGAATATCGGACCTACAGCGAGGCTGGTTGCACAAAAACAATGGGCCGCAAGCTAACGCTCACGGCCCAAAGTTTGCTGCTGTCATCCATTCGGCGGGAGGGGACCGTCGAGTGAACACTGTCTCTGCCGCTCAATCTGAACGGTGTACTCGACGGGAGGGGTGTCGTCGAATGCACACTGTTTAAGCCGCCAAATGTGAATGGCAGATTAACACAGCGGGTGATGTAAAATATCCGCCTCAGAGCAAATCCGGTAGGGGATTGCCTAGCAGCGTATCGTGGGGAAACGGTGCGGCGCCTCTGAGAACATTGGGGAGGAGGCACGGAAGCATTGATGTAGGTGACACCCTGAAAACCATCACATTCGTGTGATACAGTCATCAGTGAATGGTTTCTGTTTGCATGCCGAAATGTTTTAGGCGAACGGTGATATAGAAGGTTTGGCTCACCCCCTCACCTTCAAGCCTCGACGCCCTCCGCGAGCCCCCTCATGGAGGGCGTCGCCTTTTGTAGCGGCTCTAATCCGCCACCCTGACGGGCAGGTGGAGCCGCTATGAGCAAAGTGGGTGCCTTGAGCAGGGCGCTGCAGCGGTGAATGATTATTCACCGTCACGGACTCGGAACAATTCCAAGGGCACAGTTGTTCGTGCAATTGGGAGGCAAATCCGATGCGCCAGTTGAAAACAAGTGACGCGGCAAGAAGTTTGAGGCGTCGGCAATTCCATCCACGTCCCACTGTTCTCGGCGTCTATGTCTTGATGCCGAGCCGGCGGCAGCCACGGAGCCTCGTATTGATAGCCCTCGTGAGCTTGGGCGCCATATGGCTGATTGCAGTGCTGTCGGCCTGGTTGGCCTGAAACCTCGTATACCTTTCACCAGATGTTCGCCTTGACCCGATGCGGCGGCGTTGGTTGAAGCGTGTCCCTGGCAAACCAAACAAGGCTGGAACAACCTATGCGACGCGTATTGCGGTACGTCAACACCAGCTCATGCTGCTACAGAGACACATCTGACGAATTTGTGGGAAGCACATCCTGAAAGGCGTGCCAGGGAACTCCGCAGCGGCGCTGGGACTGGATAAGCCAGAACCAGGTGGCAGCATCATCGGGAAGTGATGTGGCACGTCTAAGAATATTGGGGAGGCGGCGCGGCGATTGACTGGAGGGAATTGAATGTTGAGAGGGGACCCGTGGGGCTGCTGCAAGTATCCGGGGGATACCCTCGATAGTACGCTGCAGCCTTGGCCAATTGGCTTGCAGGTAATACTCACCAATTTTCAACCACAAAGGCAGGCACATGGCCAGAGTGTCCAGCCGGTGGGGCTCCGCGCCACCCCTAACTACGCTCGCCGCTGATTTTCAGAGCGTGGACTCAAAAGCGTCTTGGATGCCGTGGGCGCTCGCACGGAAACTATCCAGTACCGCCGGGTCGAACTTTCCCGGATGAAGGCGGTCAGAACCGTCACCGCCCAAGATCATGCCCATCACATCATCATGAGATAGCGCAGCGCGATATGACCGTGGCTCCCGCAAGGCATGGTAGACGTCACAGATTGCGACGATGCGCGCCTCCAGCGGAATCGCCGTTCCCGAAAGTCTCGTCGGGTAGCCCGAACCGTCCCAGCATTCGTGGTGGTAAAGTGCAGCATTCGCCGCCAGTTTGAGGGCATCATCTCCGAAATTACGAAGAATATTGAAACCCATCATCGGATGCCGCCGCATCACCTTCTGTTCTGTGGTGTTGAGCGGCGCGGGTTTGTTAATTATGGCGTCCGGGATGACGACCTTCCCGATATCATGCATGCCTGCGGCGAATGATAGCTTAACCGCAAGACCTGATTGAATTCCCATTCCCCGGCACAGGGCGGCGCATATGGCGGCTACACCGGCGTCGTGGTTCCGCAACGTGGCGGAACGCATCTCCTCAAGCGCGATTAGGCAGTTGTGAACACTCGTGGCAACTTTATTCATGGCCGCCCCCGCGATCTAATGACGGGGCTGGGCTCTTAGATTCGTCGTGCTTGTAAATCCAGATGAAGGTGTCGGAGAGGGCGAAGAACGGGATGAAATTGTTAACATGCCGGGTTGGAACAATTGCATCAGTGCGATTGTCCAACTGGAACCATTCGGAATCTTGCAGGCTCCTCACGACCACAACGGCATGAGGGGTATCGTCGAGCAAGCGTCCGACAACAATCAGCGTTGTGCTTCTAAGCCACCCGCTCTCCCTCAGCGCGAGGAATTTGGCGATGGCATAGCCAATGCATTCACCTCCAGAAGTGATGAACTCCAGCGGGGTGGGCCACTGTAGGTCATCTATCCTGTTGCTTCGAGATCGGTAAGGCACCTGATTGATGCTGGCGTTGAGAGAAACGAGCTGCGACACCGATTTCATATTCTCGCCTTGTGTGATGGCGTATTGCCAACTCTCGATGGCGTATAGGGGAAATCCGTCGAAATTTTGCCCCTTCAGAACCTGATATCGTTCCAAGACCGATAGGAGTCTAGGCGACGCACCTTGGTTTTCGAGAAGGATTGACGAGCTAGGGTAACTGGGAGGTTGCCATTTGTCTTCGCTGCTCGCCGTGTCGGACGCAGCATGAACCGATGAAACGCCTAGAAGGACCGTGCAGCAAAAAAAACAATAGCCGACAAGCGAAGGCTTCATGACATCTTGTATCGTATCATAAAATCAATCTGGGCCTGAAGGCCAACACAAGTCAATTCACTATAATTTTAGGAAAATCCGAGGGCGCAATGGGTGGGTGGAACTCAGGCCGACGCGGGGGCAGGCCGACGATTGAGAGCGGGCTAACCCTCAGCCTGCCCATGATGATGCGGCGCGGCTGGATACAGGACGGCGGGGGTGGTTCGGGCACCATTACCTGGTCGACCAACGGCCAACAGACAAGCTCCATCGGGTACTCCTACGGCATGTGGGAACCGGACTATCCGTGGATGGAACTGCGGTTCACCTGCACTCCCTATGGGAGCGAACCGCGCTCAGTAAAACAACGCATTTCCCTCACCTGCACCCGGCCGAACTACGGCGGGCGACGCTGGTGGATGCTCTGTCCACAGACCAATAAGCGAGTGCTGAAACTGCACCTGCCCCCTGGAGGCGACAAGTTCCTCAGCCGCGAAGCCTGGGGGCTGGGCTATCGCTCGCAACGCGTTTCCAGCAGTGACAGAACACTGGCGAAGCTGTTCAAGCTGCAACAGAAGCTAGGCGGCGAACCCGGTTGGGATAGGGGATTGCCGCGCCCCAAAGGCATGTGGCAACGAACCTATGACAGGCATCTGGACAAATTCGAACGGCTCGATGCGGCTGTAACAGTCAATATGATGCAGCAGTTAGAGGTGCTGGGCGGGCACATGAAGGCGGCAGGCATCGGTGGCAACGGTCGCCAGCGTTGATCCGGTGCGAAACGAAACGGTCGCAATTCGCTACCACTGGAAAGGCGGTGCGCGTCAGCCATCCGCAGGTGATTGAGGGGTTGAAGAACCTAGAAATTCGCTGGAGGGGACCCGTGGCATAGACCTACGCCCACCCGGGGGCACCTTCCTGCAGGAAATGGAAGTATCGATTCAGCGCCACGCATGAAAATTTTTCCCAATTCTGGCGCCGCCATGCATTGCTTGAGATCCACTCGTTCTAAGCCTGCATCGGTACGCAATGTGGGGACAGATGTGGGGACAAGGCAAATCCTAATATAATATATTTATATAATTCAATGGATTGATAGGCATGGTTCTACGGACACCCCATCCGCCATTTGCCACCTGTGCGGACCTAGGCTGCGGTTCTTGGCGGAAGGCAAGCGCTCGAGTATCGGACGTCTGGATGATGCGACCGGCCACCTCGCCGGTTCCCCGCGCGAGAGCGCGCCCGAACGTTGGCTGGTGCGACCGTCAATGCAACTGGTAGGAAAGTCCCATGATCCGATCCGCGCTCATCCTTGGCCTGGCATGCGTCGTGGTTGCGGGTGGCACTGCAGACGCCAAAACCGATGTGGTGCTGCGCCCCGATGTTTCGTTCCAGCCGCTTAACCCGGCTCGCGGAAACGCCAGCCCGCAGGCGGGCGTACTGTGGGGCGATCTCCGAGACGACGTGCCGACCGGCGCGATCATTGAATTCGGAGCAGGCTTTTCGTCGCCGCCGCACATCCACAACATTACCTACCGTGCCGTCGTGATCGAGGGAGCCGTGCACAATGACGATCCCGATGCCGCGAACATGTGGATGGGTCCAGGGTCGTTCTGGACGCAGCCCGCGGGCAAAGACCACGTCACCTCAGCCGCGGCCGAGACCGGCGCGTCGATCTTCCTGGAGATTCTCCAAGGCCCGTATCTGGTTCAGCCATCAGAGGAGGCCTTCGAAAGTGACGAGCACTCCATCAATCTGGAGTCTGGCAACATCGTCTGGCTTGAGGCCTCCGATGTGACATGGATACAGCAGGACGAAGGACCGCAAATGGCGTTCCTTTGGGGCGGCACTGCGGCGAACGAGATGAACGGGACCTTCCTGAAGCTCCCGGCCGGCTTCCGAGGAGAACTGCGCGGAAACGGCGCCCAGATTCACGCCGTGACGATCCGCGGTGAAGTCACGCTTGATATTCCGGGCCAGGACAGGTCGGCGGACCTGGTGCCCGGCAGTTATTTCGGCGCCGCTGACGACCGGGGCCGCCGGATTACCTGCAAGGCGGAGCGGGACTGCGTCTTCTACATCCGCACCGAGGGAAAATACGATCTGATCCGGTCGTGAGGCTGGAACCCGCCACTGCCACGTCGAGCAGCCCGGCCGGTTCGCCCCGTGCGACGCGTCACGGCCTTGTTTGAGTAGGCAAACTCTTCCTCGTCATGTCATAGTTTCGTGTCATGGATCGGTCTTTTGGGGGCACGATTCCATGGAGGGAGAATGATCATATGCCGTTACTCACACCGCCCGACGACCCGTCAGCAAAGCGGGTAAACCTGGCGATCGGAATATCCCTGTTCGCCGTCGCTCTCGGTTTTCTGAATCTCTGCTTCTTCCTCTGGAGTCGGTAGCACTTCCATAGGGCTATCCGGCCCGGCTGCAGATTCAGTCGCCGTCAGGCCCCGCCATCTTGGCGGCGCCGGGCCAGCCCGTATGGGACAGGTCGAAGACGATGCCGTCGGGCGACAGGAACTTGGCTTCGTAGAACGCCTTGTCGCCGGGCGGCGATGACCCCATCGATACCGCTCCTGCCGCGATAGCCTGCTGACGGGCGCTATCCAGGTCATCGACCCACAGACCGAAGTGGTCGATGCCAAGCCGTTCCTCGGGTGTCTCCTTCTTCAGCAATGCCACAGTCATGACCCCGTCGCTCATATGACAGCCGCAGCGGGCCTCGCCCGTGCGCTTCATGCCGAATGCGGCGGCGAAGAACCGGGCAGATGCCTCGGGGTCTTCAACAATAAGGGCGATATGCCGCAACTTGGCCATCGTGAGTCTCCGCGTGGTTCAGGCGTCCGATGGTGCCGGCGCGGGCGCGCCGGGCCGAAGCGCCAGGCTCCAATCCGTATGAAAATCCGACAGGAAATCGATGAGCTTGCCGCTCGGTGCGGCGGCGATTTCGTCGACCTCGGTGATGGCCAGAGGCGAAGGCGGCGAGCCCATCACCGGCTCCCACGCCCGCAGCATCTCCTGGCGGAAGGCGCCGGGAATAGGGCTGACAATACGCAGCCTCAGGGTAAAACGGTTCTGTAAATCCTGGTGAAGCTGGTAGCGCCGCAGAAACCGGAGATCCTCCGGCGCCTGGCGCTCGATGGCGTTGCGTATGGCGCGGACCCGCTCGCGCGAACCCGAGGGCAGGTCCGCATAGCTCCTGTACCGGCCCGCAATATCGCCGAACACTGGCAGCGTGCGGCCGCACGGACAGGGTCCGTCCATTGCCTCGGCAAGGTCGCCCGTATCGTATCGGATCAGCGGCTGGGCCACATTGTTGAGACCGGTTACCAGAATGTGGCCCACCTCGCCCGGCGCGCACGCACTGCCGTCGCCACGGGTGATCTGTACAAGGCATAATTCACTATTCACATGATAGCGGCCGGCCGCGCAACGGGTCGCGACCTTGCCGATCTCGTTCAGCCCGTATGACATGTGCACAGGGCAGCCATAATATTGCTCCAGCCGGGCGCGTAGCGACGGCGTCAGCTGCGAGCCGATCCCGACAATGGCCTTCAGGCTGTCGACAGGCTTCTGGCCCGAATTGGCGAGCAGCCATTCCTCGAAGACACCGGGAAAGGTGGTGGCGTAGGCTGGGCGCAATTGCTGGAGCAGTTCGACCTGGCGTTCCATGGGCGTCGAAACCGCGATGCCGTATTCTGGGCCCGTATGGAAGTGAAGACCGAGATGGTTCCATTGCGACGCTACGGAATATCCACCATCGCCAATCTGCAGGCCCTCGCGCGTGGCTTGCAAATCCAGCCGTGGCCGCACGTCGATGCGGGCTTCCATCGGGTGCAGCCCGTGCCACCTGGCCGTACGTTGCCGCAGGAGGCCAAACATGGCAGAACTCTTGAATGTGTGCAGCACGGACACTGGGCGTCCCGTGGTCCCGGAGGACTTCGTGCCACCGTAAAGCTGTTCGCCGGGCGGGAGACGCGGGGCAGCCATCTGGCTCGAATACTCGAGCAGATCGTGTTTGGTCAGCGTGGGTAGCTTCGCAAGATCTTCGGGTGTCTCGATGTGCCTGCAAGTCAGGCCCAGCCGCTTGAACAGCGACGCATAATAGGGCGTACCTGCGGTTGCAAATGCGACGATCCCCTGTACGGCCCGCGCCATCCTGATCTGGTGCTCGGCAGGCGCAAGGAATTCATTTTTCAGGAGTTCGTCATATGCCCGAAAATTGGCGAATTCAGGTTTCAACCGCCAGCGACTGTGCTCCTTCAATTCGCGTTCCAGGGCGTCCATCAGTCCTGTCCCGCGAACAAGGATGAGGATTGTCCCCAGGCTTCCTCGAAAACGATCTCCTCGAGCGGACGGCGGGTACGCGGTCCGGTCTCCCTGACGCGCAGGTCAGGTGGCAGCGCGCCCGGATCGCCCAGGTAGCCGACCGCGATTATGATTCCCGGTGCAAACAATGGCGGGATGTCGAAGTCACGTTGGGCCTTCTCAGGATCGAACGCCGCCATTGGATGGCAATGCAGACCCAGATGCTGACCCTGGAGCATGAACGACATGACCGAGAGTCCCAGATCATGCATGCAATGGGGATAAGGCACGAAGTCGGCCTTCACCTGGCTGAAGCGCCGGCGCATCACCGAAGCCAGTACCAGCACCGGCACGCAATGGGCCCATTCCCTGTTGTGAGGGTCGAGGCACGTGAACAGCTTCTCGTACGCCATGCCGCCCTTGCGGCCGAGCAGGAACCGCGATGGTTGTGTGTTATGGGCCGAGGGCGCCAGCCTTGCAGCCTCGAACATGCTCTGCAGCTTGTGGGCTTCCGGTTGGCGACCGGCGAAACTACGGGGGCTCCATCGCTCGAGGATGGCCGGAAGCACCGGATAGCGGGTGTCCAGTCGGTTGTTCACCAGCAGGTTCCTGAATGTTTCATCGAGGTTGCCGACGCCAGACACCCGACTTTATGCCAAAAACTTTTCAACCGGATAAAACGAATCGCTCCGCTCCTCGCAGGCATCCTCGTACACGCCAGCGCCATCCCGCGCCGACCAGTCCCACGCCTTGATCGTCCAGCGGAGGCAGGCCTGCATGGCCTCCTCGACCCGTTCAGCGGTCATCCCGACCGCGTGCAGCACGTCGTCATCCATGCCCGACTTCAGCAGCGTATCCCGACGGCCGCTGACATTGGAAATCCACTGGTCGCGGTTCAGATGGAAGGTGCCCGGGTCAAAAGGCTGAGGTGAGAAGCGGAGCGATACGGGAAACGCCTGTGCCCTGCCCGGCTCGAACAGCACCGCGAAGCGGAGATCCCACAGATGGTCGCCGTCCGCCATGGGATAGCCGGTCGAGCGGACGAACTCAAAACCACCTATCGGAAATATGGTCGCTTCTGTGTTCTCGCCGTATTTTGCCAGGCAGTCCGCCAGCAGTGCGTCAATGCGGCCGACGATAGCGTCCTCGCCCATCTCGGGCACGGCAACATGTACACCGGTGCCGCCGCTTGTGTCGCTGGGCTTCAGAACGACAGGACCATGCTCCAGCATGACACGGGTCTTGGCCAACGCCTCGTCCCGGGACTGTGCCGAGAAGTGACGCAGTGGCCGAATGCCGGTGCCGGTGAGCAGACGTTGCTGCAGGCACTTGTCGTGGAAGGTCCCCGCAAGACGCCACGCGTGGAGAACTCGCAAATCGGCCTCGGCCATCCGCCTGTCATCGCGCTGCAATGTGCCGATCCTTGTCAACTCGGACAACAGGTTGGGATTGCCCATGAAGATCAACGGCCGGCCGCGATATTCGAGTTGCCGCGTGGCCGGATTGATGTCCACATGCGCCGCGATGGACGGCACATCGCCCATGACCACGGCGACGGGTGCGTCGTCCAGGGCGTCGGTGGCGGCATGTGTCGATACGGCGATCCCCGGCAACATGCGGTCCAGTGTCTCGGCGAACAGGTCCACGCGGGGATAGAACTCGCCCCCGGTGCGGAAGAATTTCCAGTGCTGGTGCGCATGAACGGTGGCCACGGGTCGGGTCAACGTGCCGTCGGCGCGAAGGTAGCCGAGTTCGCGGGCGCGCCGAATCGTCTGGCGCGCCTCGTTGTCTGCCCGCAAACTGCTGTCGCCGGTCAAGGCGTCTGATCCGACGGCGTTGGGGCCGTTCACTTCATGGCAGGCCAACATTCCGGTGGCGGAATCGAGCACAAGGTCGGCAAAGATGATTCCATAATCGTCGATCAGGTCGGCGGAATAGTGCCGCGGATAGCCCTTCGCCGCCGCCAACGCGGCGTCGCCCAGCCGCCATTCTTCGATATCGTTCATGCCGGAAAAAATATTGCGGATGAATCGGTGCCGATCAGGTCTCATGCCACCTGCTCCATTATGAGGGGCTTGAGTTCCACAGACACGGTCGGCATCGCGACCGCGATCCGGCCGCCGGTATCGGTCGTCGTCGATGGCAGCCTGGCCCGGCGTATTCCCGCCCGGGTCGGATAGGACAGCATACCGTCCGCAAAGCAATCTTCCAGCCACGGCACCCAGCGCGCTGCCAGGGCGATGGTGGCCAGGCCGGTTTGCGGCGCGCCGCCATGCTGGCCGTTGGCATTGTGGAATTCGACGATTGCATCGCCATGTCTGCCGCTGATGATAGCGAGTTTGCAGGCAGGATCGTCGCCCAGCAACTCGCGTCGGGCGGATTCGGGCCTGAGACCGGCGGGCAATCCGCCAAACACCAGCGCGTAATCGTTGAGCGCGGGCACGAGGACGACACGGCGACCGTGCCATGACCGTTCTTCCGGCGTGGTGGCCGGCACATGCCAGGTCTGTGACACCGCCGCGCCGTCGATCTGTGCCGCAACGTCACAGGGGAGCGCCGCGGCGCCATGCACCTTTGTCCGAACGATGCCGCTTCCGCCAAGGCTGGCGATCGCCGCCGCAGTGGAGTTGCCGCAGAAAACCCGCGCCGCCGTGCCGCCTGAGGTTGCCTGAAATGTCCAGATACCGAACCTGTCGAGCATCACCAGCTTGCCATAGGCACACGCATCCGCATCCGGTCTGGCGAGTTGGGCCAGACTGTGAATATCCATGGGGTCGGGGGTGGATGTGTGGCGCCGGTCAGCGATGATCCCGGCGGTCAACGGTCTGCCGCTGTCATGAGTGAGAAATGTCGAGACCATGGCCATCAATTACATCGGCCCCCTCGGCCAAATTCCGCGATGGCGGAAGAATAGAGCGGCGCATGTGCCTGACGAACCGGGCCGTCCGCCAACAGATGCTATGCGGGTTTTCCTCGATCCTCAAGGGTGGCTCGATTGTTACTTGAGCGTCGCGGTGATACCTGGCGGATATCGCAGCAGCGCATCCGGCTTCTCCGGTGCATGGCATCGGACCCGGGGCGTCCTGCAGCGTTCTCCTGTGCATGCGCCGGTGCCGGAGAGACCTGTCATGAACGTCATCGTCATTCAGCCATTGATCGCCCTGATCGCCGGGACCGTCATCCTGCTGGTTCCGAAGAGTCTCAACTACGTGATCGCCATTTCCCGACCCTGGCGGGGCTTGTACGCCTGTTCCCGGCGCTCACGGGATGTGCGCCATCCGCCGGCGCAGGATTGCCAGCAATCCCCGCGCCAGCGAGGTGGCGGTGAATCGCCGGGACAACGGCGGCACATGCACGAACGCTGTGTATCGGGGCCAGCCGTTGTTCATGCTGAAGTTCAGCAATGACCAGTAAGTACTGTTACAGACATAGCTACCGGCATTATCGGATACGCGGTACGGCAATTTCGAGAGACGGAGCGACAGTCCGATCTCGGCCACGGGCCATGCGCCGTGAAGCCGTCCCGGAGCGCCGGCCCTGCCAACGCCCGATGAAGGCGCGCCAGCCTTTCGACACGCAGATGCGGGCCGCGCGCCAATCCGGTGAGCAGACACGCATCGGGACGGTGCCGCTCCAGCAACATCTTCAGCGTCTGCGCCGCTCGTGTGTGATGAACCGGCAGGCGCTCGACGATGACATTTGGGCCGAGGGCCTTGCCGGCGATGCGGGTTGCCTCCCAGCTCGAATTGATCCGATGACCGCCGAACGGCTCGAAACCGGTGAGAAGAATGACGGGCTTGCTGTGCATGGCACGACGTTAGCACAACAGGGTAGGCACATCCCGGAGGGCTGGATATTCTGGCCCCAACCGAGGAGGAGGTGTCGATGAAGGACTTGCGGGACAAGGTTGCCGTCATAACCGGCGGCAACAGCGGCATCGGTCTGGGCGTTGCCCGGGCGCTGGCCGCCGAAGGTGTGCATCTCATGCTCACCGGCCTCCACGCCGACAAGTCGGAGCGGGCGGCCGGGATGTTGGCGGCAGAATACGGCATTCGCGCCATCGGCGTCGGCAGCGACGCATCGAAGCGCGAGGATGTCGAGGCGCTGGCAGACCGTGCATTCAAGGAATTCGGACAGGTCGACATGCTCGTCGCCAATGCGGGCGTGGGGATTCGCGGCCAGATGCACAGCATCAGCGACAACGATTGGGACTGGCTGATGGGCGTCAACGTGCGCGGGGTCTATCTTGCCTGCTCGGCGTTCATTACCCGCTTCCTTGGCCAGGGCAAACCGGCGCATATCGTCATCACCGGTTCCGAGCAGAGCGTCGGGATGACTCCCTATGGCAGCATGCCGATCTATGCCGCCTCGAAACACGCGCTGCTCGGTCTTGCCGACGCCGTGCGCGCCGACTACGCCAGCAACGACATCTCGGTCACCTTGCTATGTCCCGGCCCTGTGGCGACCGATATATGGGACATCGAGCGCGACCGGCCGGCCCAGTATGGCGAGCGCGCCGCCTCGAACGAGGAATCGAAAAAGCTGATCATGGACCTGGGCATGGACGCCGACCTGGTGGGACGAATGGCGGTGGAAGGCGTGAAGGCCGGCGACTTCTACGTGTTCACCCACGAATACATTCGCGACCTGGTCGAGGGACGCTACAAGGAAATGATCGCGGCGCTCGACAAGACGGACGCGTTTACCGGATAGGTCCGCCGGGCACTCGCGCGGCATGCTGACGGGGCAGTGCCGTCGGCTTCAGTCGCGCTTCAGCCAGTCCATGATGGCGGGATAGGCCGAGCGGTCCTGCATGACGAACAGGTGGCCGCCTTCGAAGATCTTCAACTCGGCGCCCGGTATGCGCGCGGCCATCCTTTCCTGGGTGGCCGCGAGCGCGATGCCATCATAGCGGCCGCCGCATATCAGGGTCGGGGCTCGGATTTCGTCCAGGCGATCGAACGTATCGTGGCCGCGGCGGGCATCGAGTTGCCGCGCCCTGCCCTCGGCCCAGCCGGGCTCGTCCGCGTGCTGCCGTTCGGCCGCCAGTGACTGGCCGATAAACTGGGACACCTCTTCGGGATGGGCGGCCTGCCATTCGGGTGTTCGGCGCAGATCGGCCAGCGCCATGGCGCGCCGCGCACGTTCTTCAGGTCCAAGTTTTGCCAGTTCATGCAGCGGGTAGGAGGCGCCTCCGGCGCCGCCCGGCGAGGTGACGCACAAGACCAGTCTGTCGACGCGTCCCGGATGACGGATGGCGAATTCCTGCGCCACCATGCCGCCGAACGAATAGCCGAGCACATGGCAACTCTGCCATCCGACTGCGTTGAGCAGCCGGGCCGCGTCGTCGGCGTAGTCACGCATGGTGTAGGGACCAGCCGGCTTGTCCGTCTGGCCGAGACCGCGCTGATCATAGGCCAGCAAGTTGAACTGCTTCGCCAGGGGCGACTGCATCGGACCGATCGGATTACGCAAATCGCCGCCGGTGCCGTTGATGAACAACAGCCGGTGACCATTACCCGTCATTTCGTAATAAATCCGGATGCTGCCGGCCTGGATGAAGGGCATGAGCCCTCTCCTGCGCTCTGTCTCTCCTTGCGCCCGAGCGTGCACCGGGCATGATGGGGCCGCAAGCGGCAAACAGGGGAACGTCGTGCCATTTACTTCCAATCTGACACCGGCGCTGTTCGATGAGGCGCTGATCGATGCCGAGACGCGGGCGGTTATCGACCGCATTGATGCCGCCCTTGCCAAGGCGCCGCCCATCGAGACCGTGCCGCCCACGGTGATCCGCGAGGCCCGCGCCCGCGGCGATGGCGTCTTCCCTGCCCGCCCGAAGTCGGCCAGGGCCATGACACGCGAGATTCCGGGGCCCGGCGGTCCCATCCAATTGCGACTGGTGGCGCCCGAGCAGCCTCGCGGCGTCTATATGCACATTCACGGCGGTGGCTGGATGAATGGCGCAAATGATCAGAATGACCCCTTGTTGGAGCATCTCTGCGACCGCCACGGGCTGGCTGTCGTCAGCGTGGGCTACCGACTCGCGCCGGAGAATCCCTATCCAGCCGCGCCTGACGATTGCGAAGCAGCGGCGCTTTGGCTGGCGGCCCATGCCGCCACCCAGTTTGGAACCGACTGGTTCGCGATCGGCGGTGAATCGGCAGGCGCCCATCTCGCGGCGGTGACCATGTTGCGTATGCGCGACCGCCACGGCTTCCAGTTCCAGGCGGCCAACCTCGTCTATGGCGTGTTCGATCTGGCGCTGACGCCGAGCGTGCGCAATTGGGGCGCGCGCCGGCTGGTGCTGAACACCCATACGATTACCTGGTTTCGCGACGTGTTCGCCACCGATCCCGCGACCTGGCCGACACCGGACGTGTCTCCCATCCAGGGCGACCTGCACGGCTTCCCTCCCGCGCTTTTTACCGTGGGAACGCTTGATCCGCTGATCGACGACACCTTGTTCATGCACGCAAAATGGGCTGCGGCGGGCAATCATGCCGAACTCGAGGTCTTCCCTGGTGGGACCCACGGCTTCCCGGCGTTCGGCGGACCCCTGGCCCGGCGTTTCCGCGACCGGGTTGACGATTTCCTTGAACGTTGCCTGATCTGATCCGCTCTACCCTGTCTAGGCAGCGCCTTCCGAGAGCGCAATGGGTTCGTCGGCGCCGGTGAACTCGGCGACCTTGTTGCGGCCTGCCGACTTGGCCGCATAAAGCGCCTTGTCGGCACGGTTGAGCGCAGGGGTCAGTTCGCTCTCGTCATCCCGGACAAGGGTGACGCCGATGCTGATGGTAAAGCTGACAAAGCCCGACTCTGTCGGCGTTCGAAGCCGGGCCACGTCACCGCGAAGCCGTTCGGCCATCTGCATTGCGCGCTCGAGCGACACGCCGGGCATCAGGATAGCGAATTCTTCACCGCCAATCCGCCCAAGCACATCGGAATTTCTGGAGCGCGCCGCGAGGGCCGTCGCCATGGCCATGAGGACCTCATCGCCGGCTTGATGGCCCTGGGTATCGTTGATGCGCTTGAAGTGATCGGCGTCGATGCTCATCAGTGCGCTCGGCGCGCCGTCACGGCGGGCACGCCGCACCTCGGCGAAGGCGCTGTCGAGGAAACTGCGCCGGTTGAGAAGACCTGTCAGCGGATCCGTCGAGGCCAGCTGTAGCAGGTCCGTCGTATAGTGCACGATGCGTCTGACCATGGGATTGAAGATGATCCCGGCTTCCATTGCCAGGGTTAGAAAGACCATGGCCAGCATTGAGTTCTGCATCCGCTCTAGACGTCGCAATTGCTCGATGGTGTAGGCGTTGTAGATGTCGACGATGCGTCTCAGTCCCTGGTAGACGGCGCCGTCGGCATCGGCCAGAACCAGGGCAAGGTCCTGATGAATCTCCGCTGAACCCGGCTGCGCTGCGGCGACTCGCCGTGCCGTGTCGACATAGGTGTCGATTCGAGCCTTGAGGCTGGTTTCCCCGAGATAGACCGACCGGAGAGCGGCGATCACCGCCTCGGGCAGCTTTGCCGCATCCATGTGGGCAATCAGCGCGTCGTGATCGGCGGACAGATGGTCGATTTCGCGTACCAGGCGATTGTGGGCGCTGACATCGCCGGCTGCGTACTGCGAGGCATAGCGCGCAATGAGCTGCACGAGTGTCTGCTGCTGGCCGCTGACCACGTTGAGAAAGGTCGAGCCGCCATTTTCACGCAGTACGCGGGTGAACGAGACATGCGAGGCTACGGCGATCATGGCGAGGATGGCCAACGCGACGACGTAGCGGAACGTCAGGATGCGGGCAGATACCTCCTGTGCGGCAACGCGCTCGCCACCGGAGCGTATTTCCGGCATGTCCCCTCCATTCTCGGGCCACATACTCGGCCCAGGTGCAGACAAGCAAGACCCGGAAATGCCCGTTACGCAAGCGTATCCAGCACTGGAGGCAATAAAGGGGGACCCCAGTCTGGGGGGTGCCCTAGCGGTAATACTCCAGGTAGAAGCGCGAACCGGCCTGCGGCAGGATGCGGTGCATCACCACCGGCTCGATCACGGCCGGCGCCTCGGCGGTTACCGTAACCTGTTCGTTCCGTTCGGGGATTTCGTAGACCACCTCGCCCTTCTGGACGACGATCTTGGCCCAGACACCAGAGCGTACGCGATGGTCGTTCTTCATCATGCCGGGCGTGGTCTTGTCGGTGTAGACCTGCGTCTTCTGGTACGGACGGACGGTGTCAGGAATCTCCTGCATGATTCTCCCCATTCTCGCGCGGAAGCAAACTGTTCGCCCAAATCCTGCCCAAGTCGGCGGTCAGCATGCAACCATTGATTTCAGGAGCCGAAGGCAGCGGCTGAGAGGTTCATACATCATGCGCCAGAGCGCTTGAACCCCATTTGACCTGCCGCTCGGGATTCGACCGCATTCCTCCAGACTGGGCGCCGATGGCGCCCATTTTTTTGAGTGCCGCGCTTTACGCACGAGGCAGCGCCGCGCCATAGTCTGGTCCATGGCCCTTCGGTTGCTCGTGCTCCTGTCATTGCTGATCGTCACGCCGGCCATTGCAGCCGGTCCCATGCACGGAATCGCCATGCATGGCGCGCCCAAATACAGCGCGGGTTTCGAGCACACCGACTATGTCAATCCGGCGGCGCCCAAGGGCGGGCGGTTGGTGCTGTCCAGGGCCGGTTCGTTCGACAGCCTCAACCCGTTCATTATCCGGGGCAATCGGGCTGACGGCGTCTCGCTGGTATTCGATACGCTGATGACGCGCGGCCTCGACGAACCGTTCACACTCTATGGGCTGGTTGCCGAATCGATCGAGGTGCCTGACGACCGCTCCTGGGTGATCTTTCGCCTGCGGCCCGAGGCGCGGTTTCACGACGGCAAGCCGGTGACGGTCGACGACGTGATCTTTTCCCTGGAAACATTGCGCGATCATGGCCGCCCCAACCATCACACCTATTATTCGCAGGTCACCAGGATTGACCGTGTCGGCCCGCGCGGCGTGAAGTTCACTTTCGGCGCGTCCGCCGACCGCGAATTGCCGCTGATCCTTGGATTGCTGCCGGTGCTTCCCCGGCACTGGTTCGACAACCGGCAGTTCGATCGTCCGAGTCTCGACGTGATCCCGGGTACCGGCCCTTACCGGGTTGAATCCGTCAGTCCGGGCCGGAGCATCACCTATCGCCGTGATCCGGGCTATTGGGGGCGCGATCTGCCCATCAACCGGGGGCGGTTTAATTTCGACGAAGTCCGCTACGACTATTTTCGCGACGACGACATGGCGTTGGAAGCCTTCAAGGCAGGTTCGGTGGACTTCCGGGCCGAAAGCAGCCCGCGCAAATGGGCAAGCGCTTATGACAGCAAGGCATTGCGCGATGGCCGGATTGTCAAACGGGTGCTGCCCAACGGCCTGCCCGCCGGGCTGAACGGCCTGGTGTTCAATACCAGACGGCCGATGTTCCGCGATATCAGGGTGCGGGCGGCGCTGGTCGAGGCCTTCAATTTTGAATGGCTGAACCAGAAGCTGTTCTATGGCGCCTATTCACGGACCCGGGGCGTGTTCGACAATTCCGAATTGTCCGCCCCGCTCACGCCCGGCAAGGACGAACTGGCGCTGGCGGCCGAACTGGGCGCATCGTCCCACCCTGCCCTGCGCGGGCCACTCACTCCGCCGCCCGTGTCGGGGCCTGACGATGGAGGACGGGTCAATCTCGCCAAGGCCAAGACGGCATTCGACGCGCTGGGCTACAAGGTCGTGAACGGGGTGCTGACGGGGCAGGATGGCATGCCGTTCACGTTCGAGATCATGCTCGATGATCCCGCCAATCTCCGGGTGGCCCAGCAATATGCCCGCGACCTTGAGCGCCTGGGCATCCATGTCGACGCCCGGTTGGTTGATAGCGCCCAATACCAGGAGCGGATGACCACCTACGATTTCGATATGGCGGTCTATTTCTGGGGCCAGTCATTGTCACCCGGCAACGAACAGGCATTCTATTGGGGTGTGGCAGCTGCCGACAGCCCGGGAACGCGCAACTATATGGGCGTGAAGGACCCCCTGATCGACAGGCTGGTGCAGCGGATCACCGCCGCGCGGACTCGGGCCGGGCTGGTGACGGCCACGAGGCTGCTCGACCGGGTGCTGCGCGCCGGCGTCTACGTGATCCCGCTCTATCATCTCAAGGGTGACCGGGTCGCATACTGGACCAGGATCGCCATGCCGGCCGTCACGCCGCTGACCGGCTATGCCCCGGAAACCTGGTGGTCCACTGGCAAATAGCGCCGTCCGGCCATACATACCGCTCCGGAGGTTAGCCCATGAAGCGATCGACCTTTCTCATGGCCCTGGTGGCTGGTTTGCTCGGTTGCGCCGCGCCCGACCAGATGCGGTCCGAAGTCACCCGGTTCAACCAGCTTCCGGCCACCGGCGGCTCCGCCCTGCTGGTTGCCGCTGACCCGCGCAAGTCGAGCGACCCCATGTTCAGGCTCTATGCCCGGCGGGCCAGTGACCGGCTGCAAGGGGCGGGATTCAAACTGGCTGCAGGTGGCGAGCCGGATTACGTCGTCCAGCTGGATTACTGGCAGCAGCCGGTCGAAGGCGGGCATGACGACAGCAGCCCGCGCCTGAGCCTCGGAATCGGCGGCGCGTCGTTCGGCGGGCACTCAACGGTCGGCATGGGCGTGGGCACCAGTTTCAGCCTGGATGGGCGCAACCGGGACCCGCTTGCCCTTCGCATGGTCAGCGTTGTGATCGAGCGCCGCGCCGATGGTTCGCGCGTGTTCGAGGGCCGCGCCCAGAGCGTGGGACCGGCCGGCAATTTTGCCGGCGCGGTTCCCTACATGATCGATGCGATCTTCACCGGCTTCCCCGGCGAAAACGGCAAGACGATTACCGTGAACGCCGTGGTGGAGCCTGCGCGCTAGATCGCGCCGGCCGTCTTCAGCTTTTCGATGTCGGCGCCGCTGAACCCATAGGCCTTCAGCGCTTCCTCATTGTGCTCGCCGGGTGCGGGCGACGGGCGCTGGACCTGCGGCTTGGTGCGCGAGAAGCGCGGCGCCGGGCCGGGCTGACGGACGCCGGCCACTTCGATGAAGGTGCCGCGCTCCTTGTTGTGCGGATGTTCGTGGACCTCGTTCATGGACAGGACGGGCGCGAAACAGACATCGGTGTATTCCATGATGGCGCACCATTCGTCCCGCGTCTTGGTCTTGAACACCATTGTGAGGGTATCCTTGTAACCCCTCCATTTATCTTTGTTATGCTGATCCGAGAAGACGTCGGCATCGATGCCGGATTTCTCGACCAGCAGCTTGTAGAACTGGGGTTCGATGGAGCCGACCGAGATGTATTTGCCGTCCTTGGTCTCATAGACCTCATAGAAGTGGGCGCCGGTGTCCAGGATGTTCACGCCGCGCTTGTCGCCGTTCCAGCGGCCCATGGCCTGCATGCCGTACATGGGCGCCATCAGCAGCGCCGCGCCGTCGACCATGGCGGTGTCGATCACCTGGCCCTTGCCGGACTTGCTGGCCTCGATCAGGGCGCAGGCGATGCCGAATGCCAGCATCATGCCGCCGCCGCCGAAGTCGCCGACCAGATTCATGGGCGGCACCGGCTTGCTGTCCTCGCGGCCCAGCGCATGCAGCACGCCCGACAGGGCGATATAGTTGATGTCGTGGCCGGCAACGGGCGCATAGGGGCCTTCCTGGCCCCAGCCGGTCATCCGGCCATAGATGATCTTCGGGTTGCGCTTCATCACCTCGTCCGGACCAAGACCGAGGCGTTCCATGACGCCCGGGCGGAAGCCCTCGGTGATCACGTCGGCGGTCTCGCACAGCTTCAGCACGGTCTCGATCGCCTCGGGCTTCTTCAGGTCCAGCGCCAGCGAGCGGCGGCCGCGATTCAGCACGTCAAACCGGGCGTTGCCGCCGGCCGTGGTGCCACCCCTGCCCGACGGATCCTTGCGGTCGATGCGGATGACGTCGGCGCCCATGTCGGCCAGCATCATGGCGCAGAACGGACCCGGTCCGATGCCGGCTATTTCGATGACCTTGACGCCCTGAAGCGGACCCATGGCATTCTCCCTTTTCCCTGAAGTTCCCGTTGTTTTGCGGCTACCATAGAAAGCGATCCTATCGAAACCAACAGGAATCACCATGCCCGTGCCGAGCGGAAAGATCACGTTCAAAGGGACACAGGGGCAGGATCTCGCCGCCCGTCTCGACATGCCCGATGGCGAGGTGCGCGCCTATGCCCTCTTTGCCCATTGCTTTACCTGCAACAAGGATGCGCTGGCGGCGAGCCGGATCGCGCGCGGCCTGTCGGAGCGCGGCATCGCGGTGCTGCGTTTCGACTTTACCGGCCTGGGTTCATCCGACGGCGATTTCGCCAACACCAGCTTCTCGTCGAATGTCGAAGACCTGCTGGCGGCGGCAGAGTTCTTGCGGCGCGAGCACCGGGCGCCTGCGATCCTGGTGGGACACAGCCTTGGCGGCGCGGCCATGCTGCGTGCGGCGGTGGACATTCCCGAAGCCAACGTGGTTGCCACCATTGGCGCGCCTGCCGATCCGGCGCATGTGGCGCGCCTGATCAAGGATCCGGAGGACGAGATCAGGCGCAAGGGCAAGGCGGTCGTCGATGTCGGCGGCCGTCCTTTCGAGATCGGGGCCGGGTTTCTCGACGATCTCAGGACCCACCAGCCAAGCGACTATCTGGGCAGGCTGCACAAGGCCCTGATCGTGTTTCACGCACCGCTGGACCAGACCGTGGGCATCGAGAATGCCGGCGATATTTTCCTGGCGGCGCGGCATCCCAAGAGTTTCGTGTCGCTGGACGGCGCCAATCACCTGCTCAGCAACGTCGCCGACGCCGCCTATGTCGCCGACATTCTCGCTGCCTGGGCCTCGCGCTACATGGAGGGCGCGGAAGCGGATGCAGGCGAGTTCCCGCCGGACGGGCTGGTCCGCGTGTCGGATACCGGGCCAGGCCGTCTGGAACAGGATGTGCGCGTCGGCCGGCACCATCTTGTTGCGGATGAGCCCACGACCATTCCCGGCGGTGCCGATCGCGGCCCTACCCCGTATGATTTGCTCGGGGCATCGCTGGGCACCTGTACCTCGATGACCCTGCGTCTCTATGCCGATCGAAAGAAATTCGATCTGCGGCACATCGTTGTGGACGTCGTGCATGACCGGATTCACGCAACCGATTGCACCGATTGCGAAACTCGCGAGGTCAAAATCGATGTACTGCGCCGGACCATTCGCCTGGAAGGCGACCTGTCGGACGAGGAGCGGGAAAAACTGATCGCCATTGCGGACAAATGCCCGGTGCACCGGACACTGACCAACGAGATCAGAATCGAGACGGTGGAAGCCTGACGGCCGTCGTTTCAGCCTGCCAGCCGGTCAAGCCGTTCAAGCGCCAGTTTGACCAGTTCACCGGCGCAGGTGACCGGGTCTGCCCGATAATCGGCCAGCGCGGCGCCAAATCCGTTGGCGTGGCACCACGCCTCCCCCGCCATGCGCCAGGTCGGGTCCTCGGACAGCGAGTATATGGCCGCCATCTCGAAGCAGGCGATGGGGGCCGGCTTCCATATCTCGATCACGGCGTTGACGATCCGCGACCATTCGGGCACCTGCTCGCCCACATAGCGGGCATCATAGGCAAGGCGCCATACTTCGTGCTTGTCGCCTGCCGCGCTGAGAAAGAACAGCCGGTCGGACCAACTCAGCATGGCTGTCTGGCGGACGGCATCGAGAGCGATGCGCTGGAAGCGCGAGCTCAGGGTCGCGAAATACGCGCCGGTCGGGCTGAAATCGATGCTGCGCACCCTACTCCCCCCAATAAAACCGAAACATAAGCGGCCCGCATCAGGGCAACGCTGCATCTAACGTCGTTGCGGCCGACTCCGCCAACACCCCAGTCACCCAAAATGGGTTGCTGGCGATCGGTCACGTATCAAGCCTTCTTTTCTTCCTGCACGACCCGGATGTGCAACTCGCGAAGCTGCTTGTTGGTGGCCGGCGCCGGCGCGCTCATCATCAGGTCTTCGGCTTGCTGCGTCATCGGAAACAGGATGACTTCCCGGATATTCGGCACGTCAGCGAGCAACATCACGATACGATCGATACCGGGCGCGATGCCGCCATGCGGCGGGGCGCCATAGCGGAATGCGTTGAGCATGCCGCCGAAGCGGTTTTCCACGTCCTCGCGCGTGTAACCGGCGATTTCGAACGCCTTTACCATGAGGTCCGGGCTGTGGTTTCGGATGCCGCCCGACGAGAGCTCGATGCCGTTGCAGACAATGTCGTACTGGAACGCAAGAATGTCCAGCGGGTCCATGGTCTCAAGCGCCTCCATGCCGCCCTGGGGCATGGAGAACGGATTGTGGGAGAAGTCGATCCGCTTCTCCTTGTCGTCATATTCGTACATCGGAAAATCGACGATCCAGCAGAACCGGAAGGCGTTTTCCTCGATCAGGCCGAGGTCCTGGCCGAGCTTGGTCCGCGCCAGACCCGCCAGTTCGGCGGCCTTTGCAGGTGTGCCGGCGGCAAAAAACAAGCTGTCACCATCGCCCAGGCCGGTCGCCGCCTTGAGCTGTGCGATCCGGTCGGCGTCGAGGTTGTTGGCGATCGGACCCTTGCCGCCACCATCGGCGAAGATGATATAGCCCAGACCCGGCGCGCCATTGCTGCGGGCCCACTCGTTCATCTTGTCGAAGAAGCTGCGTGGACGATCCGACGACTTCGGTGCCGGAATCGCGCGCACCACCGAACCATTTTCGATGGCGCGGGCGAACACGCCGAAATTCGAGCCGCGGAACGCTTCGGTCACGTCGGTAATCAGCAGCGGATTGCGCAGGTCCGGCTTGTCATTGCCATATTTCAGCATGGATTCGCGGTACGGGATGCGCGGGAACGGCGCCGGCGTGATGGTGCGGTCCGAGAACTCGCTGAATATGCCGTGCATCACCGGCTCAATGGCCTCGAACACGTCGTCCTGCGTGACGAACGACATCTCCATGTCGAGTTGGTAGAACTCGCCCGGCGAACGGTCGGCGCGAGCGTCCTCGTCACGGAAACACGGCGCGATCTGGAAGTAGCGGTCGAAGCCGGCGACCATCAGCAGCTGCTTGAATTGCTGCGGCGCCTGGGGCAACGCATAGAACTTTCCGGGATGGATGCGGCTGGGGACCAGGAAGTCGCGCGCGCCTTCCGGCGACGACGCGGTCAGGATCGGCGTCTGGAATTCCATGAAGCCCTGGTCGATCATCCGGCGGCGGATGCTGGAGATGATCTTCGAGCGCAGCACGATATTGGCGTGCATGCGCTCGCGGCGCAGATCCAGATAACGGTGCTTCAGGCGGATGTCCTCGGGATATTCCTGCTCGCCGAACACCGGCATGGGCAGCTCCTGCGCCGCCGACTGGACAGTGACCGCCTGGATGCGGACCTCGATCTGACCGGTGGGCAGATCGTTGTTGATGGTCTCCGGCGTGCGGGCGACGACCTTGCCGTCAATCGTGACGACGCTTTCGGCCCGGGAGCCGTCGATGATGCCGAAACCGGGCTCGCCCGCCTCGATCACGCACTGCGTCAGGCCGTAATGGTCGCGCAGGTCGACGAACAGCAGATTGCCGTGGTCGCGCTTGCGGTGCACCCAGCCGGAGATCCGGACAATCTGGCCGACATCTTCTTCGCGCAGGTCGTTACAGGTGTGCGAGCGGTACGCGTGCATCGTGTTGGTTTCCTTCAGTGCGGGCGGGCGTAAAGCACACATTTGCCAGCGTTTTGTCAAGCCAAGGACGGGGGTGGTGACGGGACCGAGGAATGGCTGTATAGGATCGATCGATGAAAGTAATCGAGAAGACTGCCGATCTGGCCGAGATTTGCGCGTCGCTGCGCGATTCGGCATTTGTGACCGTCGATACCGAATTCATGCGCAGCAACACCTACTGGCCGAAGCTGTGTCTGATCCAGGTTGCCGGCGACGATGGCGCGTGGGCGATCGATCCGCTTGCGGACGGCATATCGCTGGAGCCGTTCATTGAATTGATGGCCAACGAGAACATCCTGAAGGTGCTGCATGCGGCGCGGCAGGACATGGAGATTTTCCTGCACGATTTCGGCGCCCTGCCCGTTCCTGTCTTCGACACGCAAGTGGCTGCCATGGTTGCCGGTTTCGGAGATTCCGTGGGCTACGAAACGCTGGTCAATCATTTCACCAAGGCGCGGGTGGACAAATCGTCGCGCTTTGCGGACTGGTCGCGCCGGCCGCTGACCAACAAGCAGGTGCAATATGCGCTGGGTGACGTGATTCACCTGCGGGATATCTACAGGGGCATCGCCAAGATCCTGGAAAAGAACGGCCGGCAATCCTGGCTGAAGGAAGAGATGGACGTGCTGGAAGACCCGGCAACCTACGTCGTCCAGCCTGAGGATGCCTGGTTGAGGCTGAAGCCGAAAAGCTCCAATCGCCGCTTCATGGCCTGTGTCAGGGCTGTCGCCGAATGGCGTGAGCACCGTGCTCAGAAGATCGATGTGCCGCGCAACAGGGTGATCCGCGACGACGTGGTGCTGGAAATTGCCGCACACCCGCCGTCCAGTCTCGACGAATTGAGGAATGTGCGCGGCGTTGCCGAGAACCTGGCGCGCGGCCCGAACGGTGAAAGTCTGCTGAAGGCTCTTAACGACGCCCGCGCCCTGCCCGAAGACATGCTGCCGGCCGCCGAGCAGCGCCGGCAAATGCCGCGCGGCATCGGCCCGATTGTCGACCTGATGCGCGTGCTGCTGAAAATGCGCTGCGAGGAAGAGAACGTGGCGCAGAAACTGGTGGCCAACATGTCCGACCTCGAAGAGCTGGCGGCCAACGACGAGGCCGACGTTCCGGCCCGGCATGGCTGGCGCTATGACGTCTTCGGCAAGGATGCGCTCGCGCTCAAGCACGGCAAGATGGCGCTGTCGATCCGACGCGGCAACGTGATTCTCACCGAGCTTTAGGATAATCCCGCAACTATATTGATCTTTCTTGTGAAAGGTCGGCTTTTTTCCATTGTCCTGGGGCCAGCCCGGCGACACTCCAGTGCCCCACGCTCCATCGTACCAGCCGCAGCGTGGGGTGACCGACCGCGGCGGTCATTCTCCGGACCTGACGGTTACGCCCTTCGCGAATCGTCACCTTCAGCCAGGAATCCGGAACTGTCTTGCGAAAGCGGATCGGCGGATCGCGCTCCCAGATTCCGGGCGGATCGATCCGTTCCACGCTTGCAGGCTTGGTCATCAGATTGTCGAGCGGAACCCCGTGCCGGAGCAGCTCGAGGCTTGCGTCCGCCGGCTCACCTTCCACTTGCACGAGATAGGTCTTGGGCAGCTTGAACCTTGGGTCGGCAATACGCGCTTGCAGCTTGCCGTCATTGGTCAGGAGCAGAAGGCCTTCGCTGTCCTTGTCGAGCCGTCCAGCCGGGTAAACGTCGGGTACGGTCACGAAGGCGGAGAGCGTCGCATCGCTGTCGTGGGCAGTCCCTGACGTGAATTGCGAGAGTATTCCGTAGGGCTTGTTGAACAGGATCAGGCACCTGGCGGCGCCTGTTCTGGGAGACCGGACTTTCGCTGTCGCCATTTGGCCTTGCCCTGCTGGTCGGGTCGAAGATGGACCGCGGCCCTTGCCGGGCCTTCTAGGTCGCGGCAGGACCGTCATCGATGCTGATGGCAGACTGCCTGCCCAGTGCGGCCGCCAGCAAGTCCAGCCTGCGCTGCACCGATTCGCCGGCCATGTACTCGCCGTCAGGCTGTACCACGAGAGTCACTTCCTGATCGGTCGCATTGAGATGCGCCAGTCCCAGCAATTCCTTGGTCCCGCCTGAAATGCGCTGGGCCAGACGCAGCGCCAGCCCTACGGCTCGGGCACGGGCGGTTTCCTGGGGGCACAAAAGTGCCCTCGCCCGCTCAGTCGCGGCGTTGTCCGGCGATCCGCCATTGAGGACGAAAAGCGCCATGCCGATGAAGGCGCGGCCCGGATGGTCCGTCCCCAGCACCTGGGCCAGCATGATCTGGTCCATGGCCAGCTCCGCCCGGTAACTGGGGTGGCCGGACCAGGCGATGTCGCTGAGCAGGCACACGGCGTAACGCAGCCGCTTGTCGCGGGCGCTCTCACAGCGGAACAACGGGTCGATCCAGCGCATCAGGTCGTCGCCATGCTCCGGAAACCGGCTGCGGCGCAGTGCCATCTCGCGGCAGAACGCCAGCAGCGGATCGGCGAGCTTGAGCTCGTCCGGGGCATGATGGAACAGGATGCCTTCGCGCAGCCCCAGGCCCGAGATCACGATCCGCTTGGGCGAGACAAGCTTGAGCACCCGTTGCAGGATGAGCGATGCCACCGGCAGCATGGCCATGCGCTTCTTGGAGATTCCGGCGGCAAGAATCTCGGCCTCGCTGACGTGGCTCTTGATGTCGCGCAGGAAGCGCCGCAGTTCCTCGCGCTCGATTTCGTAATTGTGCAGAATGCGCAGCGGATATTTGCGGTAGGCCATGTGCAGACGGGCGATGGCGCGCCAGGTGCCGCCGACAGCGTAAAAATCGCGCCTGGCGAATTCCTTGATCCAGTCGTGCCCGACAAGCGCCGCGTCGATTGCCTTGTTGGTGGCGACCGCGTCATTGCCATGGGCGTCCATCAGCCGGAGCGTGCCGAGCGGCGTCGACTCGCCCTGCATCACGACACCCTTGCGGATGCCGACCAGTTCGAGACTGCCGCCACCCAGGTCGCCGGCGATACCGTCGGCTTCGGGGATGGCGGCGATCACGCCCAGGGCGGCGTAACGGGCTTCCTCGGCGCCTGAGATGATCCGCAACGAACGGCCGCCGGTGACCTCGGTGACGCGCGCGGCGAATTCGTCCCGGTTGGATGCTTCACGCACGGCCGCGGTCGCGACGATGTCGAGATGTGACACCCGCATCTGGTCGGTCAGCGTCACGTAGCGGTGGATGGTGTCGATCGCCATCTCCATGCCGTCTGGATCGAGCCGGCCGCTGGAGGCCATGGACTTGCCCAGGCCGCAGAATGCCTTCTCGTTGAAGATCAGCTGGGGAATACGGCCCTGGAGGTCGAACGCCACGAGGCGGACCGTATTGGAGCCCACGTCGATGACGGCGATGCGCGAAGGCACCTGCCAGACGACTTCCCTGGTCAAGGGTTGAACGGCGACGTTCATCGGGCTCGGCGCACTCCTTTCCGGCGGCGTCAACCTAGCGGCGAGGGGCCCGTATTGAAAGCCCCAATTGGCGCAGGGCAGGCTCTCAGTCCTCGTCGAGGACCAGGGTCGGCGTCGGCTTGTCGCGCAGCGCCTGCCCCCTGCCCGACAGGCTGGGGTTGGTCATGAAGTACTTGTGCGCGTTGAAGCCGTGTGGGCCGGCATCCTCGCGGACATAGGTGCCGTCGGGTTGCAGCCACCAGGTCTGCTGTTCGTCATTGAGACTGGCGACCATGACCTGATCGAGCACCTGTGCATGGACGGTCGGATTCTCCAGCGGAATCAGCGTTTCGACCCGCCGATAGAAATTGCGTGGCATCCAGTCGGCCGACGAAATGAACACCAGCCCGTCCTTCGACGGCAGATCGTGCCCATTGCCGAAGCAGATGATGCGCGAATGCTCGAGGAACCGGCCGATGATGCTCTTGACCCTGATGTTCTCGGACAGGCCCTTCACGCCCGGCCGCAGACAGCAGATGCCACGGATGATGAGGTCGATTTTCACACCGGCCTGACTGGCTTCGTAGAGGGCGTCGATGATCGAGGCATCGACCAGCGAATTCATCTTGGCCCAGATTTCGGCAGGCCTGCCGGCCTTGGCGTGGGCGATTTCACTCCGGATCAATTCGTGAAGCCTTGGCTCCAGGCTGATCGGAGAGATCGAAATCTTCTCGAAGTCGCGGGGTTCGGCATAGCCGGTCAGATAGTTGAACAGCCGTGTCGCGTCGCGGGCGATCACCGGATCGACGGTGAAGAACGACAGGTCCGTGTAGATGCGCGCGGTGATCGGATGGTAATTGCCGGTGCCGAAATGCACATAGGTTCGCAAGTCCCTGCCCTCGCGGCGAACCACCAGCGAAACCTTCGCATGGGTTTTCAACTCGAGGAAACCGTACACCACCTGAACGCCGGCACGCTCGAGATCGCGTGCCCACTGGATGTTGGCGGCTTCATCGAACCGGGCCTTCAGCTCGACCAGCGCGGTGACCGACTTGCCGGTTTCGGCCGCGTCGATCAGCGCCTTGACGATGGGCGAGTCGTCGCTGGTGCGATAGAGCGTCTGCTTGATCGCCACCACGTTGGGGTCGGCGGCGGCCTGCCTGACGAACTGCACCACCGCATCGAAACTCTCATAGGGGTGATGGACGATAATGTCCTTTTGCTGGATGGCGGCGAAGCAATCGCCGCCGTGATCCCGGATGCGTTCCGGAAATCGTGCGTTGAACGGCTCGAACTTCAGGTCGGGCCTGTCGTCGATGATCAGCTGCTTGCTGTCCGAAAGACCCAGAATGCCGTCGACCACGAACACGTCGCTGGCGTTGACGTGGAGTTCATCGATCACGAACTTGCGCAGTGATTCGGGCATGGTCGCGCTGATCTTCAACCGAATCACCCGGCCGCGGCGGCGGCGCTTCAGCGCGGTCTCGAACAGGCGGACCAGGTCCTCGGCTTCCTCTTCGATTTCGATGTCACTGTCCCGGACGATGCGAAACTCGCCGCGTCCGATCAGCGAATAGCCCGGAAACAGCTGGTCCAGGAACAGGGCAATCACATTCTCGAGGGTAATGAAGCGCACGGCCTGGCCTGGAAGGCGGAAGAAGCGGTCGGTCTGCCTCGGCATGGGAATGAGCGCATTCATGGGCGCGCCATCGCTGTCGCGGCGCAGCTGCATGGCCAGCACGAAGCCCAGATTCGGGATGAACGGAAAAGGATGCGCCGGATCGATGGCCAGCGGCGTCAGCACGGGGAACACGTCCTCGAGGAACCTGTCCTCAAGCCAGGCGCGCTCCTGCGCGGTCAGGTCGCCACTATCGATCACGGTAATATCGACGTCGTGCAGAAGCCGCTTGAGCGAACGCCAGCACGCCTGCTGCTGGTTCAACAGACTATTGGCCAGATTGTTGATGGCGTTGATCTGTTGCGTGGCGGTAAGCCCGTCATCGCTGACCGTTTCAATGCCGGCTTGAATCTGGCCGCGTATACCCGCGACGCGGACCATATAGAACTCGTCCAGATTGCTGGATGAAATCGAGAGAAACCTGACCCGTTCCAGCAGCGGATGCGCCGGGTTCATGGCCTCTTCGAGCACACGGGTATTGAAGGCCAGCCAGGACAGCTCGCGGTTGATGAAACGGGAGGGAGACGTCATATCCAGGGTCGCGGGTACGATCGCGGCGTCCTCGAGCGCATCGGTTCTGGATGTGGAACTGTCGGTCACCGTAACCCCCGTACTTTCAAGCCTGCGGCAGACGCTAGTCGCCGCCTGTGACAGTTGTGTGACGCTCTTCCGCCGCGTCTCCTGGTCAGTAGCCGAGTATACGTTTAGCGAACCTTGGCGTAATGGGCCGCTTTTCCCGCAGCGCGGCACGGTCGAGGCGGGAAACTGCATCGCCCAGCGCGGCGAACGAACGGTCGACCCTGGTCAGGATATAGTTCAGCAGTTCGGGTGCGACGACAAGTTGACGGTCGGCGAACAGCTTCACGGTCACGGCGGCCAACAGGGCGTCGTCAGGTTCCGACAGCGTCGCGGTGGGCGCCGCCTGCAGCCGCGACAACAGGTCCGGCAGGGCAATGCCCCAGTCCCGCACCGGCGCGCGGCCGGTAATCAGCAGGGTGCCACCCTGCTCGAGGGCGCGATTGAACAGGTGGAACAGCCCGGTTTCGTCCTCGACCCTGCCGTTGATGTCGATGCAGATCGCCGTTGGCTGGCTGCGGTCGCGCAGATGGGAGTCGAGGCCGGCGCCGTCATGCCAGACCGCATCCGCGCGTTGCTGCCACACCCGCGCCAGATGTGTCTTGCCGCTGCCTGCAGGTCCATGCAGGACCAGTGCCGGATAGGGCCACGCCGGCCACTGGTCGATCCAGCTGACGGCGTCGCGATTACATGCCGCGACGAGAAAATCCTCGCGGTCCATGGCCGGCCGGGCCGGAAGATCGAAGACAAGCTGCATCGCTATCGGCGCGGCGAGACGTACCAGTCTCCGTCGCGCTGCACCAGATCGATGCCGTACTGGATCATGGCAGGGGTAAGCTGCTCGGGCGGCACGGTGACGGTCATCCGGAACAGCGCCCTGTGCGAGGCGAGACTGGCCAAGGTGGCATTCTTGAGCATGGGGACGCGCTTGAGCCGGTCCTGGAGCGTAATCAACTGCTGCAGCGACGCAAGATCCATGACCGCCAGGATGTCGGTCTGGGCACCCTGCCCGACCATGGCATTGCGTTTCCACTCCTGCGTGAGGTCGTTGCCGATTTCGCGCGCGCCGCGCATCAGTAGGTTGTCGATGGTTTCGCCGGGAAGCTGGTTCAGTTCCCTGGTGCTGGATCGTTCGCCGGCGATCCCGTACTGGTGCGTTCTCACGATCAGCCTGGCCGCGCCGCCGTCTGTGCGCAGCGTCGCCAACGGCACGACCACCTCGCTGGTGCCGTACCGGCGGCCCAGCGCTTCTATCCACGGACCGCCACCCTGCATGACCTCGGCCGCGCTGAGGCCGGACGCATCCACGTCCGACGCTTGCGGCAGGGTCAGCGCCAGCAGGTTTTCCTGCCAGTCCTGCCGCGACCAGGCCGCCCACCAGGGATTCGACTCGGCGGCGATGCGGGATGAACCGCTGTCCAACACCGGCAGCACCAGAACCGGATGTGCCGGCGCCTCGGCGAAGGGAATGTTGTAGCGCCCCAGCAACGATCGAATCCCGCCGGGGTTGAAAGCGACGGTGACCTTGGCGATGTAGCGGGTGCTCGAATAACGTTCGTCGGCGAACTGGATGCTCTGCACCAGCCGCGAGACGCTGTTGCCGTCGAGCCTGGGCAGCCGGTCCCGGTCTCCCTTCAGCGTCATCCGGCGCAACAACAGGTCGAGCGCCCGCGACTGGGCTTCCCCGATGGCGATAGTGCGCGCGTTGGCCGCCGTGTCTGCGGTGATGTCGACGGGGACTTCCTTGACCTCGAACGGATTGAAATAGTCGGCGGCCTGTACCGGCCCGCCCCCGAGGAAGCCGCTCACGCATAGCAGGATGGCGGCGACGGCGAATGATTTCGGGCCCATGCCCCCTCCGAAAATTCTCATGGCCGCACTATACCAAGGCTGACGGAAGCACCCCACAGAATATGGGAGTCGATTTCCTGCCGGTAAATCCGTAAGTTCCCGCCGAAACATCCCCGGAAGCGCCGTGACCCGCAATACAGAGCCGCTCAACTACAAAACCGCCGGCGTCGACATCGACGCGGGTAACGAACTGGTCAATCGCATCAAGCCGCTGGCCGCTTCGACCAGGCGTGCCGGCTCCAACGCCGATCTGGGCGGCTTCGGTGCGTTCTTCGACCTGAAGCAGGCCGGCTACAAGGATCCGATACTGGTGGCCTGCAACGATGGCGTCGGCACCAAGCTGAAAGTGGCCATCGACAGCAACCGCCACGACACCGTCGGCATCGATCTGGTCGCCATGAGCGTCAACGACCTGGTGGTCCAGGGCGCCGAGCCGCTGCTGTTCCTCGATTATTTCGCCACCGGCAAGCTCGACGTGGAAGCGGCGGCTGCCGTGATCGCCGGCATTGCCGAAGGCTGCCGGCAGGCCGGCTGCGCCCTGATCGGCGGCGAAACCGCCGAAATGCCGGGCATGTATACGGGCGAAGATTACGACCTGGCCGGCTTCGCCGTCGGCGCCGTGGAACGCGGCCAGCAGCTTACCGGCGCCGCGGTCGCTGTCGGAGACGTGATCCTGGGCCTTGCATCCACCGGCCTGCATTCCAATGGCTTTTCCCTTGCCCGCAAGGTTGTCGAGCGCAGCGGCCTGTCCTATGCCGATCCGGCGCCGTTCGACCCGTCGCGGTCGCTGGGCGAGGCGCTGCTGACCCCAACGCGGATCTACGTGCCGAGTTGCCTGGCCGCCATACGTGAAGGCGCGGTGCATGCCCTGGCCCATATCACCGGCGGCGGCCTGGTCGAGAACATTCCGCGCGTGTTGTCCGGCACGCTGTGCGCCGAACTCGAGCAGAACAGCTGGAGCCGTCCAGCCGTTTTCGGTTGGCTCCAGCACGAGGGCAATGTGCCCGAGGACGACATGATCCGCACGTTCAACTGCGGTATCGGCATGGCCGTGGTCGTTCCGGCAGACAAGGTGGAGCAGGCGAAAGCCATATTCGAATCGAATGGCGAAACCGTTTTTCACATCGGCCGTATCCGCGCCCGCAAGGACGGCGACCCCGCCGTCAGCCTGATCTAGCGCCATGCGCTTCGCCACGCTGATTTCCGGCCGGGGCAGTAATATGCAGGCGCTGCTTGAAGCCTGTGCCGAGCCCGGTCACCCGGCGAAACCGGCCATCGTTATCTCCAACAAGGCCGATGCCGCCGGACTGGAGATTGCCCGGGCCCACGGCGTGCCGACCAAGGTCATCAGCCACAAGGATTTCCCCTCGCGCCACGATTTCGAAGCGGCGTTGCATCAGGCAATCGTCGAAAGCGGCGCCGAGATGATCTGCCTTGCGGGCTTCATGCGCCTGCTGGAGGCGGACTTCGTCGACCGCTGGCGCGACCGCATCCTCAATATCCACCCGTCCCTGCTGCCCGCCTATCGCGGCCTGCACACGCATCAGCGGGTGCTGGAGGACGGTGTGCGGTTTTCCGGCTGCACGGTGCACTTCGTGCGCCCCGAGATGGATGCAGGCCCCATCGTCTTCCAGGCCTGCGTGCCGGTTCGCGAGGGCGACACCGAAGACAGCCTCGGCGCCCGGGTGCTGGCGTGGGAGCACAAGCTCTATCCGCTCGCGCTGCGCCTCATGGCCGAGGGCAAGCTGCGCGTCGAGGGCAAGGTCGTCCATATCGATGCCCCGCTGGCGCTGCAGGACGGCCTCATGAATCCGTGTCCCGAGCGCAATTGACGGTATAGGGTAGCCGCCCATTTTCAGGAGCGGCTCCGGTGTCCGACCCCAGCACAACCCACATCCATGCCCGCTGGCGGGCCATGGCGGCGTGCGGCCTGCTGGTGGGAGCGACGATCACCGGCATGACCGGCATCGACCTCGTCCTGCCCGCCATTCCGATCCTGCCGGATGTGCTGGGCGGCACCGTGGCGGCGGCGCAGCTGGTGATCGCGGCCTTCGTCGCCGGAATCGCCCTGGGTCTGCTGGTGTTTGGAGCCCTTGGCGACCACTTCGACCGCCGGTCGATCCTGGGCGCCGCCCTTGCCGTCTTCGCAGCACTTTCATTCGCCTGTGCCCGGGCGCCGGACATGGAGACGCTGATCGCCCTGCGCTTCCTGCAGGGGCTTTCTTCCGCGGCAGCCGCGGTGTTGACGCCCGGCATGATCCGCGGCCTGTTCGACGACCGCGGCGCGGTCCAGGCGATCGGCGTGCTGGGAAGTCTGGAATCACTCGTACCGGCACTGGCACCCATCGCGGGCAGCGGGTTGCTGGCGTGGTTCGGGTGGCGCGCCTCGTTCGAGGCGACCGCCCTGCTCGCATTTGCGCTGGCTGCGGCAATTGTTCTGGGACGAGGGCTGATGCCCGGCGGGACGTCCGGCCATAAACAGGGCAGCTACCGCGCCCTGCTCCGCGACCGTGTCTTCCTGCGCTACACGCTGAGTCAGGCGTTTACGCTGGGCGGATTACTGATCTTTGTGTTCGGCGCACCGGCCGTTTTCGTGCGCGCCATGGGCGGCGAACTGGCCGATTTCATCGTCCTGCAGCTGTGCGGTGTGACCAGCTTCATCATGGCGACGACCAGCACTGGACGCCTGGTCGGCCGCTTCGGCACCGAACAGTTGATCTGGTTCGGTACGGCACTTGCCCTTGTCGCCTCGCTGGCGATCCTGGCGTACGGACTGGCGGGCGGCATGAACACCCTGGTGGTGACGGCGCTGTTCGTGCCGATGAATCTGGGGCTTGGCCTGCGCGGTCCGCCCGGCTTTTTGCGGGCCATCGTCGCCGCGCGGGGCGACGACGCGCGGGGCGCGGCCTTGCTTTTCCTGGCAGTGATGGCGGTGTCGACGGCGGGAACCGCGCTGTTGGCGCCGTTCATCATGGCGGGCCTGCCGGCGTTGGCCGGCGCGGCAACGGCGGTTCATGCCGCCGCCCTGATGTGTCTTGTTGCGTTTCCGCCGCTGGAGCTGCCGGCATTCATTGAACGCCGGCAAGCGGCGCCGGATGCCTAGGGTCGATCATCGCTCTGCCTTCGGGCCACGGCCCGAAGGCAGCGCAATTTCGCAATCAGCCGACGATTTCGATGCCGCTGAAGAAGTAGGCGATTTCGATGGCGGCATTCTCGAGCGAATCCGAACCATGGGCCGAATTGGCCTCGATGGACTCGGCGAAGGTCTTGCGAATGGTGCCCTCGGCGGCGTTTTCCGGGTTGGTGGCGCCCATCACATCGCGGTTCTTCTGCACCGCGTTCTCGCCTTCCAGCACCTGGACCACGACCGGACCCGAGATCATGAAGCTGACCAGGTCGTTGAAGAACGGGCGCTCGCTGTGCACGGCATAGAAGCCTTCCGCCTGGGCGCGGCTGAGCTGGATGCGCTTCTGCGCGACGATGCGCAGGCCGGCGTCTTCCAGCAAGGTGTTGATCTTGCCAGTCAGATTGCGGCGGGTCGCGTCGGGCTTCAGGATCGACAGGGTGCGTTCGGTAGCCATGATTTTCATTACCTTGTTGGGACACGGGTCGGCGGCTTCTTAGCCGCATCGCCCGCCCCGGGCAACGGAAGATTTGGCGGGCGCGGCGCCGTTAGCCCTTCTTCTCCCACCTGCCGTTCTCATCCTGCTGCCAGTACACCACGTCGTGGCCGGCGCTCTTGTAGAGACGCCACCGCTCGCGTGCGGCCTGCTTGGAGGGCTCGCTGTCGGTGAACATATCGAGGCAGCGCGCGAACCCGCCGATGAAATCCGGCACGCGCTCGTCGACCACCACGAGAATGGTGGCCCCGTTCGGATTTTCTTCGGCGGCGGTCAGGAAGATGGGCTGGTCGGCGGCGAAGGCATCGCGCGCCGTGCCGTGCGGCAGGAAGGAGTCCGGGCTGTAGGTCCAGAGCTGGCTGGTCAGCGCCTCGACCCGCTCGTCGGTTTCGGCCAGCACCACGGCGCGCTGGCTGGAGGCGATGACCCGCTCGAGCAGTTTCGGAAGCGAGTCTTCCAGCCGGCGGTACAGATGATAGAAGCTGACCTCGGTCACCGGCCCCTGCTATTTGCCCTCGTAATGATCCGCCACCAGGCGGTTGAGCAGGCGGATGCCGTAGCCGGTGCCGCCCTTGGGCACGGTCGGGTTTTCCGAATCCGCCCACGCCATGCCGGCGATGTCCAGATGCGCCCAGGGCGTGCCGCGCCGGATGAACCGCTGAAGGAACTGGGCGGCGGTGATGCTGCCAGCCTTGCCGCCTGTGCCCACGTTTTTCATGTCGGCGATCGGCGAATTGATCATCTTGTCGTAGCTGTCGCCCAGCGGCAGCCGCCAGACCTTCTCGCCTTCGGCCTCGCCCGCCGCCGACAGCAGCCGGCTCAGGTCGTCGTCGTTGGAGAACAGGCCGCCATATTCGTTGCCCAGCGAGGTGATGATGGCGCCGGTCAGGGTCGCCAGGTCGACGATGAACTGGGGTTTGAACAACTCCTGCCCGTAATGCAGCGCATCGGCCAGCACCAGCCGGCCTTCGGCGTCGGTATTGATCACCTCGATGGTCTGGCCCGACATGGACGTCACCACATCGCCCGGACGCTGCGCGGTGCTGGACGGCATGTTCTCGACCAGGGCCACCACGCCCACCGCGTGCACCTTGGCCTTGCGCCCGGCCAGCGCCTTCATGAGGCCGATGACGGCGCCGGCGCCGCCCATGTCCCACTTCATCATTTCCATGCCGGCTGCCGGCTTGATCGAGATGCCGCCGGTGTCGAAGGTCACGCCCTTGCCGACGAACATCACCGGACCCTTCTTCGAGCCCTTGTTGCCGTTCCATTCCATGACGACGAGCTGGCTCTCGCGGGCGCTTCCCTGGCCCACCCCGAGCAACGCTCCCATGCCCAGTTCAGCCATGCGCTCCTCGCCCAGAACGTCGACATCGACGCCGAGCTTGTTCAGGGACCGGCAGGCATCGGCCATGGTTTCAGGATAGATGACGTTGGCCGGTTCACTGACCAGATCGCGGGTCAGGAAGATGCCTTCGGCGATCTTCTCCAGCGGCTCGAACGCTTTCTTGGCGCCCTTGGGATCGTCGGTGACGATCACCAGCCGCTTGACGCTCACCCGGGAGTGATTCTCGTTCTTCTTGGTAAAGTATTTCTCGAACGAATAGGACTTGAGCAGGGCGCCATAGGCCAGGTTTGCGGCGAATTCCGCCGGCGACAGCGCCGCGCCGTCGAGCGCATCGGCGAAAATCATCACCTGTTCCTCGCCCGAGGTCTTGTACTGGCCCAGCGCCGCGCCGCCGGCGCTTTGCGCTGCCTGGACAGTCACGGAAGCGGCCTCACCCAGGCCCGAAACCAGGATGCGGTGGGCGTCCACATTGGCGGGCGCGAGAAGCTCGAAGGACTTGCCCTTGTCGCCCTTGTTGCGCGCTCCATCCATGCCGCGCCGGATGGCGCCTCCGGTGCGCGCGTCGAACGTTTCGGCGCTCGGCGTCAATGTCTTGCCCTTGAGGGCAAAGACCGCCAGCGCGCCGGAAGTCTGGTTTCGTTCGTCGGTAAAGGAAATGCGCATCGGAACTCTTACCTTTTGATTCAGGTACGTGGACATGGGGCTTCCCACTCGCCGGAAGGTCCCGCCGGTTGCATCTTAGCCGACGGCAACGAAATTGAAAGGGAACACCCTTGGCGGGGCAGCATGGCTTTCAATCCAGTAGCATCCGGCTTTACGAACGTGTAGTTACCGGCGCACGATGACCGTGTCCGATAAGGATCACCTGACCTGCCTGCCCGTTGGAATCCGTTGATGGCCTGGCTCGATACATTACGGAGGATGGCGGTTTTGGGTGCTGTCGCCAGCGTCTTTAACGTGCTGTCCGCCCAGGCCCAGCCGGCAATTCCGGCCGCCGAGCCGAAAAAGGCGACCTGGGCCGCCGACGAGATCGTCGTGGACGACAAGGGCGATAGGATCACCGGCAAGGGCAATGTCGAGATCGTCTATGAGGACATCACCCTTCGCGCCGACGAGATCGTCTATGACCGCACCGCCGACAAGGCCGTGGCGCATGGCCATATCCGGCTGGTCGACAAGAGCGGCAACGTGTCGACCGGCGCATCGCTGGAACTGACAGGCGACCTCAAGTCCGGCGTGGTCCAGAGCATGTATGTGCTGTTCAAGGACGGTGAGCGGCTGGCGGCCAATTCCGGCCGCCGGGTCGATGGCGAACGCAACATCCTTGACCATGCGGTCTATTCAGCCTGCGCCATTTGCGAGGACGAACCCGACAAGGCGCCGCTTTGGCAGATCAGGGCGATCAAGGTGGTCCATGACGAGAACCGCAAGACCCTGACCTACCACAACGCCACGCTGGAACTGATGGGCCTGCCGATCATCTACACGCCCTGGCTGAAGCATCCGGACGCCAGCGTGAAGCGCGCAAGCGGTTTCCTTTCGCCGGATTTCGGCACGTCGTCGGTACTGGGTTTCACGGCGGAGGTTCCCTATTTCTGGAACATTTCGCCAAGCAAGGACATGACCATCACGCCCATGATCACTTCGGGCGAGCGTGCCGTGCTGAAGCTGGAATACCGGCAGCGCACCAGGACGGGGCAGTTCAGCCTCGACGGCAGCGGCACCTATGTGAGCAAGCGCGACGACGACAACAACCAGATTCCGGGCGACGAATTCCGCGGCCACATCTTCGGGAACGGTCAGTTCCAGATCGACAAGGACTGGCGCTGGGGATTCGACCTGGCGCTGGCGTCCGACGATACCTATCTGCGCCGCTACGACATCTCGCGCGCTGACAGCCTGATCAACCATCTCTACCTCGAGCGGTTCTGGGAACAGAGTTACCTGCATATCGGCGCCTATGCGTTCCAGGGCCTGCGCGAGGAGGATATGGGCGGCACCACACCGATCGCCCTGCCCCTGATCCAGTATAATTTCGTCGGCAAGCCAAGCTGGCTGGGCGGTCATTTCAGCGCCGATGCCAGCATGTCGATGCTGACCCGCACCGACAGCGCCGACACCGGCCGCCTGTCGCTGGACGGACGCTATGAAGTGCCTTTCACCTCGCCGCTGGGCGATATCTACAAGCTGACCGTCGGCATGCGGGCCGACACCTATTACCTGCATGGGTGGGAGGATCCATCCGCCGCCGATCTCGTCGCCCAGCCCGATGTGCTGACCGGCAGCAACTTCGAGGGCCGCTACGTGCCCTATGCCGCGCTGGAATGGCGCTACCCGTTCATCCGCTATGGCACGACGTCGCACCAGATCATCGAGCCCATGGTCACCGTGGTGTCCAGTCCGGCCCATGCCAACAACGATGAAATTCCCAACGAGGACAGCCAGGCATTCGACCTGGACACCTCGAACCTCTTCGCCATCGACCGATTTCCCGGTTCGGATCGCTGGGAGGGCGGCACGCGCATCGCCTATGGCGTTCGCTATCGCTACTACGCCGACAACGGCGTCAAGGCGTCGGTGACCGTCGGTGAAAGCTACCGCTTCAACCGGGATTTCAGCCTGCCCGCCGATTCCGGCCTGCGCGAGCGCACCTCGGACGTGGTGATGACGGCCATGCTCGGTATCCCGGGCTTCTTCGATTATTATCACCGCATGCGGTTCGACGACGATGGCTTCAACCTCGTGCGCAACGAGGGTCTCGTCGTGTTCGGGCCTGCGGACTACCGGTTCGCGCTGGGCTATACCGACATCAAGCGCAACGGCTTCGACCCCACCCTTCCCGACCGCAAGGAACTCCGAACCGCCGCCAGCATCAAGTTGTCCCGGTACTGGACGATGAACGCCGACTTCGCCTACGACTTCGAGCGCGACGGTGGTGCCTTGACGGCGGGTGGCGGCTTCACGTACGAAGATGAGTGTCTCCGGTTCCGGCTGCGGGCGCGTCGGGATTTTACGGATGATCGGGACGTGCGGCCGTCGACCTCGGTAGGCTTCCAGCTTATCTTCAAAGTGGTAAGCGATCCCGGGACGAAGGACGCGGAACTACAGGACCTTCCCTTCAGTCCGACATTCGGGAACAAGTCGAAGTATTACAGGCAAACGGTGAACGGACTAGAATGACCTTGCGTATCAATACGTTAGCTGGAATTCTGCTGCTGCTCGCCGGCGCGGCCGGTGCGGCCTACGCCCAGTCGCACAGCGACGTGCAGCGGATTGTCGCCGTCGTCAACGACGAGATCATCTCGGAGTACGACGTCAACGAGCGGATGCAGTTGATCACCTCCACCACGGGCGCCTTGCGCAACCAGGAGGAATACGACCAACTGCGCAAGACGGTGGTCCAACTCCTGGTCGACGAGAAGCTGCAGCTTCAGGAGGCCAAGGAACAGAAGATCAACATCACCGATGAGGAAGTGCAGCAGCGGTTCAACGACATGGCCGCGCGCAACAATATCTCGGCCGATCAGTTCACCCAGGAATTGTCGCGCATGGGCGCGAGCAAGGACATGATCCTGCGCCAGGTCAAGGCCGGCCTTGCCTGGGAAGAGGTCATCAACGCCCGGTTGCGGCCGTTTCTCGCCATCGGCGATGGCGAGGTGAAGACCTATCTGGACAATTTGAAGAACAACAAGGGCCAGCCGGAATATCGCATCGGCGAGATTTTCCTTGCCGTTGATTCGCCCGACAAGGACGTGGAAGCCCGCCAGACCGCCGAGCGGCTGGTGCGGCAGATTCGGGAAGGCGCCGATTTCGGTGCCGTCGCCCGCCAGTTTTCCGATGTGGCGACGGGCGCCGTCGGCGGTGATACCGGCTGGGTGATTGGCGAACACATCAATCCCGATATCAAGGACGCGGTCCTGAAGCTGCAGGAGGGTCAGGTTTCCGACCCGATCCGGACTACGGCCGGTTACTACATCGTCACGCTCGGCGATCAGCGGGAGGTGCTGAGCGCCGACCCCGACGACACCCAGATCGATCTCCAGCAGGTCATCGTCAAGATCGGCAGTGACCCGGACGCGCAGCGTCAGCGGATTGCGGCGCAGGCGGCAACGCTGAAGGAGTGCAGCGGCGTGGGCCAGCTTGCCAGTTCTTTGGGCGCCACCGATTCAGGCAGCCTGGGTACGGTCCGCCTCGGCGACCTGCCGGCACCGGTGAAGAATGCCGTCCGTCCGCTTGAAATCGGGCAGGCCAGCGAGCCGCTGCGCACCGGCACCGATTTCCGCGTTCTGGTGGTCTGCGGCAAGACCGTCTCCGAGGTCAAGGAGCCGACGCCGTCCGAGATCGAGGACTATCTCAGCAACCAGCGCCTTGCAATGATGGCGCGGCGCTATCTTCGCGACCTGCGCCGTGACGCGATCATCGACTACAAATAGGCGCGCGCCGCCCCTCGCGCTCACCATGGGTGAACCCGCCGGGATCGGCCCGGACATATCCCTTGCCGCCTGGATGCGGCGCGGTCGCGCCAGGGTGCCGCCCTTCTTCCTGCTTGCCTGCCCCGACTTGATCCGGCAGCGGATTCGCCAGTTGAAGCTCGACGTGCCGGTTCGCGAGATTAGCCGACCGGACGACGCCGCCGATATATTTCCCAATGCGCTGCCGGTGCTCGCGCTCGCGCGTTCCGTGCGGGCCAATCCGGGTAGTCCTGATCCGGGCAACGGCGCGGCGGTGCTCGAGTCCATCGAAACCGCGACGGCGCTGTTCAGGCAGGGCAAGGCATCGGCCATCGTCACCAACCCGATTCAGAAGTCGGTGCTCTATGCGGCAGGATTCGAACATCCCGGTCACACTGAATTCCTCGAGTTCCTTGCCGGTCCCGATGCCTTCGCCGTGATGATGCTTGCCATCCCCGGTCTGCGTGTGGTGCCGGTGACGGTCCACCAGGCGCTTTCGGCGGTGCCCGCGGCGCTGACCGCCGACCTGATCGTCAGGACAGGCAGGACGGTCGCGGCATCGCTCAGAAACGACTTCGGCATCCAGGTGCCGCGCCTTGCCGTGGCGGGCCTCAACCCGCATGCGGGCGAAGCCGGCACCATGGGCCGCGAAGAGGTTGAGATCATCGCACCCGCCATTGCCGCGCTGCGCGACGACGGCATCGACGTTGCCGGCCCGAAGCCGGCCGACACCATGTTCCACAAGGAGGCACGCGCGGCTTACGACGCCGCCTTGTGCATGTATCACGACCAGGCGCTGATCCCCCTCAAGACGGTCAATTTCCACGAGGGCGTCAATGTCACCATCGGGCTGCCCTTCGTACGCACCTCGCCGGACCACGGCACGGCCCTGGACATAGCCGGTAGCGGCAAGGCCGATCCTCGCAGTCTGATCGCCGCGTTGAAGCTGGCCGGCAACATCTCCCGCGCCCGCGGCCGGGCAAAAAAGCGAGCTGCTTCATGAGCCTGCCGCCGCTGCGCGATGTCATTGCCCGCTACGGCCTGGCGGCGAAGAAGTCGCTGGGACAGAACTTCCTGCTCGACCTCAACCTGACGGCACGGATCGCCCGCGGCGCGGGGGTCGGTCCCGGCTCGGTGGTCTACGAGGTCGGACCTGGGCCGGGCGGCCTGACGCGTGCGCTGCTGGAAGCGGGGGCGACGGTAATCGCTGTCGAGAAGGATGACCGCTGCATTGAAGCGCTTGCCGAAGTGGACGCCGCCTGGCCGGGCCGGTTGACGGTGGTTCCCGCTGACGCACTGAAGGTCGACGAGGCTGAATTGCTTGGCGGCACCAAGGCGTTGGTCGTGGCCAACCTGCCCTACAACGTCTCCACCGTTCTGCTTGCCAAATGGCTGTCGCAGCCGGTCTGGCCACCGTTCTTTACGAGCCTGACCCTGATGTTCCAGCGCGAGGTGGCCGACCGAATCACCGCAGCTCCCGGCAACAAGGAATTCGGCCGGCTTTCCGTGCTCAGCCAGTGGCGGTCGGTACCGAGGCGTCTGTTCGACATTCCGCCGTCGGCCTTCGTGCCGCAGCCCAAGATCACGTCGACGGTCGTGCACTTCACCGTGTTGCCTGAACCGGTCGCACCGTCGGAGCTGCGCGACCTCAAGACTGTCGTTGACGCCGCCTTCAACCAGCGGCGGAAGATGCTGCGGTCCAGCCTGAAGGGCATCGGTGTCGATTCGGAGAAACTGATCGAAGGTGCCGGAATCGACCCGACGCGGCGGGCGGAAGTTCTGTCGGTGGCGCAGTTCTGCGCGCTGGCCCGTTCGCTCAATCGACTCCGCGCAGGCGATTGACGAAGTCGGCAAGGCCGACCTGCCGGGTTCGCCGGCTGCGCTCGGCCGACAGGATAGCCTTCAGTTTCGCCAGGCTTTCCTCCAGCTCCACGTTGATGACCACATAATCGTACTCGTTCCAGTGGCTCATCTCGTCTGCGGCCTTCGCCATGCGACCAGCGACCACGTCGGCCGGATCCTGCGCGCGGGTTTGCAGCCGAAGCTCCAGCGCCTCGGTGGATGGCGGCAGGATGAACACCTTCACCATGTCCTGGGCCACCTGGCTGCCGAGCTGCTGGGTGCCTTGCCAGTCGATGTCGAACAGCACGTCCCTGCCCGCCTGGAGCGCAGCCTCTACCGGCGCTTTTGGCGTGCCGTACATGTTGCCGAACACCTTGGCATGCTCCAGCAATTCGTTCTGCTCGACCATGGCTTCGAAGCGCGCGGTGTCGACGAAAAAATAGTCCTTACCGTCAATCTCGCCCGGCCTCGGGGCGCGCGTGGTCACCGATACCGACATGGTGATCTCGGAATCCTGAGCCAGCAGGAGCCGCGACAGGGTGGTCTTGCCCGCGCCCGATGGCGAGGACAGAACCAGCATCAGCCCGCGGCGTAGGATGGGCGCACTCATTCGATGTTCGCCACCTGTTCGCGCAACTGATCGATCACCGACTTCAAGTCCAGGCCGATGCGAGACAGAGCCGGGTCCGATGATTTGGAACACACCGTATTGGCCTCGCGGCTGAATTCCTGGGCCAGGAAATCGAGCTTGCGGCCGGCCGGTCCACCCCTGTCCAGCAGCTCGGTTGCGGCGACGACGTGGGCGCTCAAGCGGTCCAGTTCCTCGCGTACGTCGGCCTTCACGGCCAGATAGGCTGCTTCCTGCGCCAGACGGTCCTGGTCGATGGGCACGCTCGAGCCTTCGAGCAGGTCCGATATCTGCTTCTGCAGCCGTTCGCGCATGGCGCCAGGCTGCTGCGAGGGAATGGCGCGCGCCAGATTGACCAGTTCACCGATGGCGCGGACCTCGTCGTGGAGCACCGCGGCCATGCGGGCGCCTTCGCTCCGGCGCATGGCGACGACACCGCGTACTGCCTCGGCTAGGCCGGCCAGCAAAATCTTGTCCCTCTCGGCCACCTGCTCGTCCGTGAGGCTGGTGTCCTTCACCTCGATAACGCCGCGCAGTTCCAGCAACTCTTCGATGCGAGGCTTCTTCAGACCGTGGCGCTCGGCGGCGGCCTTTGCGGCCTCTACCAGGCTGTCGAGCACCTGATTGTTCACGCTGACGCCGGCATTGGCGTTGACCCGGTCGAACTGCAGCAGGCAATTCACGCTGCCCCGCGACAGGCTCTCGGCGATCAGCGCCCGGGCCGGAATATCCAGGCTTTCCATGCCTTGCGGCATCCGCATGCGGACATCGAGGCCTTTGCCGTTGACGCTTTTAACTTCCCACACCCAGCGATATTCTTGCCACGCGCCGTCGAGGCGGGCGAAACCGGTCATGCTGGCGATGGCCATGGGGGCTCCTGGGTCGTTTCGGTGGGCGCGAACTATATCTTCCTCTGATGATTGGCGTCGATGGAAAACCCCAAATCTATCCTGATAACCGGTGCGTCAAGCGGCATCGGTGAGGCGCTGGCGCTCCATTACGCTGCATCGGGGGTCACCTTGCATCTGTGCGGGCGCGACCGAGCCCGGCTTGAGGGCGTGGCATCGCGCAGCGCGGCGCGCGGCGCCACTGTTTCAGCTGAGGTGGTCGACGTAGCCGACAGGGACGCCGTGCGCGTTTGGGTTGAACATTGCGACGGTCTCGCGCCGCTGGATCTGGTCTTCGCCAATGCGGGTGTCGGCATCGGACAGAGCGAAGGCGCAATGGAAGAGATTGCCGCGCAGACCTTCGCCATCAACGTCAGCGGGGTTTTTCATACCGCCCATCCTGCGGCGGACTTGATGCGCGGCCGCCGCCGCGGCCAGATCGCCATCGTCAGTTCGGTGGCGGGGTATCAGGGTCTGGCATCGGCGCCGGCTTATTCGGCCTCGAAAGCCGCCGTGAAAGCCTATGGCGAAGCGCTGCGTGGCTACCTGGAACCGGAAGGCGTCCGGATCAGCGTCATTTGCCCCGGCTTCGTCGTCAGCCGAATTACCGCGCAAAACACCTTCTCCATGCCGTTCCTGATGCCGGCGGACCGGGCGGCGCGGATCATCGCACGCGGTCTCGCCCGCAACCGGGGCCGCATCACATTCCCGTGGCAGATGGTGATCGCGGCGCGTGTCCTGGCCAACCTCCCCATGTGGGCGCTGGACTGGACAGCCAGGCGCGCGCCACGGAAGTGATCCGATATTACAATTCTTAACGTGCGCGGTAAAATAGGCTGAATTAACAGTATTTAGTGAGAATTATGGAGACGATGGGTTGGTGGTGTTCCGATACGACAGAGGAAGTCACTTAAAACATAAAGCCAACCAACAAATAAAATTGCCATATATTTTATTCGAATTTGATCTTAAAGAGCGAGACGCCGCAGGGACGCCGCTCTCGAGTATTCCAATGCATCCATGGGCCGGCACACCACGGCAGCTCTATGCTGCCGATCCCGTTGTTCATGCCGGAAGGACACGCCATGATCCTGGATAGAGAAAGCATGCAGAACCACAAGCACGTCGAGAAGCAGCGGGTCCTCGTTGTCCTGCAACTCACCTCGGGTGAGTGTCTTTTCGGCTTCTTTCATGCCGGTCATAGCGAGCGAATCTCGGATGTGCTGAATGACCAGCGGACATTCCTGCCGTTCGAGGTGGTCGACGGCGAGCGCATGATCCATGCCAAGACATCGATCATGCGAGTCTACGAGATCTGTAACGTGACCCGTCATTTTCACCATCCGGACCCGTATGTTGTGCTGAATGTCAGCCGGGCCGACAGTTGGGAAACCATCCAGCGCGCCTATCGTCAGCAGATGGTGCTGTGTCATCCGGACCGCTACGCGCACCGCAATCCGCCCGAGGCGGCGCTGGAATTGCTGGACAGGATTGCCAGCCGTCTCAATGAGGTGATGGACCAGATCAAGCCCAACCACATCAGCAGCGTCGCCTGAGGCTTCCTAGCGGACGCCCTGCCGCTCCAAGCTGCGCCAGCGCTGCACGTTGCGCTGGTGTTCGGCGTAGGTGCTGGAGAAGGCATGTCCGCCGCTGCCATCGGCGACGAAATAGAGGTCTGAGGTTTCCATGGGATTCATCACGGCCTTGAGCGAATCCAGTCCCGGATTGGAGATGGGCGTCGGCGGCAGGCCAACAAAAGTATAGGTGTTGTAAGGCGTTATGCCCTGCAATTCAGACAGCAAGATCGGCCGGCCCAATGGTTCGCCGCGCTTGATCCCATAGACGATCGTCGGATCGGACTGCAACGGCATGCCGGCGCGGAGCCTGTTGATGAACACGCCGGCGATGCGCGGCCGCTCGGCCGGTACGCCGGTTTCCTTCTCGACGATTGACGCGAGGATCAGCGCCTGCTGCGGTGTCTTCAGCGGCAGGTCGGGCGCCCGCTTGTCCCACAGCACCGCCAGGTTCGAGTCCATGGCCGCGCGCATGCGGGCAATGATCGTCTGGCGATTGTCTCCCAGGGTGAAATGATAGGTCTCGGGCAGCAGGCTGCCTTCCGGCGGCACCGGGCCCGGATCGCCTTCCAGCGCCGGCTCGGCGCGAATCAACGCGTCGACCTGCCGGACACTGAGACCCTCGGCGACGGTGAAGCGGCGCACCACGGTCTTGCCCGAGCGGAGCAGATCCAGGACCTGTCGCATGCTGGACGATGCCGGTATCCGATATTCACCTGCCTTCAGCATGCGGTCGGCACCGGTGATCTTGGTGGCGATGAGGAACAGTTTCCGGTTGTCGATGACACCGGCCGCGTCCAGCACCGACGCGGTCCCGCGCACACCCGCTCCCTTGGGAATGACAACGGTGGTCTCTTGCGCAGGGCCCGTAGCCGCATAGTACGACCACAGGCCGAAGATGCCGGCGCCGGTTACCGCCACGAAAGCGGCCACGGCTACCGCCACGGCCAGGAGGCGCCACCGTCGCGATGGTTTCCCGGCGGGTTCAGGCGGTGTCTGAAGAGGCTCTGAAGCGGTCGTCGGTTCGTCCGCCATGGGCCGCCGTCAGTCGAACTGCTTGAAGATCACGCTGGCGTTGGTGCCGCCGAAGCCAAACGAATTGGACATCACGGCGCGCACCTGCCGCTGCTTTGCCACGTGCGGCACCAGGTCCATATCCATGCAGTTTTCGGACGGATTATCCAGGTTGAGCGTCGGCGGCACGATCTGGTCGCGCATGGCGAGCAGACAGAAGATCGCCTCCACCGCGCCGGCGGCGCCGAGCAGATGGCCGATCGACGATTTCGTCGAGGACATGGACAGCCCGCTGGTCGCTGCGCCGAACAGGCGGCGCACCGCGCCGAGCTCGATCTCGTCACCCAGTGGCGTCGATGTACCGTGCGCATTGATGTAATCGATTTCGTCCAGGCCGAGGCCCGAACGCTTCAACGCCGCCTGCATGGCACGGTAGGCGCCGTCGCCGGAAGGCGACGGTGCGGTGATGTGATAGGCATCGCCCGACATGCCGTAGCCGACGATTTCGCCATAGATCTTGGCGCCGCGGGCCTTCGCATGTTCAAGCTCTTCCAGTACGACGATGCCTGCGCCCTCACCCATGACGAAACCGTCACGGTCCTTGTCGTAGGGACGCGACGCCTTGGATGGCGCATCGTTGAACTGGGTCGACAGCGCCTTGGCCTGGCTGAAGCCGGCGATGCCGATGGGGCAGATCGCCGCTTCCGCGCCGCCGGCCACCATCACGTCGGCGTCATCCAGCATGATCAGCCGGGCGGCATCGCCGATGGCGTGGGCGCCCGACGAACAGGCAGTGACCACCGCGTGGTTCGGTCCCTTGAAGCCGTGCTTGATCTGAATCTGGCCGGAAACCAGATTGATCAGGCGCCCCGAGATGAAGAACGGACTGACCCGGCGCGGGCCCTTCTCGTTCAGCGTCGTGACGGCTTCCTCGATGCCCGGCAGACCACCGATGCCCGAGCCGATCATGCAGCCCGTGCGCACGCGCTCGTTCTCGTCGGTCGGGTGCCAGCCCGCATCCTCAAGCGCGATATCGGCGGCGGCAACGCCGAACAGGATGAAATCATCAACCTTGCGTTGCTCCTTCGGCTCCATCCACTGGTCCGGATTGAAGGAACCATCGGTACCGTCGCCGATCGGGACATCGCAGGCGATTTTCGCCACGTAGTCCGTCGTGTCGAACTTGGTGATGGCCCGTGCACCCGACTGACCTTCGATCAGCCGACGCCACGGAATTTCGATACCGGCGCCCAAAGGCGTAACCAGCCCCAGGCCTGTAACCACTACTCGACGCATCACCCTGCCTGTTCCATTGATCCCGAATAGGGTTTAGCTGGCCTGCTCGATGAAATCGACCGCATCCTTCACGGTCAAAATCTTCTCGGCCGCGTCGTCCGGTATCTCGATGCCGAACTCTTCCTCGAACGCCATTACCAGCTCGACCGTATCAAGGCTGTCCGCGCCCAGATCGTCGATGAAGCTTGCGCTTTCGGTGACCTTGTCCTCGTCCACGCCCAGATGTTCGACCACGACCTTTTTCACGCGTTCGGCAACGTCGCTCATTTCAGTATTCCCTTGAAGGTTTGTCGTTAAACCGTTGAACTTGCTGCCAAAGATTTTGGCAGAATTTACCCTGCAGGTTACCCTTGGTTGCCGTGTCGTATCATAAATCCTCGACCTTGGCCAGCAACCTCAGATCATCGCCATGCCGCCATTCACATGCAGGGTTTGACCTGTCACATAGCCTGCTTCATCCGACGCCAGATAGACCACCGCAGCGGCCACATCCGGTCCCGAACCCATCCGGCCGGCCGGGATCCGGCCGATCAGCGTCTCGCGTGCCGGGCCCGCGATCGCATCGGTCATTGCCGTCGCGATGAAACCGGGCGCCACGGCATTTACCGTGATATTGCGGCTCGCCACTTCCTGCGCCAGCGATTTCGACATGCCGATCAGCCCCGCTTTCGAGGCCGCGTAGTTGGCCTGTCCCGGATTGCCGGTAACACCGACCACCGACGAGATCGAAATGATGCGGCCGAACCGGCGCTTCATCATGCCGCGCAGCACGCCGCGCGACAATTTGAACGCCGCCTTCAGATTGACATCGATCACCGTGTCCCAGTCTTCGTCCTTGAGGCGCATGGTCAGGTTGTCGCGGGTGACGCCGGCATTGTTCACCAGGACGTCGACCTGGCCCATCGCCGCTTCCGCCTGGCCGATCAGTGCGTCCACGGCGGCGCCGTCGCCCAGATTGCACGGCAGGACATGAACGCGGTCGCCCAGCGCCGCGGCGACTTCCTGAAGCGCCGCCTCGCGGGTGCCGGAGATGGCGACAATAGAGCCCTGCGCGTGTAACGCCTCGGCGATGGCGCGGCCGATGCCGCCGCTCGCGCCGGTCACCAGGGCGCATTTGCCGTTAAGGTCGAACATGACGGTCTCCTACAGATTCTTGAGCAACGCGTCGATTTCGTCGGGCGTTCCAGCGGCGCTGGCGGTCAGGTCCTTGTTGATGCGCTTGGCCATGCCGGTCAGCGCCTTGCCCGCGCCCAACTCGATCACCTCGGTGACGCCGTTGGCGGCCATGTACTCGACACATTCGCGCCAGCGGACCGAACCGGTAACCTGCTCGACCAGCAGGCGGCGGATTTCGTCGGGATCCGAGACCTGTGAAGCGATGACGTTGGCGACCAGCGGCACGGCAGGCGTCCGGAAGGCCACGGCGGCGAGCGCCTCGGCCATTTCCTCCGCCGCCGGCGCCATCAGCGAACAATGGAATGGCGCGCTGACCGGCAGCAGCATGGAACGGCGAGCGCCCTTCTCCTTGCCGATTTCGATGGCGCGCTCAATGGCCTCACGGTGGCCGCTGATCACCACCTGGCCCGGTGCATTATCGTTGGCGGCCGTGCACACCTGCCCCTGGGCCGCCTCGTCAGCGATCTCCCGGGCCACGTTCAGGTCGACGCCAAGGAGCGCCGCCATGGCGCCGACGCCCACCGGCACGGCGCGCTGCATGGCCAGACCGCGGCGCTTCAGCAACCGGGCCGTATCGGCCAGGGTCAAGCTGCCTGCGGCTGCCAGCGCCGAATATTCTCCCAGCGAATGGCCGGCCACGAACCGCGCCTTGTCGGCCAGGTTCACGCCGCCCTCCTTCGCCAGGATGCGCATCACGGCGACACTTACCGCCATCAGGGCCGGCTGGGCGTTTTCGGTCAGGACAAGCTGGTCCTCGGGACCGCCGAACATCAGCTTCGACAGGTTCTGTCCCAGTGCCTCATCGACCTCCTGGAACACCTCACGCGCCGTGGCGGAAGCCTCGGCCAGGGCCTGGCCCATGCCGACGGCCTGGCTGCCCTGGCCGGGAAACGTGAAAGCTCGGGTCATGTAAATCCGTTCCGTTGTTGCGGGTCCCCAAGAACGGCGCCACAGATAACGTCTCTCCTGCGTGTGTCAAGCGCCCGGCTTAGAATGCAGTCCGGGCTTGCCAGAGGAAAGTTTTTCCGTATATTGCGCGCCTTCACCGCTCCTTGCCGGTACTTGCCGGCTATGCCTGTGCGGCCTAACGGCGGCAGGCAATGTAACAGCCAGAAGGAGTTCATATGGCTTATTACGAACACGTGCTGATCGCGCGGCAGGATATTTCCAGCCAAGCGGCCGATACCCTGGCGGAAGAGTTCGCCGGGATCATCCAGAACAATGGCGGTTCGGTAACCAAGACCGAAAACTGGGGCCTGCGGACCCTCGCCTACCGGATCAAGAAGAACCGGAAGGGCCACTACATCATGATGAACATCGACGCGCCGCCTGCCGCGGTTGCCGAGATGGAACGCCTCGAGAAGATCAACGAGGACGTTATCCGCGCCATGACCATCCGCGTCGAAGTGCTGGACGAAGAGCCGTCACCGGTTCTGCGTACCCGCGACGAGCGTGAAGAGCGCCGTGGCCGCGAAGGAGGACGTTTCTAATGTCGACCACTGCACGTCCGCGCACCGCGCGCCGCCCGTTCTTCCGCCGCCGCAAGAGCTGCCCGTTCACCGGTCCGAACGCGCCGAAGATTGACTACAAGGATGTCAAGCTTCTGCAGCGTTATGTTTCCGAGCGCGGCAAGATTGTCCCCAGCCGCATCACGGCCGTTTCGGCCAAGAAGCAGCGTGAACTTGCACGCGCCATCAAGCGCGCCCGCAATCTCGCCCTGCTTCCCTACGTGCTGCAATAGGAGAGCCCGATGCAAGTCGTACTGCTTGAACGGGTTGAAAAGCTCGGCCAGATGGGTGATGTGGTCACCGTAAAGGATGGCTTCGCCCGCAATTTCCTTCTGCCGAAGAAAAAGGCGCTGCGCGCCACCTCCCAGAACCTCGAGTCCTTCAAGGAACGTCGTGCCCAGCTCGAGGCCTCGAACCTCGAACGGCGCACGGATGCCGAAGCTGTCGCGGTCAAGATGGAAGGCGCCCGCGTCGTCCTGCTGCGTCAGGCGGGCGAGAGCGACCACCTGTATGGCTCGGTCAGTCCTCGTGACATTGCCGATGCGCTGCAGGAAGCCGGTTACACGGTCGAGCGCAGCCAGGTTGATCTGGATCGTCCGATCAAGACCACCGGCCGGCATGAAATCCGCGTGTTCCTGCACCCGGAAGTGGCCGTTACCGTTGCCGTCGTCGTCGCCCGTTCCGAGGCCGATGCCGAAAACATGGAGCGCAAGCTCGAAGCCGTCAGCGCCGAGGAAGTCTTCGAGAACGAAGAACTCGCACAGCACGCCACCGAAGAGCTGTCCGAGGAAGAGCCGGCCGAAGAGGAATAGAAGGTTTAGGGAAGACGACTTGAACCATCGTCTAACCAATAATAAACAAACAATAAAAACACTGAGGAAACTCCCGAAGGGCGGCGCAAGCCGCCTTTCTTTTTGGGCCGGGCGCTGTACCGCGCAGGTTTGCGGGTCATCGGCGCAGCCGCATCGTCGAAGGCGCCTGAAACGCTCTCGCGTCATCGCCGGGCCGTCAGGTGAATCGGGGCCAGGCAACGGGACAAGATGTCCCCGTTTTTCCACAGCTGTGGATAAAGTCCTTGTGGATGAAATCAATGTTCCTAGGATGTTCTAATGACCCGGCCGTCATAATCGGGCTCAATCGCCCGCTTCGATTCTCCGCTCCAAGGAAACCGCCCCGTGCCGCCAGGATTCCAGGAAACCGCCCACCTCGCCCAGCTCGACTCGCCCGAGGGATTTGTCGGCCTGCCGCATAACCTGGAAGTCGAGCAGGCGTTGCTGGGCGCGATCCTTGTGAACAACGATGCCGCCAACCGGGTGTCCTTCCTGACGGCCGATCATTTTTTCGACCCGCTCCACCAGCGAATTTACGCGACCGCCATGCGGTTGATCGAGCGTGGCCAACTGGCCATTCCGGCAACGCTGAAGACCTATCTGGAGGCGGATGCCGGGCTGAAGGAAGTGGGCGGCCCGCAATATCTGGCCCGGCTTGCCGCCGCAGGCACGTCCCTGCTCCACGCCGAGGAATATGGCCGGACCATCTACGATCTGTCGTTGCGGCGCCAATTGATCCTGATCGGCGAGGAAACGGTCGAGAACGCCACCAACGGCGATACCGAGAACCCCGCCATTCACCAGATCGAGCATGTGGAGCAGAAGCTGTTCAATCTGGCCGAGAGCGGCCAGGCCGAGGAGGGCTTCAAACCGTTCTCCCGGTCGTTGAGCGTTGCGATCGAGAACATCGAGGCCGCGCACAAGCGCGAGGGCAAGCTGACCGGCGTGTCCACCGGCATGCGCGCCATGGACGATCTGCTCGGTGGGCTGCACAGGTCGGACCTGATCATCCTCGCCGGCCGCCCGTCCATGGGCAAGACGGCGCTGGCCACCAATATCGCCTTCAATGCGGCAAGGCGCTGGCAGCGATCGAAGGTCGAGGGCGAAGACCCGAGCAAGGGCGGCGGCGCGGTGGTGGGCTTCTTCTCGCTGGAAATGTCGGCGGAGCAGCTTGCCTCCCGCATGCTGTCGGAGCAGGCGGAAATTCCCTCGGAGAAGCTGCGGCGCGGCGACATGACGTCAGACCAGTTTCGCGCCCTGGTGCGGGCGTCGCAGGAAATCGAAGACATCCCGCTGTTCATCGACGACACGCCGGCCCTGTCCATCGCGGGCGTCATGTCCCGCGCCCGGCGGCTGAAGCGGCAGCACAATCTTGGCATGGTGGTGATCGATTATCTGCAGCTGGCGCGGCCATCGGGCCAGTCCCGCTCCGAGAACCGGGTTCAGGAGGTTTCCGAAATCACCCGCGGGCTCAAGGCTCTGGCAAAGACGCTCGATGTTCCCGTACTGGCGCTGTCGCAGCTCAGCCGATCGGTCGAGCAGCGCGAGGACAAGCGCCCCCAGCTTGCGGATCTACGCGAATCCGGCTCGATCGAGCAGGACGCCGACGTGGTGATGTTCGTGTACCGCGACGAGTACTACCACGAACGCAAGCAGCCCGAGATGGGCACCCCGGCCCACCAGGAATGGCTGGAGCGCGGTGAGCGCATCCGCGGTGTCGCCGAGGTGATTATCGGCAAGCAGCGCCACGGGCCGACCGGCGTCGCGCGCTTGCACTTCGCCAAGGAAACCACCAAGTTCGGCGATCTCGCCGAGATGGACCACTTGCCGGACCGCACATTTTGATCACAGTCAACAATCCCGTCGCCAATGTCGGACGCGCCACGCTGGAGTTCCTCGCGGATGTCGGGCGGCTGTGCATTTTTGCCGCGCAGGCGATTGTTGCCGTGTTCACCCCGCCCTTCTATTTCGCCAATCTGGGCCGGCAACTGCTGTCCGTAGGGTTCTATTCGCTGCCGGTCGTCGGGCTGACCGCCTTGTTCACCGGCGCGGTGCTGGCGCAGCAGATCTATATCGGCACCGGCAGGTTCAACGCCGAATCGACGGTGCCGACCATCGTCGTTTTCGGCATCACCCGCGAGCTTGGGCCCGTCATCGCCAGCCTGATGGTGGCCGGGCGGGTAGCCGCCGCCATGGCGGCTGAACTGGGCACCATGCGGGTGACCGAGCAGATAGACGCCCTGTCGACCCTTGCGACCAACCCGTTCCGGTATCTCATCGCGCCGCGCGTGCTTGCGGCGACACTGATGCTGCCCCTTCTTGTGCTGATCGGCGATGTGATCGGCGTGATGGGCGGATGGCTGCTGGCCACGGCCTCGCTCGGGTACAATTCGGTGGGTTACCTGCAGCGCTCGCTGGATTTCCTGGAATGGTGGGACGTCATCTCGGGGCTGATCAAGGCCGCCGTATTCGGCTTCATCATTGCGCTGATGGGGTGTTACCAGGGCTTCAACAGCCGCGGCGGCGCCCAGGGCGTCGGCCGCGCGACCACCAACGCCGTGGTGTCCGCGTCGATCCTGATACTGGCAGCCAACTACGCGATCACGTCGATTGTGTTCACAGACTGATGGATAGTCCCAAGCTCAGCCTGCAGGACGTGCGCAAGCGGTTCGGGAGCAAGGTCGTTCTGGATGGCATCGACCTCGATGTCTATGCCGGCGAGTCCGTGGTCATCATGGGCGGGTCCGGCACCGGCAAGTCGGTGATGCTGAAGTGCATCCTTGGCCTGATCCAGCCCGACAGCGGCCGCATCCTGCTCGATGGCCAGGACATCACCCATATCCATGGACGGGAGCGGGAGCAGTTGCTGCGCCGTTTCGGCATGCTGTTCCAGGGCGGCGCCCTGTTCGACAGCCTGCGCGTGTGGCGCAACGTCTCGTTCGGCTTGATCGCGGCACACCGGATGCGCAAACAGGAAGCGCGCGCCCAGGCCGTGGAAATTCTCGCCAAGGTCGGTCTCGCCCCCGAAGTTGGCGACCTGCGTCCCGCCGAATTGTCCGGCGGCATGCAAAAGCGCGTGGCGCTGGCCCGCGCCATCGCCACCAACCCGGAGATCATCTTCTTCGACGAGCCGACCGCCGGTCTCGATCCGATCATGGCCGATGTCATCAACAATCTGATCATCGAGCGGGTTCGCGACCTTGGCGCCACGGCGCTGACCATCACCCACGACATGGCCAGCGCGCGCAAGATCGCCGACCGGATCGGCATGCTGCACGGCGGCAGAATCATCTGGATCGGGCCCGCCGCCGACGTCGATAATTCCGGCAATCCCTATGTGGAGCAGTTCATCCACGGCCGCGCCGAGGGTCCGATCACCATGACCGTGCGGAGAACATAGTGGCGAAGGCCGCGGAAAATTTCGTCTGCCAGAATTGCGGCACGTTCTACCGCAAATGGCAGGGCAAGTGCGACGGCTGCAACGAGTGGAACACCATCGTGCAGGAAATCGGCGCCGATCCGATCCCGCGCGGGCTGACCATCGGCAAGGGCAATGTCATCGAACTGACCGGCTTGACCGGCGAGACCGAGCAGGCGCCGCGGATGGCCACCGGCATCGCCGAGTTCGACCGGGCGTGCGGCGGCGGTCTCGTGCCCGGATCGGCGTTGCTGGTGGGCGGTGATCCCGGCATCGGCAAGTCGACCATCCTGCTGCAGGCGGCCGCCCTGCTCGCCCGCCGGAACGTGGCCTGCGTCTATATTTCGGGCGAGGAAGCGGCCGCACAGATCCGCTCCCGCGCCGCGCGGCTGGGGCTGTCGGATTCGCCGCTCGAGCTGGGTTCGGAAACCAGCCTGCGGAACGTCATGGCCACGCTGGAACAGCGCCGGCCGCAGATGGTGGTCATCGACTCAATCCAGACCCTGTTCGCCGACAATGTGGAATCGGCGCCGGGTTCGGTCAGCCAGGTGCGCGCCTGCGCTCAGGAGTTGATACGGTTCGCCAAACGGCGCCAGTGCACGGTCGTCCTGGTGGGGCATGTCACCAAGGATGGCCAGATCGCCGGGCCGCGCGTGCTCGAGCACATGGTCGACACGGTGCTCTATTTCGAGGGCGAGCGCGGTCACCAGTTCCGCATCTTGCGGGCGGTGAAGAACCGGTACGGCGGTACGGACGAGATCGGCGTATTCGAGATGACCGACAAGGGCCTGGCGGAAGTACCCAATCCGTCGGCGCTGTTCCTGACAAACCGCCGCGAGCCGGTGAGTGGCGCGGCGGTCTTTGCCGGCATCGAAGGCACACGGCCTGTGCTGGTCGAGATTCAGGCGCTGGTCGCGCCGTCGCCACTGGCCACGCCGCGCCGCGCGGTGGTGGGCTGGGACACCGGACGGCTGGCCATGGTGATGGCGGTGCTCGACGCCCGCTGCGGCCTGGGGTTCGGCGGCCAGGACGTGTATCTCAATGTGGCCGGCGGGCTGCGCGTCAGCGAACCGGCGGCCGACCTGGCGGTGGCGGCGGCGCTGATATCCTCATTGACCGATGTTCCCGTCCCCGCCGAGACCGTGATCTTCGGAGAAATCAGCCTGGCGGGCGAGGTTCGGCCGGTGGCACAGACCGACGCGCGGCTCAAGGAAGCGGAAAAGCTCGGCTTTTTCCACGCCTGGCTGCCAAATTCGTCGAAGACCGCCAAGACCAGCCTGCGTCTGACAGAACTGGAGAAGCTGCAGGCCGTCAACGATCTGTTTGTTGTCTGAACGATCATGGAAAGCATCAACACCCTTGATCTCATCATTGTCGCCGTGGTCGGCCTGTCGGCAATCATCGGCATGTTCCGGGGACTGGTCCGCGAGTTGCTGTCGCTGGCGGCATGGATCGGTGCGGGCTGGATCGCGCTGACGCTCTACGAACCAGCCAGGGAGCTGATGAACCGCTGGATCGACGATCCATTGTGGGCTGGCATCGTCGCCGGGGCCGGACTGTTCGTGATCGTGCTCGTGGCGCTGCTGATCATTGCCGGCTTCCTGTCGCGCAATACCAAGCGCGCCAGCATGCTCGGACCGGCGAACCGCATGCTCGGCGTGGTTTTCGGCATTCTGCGGGGCGGCGTTGTGGTCGCGCTGGTCCATATCGCGACCGTTCACGTCATGGGGCTCTATGGGAGCGAAGGCGAGCAGGAAACGGATCCTCCCAAATGGGTGGAAACTTCGCGGCTTATGCCCCATGTAAGGGCCGGTTCGGCTGCGCTGGAACGCCTCGTGCCGAAACACATGCGGCCGGACGCCAAGGCAAAACGGCAAGACTCCCATCACGGAACGAAGGAGCTGTAGTGCATTCGGGAACTGACATGATCCGTGAATCGGGATATACACCCCGACAACAGCAGATACCGAACCTGCTAGTGACGCAACCGGCGGAGTCAGGGCCGAAGTGACGGTATCCACCAATCCATTCGACGACGACAAGCTGCATGAAGAGTGCGGCGTCTTTGGCATCTACGGCCATCCGGATTCCGCAGCGCTGACTGTGCTGGGCCTGCATGCGTTGCAGCACAGGGGCCAGGAAGCGGCCGGTGTCGTGAGCTATGACGGCAAACAGTTCCATTCCGAGCGCGCGCTGGGCCTGGTTGGCGACACGCTGAGTTCGGAAAGCGTCATCGCGTCCCTCCCCGGTGACTCGGCCATTGGCCATAATCGGTATTCCACGTCGGGCGGCACCGTGCTGCGTAATGTCCAGCCGCTGTTCGCCGAATTGTCGGGCGGCGGTTTCGCGATCGCCCACAACGGCAACATCACCAATGCCATGACGCTGCGGCGCATGCTGGTCAGCAAGGGCGCCATTTTCCAGGCCAGTTCGGACACCGAGGTGATCATCCATCTGGTGGCGCTGAGCCAGCAGCCGCGTCTGGTCGACCGCGTGGTCGATGCGCTGCGCCAGATCGAGGGCGCCTATTCACTGGTGATGCTGACCCAGAAGAAGATGATCGGTATCCGCGATCCGCTCGGTATCCGGCCCCTGGTGCTGGGCGAGATGGAGGGAGGCGTTCCGGTGCTGGCATCGGAATCGGTCGCGTTCGATATCATCGGCGCCAAGTATGTGCGCGAGATCGAACCGGGCGAGATGATCGTCTTTACAGAAAATGGCATCCAGAGCCTGCATCCCTTCCCGAAGCAGAAGGCGCGGCCGTGCATTTTCGAGAATATCTATTTCTCCAGGCCGGACACCCTGACCCGCACCGGCAGCGTCTACGAGATACGCAAGCGGATCGGCGCGGAATTGTCGCGAGAGATGCCGGTCGATGCCGACCTGGTGATTCCGGTGCCGGATTCGGGCACGCCTTCGGCGCTAGGGTATTCCCAGGAATCCGGCATTCCGTTCGAGTTGGGCATCATCCGCAACCACTATGTGGGGCGAACCTTTATCGAGCCGACGGATTCGATCCGCCATCTGGGCGTGCGCCTCAAGCACAACGCCAACAAGGCCCAGATCGCCGGCCAGCGCGTCATTCTCGTGGACGACAGCATCGTGCGCGGGACCACGTCGATCAAGATCGTGGAAATGATCCGCAGCGCTGGCGCTCGAGAGGTGCATATGCGCATCGCCAGCCCGCCGACGACCCATTCCTGCTTCTATGGCGTCGATACGCCCGAACGGCACAAGCTGTTGGCGGCGCGGATGACCCATGAAGAGATGGCGCGGCTGATCGGCGTCGATTCCCTGGCGTTCCTGTCCATGGATGGTCTTTACCGCGCTGTCGGCGAGACCGGACGTAACGAGGTTCAGCCGCAATATTGCGACGCCTGCTTCTCCGGCGATTATCCGATTCGGCTGGTCGACCATGATGGCGGGCAGCAATCCCAGTTGTCGCTCCTCGCCGAAGCATGACCCAGCCACTGTCCGGAAAGATCGCGCTCGTTACCGGCGCCTCCCGCGGTATCGGCTATCAGGCGGCGCTCGCGCTGGCTAGGGCCGGGGCACATGTCATCGCTGTCGCCCGCACCATCGGTGGCCTTGAGGAACTGGACGACGAAATCCAGGCCGCCGGCGGATCGGCGACACTGACCCCGCTCGACCTGAAGCAGGGCGACCTGATCGACCGGGCCGGCGGCGCGATTCATGAGCGCTGGGGCAGGCTCGACATCCTGGTCGGCAATGCCGGCATCCTGGGTGAACTGGCGCCGATGAATCACATCTCGCCCAAGGTCTGGGACGAGGTCATGGCCGTGAACCTGACGGCCAACTGGCGGCTCATCCGCGCCTTCGACCCTTTGCTTCGCGTCGCGCCCGCGGGCCGCGCCCTGTTTCTCACATCCACCGTCGGCCACACGCCGCGCGCTTACTGGGGCGCCTACGCCGTCAGCAAGGCGGCGGTCGAGATGATGGTCCGCACCTATGCCGACGAACTGGACGACACCGAGGTCAGGGTCAATCTGCTGAACCCGGGGGCAACCCGCACGGCCATGCGCGCCAAGGCCATGCCCGGTGAGAATCCGGACGCCCTGCCCCAACCTGCCGACATCGCGCCGGCTATCGTGCGCATGGTGTCGCCCGACTGGACGAGCCAGGGCGAGTTGGTGAACTGGCGGGAAATGCGTTAACCCGCGCTTGCTTGGACACCGTCCCGGCATTGGCGGGTCGTGAGGCCGCAGATCGCCGGACCGGTCACGGCGAGACCCTGCCTGTGACTGCCCCAGATTGCTGCGCCAGACCGGCAAGACGACATCTCCCCGAATCTGCAGCGCAGACTAATCTTTATCGGCGAATGGGTTATCCGACTTCTTTAACCTGATTCGGATGGGCGTTCCCCACATGTCGAATGTATCGCGCAAGCCGTTCTGCATGTAGCGGATATAGGATTCCGGCACCTCGTCGGGACGCGAACAGAAGCAGACGAACGTAGGTGGACGAGCCTTTACCTGGGTCATGTAGCGCAGCTTGAGGCGGCGTCCCGCCGGTGCTGGCGGCGGATGGGCCTGGGTCGAGGCGTCGAGCCAACGGTTGAGCCGCGCCGTCGAGATGCGGCTGTCCCATGCCTCATAGGCCTTCATCACCGCCGGCATCAGCTTGTCGAGGCCGCGCCCGGTCAATGCCGAGAATTGCACCAACTGCACCCCGCGGATTTCGGGCATGTCCAGATCGAGCATGTCCTCGACTTCCTTGAGAACGTCTTTCTTGTTCTCCACCAGATCCCACTTGTTGAGCGCGACGACCAGCGCCCTGCCCTCGCGGGCCACCAGATTGGCAAGGACACGGTCCTGACGATCGAGCGGTGATGTGGCATCGACCAGAAGCACCACGATCTGGGCGAATTTCACGGCTCGCAGGCCGTCAGCCACCGACATCCGCTCGAGCTTGTCGATGACCCGCGCCTTGCGGCGCATGCCGGCGGTGTCGAACAATTTGATCCGCTTGCCGTCGTATTCCCATTCGACCGAAATCGAATCCCGCGTCAATCCGGCTTCCGGCCCGGCCAACAGCCGTTCCTCGCCGATCAGCGTGTTGATCAGGGTCGACTTGCCGGCATTCGGGCGGCCGATGATGGCGAGATGCAGAACGCCGTCCTCGTGCTCTACACCGTCCTCGTCGTCCTCGTTGGGGATGATGATCTCGGCGTGATCGGAAAGCGCATCATAGAGTTCACCCATTCCCTGGCCATGCTCGGCCGAGATTTGCACCGGCGTGCCAAGGCCGAGGCCGAATGCTTCGAGATAACCGCTCTCGCCCGCCGACCCCTCCGACTTGTTGGCGACCACGACGACCGGCTTGCCGGTCTCGCGCAGCCACTGGGCAAAATGTTCGTCGAGCGGCGTGATGCCGGCGCGGGCATCGATCATGAACATCACCACGTCGGCGGACTCGACCGCGAGTTCGGTCTGATGGCGCATGCGCGCTTCCATGGAGTCGTCGTTGACGTCCTCAAGACCGGCCGTGTCGATCAGCTTGAACTCGAGGCCGGCGATGCGCGCATCCGCCTCGCGGCGGTCGCGGGTGACGCCGGGCCGGTCGTCGACAAGCGCCAGACGCCGACCGGTTAAACGATTGAAAAGTGTAGATTTTCCGACATTCGGCCGGCCGATGATTGCTGCGGTGAAGGACATCTCGTCATCTTTACCGCATCGCCAGCAGTTCGCCATCGTCGCCCATCAAGTAGAGCGTGCCGTTGGCGACAACTGGTTCGATGTAGTTTCTTTTGCTGGGAATGTCGATGCCGCCCAGATACTCGCCCGTATAGGGTGAGAACGACGCCAGCATGCCGTTGTTGGTCACGACCAGCAGGCGGTCGCCGGCCAGCACGGGACCGGTCCAGGTGATCAGCGCCTTCTTCTTGTTATTGTTCTTGTAGCGCAGCATGTCGGTGACCCACTTGGCCTTGCCGGTCCTGCGCGAGAGGCACATCAGCTGGTTGTCGGCGGTCACGATGTATAGGAAGTCGCCGGCAACCCAGATTTTCTGGGCGCTTGGCACATCGTTTTCCCACAGGCGTGAGCCGGTGGTCAGGTCGATGGCGGCCATGCGGCCCGAATGGCCGACGGCGAACACCGAGCCCCGGTCGATCACCGGCGAGCCATCGATGTCGTTGATCGTCGAAAGCGCGGTCATGCGCCCGACGCGAGTGAGCGAATCCGCCCAGGCGACGCGGCCGTTACTGGCCTGTAGCGCGAACAGCTCGCCCGAGGAGAACGCCGCGACGACCGTGCCGCCGATCACCGCAGGGCTCGCCGCACCGACCAGCCCCGCCGCTTCGGCGATGGCGACGTGCTGCCAGACATTGGCGCCGGTCTCGGCGTTGAGCGCATAAAGCTGGTTGTCGTGGGTCGTGACGAAGACGAACCCTTCCGAGGCGGTCGGCGCACCGCGCAGCGCCACGTCGAATTTGACCCGCCAGATCTCGCCGCCGGTGCGCGGATCGAGCGCCAGCGCCTCGCCGGTGCCGAGCGTGACGTAGAGCTTGCCATTGTCAAAGGCGATGCCGCCACCCGAGGCGGTATCCTCCTTTTCCTTTTCCTTGGGCGCCTTCAGCTTCTGGCGCCAGATCACCGCGCCGCTGTCGGCGCTGAACGCCGAAACTTCCCAGCCCGAGCCCATGGCGAACACCGTACCCTGGGCGACAACCGGCTGCGCCACCAGATTGCGGTTCCTGGTGGAACCTTCCACGCGAGCGCGCCAGATGATGCGGGGCGCCGCGCCGAGCGCGAGGTGATGCATCGCATGGTTGGCATAGCCGCCGGCCTGAGGCCAGTCCGGATTGGCGAAGGGTTGCGGCAAGGTGACGGGCACCGCCTTCAACGCTTCGTCCGGCGTGACCACGTCGTTCAGTTCGACGATGGACTTGCGCTCACCCTCGAGGATGACCTTTTTCTCCTTGCCACTGCAGGATGACAGCAGCGCGACCAGCGCGACCATGGTGACGGCTGTCCAGGCAGCGCTGTGCGCAGAACCGGAATTGCTACGGAACATCGGCATCAGGCGCACCACCTACTCGGTAACCAATTGAGCTTTGATTTCATCAGCCGGGACGCCGAGGACCGCCAGCATCTGCTGTGCCCTGAGCTTGAAGCCGGAATCGGCGGGTGCATTGCCCAGCAGATCCTTGAAGGTTTTCACGGCGGCTTCGCGTTGCCCCATCTTGTACTGGTTGAGACCCCGGAGTTCGGTGACCGACAGGTGCCAAACGTTGTCCTTGCCGGACATGGCCTCCAGCCGCTTTTCCAGCTCGGGTCCGCCGCCGCTTTCAAGCATGAGAGACGCGGCATAATAGCCCGCCAGGTCGCGATAGACCTGATCGACGCCGGAATCGGCAACGATGGCATCGTAGGTTGCCTGCGCGGCCTTGCTGTCCTTGGCCTGGTGCTGCAATTCGGCGATGCGGAAGCGGCCCAGCAGGCCATAACTGTCCGACCCGCTTTCCTCGGCGAGGGCCTGCAGTTTGGGCAGGGCTTCGGTCGCCTTGCCCTCATCGGCAAGTTCGACGGCCGCTTCGAACGCGTTGCCCTGCGCGGCATGGCTGGCGCGCTGCTGATCCTGGAAATAGCGGTATCCTGCGACGAGGGCGATGGCCAGCACGATGACGGCCGCCAGGTACTTTCCATAGCGCTTCAGGAAAGTGACAATCTGCTCTTGGCGGACTTCCTCATCGACTTCGCGGAAGATGTCGCTCACTCAGTGGTCTCCTACTCGGGAACGGGCGGCTACCTTAGCTTGCGGCCCGTGGGTTCGCAAACGCTGAGGCGGCCGAAAACGGTGTCGCGGGGCTAATCCCGCATAGAATATGTATGCTCGCGCGCCGGGAATCGCCTGGCCTTGACCTCTTCGGCATAGTGGGCGGCCGCCTCGTCGATCGCCGCACCCCATTCGGCATAGCGTTTGACGAAGGTGGGCGTGGTTGCGAACAGGCCGATCATGTCCTCGGTGACGAGTATCTGCCCATCCGTTCCCGCGCCGCCGCCAATGCCGATGACCACGTTGTCGACGCTTTGCGTGACCTTCTCGCCCAGTTCAGCAGCGACCGCCTCGAGCACCGTGGCGAACGCACCCGCATCGGCGACTGCCTTGGCGTCGTCGATCACATCTTCCCATTCCGCGCGGCGCCGGCCCTTGGCGGCATAGCCGTGCATGTTCACCTTCTGTGGCTGCAGACCAATGTGAGCCACCGTCGGGATTCCGCGATCGACCAGGAATTCGATGGTCGGTGCCATCACCCTGCCGCCCTCGAGCTTCACGGCGGCACAGCCGGTCTCGCGCATGATCCGCGAGGCGTTGAGGAACGCCTGCTCCGGCGAAGCCTCGTAGCTGCCGAACGGCATGTCGACGACGATACAGGCGCGCGGCGCGCCACGCATCACTGCCTGGCCGTGCAGGATCATCATTTCCATGGTCACGCCTACCGTATTGGGCAGGCCGTGGATCACCATGCCAACGGAATCGCCGACCAGCAGAAGATCCACATAGGGATCGAGCAACTTGGCAACGAGCGCCGTATAGGCGGTCAGGCAGACCACTGGTTCCTTGCCCTTGCGCGCCGCGATGTCGCGCACGGTGACATTGCGCTCTCTCTCGAACTTGGACATGACTACTTCCCGTTCGTCTTGACTGGGGACATCCGATCGGACATCCGGCGCCTTCATAGCATCTGTGCGCTGTCGCTCCAACGAAGTTGACCGATCCTGATGGTTGACGCTTTTTCGAAAAATTTATATTTTACCGGTCAGTTATATAACCATGTGGTAAAAGCCATGGCCACCGACCGCCTGAGCGACACGTTTTTCGCCCTTGCCGACCCTACGCGGCGGGCGATCATGGCGCGCCTCACCCGGGGCGAAGCCTCGGTGACCGAACTGGCCGAACCCTTCGACATGACCATGCCCGCCATTACCAAGCACCTGAAGGTGCTCGAGCGCGCCGGCCTGGTCGCTCGTGGCCGCGAGGCGCAGTGGCGTCCCGTCCGGCTCGAGGCGGCGCCGCTGCGCGAGGTGTCGGGCTGGCTGGAGAACTACCGCCGGTTCTGGGATGAGAGCCTCGACCGGCTCGACGATTATCTGCAGGCCATCCAGAAGGGAGATCCCGATGCCGGACGTCACTGAAGCGATCGCAAGCAATCTTGTCATTACCCGCACCCTTGATGCTCCGAGGGACCTGGTCTGGAAACTCCATTCGCAGGCCGAGCATCTGGCGCGCTGGTGGGGTCCGAAGGGGCTGACCTGGGTGAGCGGAACACTGGATTTCCGCCCCGGCGGCCGGTTCCACTACTGCATGCGCGGCGGCGACGGCTATGAATTATGGGGCAAGTTCGACTACCGGGAGATTGAGGAACCGGCGCGGATCGTCTGGGTGAACGCGTTTTCGGATGCATCGGGCGCAACCGTGCGCGCGCCCTTCATGGCCGACTTCCCGCTGGAAATCCTCAACGTGATCACGTTCCGGGAGGATGGCCGCCGCACTCTCCTGCGACTGCAGAGCGCGCCGCTCGACGCGACGGCGGCCGAATGGGCTGCTTTCAAGGGCTTGCATGCTTCCATGCGGCAGGGCTTTGGCGGCACCTACGACCAGCTGGCAGCCCTTCTTCAAGATATTCAAAGCGAAGGCCAGAACGGCTGATTGTTTGCCATAGGTGGGGACACGTCGATGTTGCGCCGGAAACGCGCGCCGGCATGAATGAGGTCTGGATGCAGAGCCTTGACCGTTGGCACGAATTGCGGGCCAATTGATCCAAGACGAGTGTCCCACGGCAAGCCGCCGCCCCGGAGAGGTTTCATGTGGATCGTTCTTGCCCTTGTTGCCGCCCTCATCGCTGTCGTGCTTCTTGTGGCCGCCATGAAGCCGGACACCTTCCGGGTGGCCCGCAGCATCGCCGTCGGCGCGCCGCCGGAGGCGATCATGCCGATGATCGACGACTTCCATCGCTGGACCGGATGGTCGCCCTGGGAAAAGCTCGATACCGATCTGAAGCGCACCTATGCGGGCGCCGACAACGGGTTGGGCGCTATCTATGCCTGGGAGGGCAAGAAGGCCGTCGCCGGCCGCATGGAGATCGTCGGTATCACGCCGCCCCACCTGGTTTCCATCAAGCTGGACATCACCAGACCATTCAAGGCGAGCAATATGGCCGAATTCTCCCTGCGCCCTGAAGCCGGCGGTACCATCGTGACCTGGTCCATGACCGGCAGGCAGACTCTGGTATCCAGGATAATGAGCATCTTTTTCAGCATGGACAGGCTGGTCGGGAAGGATTTCGAGACCGGCCTTTCCAATATCAGGCAGAACGCCGAACATCAGGAAACGGGAGATCACGGATGAAGAGACTGCTGACGATCTGCGCCATCGCGATGCTGACCGCAATGCCTGCCCTCGCCGCCGGTGAACAGCAGGCGCCGCCAGCCGCCGCCGCGCCGGTTCCGGCGGGCGCCTATACGCTGGACAAGAGCCACGCCAGCCTTACCTTCACGGTCAGTCATCTTGGCTTCTCGCTCTATACGGCGCAATTCACCCGCTTCGACGCCGCGCTGCAGTTCGATCCGGCGAAGCCGGAAGCCGGCATGGTCGAGGCGACCATTGACGCCAACTCGCTGGAGTTGCCCGCACCGCCCGAGGGTTTCACCGAAACCATGAAGGGGCCGCAATGGCTCGACACGGCCAAATACCCGACGATCACCTTCAAGTCGACCAAGGTGGAGCCGACCGGCGAGAACACGGCCACTATCACCGGCGACTTCAGCCTGCACGGGGTGACGAAGCCGGTGACCCTGGAGGCAACCTATAATGGCGGCTATGCCGGCCATCCGATGGATCCGCACGCCCGTATCGGCTTCTCGGCCGAGGGCACGTTCAAGCGGTCGGACTTCGGCATCGCCTACGGTGTGCCCGCGCCCGGCACCACCATGGGCGTGGGCGACGAAATCAGGGTCATGATCGAGGCCGAGTTCAGCGGTCCGCCGCTGGCCGGCGCCGGTGAATAGCGGCCGGAGGCTGTGTTCAGGAACAGCGCCCGCGGGCGCTTGTAGGGTCGTCGAATGATCTATCTCCTCGCGCTGCTGATCGGAATCGTGGCCAGCCTGCGCAGCTTCACCGCGCCCGCCGCGGTGGCGTGGGCGGTCCATTTCGGTTGGATGCCGCTTGAGGATACGTCGTTTGCGTTTCTGGGCCGCGGCATCACGCCCTGGATCCTCGGTATTCTGGCATTGGGCGAACTGATCACCGACAAGCTCCCGGCAACGCCCAGCCGCAAGATTCCCATGGCGCTCATTGCCCGTCTGATCGCCGGTGGCTTTTCTGGCGCGGCTATTGGCGCGACGGGCGGCATCCTGATCGCGGGGCTGGTTCTGGGTATTGCCGGCGCGGCCATCGGGACTTTTGGCGGTCATGCATGCCGGATGCGGCTGGCCGCCATGTTCGGCCGGGACCTTCCGGCCGCGCTTGTCGAAGACGCTGTCGCGGTTGGCGGTGCATTGCTGATCGTGGGCGCCCTCACCTGACCCGGCCTTCGCCGAGAAACGCGTTGTATCCTTGGGAAAGCGGTGTCACGCTCATTGTTACGGGAGGGTTACAGTTGCATCGCGCCAGGCCGGTTAGCCTGGGCACCGGTCCAAGCCAGCGTTGGTGTACGCCTCGCCGTCCTGTCGCAGTTCCCTTGGTCCCAAGTGGAGAATGCAATGCATGTAGCGTTTCGAGCCTGCACCCTGATCAGTATCTCAATGTTGATGGCGGCCGCATCCGCTGCCAGCGCCGCGCCCGTCGCGGCGAGCAATATGGGCGCCTATTGCCGCAGCCAGGCGGCGAAGGAATTCAGTGCCCGTCCCAGTTATGTGAAATCCACCAGGGCCATGCCGGCCGAGGACGGTTCCGCCACGGTCAACGGCACCTATGCGGACGGCAACGGCCATACCAAAGCCTTCACGTGCAGGTTCGATGCACAGGGAAACTTCGTCGAGGTCAAGGCCGCCGATACCGGAAAACCGTAGGCCCGGCCTAGGCCAGACTGACAGTGAGCCTGACGCTGCCGCGATTGTTGTCGTAGAAGTGCCAGGCGTCATTGGCGAAGCAGTAGAGGTAACCGCTTGCCTTCGGCGAGAACGTGGTTCCCTTGCCGATCAGGAAGGTCTGGTGCGGCAGGGTGTTTCCCTTGTCGTCCGGCCTCCAGCCGTTGGCGACCATGCCGATCAGTGAAAACCAAGGGCAGCTTTCGTCGCGGCGCGTGCCGAACAGATCGGCCTGCTGGTTGTGGGTCAGCCGCTTGAACAGATCTTCGGCGGCGCCGAAAATCGAACCGGCCAGGTGGACGACTTCGCCGATCGCGAACTTGCCGTCCCTGGTGCCGCCGGGACCGCTCGGGACCGACGCGTCGAGCCACTCGCCTTCCGCCGCGAACGTGTATTTCGTGCCGGCTTCGAGGTAGAGACCCGTCGCATTCCACCGCTCCCGCGCATAGATGCTCAGCTGCGCCGGCTTTGCCCGTGCAACATGCGCACTGGGCCAGTAATCGCCCTGGCTCAGCGGCGGGTTCACGTGCCGGTCCAGCGCAGAGGCGTGAAGCACATCCGCCTTGACCGCGGCTTCCCCGAACCGGGGCACCTGCCGCGGCCGGGTTTTCAGCTTGGCGAACACGCCGACACAGGAATCATGCAGCAGACCCCGGGGATCCGGCTGCAATTGTGCGGTGATCCCGTCGCGGAACGCCAGGCCCTGAAGCCGCGCCTCCTCGATCATCCAGCCGAGCGCGCCGTCCGACAGGCCGCAATGGCCGTAGCCGCCGCCAACATCGCTGTGGACGCCCGGGAACCACACCTGCTTTACCGTCGGCCGGTCCTCGATCCCGGTCCACAGCGTCGGCATGAAGCTCTGACGGGTTTCATCGATGGCCAGCGCGTGGCGCGCATGTGCAACCTTATGGCTCAGCGCCGTATCGTGGAAGCTGTGCTTGTCAGGATCGTCCAGCAGGTTGAACAGGGCCACGTCATCCGGCACGCCAAGGGCGCCGACCGTGTCCCACACGCCGAGAAAGTGGATGTCCATGGAACCCTGGGGCGAGCCGCCATGCGCCGTGTGGTGGAACCGGCGCCTTGCCGTCGGCTTCAGCGTCTTCTTGTCGCGGTAGGCGGCGAACAGGTCATCGACCATGGCCCAGATATCCGCATCGGCCAGGTCCCCGCCGGATGCGTCCAGCAGGCCGCAGCGCGAGATCATGCCGCCCAGGCTGCGCACCGTGTAGGCGCCGCGGCTGAAGCCGAACAGCCAGATGCGGTCGCCGGGCCGGTAATGCCCGGCCAGCCAGCGATAGGCGCTCATGATGTTGCGGCCGAGTCCCCGGCCCATGCCGCCGCCGGCAATCTTGTCGACGATACTGCCTTCGGTGCCTACGCCGGGATGATAATAGCGTTGCTGGGGTACGCCGGCCGCGTCGGCCGCAGCCAGCGCGTTGTACAGCTTGACCACGTTGGTCGGCGACGGCACGACGCCTTCCTTGTCGCCGGGTGTGTTCCAGGTGCCATCGCAGCAGACGATCAGGTTGCCCATCGATCCCTCCCGTGGAAAAGACAAGGATACCACGTCCCCTAGCCGGCCGGATCACCCGTTGCCGGATCGCCGGTGACGGGCCCGCTTCTGGCGTCCCTGTCAGCCCTTGATGAACGCCAGCAGGTCGGCGTTGATGGTCTCGGCCTCGGTTGTCGGCATGCCGTGCGGAAAGCCGGGATAGGTCTTCAGGATACCGTTGCGCAGCAGCTTGGCCGACAGCGGCGCCGAATCCGCATAGGGCACGATCTGGTCGTCGTCGCCGTGCATCACCAGCACCGGCACGGTGATCTGCTTCAGGTCCTCGGTGAAATCGGTCTGGGAAAAGGCGACGATCCCGTCGTAATGCGCCTTGGCGCCGCCCATCATGCCCTGGCGCCACCAGTTCCAGATAATCCCCTGTGACGGCTTTGCGCCGGGCCGGTTGTAGCCATAGAACGGACCGGCGGGCAGGTCGTAGTAGAACTGGGCGCGATTGGCGGCAAGCTGCGCCTGCAGGCCGTCGAAAACCTCCTTGGGCAGCCCGCCCGGATTGGCCTCGGTCTTGACCATCAGCGGCGGCACCGCGGCCAGGATCGCGGCTTTGGCCACCCGGCTTTCGCCGTGGCGGGCAATGTAGTGCACCACCTCGCCGCCGCCGGTGGAATGGCCCACATGCACCGCGTCCTTCAGGTCGAGATGGGCGGTCAGCGTGGCAAGGTCGTCGGCGTAATGATCCATGTCGTGGCCGTCGGCCACCTGGCTGGAGCGGCCATGGCCGCGCCGGTCATGGGCGATCACGCGAAAGCCCTTGCCGGCAAAGAACAACATCTGAGCGTCCCAGTCGTCGGCCGACAATGGCCAGCCGTGACTGAATACGATGGGCTGTCCGCTGCCCCAGTCCTTGTAGAAAATCTCGGCGCCGTCGCTTGTGGTGATTACAGGCATGACTGTTCCCTCGCGCGGGTTGAATGCGTGCAATTGTCGCCGAGAAACCATCGATTGTCGACGGCCAGCCACCATGCGCGGCAGCCATTTTCGTGAATTTTTCGTGGCGGCCGCGTGCCGGTCAGCGCCGCTTCTGCACCGGATCCAGCCCAGCCAGAAATTCCTCGATATCGTTCAGGTCGGCGCAATAGGGGTATTCGGCGTCCCCGAACACGATGGTGAAGGTTTCGGGGTCGCGCAGCATGTAGCCGCCATGCGTCTGCACCCGCTTGTCCGGATTGTCGGCCTTGAGCATGTGCCAGCCGCGCCGCACGACCAGGCGGCGGATACGGCGCTCGATGGCGACAAGGCTGTCGCGGCGGCTCATGTGTGATCTGTCCGTGTTATCGCCCTGCTCCCGGCCATTGATTCCCCGTCAGTTTATCACGGCGCCCGGACTATTGGCGCGGGGCACGGCGGCATTACGGGGTGATGACGCCGTCTCAGCGCTTGCGGACGAACTCGGTGCGCAGGACGAGGCCCTTGATCCCGTCAAATCGGCAATCGATCTCGTCGGGGTCGCCGGTCAGCCGGATCGAGCGGATCACCGTGCCCTGCTTCAGCGTGGTGCCGGCGCCCTTCACCTTCAGGTCCTTGATCAGGGTAACCGAGTCGCCGTCGGCCAGGATGGTGCCCGCCGCGTCGCGGACCTGGATCTCGTCTTCGGCGGCGGCCACAGCCATCTCGCTGGCTGGCCGCCACTCGCCCGTCGCCTCGTCGTACACATACTCGTCGCCGTCGGCCATGCTGGTCTCCATGAAGGAATGCCGCGTTCTGGCAGGTGGCCGCCCGGTGTGCAACGATCAAACGCTGCGCGCATGGCTGACCGGCCATAAACCGCTCCGGCGCAGCCGCGTTGTGGATGGATGCCGATCCTCTTCCGGGAGTCGCAGAAATGCCCGACTATGAGTTCTACTACTGGTCCTTGCCGTTTCGCGGCCAGTTCGTGCGCGCCGTACTGGCCTTCGCCGGCAAGACGTGGACGGAAGCCGGCGATGCGGCGATCGCGGCGCTGAAGGATGGGCCGATAGAGCAGATGCCGGTGCCGTTCATGGGCCCGCCCCTGCTGGTCGACACCAAGGCCGATGTCGCCATCGCCCAGATGCCCGCCATCATCCTCTATCTGGGCGAGACGCTGGAGCTGATGCCGGCCGCCCCGGCCCTGCGCGCTTTGACCATCAAGATCGTGTGCGACGCCAACGACGTGCTCGATGAACTCACGCTCGGCGATGGCCGCCAGATGTGGACGGCAGAACGCTGGCGGACCTTCGTCCCTCGCCTGAAGAAGTGGATGAGTTTCTGGGAAGAAACCGGCCGCCGCCATGGCCTGCAGCCTGGCTCAGGTGTCCTGCTCGGCGGCACGGCGCCGGGCATCGCCGACGTGGTGACCGCCACCCTCTGGCCGATTATGGCGGACCGCTTCCCGGCAATCGGGGCGATCCTCGCCGAAACCGCGCCCCTGACCGCCGCCCTGTCGCGCCGGATCGCCGGCCTGCCGCCGCTCGCCAGGTTGTCGGAGACGGCGAAGGAGGAATACGGCGACGCCTGGTGCGGCGGCCAGATCGAGGCGTCTCTGCGGAAGGTACTTAAGGCCTGCATTCCAGCAGCACTTGGCCCATAGCGAACGACAGACTAAATTGCCTTAGACTGGTACGTTGTCAGGATCACGAATGGCCGCCGACTGGACCGATGAAGAGAATGATGCCATCGTCGCTGATTACTTCTCCATGTTGGCCGACGACCTAGTAGGGCGATCCTATAGCAAGGCCGAACATAATCGGTTGTTGCAAGCGGCAACTGGCCGCGCCCGAGGCTCCATCGAATTCAAGCACCGGAACATCAGCGCCGTACTACAGGCCCTCGGCGAAACGTGGATACCCGGTTACAAACCGGCCTTCAATTTTCAATCCTCTCTGGTAGATGTGGTGAACCGCTGGCTCGACCGGCATCCCGACTGGCTGGTGCCTATTGCGCGGCTCGGCGAAGGCGTTGCACCGGCCGTATTTGCCGAAGAGGCGATCCTTTGGATCGGCCCACCGCCAACACAAACTAACCGACCCCCTCCAGCCGAACTGGAACAGATGGCCGCCATCGCGCGAAAATATGACGTGGCGGAACGTGACGCACGCAACCGGGTGCTCGGGTCAGCCGGCGAGGAGCGTGTTCTCGCTCATGAGCACGCAAATTTGCGCGCCGCTGGGCGAACCGATCTTGCAAACCGCGTTCGTTGGACATCCCATGTGGACGGTGATGGTGCTGGCTATGACATCGAAAGCTTCGAACCTGACGGCGACAAACGGCTGATCGAAGTGAAGACAACGAATGGCTGGGAACGTACGCCGTTTCACATCACGCGCAACGAACTGGAGGTTGCCGATGCCCAATGCGAGGATTGGCGTCTGATGCGTTTGTGGAATTTTTCCAGGGAACCGCGCGCGTTCGAATTGCGTCCGCCGCTGAGAGCCCATGTCTCCCTGATCGCGACCAATTTTCAGGCTATGATTCTGTAAATTTCATTTTTGAGTATGGTCTCATTACGTCAAATTTCATTGCATCGTGTTAGAAGAGCAGCGGTTACCTGCACAGCCTAGTTGCTGAAGATGGTGAAGAGGGCCGTCCCTCACTCCCACTCGATCGTCCCCGGCGGCTTCGACGTCACGTCGTAGACCACCCGGTTGATGCCCCGTACCTCGTTGATGATGCGGCTGGACACCCGGCCCAGGAAGTCGTGGTCGAACGGGTAATAATCCGCCGTCATGCCGTCGGTCGAGGTCACCGCCCGCAGGGCGCAGACATATTCATAGGTCCGCTCGTCGCCCATCACGCCCACGGTGCGCACGGGCAGCAGCACGACGAAGGCTTGCCAGATGGCGTCGTAGAGGCCGGCGCGGCGGATTTCTTCCAGATAGATCCTGTCGGCCTTCTGCAGGATGGCGATCCGGTCTTCCTCGATCGTGCCGGGAATGCGGATGGCGAGGCCCGGGCCGGGGAACGGGTGGCGGTCGACCAGCGTCTCGGGCAGGCCCAGTTCCCGGCCCAGCACCCGCACCTCGTCCTTGAACAGCTCGCGCAGCGGCTCGACCAGCGCCATGTTCATGCGCGCCGGCAGGCCGCCCACATTGTGGTGGGACTTGATGGTCACGCTGGGGCCGCCGCTATAGGACACGCTTTCGATCACGTCGGGATAGAGCGTGCCCTGGGCGAGGAACTTCGCGTCGCCCACCTTGCGCGCCTCGGCCTCGAACACGTCGATGAAGGTGGCGCCGATGATCTTGCGCTTCTGTTCCGGGTCGGACACGCCCGCCAGCTTGCCCAGGAACAGCTTGCCGGCGTCCACATGCACCAGCGGGATGTTGTAATGGCCGCGGAACAGGCTCACCACCTGCTCGGCCTCGTCGGCGCGCAGCATGCCGTGGTCGACGAACACACAGGTGAGCTGATCGCCGATGGCCTCGTGCAGCAGCACGGCCAGCACCGAACTGTCGACGCCGCCCGACAGGCCGCAGATCACCTTTCCCTGCCCCACCTGGGCGCGGATCTCGGCGATCTTGGTCTCGCGGAACGCGGCCATCGACCATTCGGCCCGGCAACCGGCGATGTTCAGCACGAAGTTCTTGAGCAGTTTGCCGCCATCGGGCGTGTGGATCACTTCCGGGTGGAACTGCACGGCGTAGATGCGGCGCGCCTCGTCGGCGATGGCGGCGAAGGGTGCATTGTCGCTGACGGCGACGATCCGGAAACCCTCGGGGATGGAATCGACCCGGTCGCCGTGGCTCATCCACACCTGGTGGCGCTCGCCCGGCGCCCAGACGCCGTCGAACAGCGCGCAGTTCTCCTTCACGTCGAGCCAGGCGCGGCCGAATTCCCTGTGGTCGGCCTTCTCGACCGAGCCGCCGAGCTGGGCGCACAGCGCCTGCTCGCCATAGCAGATGCCGAAGATCGGCACGCCCCGGTCCAGCACCTTCTGCGGAATGCGCGGCGTGTCGGCCTCGATCACGCTGGCGGGGCCGCCGGACAGGATGATTCCCCTGGGATCGAAATCGTCGATCATGCCGTCGACCTTGTTGAACGGCACGACCTCGCAATAGACGCCGGCCTCGCGCACCCGGCGGGCGATCAACTGCGTCACCTGGGAGCCGAAATCGACGATGAGCACGTGTTCAGACATGGACTGGGACCCTATGGCGAGCGTTGGAGGACGGCAACGAAAAAGCCGTCGGTATCATGGGTTGCGGGACTGAGGACGAGATAGTCAGGCGACGCCGACAGGCTGGCGGGCGGGCCGCCTTCCGTGGCCGGCCAGCACGCCGAATAGGCGGCTGGCGCAAAGTCCGGATGGCGCTCGAGAAAGGCCGCGATCCGGTCCTCGCCTTCCTCGGGCAGCAGCGAGCAGGTCATGTAGACCAGCTGTCCGCCCGGCTTGACCAGCCCCGCGCCGCGATCGAGCAGGGTATCCTGCAGCCGCGTAAGCTCGGTGAGCCGTTCCGGCGTCAGCCGCCAGCGCAGTTCCGGATTGCGCCGCCAGGTGCCGGTGCCGCTGCACGGTACGTCGAGAACCACCCGGTCCATGCCGGGCGGCAGCTTCGCCTGGCTTTCCACATACTGGATGGTTCGCGCATCGGCCCGTTTGGCGCGGGGACGCAGCCTGTCGAGCCGCCGGCGATCCGTGTCATAGGCATAGATCTGGCCCGAATTGCCCATCAGCGCTGCGATGGCCAGGGTCTTGCCGCCGCCGCCCGCGCACAGGTCGAGTACCTGCATGCCCCTGGCCGCGCCGGTCAGCAGCGAGGCGATCTGCGATCCCTCGTCCTGAATTTCAATAAAGCCGCCCAGATAGCTGATATGCCTTGAAATATCCATGGCGGTTTCCAGCCTCAAGCTGGTCGTGAGCCTGGTGCTGCGGCTTGCGTCCGGCAACAATTTCAGCGCGTCGTCGACGGTGCCGCGCAGCAGGTTGACCCTCAGGTCCAGCGGCGCCCTGCCCTCCAGCGCGGCCAGTTCCTCGACCAGGCGGCCGCCAAAGCGGCGCTCGAGCGACGCTGTCATCCAGGCCGGGAAGTTGTGCGAGGCCCAGACGGGCGCGGCGGAGATGTCCGCCCCTGCCGCCTCGTGCAGCGCCGCGGCTTCCTCGGCGGTGATAGGCGCTGGCGCGTGACTGTCGCCCTCGAAGCGGGCATTGAGTCCGTCCAGGTCCGCGCCATCCAGAATGACCTGCAGCAGGACGGCCATGCGGGCCGGGGTGGCTTCTCCGGGCAGCCGCCAGTTCAGTTCGCCGCGCCGGCGCAGCACGGCATAGAGCAGGTCGCCGACCGCGCGGCGGTCCTTGGAGCCGGCATAGCGGCGCTGGCGGAAATAGTCGCGCAGGATGGAATCGGCGGCCGCGCCGCCCTCACGGGTGGAGTTGTCGACCGCCGCAACCAGGTCGATCGCGGCCTGGATGCGGGCGCCTTCCCTCATGGCGGCTCAGGAACCCGGGTAATTGGGGGATTCGCGGGTAATCACCACGTCGTGGACGTGGCTTTCGCGCAGGCCCGCATTGGTGATGCGCACGAACTGCGCCCGCTCCTGCAGGTCGGGTACGGTAGCGGCGCCCGTATAGCCCATGGCGGCGCGCAGGCCGCCTACAAGCTGATGCACCACGCTGCCGGTCGGACCCTTGAAAGGCACTTGTCCTTCAACACCTTCCGGGACGAGCTTCATCGTGTCCTTCACTTCTTCCTGGAAGTAGCGATCGGCCGAGCCGCGCGCCATGGCGCCCACCGACCCCATGCCGCGATACGCCTTGTACGAGCGGCCCTGATACAGGAAGACCTCGCCGGGCGCCTCTTCAGTGCCGGCCAGCAGCGAGCCGACCATGACGCAGTTTGCGCCGGCGGCGATGGCCTTCGCCACGTCGCCCGATGTCTTGATGCCGCCGTCGGCGATCACCGGGATCCCGGCCTTGGCGGTCACGCTGACCACATCCATCACCGCCGTCAATTGCGGCACGCCAATGCCGGCGACGATGCGGGTGGTGCAGATCGAGCCCGGGCCGATACCGACCTTGACCGCGTCGGCGCCCGCATCCATCAGCGCCCTGGCGGCATCGGCAGTGGCGATATTGCCGGCGATCACCTCGACGCCGCCTGCCTTTTTCAGCCGCGCGACGGTGTCGATGACCCGGCTGGAATGGCCGTGGGCCGTGTCGACCACGATCACGTCGACCTGGGCGTCGATCAGCGCCGCGGCGCGTTCGAGGCCTTCATTGCCGACGGTCACGGCCGCACCCACGCGCAGCCGACCCTTGGCGTCCTTGGACGCGTTGGGGTGAAGCTGGGCCTTTTCGATGTCCTTGACGGTGATCAGGCCGATGCAGCGATAGGCGTCGTCGACCACCAGGAGCTTTTCGATGCGGTGCTGATGCAGCAGCTTCTGTGCATCCTGGGTGTCCACATTGTCCTTCACGGTGATGACCTGCTGGGTCATCAGGTCGCTGACCGGCTGCGCCTGGTTGGTGGCGAAGCGCACGTCGCGGTTGGTCAGGATGCCGACCAGCTTGCCGCCCTTCTCGACCACGGGAATGCCCGAGATGCGGTGATATTTCATCAACTCCAGCGCGCGCGACAGCGGCTCATGGGGCTGGATGGTCACCGGATTGACGACCATGCCGGATTCGAACTTCTTCACCTGCCTGACTTCCTCGGCCTGTTGGGCCGCGGTCATGTTGCGGTGAAGGATGCCCATGCCGCCCGCCTGAGCCATGGCGATGGCCAGCCGGCTTTCGGTCACGGTATCCATGGCCGCGGAAAGCAGCGGAATGCCGAGTTCGATGGATTGGGTAAGACGGGTACGGGTGTCAACCTGACCGGGCATGACGGCAGACTCGCGAGGCACAAGAAGGACGTCGTCGAAAGTCAGTGCCTCGCGAATGTCCATCGGACCTCCTGGGTCGCCTGCGCCGAAGTGGCGGGGAATATGACACCGTGAACGCCCAGGTACAAGGGCTAGTATCGGTGTTATTTGAGGCCCTTGAATCCGGTCGCAACCACGTAGGCTTCGGCGGAATCCTGCCGGCTGGCCTTGGGTTTTGCGTGCCGGACAGACCTGAAATGCTGCTGCATCATAACCAGGAGTTCGTTCTCGGTACCGCCCTTGAGCACCTTGGCAACGAAGCTGCCGCCGGGCGCCAGCACGTTGACCGCGAACTCGATGGCGGCCTCGCACAGGGCCATGATCTTGATGTGATCGGTGGCCCGATGACCGGACGCGGGCGCGGCCATATCGCTCATGACCAGATCCACGGGACCACCGGCCATCTCGACCAGCCGATCGGGCGCATCGGGGTCGAGGAAATCCAGCTGGGTGATCTCGACACCGGGAATCGGCTCGAACTCATTGATGTCGATCGCGATGATCCGGCCCGACGGACCCACCTTCTTGACCGCCACCTGGCTCCAGCCGCCGGGCGCCGCGCCCAGGTCGATGATCCGGGCTCCCTTTTTGAGCAGATGGTACTTTTCGTCCATCTCGATCAGCTTGTACGCCGCCCGCGAGCGGTAACCCTCGCGCCTGGCGGCCGCCACATAGGGGTCGTTGAGCTGGCGCTGCAGCCACAGGGTGGACGACAAGGTACGGCCCGAGGCGGACTTGACCCGCACACTCAGTTCCCGCTCTCCGGATCCCTTGGCTGGACTTTTTCCCGGGGCGCTGGGGCGCGAGCCCCTAGGCGGACGCGGCGCCATACCCGCTCCGGCGTTGTTCGGTATCGGCATCGATCATCAGGTCGAGCAGCAAGCCCTCGCGCAGGCCGCGGTCGGCAACGCGCAGCTTGGCGCAGGGCCACATACGGGCGATCGCCTCGTAGATGGCGCAGCCGGCGATCACCAGGTCGGCGCGGTCGCGGCCGACGCAGGGTTCTGCCATGCGCTCTTCATAGCTCATGCCGGTCAGCCGGCGGGAAATGTCATGGATATGCTCGCGTTCGATCCACATGCCGTCGACCCGGCTGCGATCATAGCGCCTCAGCCCCAGATGGATGCCGGCGATGGTGGTGACCGTGCCCGACGTGCCGATCATCTGGACCTGGTGCGTCTTGACCCTGTCGCGGAGCCGGTGCTGTTGCTCGAACGGCTGCAGCAGGTCCTCCACGTGGCGGACCATGGCCCGGTACATCTCGTCCGTTACCTCACGGCCGCCGAAGGCTTCTGCCAGCGTCACCACACCGCAGGGCAGCGAGGTCCAGGCACGGATGTCACAGGCCTTGTCCGGCGTGGCCGCGACCCAGATCAATTCGGTGCTGCCGCCGCCGATATCGAACACGAACGCGAATTCGGAACCATCGTCGAACAGCGAAATGCAGCCCGAGACGGCAAGCCGCGCCTCTTCCTCCGGGGTGATGACGTGCAGGTCCAGACCGGTTTTCTCGCGCACTTCCTCGAGGAATTCCAGATGGTTGCTGGCGGCGCGGCAGGCGGCCGTCGCCACGTGGCGCTGGCGGGTGACGCCGCGCCGGTCGATCTTGTCGGCGCAGACTTTCAGCGCGTCGATGGTGCGTGCCATGGCCTCGCGTGACAGCGCGCCCTTGTTGGCGACACCCTCGCCAAGCCGGACAATGCGCGAGAACGAGTCGATAACGCGAAAGCCCGCGCCCGTCGGCCTTGCGATCAGCAGCCGGCAATTGTTGGTGCCCAGGTCGACAGCGGCGTAGGTATGTCCCCAGCGCCCGGCGCTCTGCCCGTTGCCAGGCCGCGCTTCGATATGGTCGGCCGCGTGACGCACGTTGCTTTGGGGCTCCATTCAAGGACTTGAGACTTCACACCAATGTAACGCGGTTTGGCGAAGGCGCAAGGCCGCGCCTGAATCGCCATTTCCGGCGGCTGGCGGCGGCGACGATTTTCCATCGCCCAAATGCCTCTCAAGTCGTTGACAGGCCGCGCCGCTCTCCCTATGTTCCGCCCGCCTTCGTTGGGGGATCGTCTAACGGTAGGACAGCGGACTCTGACTCCGCCAGTCTAGGTTCGAATCCTAGTCCCCCAGCCAACCACTCCTGACAATTCCCGGATAGCGTGCCGCAGGGTTCAATTCGCGCGGTGTTTATGCGATTGTTGCACGCGGGCAACAACTTCAGCGCAGCTCCCTCATCATGACATCTGCAAAAATACCGAGGATCGTCGCTTCGGTGAACGCGCCTTACATGCGGCTGCTGAAATTGTGGCTGGCGCAGTCGGCGGCGCACATGCCCGGCGACCTGCATGTGGGCTGCATGGACATGGACTCCTATGCGCAATGCGCCGGCCTCGAGCGGGTGACCGCCACTGCACTGCCCCAATTGGACATCTCCAGGGACAGCCGGCATTCGTTGCTGGTCCGGCATATGGCGTTCTTCCGGAGTTTCCTCGAGCAGGGCCACGACATTCTGCACACCGACATCGACGCCTTCTGGCATCGTGCGCCGTTGCCGGATTTCGCAGGCTTCGACGATGACATCATCTGTTCGACCGAATTCGGCATTCCCCGAAATCTGGCGGCCAAATGGGGATTTGTTCTTTGTGCCGGCTTCTACCTCGCGCGGTCGACGCCGGGCACAACGGCTTTCTTCGCACGCTGGCAGGAGCGGCTGGAATACCACACCCGAGAGCAGATCGCCTTCAACCAGCTTCTGGACAGTTTGCAGCCGTTCTGGGAGGACGTCGCCCTGGGCGGTCTGACCGGCAAGCGCTGCCGGGTCGAGATCGACGGTCAGCCGCTGTCGGTTCTCGCCCTGCCCTACGAATTGGTGACGCGGGACTCGCCCTTTACCGCGCCGCATGCCGCCGTCGCGCACCCATATTTCGAGCGTCCTTTCTTCACCAGCCACGTCGAGTTGCTGGAGTTCGTTCTGAGCGAGACCGGCGCGACCAACGGCTATGTCGTCCCCGACGAGGCTCTGGTCGAGGTCAGCGGGCTCTCACCCCGGGATGCCGCGGCGCTCTGCGCGCTGAAATGGCGGCTGGCTGCAAGCCCGGCCAGCGGCCCGAACTGGACACATCTGGGTTGCCTGCAACTCCGGCATGGCGATCGTCCCGGGGCCGCGCTGTCGTTCGATCAGGCGTTGCTGCACGGTGTGGACGATCCCAACAGCCAGCTGGCGCTTGGACTTGGCCTGAGGGAACTGGGTAACCGGGAGCAGGCGCGCCGGATCCTGCGGCGGACCGCTGCGAATCTCCAGCTTGAGGCGTTGGTCAGCCGGCAGGCGGCCATCGCGCTCATATCTCTGGGAGCCGTTCTGGACGGTCTGTTGCTGGGGGTGCGGTCGCTACGGCGATTTGGTTTTCGAGAAAGCGCCCGCCTGTTGCCGCTGATGGTTCGCAACAAGCTGCGGGGCGCGCTTTAGGCGCAAAACCCGGCCCGGATGGGCGAGCGGTACATTATTGCTCGAATGTATCGGGTCTGCGGATCTGATCACAAAACGTCAGGTCGGCGGCGATCATCGAATCCCTGAGCGGGTCGCCGCCCGCCTCGATTATCGGCTCTGCAAGCTCCATATATCTCATGCCCATCTGGTTGGCGCTGCTCATCGTATCGTCCAGGGCCCGTTCGAAATCGAGTTGAACATCCCTGCTCAAGTGTCTGGCGGCGGCATAAACGTGGAACTCGCCACGGTCGATAAAGCGATTGGTTACAGTTGGATCATCTTCCGACATCCACTGGGTCAGCAGATATACCCCTGCGCATCGCCTATGGATGATCGGCCAGCTCCATGCATTCGCCTCCTCGTAATACATCTCGTCGAGTGGCGGAAAATCCTCAGGCGTGACCGTCGGCGCCAAGGTTTCACCGGTTGCTGAATCGAGCAGCAACCCGAGTGCCAAAATACCTGCCAAAACCTGCCGCATGCGCTGCCGCCGACTGAATATATCCCAAAGCATACCTGGCCACGAACGATCGGAAAAGATCGGCTATTCGGCGAGCCACAGGAAACGAGCGGCGAACAGGATCGCGAGCAGCAGCATGAGCCAGTCGGCGCGTCTCAGTTTTCCCCTCGCCAGCTTCAGCGCTACATACGCGATGACGCCAAAGGCGATTCCGTTGGAAATCGAGAAGGTGAGCGGTATGCCGACAAGAATAAGAAATGCCGGGATCGACGTCATCGGATCGTGCCAGTCCACTTTCGCCAGTGGCGCCATCATCATGGCGCCGACCAGGATCAGGGCCGGCGCGGTCGCCGCGGCTGGAATCGCCTGGGCGTAGGGCGCCGCAAAAAGCGCGACGAGGAACAGCAGGCCGACCACAACCGCCGTGAGACCGGTTCGCCCGCCCGCCGACACGCCCGAGGCACTTTCGATATAGTTCACCACTGGACTGGTGCCGGCGACCGCCCCGGCCATGCTGGCCGCGGAATCAGCAAACAGCATGCGTTTGAGACGCGGGATACGGCCTTCGGGCGTCATCAGCCCGGCGCGCTGGGTTACCGCGACGAGGGTGCCCACATTGTCGAACAGGTCGACGAACAGGAAGATGAAGATGATCTCGATGAGCGCAAAGCCGGTTCCCTGCCCGCCCAGGCCCAGCGCCGCAGGTATATCCAGGCGGAAAGCTGTCGAGGTCAGGGCGGCGACGCTGTACTCGACCGGCTTGACCACCACTTCGCCGAGCACCCACGCCAGCATCGTGGTCGCAAGGATACCGATCAGGATGGCCGCCCGCACCCGCCACACCATCAGCGCGCCGGTCAGCGCCAAGCCGAAAATGGCCAGTCCCGCCGACGGCGTGGCAAGATCGCCCAGCGCCACGGTGGTTGCCGGATTGGCGACGACGATGCCCGCACCGTGCAGGCCGATAAAGGCGATGAACAGGCCGATGCCCGCGGCAATGGCGGCATACAGCGACGGGGGAATGGCGGCGATAATCAGCTGTCTCAGTCCCCCCATGGTCATCAGCAGCATGGCAAGGCCCGACAGGAACACGCATCCCAGCGCCGTCTCCCAGGGCAGGCCCATGCCGTTCACCACCGTATAGGTGAAATAGGCGTTGAGACCCATGCCGGGCGCCAGGGCGATAGGCGTGTTGGCGGCGAGGCCGATGAGAATCGATCCCATCGCCGCACCCAGACAGGTCGCGGCGGCCGCGCCCGCAAACGGCATACCCGCATCGGCCAGAATCGCCGGATTGACGACGATAATATAGGCCATGGTCAGGAAGCTGGTCAGGCCGGCCAACACCTCGGTGCGGACGCAGGTGCCGTGTTCGGCGAGGCGGAAGAACCTGTTGAGCAAGACGGACCCGATCAGTTGGCGGCGACCGCGGCGCGGCCGCGTTTGAACGCCAGATATCCCAGCAGGACGAAGGTGAGCAGCACAGTTCCCTGTGCCGCCAGGAACGGCGGTTCCGACTGGGTCGGGGCCAGAGGCTGGAGAACGCCCAGTTTCTGAAACGACTGCACCACCAGCACAAAGCAATTGAGATAGAGCGCGGCGACGGCCGTCACCACGTAGACGCCGCGCCAGCGCCCTTTGAGATGCGCTCTATAATAGGCGAACAGCGCGGCGCCCAGCAGGATCGAGGAGACGAGCCCGGTCATCAAGGCCGGGGTCAACCCGCTGATCGGGAACAGAAACCCGCTCAAGGTCGTGGCCACGGTGGTCGCCAGGAACAGATGATTGAGCATCGGCATGGGCATTCCCCTGATCATGCCGTAGAGCACCACCAGGCCCGCAGCAATTGCGATCAGGCTGATGGCCACATGAAGTGTGGTGAAGGCGGAAACGGACAAACCCAATATCATAACCCATCCCCCGGTGGCTCATTATATGGAACGAGTGTCAGGCTTTTTCCGGTAATTGCCAAGCCGCCACATAACCGAGCGTGCTGCCCCGAATATTGGAGATTGGAGACGGTAAACCCATGACCAGCGAAGCAACCTACCGGCCGGAACTGGTCGAGACTGCGACCGACCGGCTGGTGATCATTTCCGGCTGCTCCGGCGGTGGCAAATCGACTTTGCTCGCCGAACTGGCCCGGCGGGGCCATGCGGTCCGACAGGAGGCAGGGCGACAGGTCGTCAAGGAGCAGCTCTTCATCGGCGGTACTGGGCTGCCATGGGCCGACATCGACAAGTTTATCGAGCTGACCGTGTCACGCACGATGCACAACATGATTTCAGCGTCCCAGACAGGCAAGCTGACGTTCTTCGACCGGGGCATCGTCGACCAGATCGCGGGCAGCGGGCAGGTTCCCAACCATCTCATGACGGCCGCACACCGCTTTCGATGCTACAGGCGGGTGTTTTTCGCGCCGCCCTGGCGGGATATCTATCAATGTGATGCGGAACGTCGGCATGGCTTCGAGGATGCCGTGGCAGCCTATGGGCCACTGCGCATCGCTTATGAAGCGTTGGGATATGACGTGGTGGAACTGCCGAAGACCGACGTGGGCGCCCGCGCCGCTTTCGTCCTGCAGCGGCTGATCCTGGAATAGCGGTGCTCGGGCGTTCCCTTCCCGGCCGCGATCACCGTGCCGTGTAGCCGCCGTCCATGACCAGTTCGGCGCCGTGCATGTTGCTGGATTCGTCGCTGGCAAGGAATCGGATGCCCGCAGCGATCTCCTCGGGCTTGCCCATACGGCCGATGGGGTGGGCCGCGACCGAGGCGTCGTAGGCCGCCTGAGCGGATGGCGCGAAACCAAGTTCGTAAAACCGCTGGAAAATCGAGCCCAGCATGTTGGTCTCGATGCCGCCCGGATGAACCGAATTGACCCGGATCTTGTAGTTCAGCGCGCTGAATTCCATGGCGAGCGCCTTGGTCATCAGGCGCACGGCGCCTTTGCTGGTGCAGTAGGCGACGTTGAATTCGGCGCCGATCAGGCCGGCATTGGACGACAGGTTGACGATCGACGCGCCGCCCTTGCGGCGTCCGCCCGCGTCGCGCAGCAGCGGCAGGCAGCTCCGCACGCCGAGATAGACGCCGTCGACGTTGATCGCCATGACCCGGCGCCAGGATGCCAGCGTGCTGCCCTCGATGGGCTCGACCACCGAGATACCGGCATTGTTGACCAGGATGTCCAGGCTTCCGTGATTTTGCCGGACGGCGGCCACGGCGGCGGTCCAGTTATCCTCGTCGGTGACGTCGAGATCGAGCCATTCGACGCCTTCGGGACGACTGGCCTGGGGCGTCGTCGGCAAGTCCGTGGCGATGACGTGCGCGCCGCCCTCGCGCAATGCGGCGCATGTGGCGCCCCCGATTCCGCCGCCCGCACCGGTCACCAGCGCGACGGTTCCCTCAAGTGATATGGTCATGAGATTAAACCCCGTTTGGCGCTATGCCTGACAGTCGAACCGGCGGGAGGCACGCCTCAGGCGTGCGAGCCGGCTGCCTGCCGGCCCAGCAACTCATCACGAACCCCGTCCATCAGCATCTGGCGCGTCCGTTCGACGATGTCATTGATGCTGGGCGTATGGGCAAACATGGAGGCCGCCTTCTCGCGAAGCTCGGTCGCGCTTGGCATGGTCGGCACATGAATCGCGTGGAACAGCTCGTCCAGGTCGTGGCGCAGGTGATCCACCTTCTCGTCGAGCTGGCGATGCCAGCGATCGATCAGTTCGGACATCTCGTGCTGGACGTGGCCACGCTTCTCGGTCAGCCGGGTACGCAGGTCGGCAGCAATACTTTCCACCTTGAAGCTGGCAGCAAGTTGCCCGGCGGCCTTCTCGACCACGGCCGGAGTCAGCTTTTGCTCGTACTGGATTGCCCGCTCGGACGGCAGCCGAAGATCCCAGACGAGACCGACCGCCGACATGGCCCGCAGCACATAATAGCTGATATCGATTTCGTACCACCGGAAGCCCTGACGGGCCGACCCCTGGTAGTGATGATGGTTGTTGTGCCATCCTTCGCCAAAGGTCAGCAGCGCCAGCCACCAATTGTTGCGGGACTGGTCGCCGGTCACGTAGCGGCGCTTGCCGTGGACATGGGCCAGCGAATTGATGGCGAAGGTGGCGTGCCAGCACAGCACCGTCGACCACATGAAGCCGACCACCAGGCCGGACCAGCCGGCCAGCAGCCAGACGACGAAGCCGGAGATCAGTGCCGGCAGATACGGATGGCGCTCAAGCCACAACAACTCGGGATACTTGGCGAGATCGGGCACCAGGCTCAAATCGGTCGTGTCGTAGCGGTCGCTGAATATCCATCCCACATGGGAATAGACGAAGCTGCGCCGGACCGGGGAATGCACATCCTCGGGACCGTCGGAAAAGCGGTGATGGTGCCGGTGCGTGCCCGCCCACCACAGGATGCCCCGCTGGGCGGAACTCTGCGCCAGGAAGCCAAGGATGAACGCCATGACGCGGCTGGTCTTGTAGGTCTTGTGCGAGAAATATCGATGATAGCCGCCGGTCACGCCGAACATGCGCGCTGCATAGAGTCCGGCGCATAGCGCCAGGTCGGCGACCGACACACCGGTCCAGATGGCGGCGAAACACGCGAGATGCGCGGCGATGAATGGTAGGGACGTGCCTAACAGGTAGCGTTCGTTTCTGGGGGCGCGGTGCATCCGGCGACAGGGTCTTTCAGCGGAGAATGTGGCCTGGTCCGTGAGAACGCGCCCTCTCGCTGGCAGGTATCTCGTGGAGGATCGAAGATCCGGCCCTCTATATAGAAACTAACGGGCCCGGATCAAAGCCCTATCGCGCGGACCGCGTGATTGACCGCACCCGCAGCCAATGGAATGCAAGGCCGGAAATCAGCAAAAGTGCGCCGAAAAGGTCGCTGTAGAAGCCTGCGGTCAGCAGCAATATTCCGCCCAGGCCGCAAAGAACCCGCTCGATCAGGCGGGCCGGCGCGGCCGCGTAACCCGTAATGCCGACGGCCAGCCCAAGCAGCGCCAGCGCCGACTTCAGCACGGCTACCAGAATACCGGTCCAATCCGCCCAGCTGACCGGATCGGCGCCCTCGGGCGTCAGGGTCAGCAACTGGAGCCCGTACGGCGTCAGGCAGAACATCACGGGAATGACGAAGGCCGGCAGCGTGTATTTCCATGTCTGCATCATGGTGCGGAACGGTTGCCCGCCGGTGATCGCCGACGCGGCGAAAGGCGCAAGCGCCGTCGGCGGCGAGACTTCGCCCAGCACGGCGTAGTAAAACATGAACATGTGCGCGGCGGGTTCCGGAATCCCCACACGGGTCAGCGCGGGAACCAGCATCACGGCGGCGATGATGTAGCTGGCGGTGACAGGGAGCGCGGCCCCGATCACCCACATGGCGATGGCTGCGAGCAGGATCACGACCAATCGATCGCCGCCGCCCGCGCTGACGATGATCGACGAGATCGTCAGGCCAAGTCCGGTCAGATTGACCACCGAGACGATGAGGCCGGCGCATGCGCATGTGGCAACGATGCCCAGTGTCGACACGGCGCCGTCGTGCAGCGCCGATGCCATGCCAAGCGCGCCATCTGTTGCCGCAACGTTCCGGCGCCATGCCCGGTACCCCTGAAATGCCGAGAACAGGGTGGCTGCCAGGATCATCCAGAACAGGGACACCGAAATACGCCCGTCGAACAGGTTGCCGACACCACTTGCCTTGGCCAGCCCGGTCACACCGAACAGATAGGTCGCGCCTGCGACGCACACCCCGACGGCAAGGGCTGCCGGTGTGACGAGGCGATCCTCGCGCCGCAGCATGGAGAGAGCGAGGGCCAGGGCGATCGACCAGAAAACGGCCATGAATGCCGAGAAGCCCAGCGCCAGGAGGAGCGCAATCGTCAGCAGCGAAAGAAAATGATAGCCGTGCCCGCGCGTCAGCGCCCAGAGCGACGACTGCGAGGTACGCACTGCGGCCACGCCAAGTTTGCGCGCGTCGGCCTCGGTGGTGAGCCAGCACGAGAAGTAATACAGCAATGCGGGAATCGCCGCATAGATGATGACCTGAAGGTAGGGAACCTGAAGGTATTCGGCGATGATGAACGCCACTGCGCCGAGCGTCGGCGGCGCGATCAGCGCGCCTATGCCTGCCGCCGACAGCATGCCGCCGGCAACATTTGGCGGATAGCCGCTGCCCTTCAGCATCGGCCACGCCAGCGAGGCCAGTGTCACCGTCGTCGCCACGCCGGAGCCCGATACGGTGCCGAGCAGGAAACCGGATGCCACCACTGCCCGGCCGGGCGCGGCCGGCGACGGCTTCTTGCCGAACAGGGCGAACGCCCAGTCGATGAAGAAGCGTCCTGCCCCTCCCCGCGCCAGCACGCTGCCGAACAGCGTGAAGACGATGATGAAGGTGGCCGCCACGTCGAGCGGGGTCGAGAAGACGCCCTCGAAGGTCAGATAGTTCTGAGCGATCATCCGGGTTACCGAAAATCCCCGGTGGTCGAACGGCAGCGGCACGTAGGGACCCAGGTAGCAATAGGCGAGGAAGACCAGCGTGATCGCGGGCAGAATCCAGCCGATGGCCCGCCGGGTCGCCTCGAGAATCAGCACGATCAGCGCCAGTCCCAGTGCGATTTCTTCCGGCGTGGGCCGGGTTGCGCGGTTCTTGTACAGGTCGATCTGGGTCGCGAGGTACACGGCGCTCCAGATTGCCAGCGCCGCCAGAATCCAGTCGGAAAGACGCAATCGGGCAACAATCGGAACCGAGGTGGCAATCGGGTACAGCAGGAACGGTACCGCCAGCGCAGCCAGGATCAGGCAGCCCTTCGTATCCCCCTGCATCAGGTTCGTGTCATGCAGCACGAGGCCGATGAGCCCGAGCGCCACTCCCGCCGTAAGCCATTCTTCGAGCGTGGCGCGCCGGAATGTGGACGGCGGCACGAGCGGGCGCCGCAGGAACACCAACGCGAGGGCGATCGCCAGGAAACTCGCCCGGTACCAGGTCGTGTTGATCGCAAACTGGGTCCAGTAGAGCGCATAGCAGGCCAGGGCGAAAGCCACTGCACCGGTGGCGTATTTCAGCCAGCCCTGCACATATTCCGGTTCGCCATCGTCGGACAGCGTTGCGGCCAGGGCGAGTTGTTCGTCGATGACGTCCTGTTCGTCGTCCTGCATCAGGCGAGCACGCCGTGGGCACGATAGAAGGTCTCGGCGGCCGGATGGAACGGCACGGCCGTGCGCCGGGCGGCGCCGGCCAGAGTGAGCTTGCGCGCTTCCGGGTGAATGGCGTGTACCTCATCCAGGTTCTTGAACACGGTGTTGAGCACGCGCGTGACGAACTCGCCATCGACGGCCTCGGGCACAAGCAGCAGGTTTGCCACACCCAGCCCGGATACAGGCTCGTCCTGCGTTCTGTAGACCCCGGCCGGCAATTCGAATGCCGAATAGATCCCGGGCCAGGCCGCCTCGAGCGCCGCCAGTTCCCCGCCGGTCGGCACAAAGCGCAATGCCGGTTGTCCGGAAAGCGCCAGGTCGTTGATTGCCGAGGTGGGAATGCCGCCCACCCAGAACAATCCGGCAATCTTGCCGTCCTTCATGGCGCCGACGGATTCGGACACGCTGAGATTGTCGCGGGTCACGTCCTTGAGCGGATCGAGGCCGGCGGCGCGAAGCACCCGATCCGCGAATGCCTCCGTCGAGGAGCCGGCCGAGCCGATGGAAATCCGCCTGCCCCTGAGATCGGCCACACGCCGGATGGGCAATGACGCATTGACCACCAGATGCAGAAAGCTGTCATAGAGCACGGCCATGGTTCGAATTTTCTGGGGACCGACCGTATCGTAGGGCGGCCGTCCCTTGATCGCTTCGTAGGCGGAATCGACGGTCGAGAAGCCCATTTCGGCCTGGCCGGCATCCAGCAGCATGATGTTGTCGACCGAGCCGCCGGTGACCTGCGCGGTCGCCTGGATGTCGTTGCCATGCTCGCTGAGCAGTTTGGCGAGGCCACCGCCATAGGGATAGAACACGCCGCCTGTGCCACCGGTCACGATGGCCATGCGAAGGCGGCGCGCATGGGCCGCGTGGGGCAGTAACATGCAGGCCATGCCGAGACCCGCGCCCAGGCTGAGGACGCGCCTGCGGGAGATGCGCGGACTGCTGGAGCGGAGGAGATGCGGCAAGAGATTTTCCGTGTAGTCGGCAAGGTTGGTCACGATAAGAACACACCAGTTGTGCTGCGTCAGGTCAACATTAGCGTGGCATTGACGTCGTGGCGGGCCTATATGTGCGCCCAACCCCAACGGCGTTGCGAGAACCATGACGGACTCCACCACGGCCGCCGCGGTGCGGGACCGGACCGGCACCACCCCTTATGCCTCGCGGCGGACCTTCGCGATCATTTCCCATCCGGATGCGGGCAAGACCACGCTGACCGAAAAGCTGTTGCTGTTCGGCGGCGCGATCCGTCTCGCCGGCAACGTCCGTGCGCGCGGCGAGCGGCGGCGTACCCAGTCGGACTGGATGGAGATCGAGCGCGCCCGCGGCATCTCGATCACCAGTTCGGTCATGACCTTCGAGCGCGACGGCATCACCTTCAATCTGCTCGATACGCCCGGCCACCAGGACTTCAGTGAGGACACCTACCGCACGTTGACCGCGGTGGATTCCGCCATCATGGTGATCGACGCGGCGAAAGGCATCGAGGCCCAGACCCGCAAGCTGTTCGAGGTGTGCCGCCTGCGCGACATTCCGATCATCACCTTCATCAACAAGGTGGACCGGGAGGCGCGCGACCCGTTCGAGTTGCTCGACGAAATCGAGAGCACCCTCGCCCTCAGCGCCTGTCCCATGACCCTCCCGATCGGCTCGGGCACGGCTTTCCACGGTCTCTACGATCTTCAGGCCGGCCAGCACCTGACCTCGAGCGCCGGCCGCGACGGCAAGTTCGACCTTGTCATCGATGCACCGTCGCCCGACAGCCCTGCGCTGGAAGAACGGGTGCCGCCGCATGTGCTGGAGCCGTTCCGTGAAATGGCGGAACTGGCGCAGGTTGGATATCCGGAATTCGATATGGCCGCCTACCGCGAAGGTCATCTGACCCCGGTCTTTTTCGGCAGTGCCCTGAAGGACTATGGGGTCGACAGGCTGCTCGATGCGCTGGAGAGCTTTGCGCCGCCGCCGCAGCGCCAGCCGGCCGAGCCTGCACCGGTCGATCCCGGCGAGGACCGCGTCACCGGGTTCGTCTTCAAGGTCCAGGCGAATATGGACCCGAATCACCGCGACCGTGTCGCCTTCGTGCGACTGGTATCGGGCCAGTTCAAGCGGGGCATGAAGCTGCGGCAGGTGCGCAGCGGCAAGCCTCTCGCGATCGCCAACCCGATTTTCTTTTTCGCCCAGGAACGCGAGCTCGCCGAAGAAGCCTTCCCTGGCGACATCATCGGCGTTCCGAACCATGGCACCTTGCGGGTCGGCGATGCGCTGGTCGAAGGCGACGATGTCAGATTTACCGGCATTCCCAGCTTCGCGCCCGAAATTCTGCGCCGTGTGAGATTGGCAGACCCCAGTCGCGGCAAGCAGTTGCGCAGCGCTCTTGAGGATCTTTCCGAGGAAGGTGTCGTTCAGGCATTCCGGCCGTTGCTGGGATCGAGCTGGATCGTCGGCGTGGTCGGCCAGCTCCAGCTCGACGTCATGGCCTCGCGCGTTGCCGTCGAATACAAGGTCGCCATCGACTTCGAACCCGCACCCTTCGAGACCGCCCGCTGGGTCGACAGCGACGACCCAGCAGAGCTCAGGAAGTTTCTCGATGAACGGCGCTCGGTGCTGGCCGAGGATCGCGACGGCGCACCCGTCCTGCTGGCCCGGAACATGTGGGAGCTGAACCGGACCATGGAAGAATGGCCCAAGGTGCAGTTCTACAAGACCCGCGAACGGGCCTGATCCGCCCGGGATAGCCGGGCCGCATGCCGCTGGCCTATGATCCCGGGATGCGGATGCTGCGGCCATCAATGACACGAAATCGCTGGCTGGCGGCCGCCGCCCTGATCGGGCTGGCGGTGTTCGGGTTGTGGGCGAAACCCTTCGCTCTGCTTCCGGAGCGGCAGGATCCGTCGGTCGTCTCGATCGAACTGGACCCTGTTTACCGGCAACAATATCTATTGGCGCAGGCGTGGCGTTTTCCCGTTGCGGTCGCCTATCGCCGTGCCGGCTTCACCCATCAGGACAATGCCTCCTTCTGCGGACCGGCCAGCGCGTCCAACCTGTTGCGGTCGGCCGGGATCGAAGCATCGCAGGACGCGCTTGCCGCGTTGTCGTCCGCGCAGTCCATCCTGGGGTCCCTGCCAATGGGTCTAACGCTTGACGAGGAAGCCGACATGCTGCGGAAGGCGGCGCCCTGGCCGGTGACCGTGGTGCGCGATTCCACCCTGGCCGACTTTCGCGCCCACCTTTCGGGCGCGAACGACCCGGCGCGCCGCTATATCGTCAATTTCGACCGTGGTGCCCTGTTCGGACGCGGCCACGGCCATTTTTCGCCGGTTCTGGGCTATTTGTCAGGCCCCGACCTGGTGTTTGTGGGCGACGTCAACCGGGACTATGGCGCCTATCTGGTTCGGACCGAGCGGCTTTGGCGGGCCACTGACACCGTGGACTCCACGAGTGGCAAGTCCAGGGGCCTTATCGTGGTCGATATCAGGCCTGAACCAGACGGCACAGCACCAGGTAGTAGAACGCCGTCGCCACCATGAAGCTGATGGCCAGGATAGTCGACTGGATGCCGACGATGCGGCCGAAACTGGCCATCGGATGCCGGGTATAGCCGTAGGCGTGCAGGTAACGGGCCAGCACCAGCAGGCCGCCGCCGGCATGCACCATGATCGCCGGCGCCCCGGACAGTTCGACCATCACCAGCAGCGCCAGACCGGTCGGCACATATTCAGTGAAGTTGGCGTGCACCCGGGTCACGCGCAGGGACTTCTCGTCCTCGCCCTGCGAGCCGGGCGCAGTCATGATCCGCACCCGGTGGTGCATGACGTTGTAGGTCAGCATCACCAGCAGAAGGCCAAGTGCGGCGCCATAATACAGACTGACCGGTACCGCCCGCCCCGCCACCGCCACCGGCATGCCGCCGGTCAGCAATCCGGCGACGATCAGGCCCGTCCCGGCGATCAGAAGAGCGTAGGCCGCGCGCATGAAGTTCTTCAGGATGCTGGCGCCGGGCGCATAGTCCCACGCGCCTTTGGCGTATCCGTAGACGATGCCGGTGCCGACCATGATCAGGGCCATGCCCAGAATCACGGCGAATGTCGGCCATGGAATGACAGTCATGGTTCCCCTCCCCGTTTGCCGGCTGATCAGACCAGCAAGTGAGGATGACCGCAATCTTTGTGCATCGCCGTAAGGGGAACAGGCCCCGGTCCGCACCGGAGCCTGTTGGAAACCACAGCCGTCAGCGCGGCGCGGCAGGTCCGGTCGACATCTCCGACGACGATGCGGGCGCCATTGTCCGCTTGCTGGACGGCGCGGAAGTGATCGAGAGATCGCTGTAGGAGGCCTTGCCGTAGCTCATTTCCATCACATGCGGGTCACCGTGGACATCGCAGGCCGACACAGTGACGTCTTCCAGGGTGTAGCTGCCGGTGCGGGCCGTCAGGACCGCCGTCGGGAAATGCTTTCCCTTGGCACAGGCCGCGGCGCCGGCCGTGGTGACCGTGACGCGGCCAGGGCCGGCGGGAGGCGACGCCGCCACGCGTCCAGCGTTCATGCCGCTGGCGCCGGACGCCGCGGCATTGCTCGCGCCCCACGAGAACGACTGGATTTCGATCTGTCCCTTGTCGGTCGCCTCGCCCTTGATGTCTCCAATCTTGAGATATCCGGCCGCATGGGCGCCCGTCGACAGCAGCATCACAGCCAGCGAGGCCGCCGCCAGAGTGCGAATGGTCATGGTTCATCTCTCCCAACTCGCCGGAATCGGCGATAGATGGGATATTGCGCGCCCGCGATGTTTCGCAAGCAGGGCTGACGGTAATTTATCGGGTTCGGCTGCGGCTCACGGTAACGTGTGCATGCCGCCTTCCAGCATGAAGGTCGAGCCGGTCATGTAATCCGAGCCCGGACTCGCAAGGAACACGGCGATCGGTCCGGCGTCCACATCGGGATCGCCCAGACGGCGCATGGGGATGCGCTCCTTCAGTGCCTCGACGAATTCAGGCCGGGCGGACTTCCAGGCGTCGAATGCGCGGGTCTCGAGCGCGGGGTTGATGGTGTTGACGGTGATGCCGTACTGGCCCCACTCGTTGGCCGCTGTCCGCGTCAGCGCGCGGATGGCCTCTTTGGTGGCGTTGTAGCAGGTGTTGCCCGGGAACCCCATCTGGCCCGAGCTGGAGGCGAAGTTGATGATCTTGCCGTATTGCTGCGCCTTCATGTGCGGGAACACCGCCTTCATGAACCACAGCGAGGCCGTGGCGCCGGTGCGGAAGGTGTATTCCCACTCGTCCTCGTTGGTGTCTTCCATGGCAATGAACACGGTCGACGGCTGGGGATCGCTCTCGGTGCCGAAGCCCTGGGCGTTGTTGACCAGGATGTGGACGGTGCCGAATGCCTTCACGGTCTGGTCGACGGCCGCGAATACCTGGTCGCGCTGGCCGACGTCGCAGGCGATGCCGATCGCCTCGCCGCCCGCATCCTTGATCTCCCTGGCGACAGCCTCGACCGTCGACGGTGTGCGCGACGCCACGGCGACCTTGGCGCCTTCCTTCGCATAGGCCATGGCGATGGCCCGGCCGATGCCCCGGCCCGCACCGGTAACGATGGCGACCTTGTCCTGCAGCTGCTTCATGATCCGGTTCTCCGCATGTGACGCCGCGACCGCCCATCGGACGCGCGCTCCCCAGGAACACAGGAAAACCCTAGTTCAGCCGGCATCCAGAGACAACCGGGACGCTGAGAACCGTCTCATTTGAAATGCGGGGTTCAGACGGGGATTGACCGCCCCCCGCGCCAACCGTATGGTCCGCGCGTTTTTGGGAGCCTGTAGCTCAGCTGGTAGAGCATCTGACTTTTAATCAGAGGGTCTCGGGTTCGAACCCCGACGGGCTCACCAAACAATCCCCGGTACTGCCAGACGGCAGATGTCTCAAGCGGCCGTGTCGGTCACGGGCCTGACGCCGCGGCATCTTCCGCGCCGCGCTCGTCGTAGTTTGCGGGGCGTGAATACGTGATCGACGCTTTGGGGTTTTCGGACTTCACGAATTTGGCGGCTTCAAGCGCATCTTCGGCCTCGATGGTCACATGCTCCGACGTCTCATCGATCCGGTAGCCCACGGTATACAACATAGCGCCTCTCCAATCTGGGGTGTGCCTTGCCAACGCCCCTGCGCCCCCGACAGTTCCGGGCCTGGACAGCGGCAGTAATTTAAATATGTCGAAAATTTTAACAAAATAATTACTTAAATTCTGTGTTTATCGTGACCTGATTTGTCGTGAAGAGTATCTCCAGCCGAAGATGCGGCCTACTATTTCTATTTTTATCAATCGATTGTTACAAAACTTAACATCAGTTAACTTGCCTGAGCGGTGCGAAATGGATATTCGAAAGATGCCAACATTATTGTCGCTGCGCGGGTCTCCACGTTCATGGGGGCGAGCGGATCCACGCAGCAAAGCGCGGGGCTGAATATGTCAACACCGATTATCGACAGGATCATGGATGAGCAGGACAAGGATTTTATCCGCGTTCTCGAGGATCTCATCGACGTCCTGGTCGCACGGGGCGTCATCACCATGGATATGCTGCCGAAGCAGGCCACGGACAAACTGGCCATGCGCCGGCAGATGCGTGACAAGCTGCGCGACCAGTCCGGACCGCTAAGGCGCGACGCCAGCGCCCTCGACCGCAAACTGGCCGGTCTGCGCGTAACGGGCTGAGGCTGTCCGCTAGTCGACCGTAAACACCATGAGCACATTCCCGCCCATGGCGCCCACGAATCCATAGCCCGAATTCATGATCAGCGAGCCGCGCCAGATGATCGGCCCGGCGCCGCCCCCCATGGATCCGCCCCGCGCCGGCGCGCCGTTGACCGACTCGAAGTCGCGTACCGTGTCGTAATCCCAAAGGATCTTGCCGCTTTTCGTATCGAAGGCGCGCAGGTGGCCGTCATTGGAACCGGCGAACAGCAACTCGGGCGTCGCGGTGATGGTACCGCCATAGCCGGGATGGCAGAACGGCTTGCCGTTGCAGATGTCCACCGCCGGCGCCTTCCACAGGTAATTGCCGGTCTTGATGTCCAGGGCGTAGACGCCCGGACGGGCCGCTTCGCCATAGGTGCGGCCGTCTGGCGCGTCGCTGACCGGCACGAACACCGTGTCGCCCCAGGCCGCGAGACCGAAATGGATACCCGCGACCACGCCGCCCCGTCCGACCTTGGTCTCCCAGACCAGCTTTCCCGTTTCGGGATTGATGGCGTACAGGATGCCTGACTTCTGTCCAGCCAGCACATAGTCGCGGCCGTCGCTGGCCGTGGCCAGCACTGTGCCCGCGCCGAAGTCGTAATCCGGCCCGTTCTCTTCGGGACAATTGGTCTTGTCGATGTTGTCGCAGGCGCCGTTCCAGGCATCGCCCTCCAGCGCCTGAAATGACCAGACGATCCGGCCGCTCTTCATGTCGAAGGCAACGATCGCATCGCTCAGATCGGTGGTCGGCGACGAATAATTGTCGCCGCTGGCGATGTAGAGACGGCCGCGCTTCTCGTCGACCGATGGCGAGTTCCAGAGCGCCACACCGGACGGCCCGAAGCGCCTGGCCCCGACCGCGTTGACGCCCTGCTGGACGGGTTGTTCGGTCATGAATGTCTGCCATTGCCGCTTGCCGGTGCGGGCGTCGTAGGCAATGAGCGATCCCCTGAAGGTGCAGCACTCGTAAGTCGGATTGCTGCTTCTCCCCTCTTCCAGCGACGACACGGCCACATACAGCGCCTCGCCATGCAATACCGGCGCAGCGGTGATGGTGGCGCTGGCGTGCGGATCGGCGCGGGTCTTCCAGATCCGCATGCCGGTCACCGCGTCGACGGCATAAACATTGCCGATGAGGTCACCAAAATAGACCAGCGGCCTGGCCGTCGTGTCGCCGGCCTCCCACGGCGACACCACGATGCCGGTGCGCACTTCGGCAGAGGCGTGGAACTGCCAGCGAGTGCAGCCGGTCTCGCGGTCGAGCGCAAACACCGTCCCGTCATGGCTGCCGACGAAAATGGCGCCGCCCGCAAGCGTCGGTTGCGATCGGGCGCGAATGGCGTTGGGAAAGGCAAGCGACCATTTGAGGGTCAGCTTTCCCAGGTTTACACGGTCGATGCCGGCGTCCTCGGTGCTGATCGCGTGGCTGCTGGCAGGTGTCAGACCCCAGCCCGCGTAAGGCGGCGGCTCGCCGAAATCGAATACCGACGTGCCGGCGGCGCACATCAGCGGGCCAGCGGTATCGGTGTCGCCGAACTTCCGGCCGGCGATGAATTCGGCAACCGCCACCTTGTCCGGCCCGGTCAGGCCCGTGGCCTGGGCGCGCATGACGCCCTCGGTGAGTGCGCGGTGGATGGATTCCGGCGTCATCAGCGATAACATGCCTTTTTGCGGCGCGCGGTTCAGGCCCTTGTCATGACAGGCGCCGCAGGTCGCCGCATAGATGTCGCCGCCCCGCTTTGCCGTTTCCGCATCCAGCTCGTATTTCACGCCCTGGTAGGCATCGCTGAACGCACGCGGCGCCTCGGGCGCCGCCTGGGCGCCAGGGCCGGCCAGCAACATGAGGCAAAGAAGCGGCATCGCCATCAGGCGACCGGCAGCGATGACTGACACTCGAATCTCCCCCGTTCACGCGGGCGTCGGCCCGCCTGGGGATAATAGGGCAACGCCCGGACATGGCCAAGGCGGGCGGTTCTGCTACACTTGGCGAATATGCTACATGGGGAGAACGGCATGGCCTCCATCGAGGACCTGATCGATCCGGACGTTCGCGTGAACTTCACGCCCGAGCGCGGCGAGCAACTGGCCATGATCGGGCCGGATATGACCGCAGCACGCGCCCGCTGGGCCGAGCTTCTCGTGGCGTGGCGGCTGATCCTGCCGGGCTTCGATGGCCGCGAGGAAGCCTCGACCGTGCCGGGCCTTGCCGGCAACCCGGACGTTCCGGTTCACATTTACACGCCGGACAGAGCGGAGTTTCCAGACGCGGTGATGATCTGGGTGCATGGCGGCGGCTATGTGATGGGCACGGCCGACGATCCCTTCGTTTTCCGTTACACGCCGCTGATGAAGGTGATCTCGGTCGATTACCGGATGGCGCCCGAGCACCGCTCCCCCGCCGCCGTTCTGGACACCTGCGCGGTGATCGAATGGGTCGCGGCCAATGCCGGCCCGATGGGCATCGATCCGGCGAAGATCATTCTCGGCGGTCCAAGCGGCGGCGGCGGCGTGGCCGCAGGCGCGGCGCTGATGAACCGCGACCGGGGCGGACCCGCCCTGCTCTATCAGATGTTGATCTATCCCATGATCGACGACCGGCATCACACGCCGTCCGGCCACCTGGACCTGCCCGCCTATTGCTGGACCCGCGAGGTGTCGCTGCGCGCCTGGTCCATGTATGTGGAAGCGGAAGGCGAGCCGTCATGCTATGCTGCCGCGGCCCGGGCCGAGGACGTCACCGGGCTGCCATCCGCCTACATCATGGCCGGCGACCTGGACCTGTTCCGCGACGAGGACGTCGCCTACGCAAACCGTCTGATAGGCGCCGGCATCCGCGTCGACCTTGCCGTTTTCCCAGGTGCGCCGCATGGTTTCGACCTGGTCGCACCCGAGGCACCGGTGAGCCGCCGCGCCATCGCCCACCAGCTGGACTGCCTGCGCCAGGTGCTGTCGCGCTGAACGGATTCCACACCCCTCGACGAGGGCCTTGGCAGCGTTAAGGAGATGGCTGGATCTGCCGTGGCGGCGCATCGATTTTGGGGGGAACGGTTTCCGGGGGGCCGACGTTGTGGATGCAGAGCGCACCCCAACATGGAGAGACCACGTGCCGAAGACCCAGCCTGACGCCATCGCCCTGCTGAAAGCCGACCACCGCAAGGTCGAGGACCTGTTCGCCAAGTTTGACGCGGCGAAGGGAACAGATCGCAAGCGTCAGCTCGCCGAGCAGATCTGCATGGAGCTGACAATTCACGCCATGATCGAGGAAGAGATATTCTATCCCGCCTGCAAGGGTCAGGTCGAAGAGGACCTGCTCGGCGAATCCTACGTGGAGCATGACGGCGCCAAGGTACTGATCGCCGAGATCGAGGCCGGCAACCCCGACGACGACTTTTATGACGCCAAGGTCACCGTGCTTTCGGAAATGATCAAGCATCACGTGAAGGAAGAAGAAAAGCGCTCGGAAGGGTTGTTCGCCCAGGCCCGCGACGCCGGCCTGGATGTTGACGACCTGGGCGCGCGGATGCAGGCCCGCAAGGAAGAGTTGACCAGCCAGTTCAAGGCCAGCGGCCTGCCCTCGCCTGAAACCCGCAGCTTTACCGGCCATGAGCTGAAACAGGGCGCGCCGGTCAGCGTTGCCGCGTGACGCCACATGCCAGTCTTGGGCCGACACGTGGGCCCTAACCTGGATGCGGCATTTGTCGTGGTCCTCCGCGCGCTCGAGATCGCGCGCGGAGGCAGCGGCTCACGTCCCTGTCCATATTGCGCCTAGGGTACGCGCAATCCGCGAGCGCCTCCGCCAATAGCTAGCGATAGCCCGCTGCCTGCAGTTCGAACAGCTCCGCATAGCGGCTTGATGCGGTGAGCAATTCCTCATGGGTTCCCGCCGCCTCGATCTGGCCGTCTGCCATCACCAGGATCCGGTCGGCCATGCGGACGCTGGAGAAGCGGTGGCTGATCAGCACCGCGGTGCGCTGCTCGCTCAGGTCGCGGAAGCGCTGGAACACCTCGAATTCGGCTCGCGCGTCGAGCGCCGCCGTCGGTTCATCCAGGATCAGCACCTGGGCGTCGCGCATATAGGCCCGGGCGATCGCGATTTTCTGCCATTCCCCACCCGACAGATCGATGCCGGTGCGGAACCGCTTGCCAAGAATCTGGTCATAACCGGCGGGTAAATGGCGGATCACGTCGTCGGCCATGCTGCGGCGCGCGGCCCTCTCGATGCGGTCCCGGTCCTCGCGCGCCTCGATGCGGCCAATGGCGATGTTGTCGGCCGCGCTCAGGTGATAGCGCATGAAATCCTGAAAGATAACGCCGATATTGCCGCGCAGGTCGTCCAGGTCGTAGTCGCGCAGGTCGCGTCCATCGAGCAGGATCCGCCCTTCGGACGGATCGTAGAGCCGGGCGAGCAGCTTCACGAGCGTGGTCTTGCCGGCGCCGTTCTCGCCGACCAGCGCCAGCACTTCGCCCGGTCGCAGGGTGAAGCTCAGGTGCCGAACGGCCCAGTGGCGCGCTCCCGGATACCTGAATCCCGCATTCTCGAAACTGAATCCCTGCAGGATCGGCCTCGGAAATGACAATGCGCCGGGCGCAGACGCAATCTCAGGCTCGATCCGGAAGAAGCCGAACAGGTCGTCCAGGTACAGCGCCTGTCCCGCCACCTGGGACACGCCCAGCAGCAGGCCTTCCAGCAGCCCGCGCAATCGCTGGAACGATCCGGCAAGAAACACCAGATCTCCGATGCTGAACTGGCCGGCCAGCGTTTGCCAGACCAGGTAGGCGTAGGCGGCGTAATAGCCCAGCGTGCCGACGGCGGTAAGCGCACCGCCCCAGCCTGCCCGCCGGACCGCGAGCAGCTTGTTGGCCTGGTAGATGTCGCCTGACAATTTGCGGTAGCGCTCGATCAGGAACGCATTCAGGCCGAAGATCTTCACTTCCTTGGCGGTGTCCACGCTGGCCCCGGTCTGGCGTACGTAATCGAGTTCGCGGCGCTCGGGCGTGCGGGTGAAGGCCAGCGCATAGCTCTGGGCGTTGAAATGGGCCTCGCCGATGAACGCGGGTACCAGGGCCGCCAGGAGCAACAGGATCAGCCAGGGCGCATAGACCATCAACCCGGCGGCGAAGCTGACGACCGTCACCACATCCTGCGCCTGCGCGAACATCATGCTCATCAGCGACATGCGGCCGGCCGCCTGCCGCCGGGCCCGGTCCAGCTGGTCCTGCAACTCGCTGTCCTCGAAATCCTTCAGATCGAGCGTGGCGGCATGCTGCATCAGACGGATGCTGGTCTCGTTGCTGAAGCGTTCGGATAGCAATCCATCGAGCAACGCCACCAGCCGGCCAAGCAGGTCAGCCACGACCGCCAGGCCGAATTCGAGGGCAACCAGCCAACCCAGCCTGCTGAGCAAGCCGCTATCCAGCCATTCCTGCAGGCCGGGCGCTGCCTCGGGAAGCCGCGTGAGGAACACCACCTCGTCGATGATCAGCTTGGCGACATAGAGCGCGATCACCGGCAGCAGCGCGCGGACCAGCCGCAGGGACAGGGTTGCGGTTGTCAGCCCCGGGCTGGTGCGCCAGACAAGCGCAAGAAATGGCGGCAGGTTGCGCAGCGCGCCGACCCGCTCCCGCCAGGTCTGCGACGGCGTCCCCTCGCCCGGCCCGGATCGTTTCGCTTCAGCCATGGCGCGATGATGCCATGGCCGGTATGGATGGACCAAGCGGCGCCGCCACGGTTATGGTGGCGCATGCCCTTGAAATTGCTGATCGCCGATATCTATTCCGCCAATGGCCGTACAGGCATCGTCGCGTCCGGGGGAACAAAGGCCGGGGACATGTTCGACCGGGCGGTCCGGCTGCACCGCCCGGACGCCGAGATCTCGGTGTTGACCTTCGATACGGCGTCGCCCGACATGCCCGGCCCCATCGAGGCGTATGACGGCGTCATCTGGAGCGGGTCGAACCTGACCATTCACCGGCCCAATCCGCTGATCGACGCGCAGATCGAGATGGCGCGCACGGCTTTCGACCGCGGCGTACCGCAATTCGGCGTCTGCTACGGCATCCAGCTCGCCACGGTCGCCGCCGGCGGCAAGGTCGTCGCCAACCCCAACGGCCCGGAAATCGGCTGGGCGCGCGGCGTGACGCTGACCGACGCGGGGCGGAACCATCCCATGTATCGCGGCAAGGTCGACCGGTTCGACGCATTGTGCTGGCACAACGATACAGTCTGGGAATTGCCGGAAAACGCCGACCTGCTGGCCGGCAACGCCCATTCCGATGTCCAGGCCGCGATCCTGCGGCGCGGTCGCGGTGAGTTCTGGGCGGTCCAGTATCACCTGGAGTTCGACAGCGACGAGGTGGCCAGGCTGGTGGGCGGCAACGCACCAGCCCTTGTCCAGGCCGGGACCCTGAGCGAGGAAGGCGCGGCGGCCATTGTCGCCGACATGCAGGCGCTGTCCGCGCTCGCCGCAGACCCATCCGCCGCGCCGGACGCGCTCAAGCCCGTCGTCGATCCGCTGACCCGCACCGCCGAACTGGGCAACTGGCTGGACCGGGTCGACGCACTGGGCGGCCGCTGACATCCTGAAACCGGCATTGCTGTCGAAAACCGGGCTTACGTCTGACCATCTTGTCGGGATACAGTCGCTTCCGCTGAACCGCCAAAGACAACGTGGGAGACGAAACCTTGCGCGCAGCCCCTTTCTTTCCTGGCCAGACCATGAGCACCGCATACGCCGTCACGGTGGATGATATGTCGCTGCATTTCGACCCGGCCAAGCTGACCCCGAAACAGCGCAAGGACGAGGCCGAGAGCGCCGACCTCATGGGCTTCCTGCAGGTGGTCTATATCGGCCTGGGCAAGCCCGCCGACTACGTCATGATGTACGAGGAGTTCGGCGTCGCCCCCTGGCCCGAACGGCTGGCGGCCATCACCGAATTGTTCAAGCGCATGGGCATCGATCCCGTGCCGCCCGAGCACCGGCCGTTGCACCCGAAGACCGATTTCTACCCGTCGATCGCGCGCAACCTGCCGCCGACCGACAGCATCACGCTCTACATGACCAGCGGCACCAACAGCGTGTTGCACAACGATCCCGAAGCCTACCGGGTCAGCCAGAACGTCAACTCCAAGATCCATTTCGCCCGCAACGCACCCGGCTTCGGCATCCCGGTGCCCGAGACCATCGTGCTGACCAAGGGCACGCTGGATGCAGCCGAGGCGCGCGACTTCATCGCCAGGCACGGCAACAAGGTGATGATGAAGATCCTGGGCCTGGCCGGCGCGCGCAACGTCACGACCGTGACCAGCATCCAGGAGGCGAAGGACTACGTCGCCGAATACGAGGACAGCATGGAGCTGATCCTGCAGCAGCGGCTGGATCTGACCCGCTTCACCGAGATGACCGTCGATTTGCGGGTGACGCCGGACGAGATCGTCATCGCCAACGTGCGCAAGATCATGTTCGCCGACGGCGTCTGGGTCGGCAACCTGATCGGCCCCGACGTGATCCTGACTGACGCCCACAGGGAGGTCCTGCTGAACGTGGGCGCCTATGCCCGCGCCCAGGGCTTCGTGTGCCCGGAAGGCATCAATTGCGGCATCGACTATTTCATCGCCGGCGACGAGGTGATGGTCACCGAGATCAACTGCCGTTGGACCGGCGGCCTGTTCCCCACCGAGATGATCCGCAAGGTCGGCGCCCAGAACGAAAGCTGCGTCGCCTTCGTCGACCTGGTGCGCGAGGACAAGTTCAACGACTGGCTGGACTTCATCGACCGCCACCTGTGGAAGGAGACCAAGGGTCCCTTCGCCATGATCCCGCTGGGTTTCAGCCCGATCCCGCAGGTCATCAACGGCGTCGACCATTTCCTGACCTGGCAGGTCGTGGCGGGCGATTTCGACGCGTTCAAGGACGCGCGTCGCAGCGAACTGGGCGACGGCGCGCTGATGCGTGCGGATTCGATCAGCCTGGAATTTAGCTGAGCCGCTGATTTTAATCAGCGGGTCCAAAGCGGTATCCAACCGGCCGCGCCTGCCTTAGGGTTTGGCGCGACCGCTCCACCGCCTATATGGGACCCATGACCAAATATTCCGTTCTCGATCTCTGCCCCGTCGTCGAAGGCGCGACGCCGGCCGACGCGTTCCGCAACTCGCGCGACCTTGCCCAGCATGTGGAGCGGCTCGGCTACGAGCGGTTCTGGCTGGCCGAGCATCACGGCATGCCCGGCGTGGCGAGCGCGGCCACGTCGATCGTCATCTCGCACGTCGCGGCCGGCACCTCGACGATCAGGGTCGGCGCCGGCGGAATCATGCTGCCGAACCACGCACCGCTGGTGATCGCCGAGCAGTTCGGCACCCTTGCCTCACTCTATCCGGGCCGGGTCGAGCTGGGGCTGGGCCGCGCGCCGGGTACCGACCAGATGACCGCGCGCGCCCTGCGCCGGCATCTGGATTCGGATGCCGACGAGTTTCCGCGCGACGTGATGGAACTGATCAACTATTTCCGCGAGCCGGAACCCAATCAATATGTCCGCGCCATCCCCGGCGAAGGCACCCATGTGCCGGTGTGGATACTGGGCTCCAGCCTGTTCGGCGCGTCGCTGGCGGCGGCGCTCGGCCTGCCCTTCGCCTTCGCCTCGCACTTCGCGCCTGCGCAGATGATGCAGGCCATCGATATCTACCGGAGCAAGTTCAAACCGTCCGAGTTCCTGGAAAAATCCTACCTGATGCTGGGCTACAACGTGTTCGCCGCGCCGACCGACGCCGAGGCGCGACTGCTGGCCAGTTCCATGCAGCAGGCGTTCATCGCCATCCGCACCGGCCGCTCGGTCCGGCTGCAGCCGCCGATCGAGAATTTCCAGGATATGCTCGGCCCGTCCGAACTCTACCTGCTGGAGCAGACCCTCGACCGCTCGGCGATTGGCTCCCCCGAGACGGTGCGCAGCACGCTGGAGGATTTCGTCGGCAAGACCGGCGCCGACGAGGTGATGATCGCCTCGCAGATCTACGACCACGACCTGCGCAAACGCTCTTATGCGATTGCCGCAGAAGCCACCGGGTTGATCGCCCCGGTTCAGGAAAAAGCGCCCTGACTAAATACAATTGGAAATAAAACGCACCCTGGCGCCGGTATTCGGCAACAGGCACTGGAACAGTTTGTTAAGAATTTATGAACTGACCTCATTTCCATTGACCCCTCACCGACGGTTCCGCCATTAAGAACGTCCAGGCCTGCCACAGGCCCGCTCCGCCTGCTTGGGAGTTAATCGCGGTGACGGATATCAGCCTGTACGGCGCCGAGCCAGAGGAGCCGGGATTCGATCGCGTACATCCCGGCTGGGTTGCCCGCCGCACCCGGACATCCCGGTTGGCGGGGCGAGAATCGCCCACCGTGATTGTCGGTCGCGCCCACAATTTCCCGGCCAGCTTCGAGGCCATGCTGGTCGGGCTGGATCATGCGTTCCAACCCATCGTGAACAGCCATTCCGGCGTCTGTTTCGGATATGAGGCACTGTTACGCAACGCCGATCGCTATGGTTTCGAGACGGTACAGGACTTCTTCGACGCCTGTTACGCCGCCGGCATCCTGTCCGAAATGGAAGCGGCGCTGCACGAGAAGGCGATCATCAAGTTCTCGCAGCTGCCACACGCCGACCGGGTGAAGCTGTTCCTCAATGTCGACAACCGGGTGATCGACCGTCTGCCATTGCCCGGCAAACCCCTGGACCTGATTCTGGAAACGCTCGGCCTGTCCCGCTCCGGCATCGTCTTCGAGATTTCAGAGCGGCTGCCGGTCCGACAGGACCAGGAGATGCTGCAATCGCTGGAGCGCATCAAGGGAGAGGGCCTGAACATCGCCATCGATGACTTCGGCGTGGGATATTCCGGCTTGCAGCTCCTGTACCGGGTCGAGCCCGACTACATCAAGGTGGACCGCTATTTCATCGAAGGTATCCAGAAAGACAATCGCAAGCGCTTCCTGCTGTCCCACATTGTCGACATAGCTCGCCTGCTCGGCATCTCGGTCATCGCGGAAGGGGTCGAGACCGAGCGGGAATTCCTCGTCTGCAAGGAACTGGGCTGCGATCTGGTCCAGGGCTACCTGGTGCAACGGCCCACGTCGGATGTGGACGCGCTACGCATACATTATGAGGACATCACGACACTCAGCGCGCGCGAACGCCGGCGCCGCACCTCGGATTATCATTTCATCAAGGACAACATGGAAACGATCGAGGCGATCTCGATCGGTACGCCCATGCTGACGGTCCTGCAGAAGTTTTCCGATCGGCCGCGATTCGCCTATTTTCCCGTGGTTGATGCCATGGGCGTTCCGCTGGGTGTAGTGCGCGAGACTGACGTCAAATATTACGTCTATTCCCGGTTCGGCCGCGACCTGCTGTCGAACCGGAGTTTCGCGGTGACGCTGGGCCAGATCGTCAGCAATTGCCCGGTCGTCGACATCAACAGCCGGGCCGAGAAGATCCTCGAGGTGTTCTCGGTCGACAATCCGGCCCAGTGCGCCATCGTCACCGAGAACATGCATTATGTGGGGACGCTCGATGCCCAGTCGCTCCTGGGTATCCTGACCGAAAAGAACCTCGCCCAGGCGCGAGACCAGAACCCGTTGACGCGCATGGCCGGCAACACGCTCATCGAGGAGTTCATTTCCGAGGCGTTGATGGACATCGACGAGCAATACGTCTTCGCGTATTTCGATTTCGACTATTTCAAGCCTTTCAACGACCGTTTCGGCTTTCGCAATGGCGATCGGGCGATCCTGATGTTCTCGGAAATCATGCGGCGGACGCTCCGAGACGCCTCGTTTCTTGGCCATATCGGTGGCGATGATTTCTTCGCCGGGTTCCGCACCACCGCACCGGAGGCCGTTCTGGTCTCCGTCGCCCAGGCCCAGGCTGAATTCGCCCATGAGGTCAGCAGTCTGTATGGCCCGGAAGACCGGGCAGCCGGATCGATCATGGGCGAGGACCGCAGCGGCAAAGCACGCTCGTTCCCGCTGATGCGGGTCAGTGCGGCGGTCGTGCGCATTCCGGCCGAGCGCGGTATCCGCACGACGGAAGAACTTGTCCAGTTGATGACGTCGCTGAAAAAGGACGCCAAGCAGGCGGCCGACAATTTGGGCTATGTTGCGCTGGCCGATCTGGAATCCCGCGTCTAGCGGCTCCGATTCACATTCCGTCATGATTGCGCAAGCCATGCGGGAGGCGTAATGTCGTGCAGCGAGGCTGACGGTTGTCCGTCGGGGGACGGACGGCCTTCCTTCATCCGGCATGTTCCGTGGCGCCATTTGCGCCATGGGTGGGAGACAGCCAATGAATCGCGCAGCCCTCGTCCTGCTCGCATCTGCATTCGCCTTGTTCGCCTTCGAGGCCGCGTCCCAGCAAGAGGACGCCCCTGCCAGACGCCAGGCCGTTCCAGCCGACCGGTTGCAGGCCCAGCCCAACCGCAGCGACGCCGTACGGCAACCCGGCCGTGGCGAAATCATCGGACAGCCCGTCCGCGGTGAGACCATGCGGCAATCCGGGCGACCAGCCGCGACCATCAAGGCCGAGGACGACTCGCCCTATCAAATATCGCGGGGTGCGTTGCAGAAACTCAAACCGGGCATCGCCACCATGAAGACTGTCCAGCAGCCGATGTTCGACCTGCCCTATTTCGGCGACGATCTGGGGCCTGGCGAACGCTACTATGTGGGCAAGAAAATCCATTCCTCATCCGGCACCCAGAAGTGGGGCTATGACGTCGGCGCCATGCGCAAGAAGCCTGGCAGCGACCAGTGGTCCGAGGTCAAGGACGGCACGGACTGGAAGAAAATCAAGAACAGCGACTATTATGTGTGGGGCAAGCCGGTCTATGCCATGGCCGACGGCACCGTGATCCGCTGCTGGCGGAACGCGCCGCAGAACCCGCGTCCGTACAGTTCATCTCTCGGCGACGACTTCGACGAGCCATTCGAGGATCGCGACTGGCTGCACCAGAAATGGCGGGACAAGATGATGTCGGGCGCCGGCAATCATCTGCTGGTGCTGCAGGACAACGGCAATTTGGTGCTCTACGCCCATGCCCAGACCGGGACGATTCCCTCCAGTCTGTGTCCTCACAGCCAGGCGCTCTATTCCAAGACCGAAGCCGACGACGAAGCGGATGTGCCCGCCGCCCAGCAGGCCCGGATCCGCGCCGGAGACAAGCTTTACCTGACTGGCAACAGCGGTAATTCCAGCGCGCCGCATCTGCACGTGCACCAGCAGGACCCGGACGGCAATCCGGTCCAGTTCAAGTTCCGCCGCGGACTGTCGACGCCGGTCATGGACGGCAAGAAAGCCGATATCGACAAGTGGACGCGTTTTGCCGGCAGCCGCATTCCCGACGGGCCCGTGCTGTTCTGGCCGCCCGAGAAGCTCGTGGCCGAGAATTCCCGTCATGGCTACGCTGCTGCCGATTTCCAGCGCTGGTTCGATCATATGGCGGATTCTGGCTATTGGCTGGAGTGGCTCGACGCCTACAGTGTCGGCGGCAAGGCATACCTCAACCATGTCTGGCGGCCGGCCAAGGGGGAATGGCGCGCTTTCTTCCTGCTGGCGCCCGCCGCATATCAGGCCCAGTTCACCAAGGCCGAGAACGAGAAGTTCTTTCCGGTCATGATCGACAGTTCCCTGGTGGGCGGACAGACGCGCTATTCGGTGATATTCGTCAGGAACAAGCCGGGAAAGTATATGGCGCGGCACGGCCTGACCTATGATCAGCACATGGCCGTCATGGACGAGGCCAAGGGAAAAGGCCTCAATCCGGTCAATATCTCGGTCGTTTCGTCTGCCGGCCAGGAACGCTACACGGTGCTGTGGCGCTCGGAGAAAATCGGCAGCTGGGTGGTGAAGTCGAAAATTCCGGAAGGCGGCTATCAGGCGCTCTACAACGCCCAGTCCAGCGAGAACCGCAAGCCCTCCTACGTCAACGCCTACATGGACAATGGCAAGCCCACCTACACGGTGGTGTTCGCGCAGGTTCCAGGCGCCCGGAAGGACCGGCATGGCATGAGTGCGGCCCAGTATCAGGCTGAATTCAACAGCGCAAACCTGCCGACGCGGGCCGTCTCGGGCTATGACGGCGCCCAGCAGAACCACAAGTTCATCGCGTTCTGGCGGCAATAGGACTCGCGCGCCCGGCGCCTGGTGCTCAGGCGCCGAGCGTGGCGCGCAATCTGTCCTGGTAGAAGTCGGCCAGGCCTTCAAGCGCCGCAGCGCAATCGCCGTTGAAAGACGAGCCATGCATGAGCGCCAGGGTCTTTGGCCGGAGTGCTGCCAGAGACCGGATCGTGGGGGCCGTCGACGGCGTCAGCGCCGAGGCGAGGAACACTTCTTCGGCCTGGGCCGCCGGGCCGACAATATCGGCGGAGACCAGCGGCGCCACATCACCCACATGGGTGAACAGGTCGCCGCACAGCAGCGTGCCTGTCACTTCCTCGTACATCACGCCTGCCTCCCAGCCATGCGGCACGTGCGGCGTGTCGATGTAGCGGACCCGTCTGCCGCCCAGATCGAGAACGGTGCCGTCCGCCAACGCTTTCGGCGGCCTGTCGGCCATGTCCTCGAGCGAGACCATGGAAGCGGTCATGCCGTGCGCCACCTCGGCCTGCGGCGCGGCGTCCAGCCAGTCGTTCATGGCGCCGCATTCGTCAGCCTCGATATGGCCAAAGCCAACCCAGCGCAGCCTCTCCACCGGCATCACGCGGGCAAGCGCATCGGCGATCAGCGGAAACATGCGGCGATGGCCGCAATGGAACAGCAACGGCTGGTCGGCATCGATCAGAAACTGGTTGAAGGTGAAGCCGGCGGGCGCCGCCACTTCGGGGACGAACGTGGAAAACCGGTAGATGCGGTCGGCGATTTCGGTGACATGGGTCTGCACGGCGCTCTCCCGTGGATCAGTCCCGCTTCATGGCCGCGCGGGCAATGGCGGCGGGCGATTGTGCCATGTCGATCCAGCCACCGATCATGCCCGCCGTCAAGCCGCCGTCGACAACGATATCGACCCCGTTGAGCCAGCCACAATCGCCCAATGCCACGAAATCGATGATCCTGGCGATGTCGTCGGGTGCCGCGGCCCGGCCGACCTGCGCGTCCAGCCAGGCGACCTGCGCTGCGCCGATCTGTTCGGTGAAATTCCCGGTCAGCCGGGTCAGGGTCGACCCCGGACTGACGCTGTTCACGCGCACGCCGTACGGGAGAGCCAGCCCGGCGCCGCGATAGGTCCAGGCCACGGCGCATTGCTTGGAAAAGGTGTAAGGGTCCCGGTCCCAAAGACCCGTATTGTCCCGGCACCACGCCATGCCGGCGGCGAAATCCGGCGTGTCGAGCAGGCCGTTCACCGCGGCCGCGCGCCTCATCCAGTCACGTCCGGCCGTCGAGGCAATTGTTGTCACGCTGCCGCCTGCCCGGATGCGGGGCAGCATCCGTTCGGTGAGATGGCGCATACCCAGAAAATTGACCGCGACAACCTGGTCTGCAGGCGTGGGGCCGGGAATACCCGCCACATTGACCAGCGCGTCCCAAGGCCCCGGCAGCTTGTCCGGAACCTTGTCCAGTGCAGCCGGATCGGACAGATCGCACGGGATGAACCGGCCGATGCCGTGAACAGGTTCGGCAACGTCGAGTATCGTGATATCGGCCTCTCTGGCGGCCATTCGTGCCGCACAGGCTGCGCCGATGCCGGTGGCACCGCCTGTCATCACTATCCTGGCGGTCATGAGGCTCGTCTCCTGTGCTCGGCAGCGTTTCCTACTCAGGCGCGTCCGGCTGTGCGGGCCCGCGATTGGGTCCGCCTGATCGCCCGCAGCGCCTGTTCGGCAACCTTGCCCCTGTCGATCTTGCCGTTGGCCGTTCGCGGCAGCGCATCCGTATATGCCAGGGCGCCGGGCCGCTTTTCGGCCGGCAAACTGGTCTTGCAGTGCTGCACCAGATCTTCGTGCTGGGGTTCGCCCTTGGCGACGACAAGGGCGACCACTTCGCGGCCGCCCTGACGCGTCGGCAGGCCGACCACGACGACCTCGCTGACCGAGGCATGCACACGCAGCAAGGCTTCGACTTCCGCCGGGTAAATTTCGACGCCGTTGCGGGTGATGATATCGCCGACACGGCCTTTCAGGTGCAGAAACCGGCTGCTGTCGAACATGGCCAGGTCGCCCGGATAGAACCAGCCGTCCCGGTAGCCTTCCTCGCCCGTCTCCTCGGGAACTACATAATTATAGGACGTCGTGGCGCTCCTCAGGCGAAGCCGGCCCACGGTATTGGCCGGCAGTGGATTGCCTTCGCCATCGACGATCTCGACTTCCATGCCGGGTACCGGACGTCCGACACTCTCTGATCGCCGTGCCATGTCTTCGGGGTGCAGGACAGAAACCCAACCCGCCGACGAGGTCCCGTAGAGTTCGTGATAGTGCGCCGTGACACCGGTCAACATGGCCCTTTTGCTTTCCGGCGCCAGCGGCTGTCCGCCACTGACAAGCGCCCGGATCCTGGGGAACAACAAGGCGCCCTTCTGCACGCAGGACAGAAAAACCGAACACAGGTCCGGCATGATCATGGCCACCGCATCGTCGTAGTAGCTGAAGTTGCGCACGATATCGTAGAAGCGCGAGAATTCCGGCAACACCACGACCTTGGCTCCAGACAGAATCTGGTAGAGCAGGAAGGCGTGAAACCCGGCAAATGACATGCTGCCGACCATCAGGACCGTCGGCGGATCCTTCTCGGACAGTATCCCGGTGTTGCCGTAGCCCGCCAGATATTCACGGTAGCGGGCGATCATCTGGCTGTGATGGATGACGACGCCCTTGCTTTCCCCGGTGCTGCCCGACGTGAGATTGGCGAACCATGGATCTCCGGACGTGTCGTCATGGCGCACGTCGCCGTCGCATTGCTGGATTTCAGCGCGCCAGTTGATGTCGATCGGAATGGCGCGCGCACCCCGATAGGTTTTCATGGGCGGCTCGACGAACAGCGTCGAGAACGAAAACTTGCGGGTAATCGCCTCAAGCTGCTTCGGCGTGTGGTTGGGCGATAATTCGAACTTGACGGCGCCGATGCGCAACAGCGCCAGGGACAGGATCAGGTGGTCGGCGCTGTTGGTCATGCGCACACCCACATGGTCACCGGATTTGATCTTCTGCTGCGTCAGCCACACGCTGGTCCGCGCGATGAGGTCGGCGAAGGCAAGGAATGTCAGCGCCGTAGGACCCTCGACAAGCGCGACTGCCGTGGGCTTCGCCCTGGCATGGTCGAAGATCGCGTCCGTGATATTCGTCCAGGCAGACGCCATGTCGGTTGTTCCTCGTAATGGCTATGCGCCGCCGCGTTAAAGGCACGATCACGTGGAGGCCGCCTCAGACCTGTAGCCGTTCCACCGGGTCGCTGCTTGATTCATAGTTCAGCCGCACGGCACCGCGCAACCGAACCGTGGAACCAGCATCCAGGTTGTAGCAGATGGCAAAGGCCCGGCGTGCCGAACCGGGTTCGGGACACCTGCTGCCGGATCGGCTCCTGCTGCTCTGCCGGGGCCGCCCGCCTTACAAAGGATCGATGTCGCCCGCTTGCTGCATGGCATGGAAATCCGTCGCGAAGGTGCCGAGTCCGCCCACAGCGATCGCTGCGCGCATGCCGGCCATCAGGTCCTGATAATATTGCAGATTGTGCCAGGTCATCAGCATGGCCCCGAGGATTTCACCGGCGCGCACCAGATGGGCCAGATAGGCGCGGCTGTAGTGCTGGCAGGCCGGACATGCACAGGCTTCATCGAGCGGGCGCGGGTCATCCAGATGACGGGCGTTGTTGATGTTGACCGTCCCGCGCCGGGTGAACGCCTGGCCGTTGCGGCCCGAGCGCGTCGGCAGCACGCAATCGAACATGTCGATGCCCCGCTGCACCGCGCCCACCAGGTCAGACGGCTTGCCGACGCCCATCAGGTAGCGTGGACGGTCCTGCGGCAACAGCGGCGCGGTGAAGTCGAGGACGTTGAACATCATCTCCTGTCCCTCGCCCACCGCCAGGCCGCCAACGGCATAGCCTTCAAACCCGATGTCCTTCAGGGCGCTCACCGATTCCGTGCGCAGGTCTTCGTGCACGCCGCCCTGCACAATGCCGAACAACGCGTTCTGGGCCGCGTGGGCGCCGCCGGCATCGAACGCATTGCGCGAGCGCCGCGCCCAGCGCATGGACAATTGCATGGATCTTTCGGCCTCGTGCTTCTCGACCGGGTACTTGGTGCACTCGTCGAATGCCATGACGACGTTGGCGCCCAGCAATCGCTGGATTTCCATGCTGCGCTCGGGTGACAGGCTGAACGCCGTGCCGTCGATATGCGACTGGAAGGTGACCCCCTCCTCGTCGATCTTGCGCAGCTTGGAGAGCGACATGACCTGAAACCCGCCGGAATCAGTCAGGATCGGCCCCGCCCAGTTCATGAACCGGTGCAGGCCGCCCAGTGCTGCAATCCGTTCGGCGCCGGGCCGCAGCATCAGGTGATAGGTATTGCCCAGGATGATCTGCGCGCCAGTGGCAGCGACGCTTTCCGGCAGCATGGCCTTCACGGTGGCGGCGGTGCCCACAGGCATGAACGCCGGAGTCTGCACGTCGCCGCGCACGGTATGCAAGGTACCGCGCCGCGCCTGGCCGTCGGTGGCGTGGAGTGCGAAGGAAAAGCTGTCTGTCATGCGCGCGTCGTGTCCGTGGCTATTGCCGGCACGGCCTATCAGACATTCGCGCCGCCGTCAGCCACGATCCCCTCGCCGGTCACGAATGCCGACAGCGGGCTGGCGAGGAACAGGGCGATGCCGCCCATCTCCTCGGGCGTGCCCCAGCGGCGCAGCGGGGTGCGCTTGATGGAGGCTTCGTAAAGCTCAGGATTATCGCGGGTTACCTTGGTCAGTTTGGTGTCGACCAAGCCTGGCAGGATGGCGTTGACGCGGACGCCCGCCCGGCCCCAGGCATTGGCGAGAGTGCGGGTCAAGGTCAAGCCGCCGCCCTTCGAGGCGCTGTAGGCCGGATTGCCCGGCGTCGACCGGAAGCTGGCGACGGAGGTGACGTTGATGATCGACCCCTTGGTCTCGACCAGCATGGGATGGAACCTGGTGCACATGTGCATCATGCCCATGATGTTCACGTCCATCACCTTGCGGAAAGTTTCCATCTCGTATTCCTGCCGCCGGTAGGCCACCGTTCCCGCCGAATTCACCAGAACGTCGAGCCGGTCGATGCCCGGGTCGAAGGCGTCGACGGCCTTGTCGTCGCCCACGTCGAGCTGAAAGAAGCGCATGTCCGCGCAATCGGTATCGTCATAGTCGGCGGCCGAGGCACGCGTGCCGGTGATCACCACCGACGCGCCGCAATCACGGAAACTTCGGGCGATACCGTTGCCGATGCCGCTGGAGCCACCGGTTATGAGCACCGTCTTGCCGGTGAAGTCGAGGGCGTTTCTGAACATGATCCTTCCCGCTTTCCGTGTCGTATGAGTTACAGTTGCGCTGCAATGTAGACGACCAAAAACCGGGGACAATCGAAAACACTCATGCGTATCGGACTCGCTCTGCCACAACTCGGCCTCGCCGCCACGCCCAGGGTCATCAAGCGTTTCGCCATGGACGCCGAGGCCGCCGGCTTCGACAGTCTCTGGGTTCACGAACGTCTTTTCAATCCGCAACATCAGCCGCGCCCCGACGCACCCGGGCAGGACCTTGCACCCATGGAACTGCTGTCTTTCGCGGCGGCGGTGACCAGCAAGATCCGCCTCGGCACGTCGGTGATCACGTTGGGCTATCACCGGCCGATCATGCTGGCCAAGCAGGCGGCCACCCTGGACGTATTGTCGGAAGGCCGCGCCATCCTGGGCATCGGCCTTGGCCTGAGCAAGGAGGAGTACCGGCAGAGCGATGTGGATTTCCATACCCGCGGCAAGCGCAGCGCCGAGTTCATCCACGCACTGCGTGCCTGCTGGAAGACCGACCCCGTCGAGTTTCGCGGCGACTTCTTCGAAATTCCGCCATCCGCCACCAGTCCCAAGCCGGTCCAGCGTAATGCGGCGGGCGAGCCCGCCATCCCGATCATCGGCGGCTTCAGTTCGAAGCCGGGTCAGCGCCGCACCGCCGAGCTGTGCGACGGCTGGCAGACTGCCGGCAAGGATCTCGAGACCGCCATGGCGGACTACGCCGAGGCCAACCGCGCCTCCCAGGAAGATTTCGGCCGTGGCCGCCTGCCCTGCTACTGGCGGGTATGGGCGATTCCACCGTTCTCGAAACGCACCGCGCCGAAGCAGTTGGGCGACCGGATTGTCGCCTACTGGATGGGATCGATCGAGGAAATGGCCGAACAGGTCCGCGCAGCGCGGGACGCCGGTGTCGACGAGGTCATCATGGACAGTAATCGCTTCCTCGACGACGGCACCGAAGATGAATGGGACCGGCAGGTCGACGGGTTTTCGTCACTGGTCAGAGTGGCGCATGGTGAATGATATTTTACGTTAGGAACTTGTCCTAACTAATTGCCAAACTTTGCTGTATTCAGCGTTCCTGTGCGGGAAAGATCAGGCTGGCGTCGCCATAGGAATAGAACCGGTACCCGGCATCGATGGCGTGCCTGTACGCGCCCTTCATCACCTCCAGTCCTGCGAACGCGCTGACCAGCATGAACAGCGTACTCCTGGGCAGATGGAAATTGGTCATCAGTACGTCGACCGCACGGAACCGGTAGCCAGGCGTGATGAAGATGTCGGTCTCGTCCGCGAATGGCTGGATGGTCCCGCTTTCGTCCGCGGCGCTTTCCAGCAGACGCAGCGACGTGGTGCCGACGGCGACGATCCTGCCGCCGTTACGCCGGACATCGTTCAGATGCCTGGCGGTTTCCGGCGTGATCTCGCCCCATTCCGCATGCATCCGATGGTCACGCGTGTCCTCGGCCTTTACCGGCAGGAACGTGCCAGCGCCGACATGCAGGGTCAGGGTCACATGGCCGATGCCGGCTTCGGCCAGGCGGCCCATCAGCCCTTCAGTGAAATGCAGGCTGGCGGTGGGCGCGGCCACGGCGCCGTCACGCGCCGCGAACATGGTCTGATAGTCGGCGAGGTCGCCTTCGTCGGTCGCGCGCTTGCCCGCAATATAGGGCGGCAGCGGCATTTCTCCGGTCTCCAGGATGGCAAGATCGAGATCGCGGCCCGATCGGTCGAACCGCACGAGCAACTCGCCGCCGTCACCCTTCATCATGACCGTCCCGACCAGATCGCCCATATGGATGTCGTCACCCGGCCGCAACCGCTTGCCGGGGCGCGCGAAAGCCTGCCACTCCTGCTCATCGACGCGCTTGTGCAGCAGCAATTCGATCCGCGCCTCGCCGCGCGTGCCATCGGCCCGGCGAATGCCGTAGAGGCGCGCGGGGATCACTCTTGTATCGTTGAACACCATGACGTCCCCGGCGCACAGCAGGCCGGGCAGGTCGGCCACGCCGGCGTCCAGCAACTCATCCTCGCTAATCACCAGCATGCGCGCCGCATCACGCGGCCTGGCCGGACGCAGGGCGATACGGTCTTCAGGGAGATTGAAATCGAAGTCGGAGACTTTCATGGCGCACCGTGAATGCCGGAATGGCTGCCGGAAGTGAAGGACATTCTTTCCCTATTTTACCCGGATGATATTGACAGCATCTTTATACCCGGGTAATTCACCCGGAGGCATCGGGAGTTTGATTTTGCGAACCACGGAACGACATACCTGCACCGCGTTCATCGGCACTGCTCGCATCGCCACTGGCGACTTGACCTGGGTTGCCCTGGCGGTCAAGGAGGCGCTGGAGGCCGACAATGAGGCACAGGCGCTGATTTTCGACGACAGCACCAGCCGCATCATCGAGATCGACTTTCGCGGCAACCGGGACGATGTGCTGCGCAGCGTCGCGGCCCGCGACCTGGCCGGGGAAGCTGCGTCGACTCCCGAAGCGCCGCTGCGCCGGCCGGGACGGCCGAAACTGGGCGTCGTATCCCGCGAGATTACGCTGTTGCCGCGGCACTGGGACTGGCTGGGCAGCCAGCCGGGCGGCGCATCGGTGACACTGCGCCGCCTTGTCGAGGAGGCGCGGCGCTCATCCGATTCCAAGGACAAGGTTCGACAGGCGCAGGACGCCGCCTATCGCTTCATGATGGTGATGGCTGGCGACCTGCCCGGCTTCGAGGAAGCAACCCGTGCGCTGTTCGCCGGCAACCTGGAACAGTTCAGGCATCAGTCGGGCGGATGGCCCGTAGACGTGCGCGATCATGCCTACATGCTGGCCGCGCACGCCTTTGACGAGCGTGCCGCCTAGATCGTATCGGCGGCGATCGTCGCCTTGAGGATGGTGTCCGGGTCGCTGACCGAGCCATTGGCGCGGCTGTCGCCCTTCTTGATGCCGTCCACATGTTCCATGCCGTCGGTCACCTGGCCCCAGGCCGTGTACTGGCCGTTGAGATGCGGCGCATTGGCAAGGCAGATGAAGAACTGGCTGTCGCCGCTGTTCGGATCCTGCGCGCGGGCCATGGAGACCGTGCCCCGGCCATGCTGTATGTCGTTGAATTCGGCCTTCATCTTGCGGCCCGAGCCACCGGTGCCCGTGCCATGCGGGCAACCGGTCTGGGCCATGAAGCCGTCGATCACCCGGTGGAACTTGAGTCCGTCGTAGAAACCCTGGCGCACCAGTTCCTTGATACGGGTGACATGACCTGGCGCCTTGCCGGGCAGCAGTTCGATGGTGACGCGGCCACCCTTGAGGTCCAGGTACAGCGTATTCTCGGCATCCATGATTTCTCTCCTGTTCGGCGGCGCGCGGGCGCCGCTGTGCTATTGTGGCGCGGCTTCGGCCGGCGCGGGTGTGAGAGGCGCAGACGGCCCTCGCTCCTCGGGCGTCAGATCGGCGGCGACCCTGAGCGAGGTGATGCTGTCCGGAAAATCGACCTTGCCATTGTTGCCTTCGGTGCCCTGACGGATCTGGTCCACGGCTTCCATGCCGTCGACCACGCGTCCCCAGACCGTGTACTGGCGGTCCAGCGACCGCTTGGCATTGAGCATGATGAAGAACTGGCTGTCGGCGCTGTCCACGTTGCCGCCCTCGCGGGCCATGGAAACCGTGCCGCGCAGATGCCGCAGGTTGTTGAACTCGTTCTTCATTTCCCGGCCTGACCCGCCCGTGCCGTCGCCCTTGGGATCGCCGGTCTGGGCCATGAAATCGGGGATGACCCGATGAAACTTCAGGCCATCATAGAAGTTCTGGCGTACCAGTTCCTTGATCCGCGCGACATGATTGGGCGCCTTGTCGGGCCGCATCTCAATGACCACCCGGCCATGCGACAATTCCAAGACCAGGGTGTTCTCCAGGTCAAGCGCTTCCCAATCCACGGCGAACGCCGGCAAGCTCGCGCCCATCATCGCCGCGGCCATCATCAGAGTGCGAAACATGCGCATGGTTATTTCTGCTCCTTCAGGCGCGCCAGCGTGCGAGTCTTCACGTCCGGCGGGACGAAGTGTCCGATCTCACCGCCCATCACGGCGATCTCGCGGATCAGCTTGCCGGCGATGGACTGGAGTCCGCTGCTTGCCGCCAGGAACACGGTTTCAACCCCGGGATTGAGCTGGGCGTTCATGCCGTTCATCTGGAACTCGTAGTCGAAGTCGGTAACGCTCCGAAGTCCCCGGACAAGCACCGTTGCCCCCACATCGTCGGCGAACTGGACCACGAGACCGCTGAACGGCCGCACCTCGATGGCGCCGTCGACCTGCAGCCGGCTGGTCTCGAGGCGGACCATTTCGACCCGCTCCTCGAGCGAGAAGACCGGCCCCTTTCCGGCATTGATCGCCACGCCGATCACCAGCCGGTCCACCAACCGCAATGAGCGGCCGATAATGTCCATGTGGCCGTTGTGGATTGGATCGAAGGTGCCCGGATAAAGCCCGACGCGTTCCTTTGCCATGAATATCCTCCGTCTATTCCGCGCTGTCTTCCGTGTCGCCGCCCTCTTCGGAAGCAGCCTCGGACGAGACGTCGTCGTCTTCGGCACCGTCCTCGTCACCCATGTCGGCGAGGCGGGCCACCGACACCACCTTTTCGTCCTCCGCAACCTTGAACAGCGTGACGCCCTGGGTGGCGCGGCCGACGACCCGAATGTCGTGCACGCCCATGCGGATCAACTGGCCGCCATTGCTGGTCAGCATGATCTCGTCACTGTCCTCGACCGGGAAGCTGGCGACGACGTGGCCGTTCCGGCCCGAGGTCTCGATATCGATGATGCCCTGCCCGTCGCGGCCCGATACCCGGTATTCATAGGCGCTGGTGCGCTTGCCGAAGCCGTTCTCGGTGACGCTGAGGATGAACTGCTCCTGCGCCTCCAGTTCGGCCGCCCGGTCTTCCGTGATACCTACGAATTCGATGACAGTGTCATCGGGCTCGCCCGCTTCTTCCCGGCGCTTCGCGGCGCGCTTGGCATTGGCGACGCGCAGATAGGCGTCGCGTTCGTCCACCGATATCTCGTTATGGCGCAGGATCGACATGGAGATGACCTCGTCGCCCTCCGTAAGACGCATGCCGCGCACACCCTCGGAAGAGCGGCCAACGAATACCCGCACCTCGTCGATGGGGAAGCGGATCGCCTTGCCGAAGCGCGCCGACAATAGGATGTCGTCGTCGTCGGTGCAGGGCTGGACCGCGATCAGACGATTACCCTCCTCCAGCTTCATGGCGATCTTGCCGTTCGACATCACATTGGTGAAATCGCCCAGCGTATTGCGCCGGACCGAGCCGCGGGATGTAACGAACATGACATGCATGTCGCCCCAGCTGGTCTCGTCCTCGGGAAGCGGCATGATGGTGGCGATGCCCTCGCCGTCCTGCAGCGGCAACATATTGATCAGCGGCCGGCCGCGGGCCTGCGGTGTGCCGACGGGAAGCTTCCAGACCTTGATCTTGAACACGATGCCCCGGTCGGTGAAGACCAGCAGCGGCGTATGCGTGTTGGCGACGAACAGCTGGGTGACGAAATCCTCGTCGCGGGTCGACATGCCGGAACGGCCCTTGCCACCCCGATTCTGGGCCCGGTAGGTGTTCAGCGGCACTCGCTTGACGTACCCCGCATTGGTGACCGTCACCACCATGTCCTCGGGCGCGATCAGGTCCTCGTCCTCGAAGTCGAACTCGCTTTCCTCGAACGCTGTGCGGCGCGGTGTCGCGAACTTGGTCCTCATATCGACCAGCTCGTCGCGCAGGATGCCCATCAGCTTGGGATGGCTGCGCAGGGTCTCCAGGTAGTCGAGAATGTCGGCGGCCAGACCCTTCAGCTCGTCGCCGATTTCGTCGCGGCCAAGCGCTGTCAGGCGGGCGAGACGCAGGTCCAGGATGGCGCGGGCCTGGATTTCGGACAGCCGGTATTTGCCGTCCACGACCATGTAGGACGGATCGGCCACCAGTTCGATCAGCGGCGCCACATCGTGCGCGGGCCAGTCACGGTCCATCAGCCCCTGGCGCGCGGTGGCCGTGTCCGGTGCGGCCCGGATCAGCGCGATCACTGCGTCGATATTGGCGACGGCGATGGCAAGGCCGACCAACACATGCGCCCGGTCGCGGGCCTTGCCCAGCAGGAACCGGGTGCGCCTGGCAATCACCTCGGCGCGGAACTCGACGAAGGCGGCGATCATCTCCTTGAGCGTCATCTGGATCGGCCGGCCGCCATTCAGGGCCAGCGCATTGACGCCGAACGAGGTTTGGAGCGGCGAGAACTTGTACAGCTGGTTCAGCACCACCTCGGGCACGGCATCGCGCTTCAGTTCGACAACGACGCGGATGCCGTGGCGGTCCGACTCGTCGCGTAGTTCGGAAATACCCTCGATCCGTTTGTTGCGGTGCATTTCCGAGATCTTCTCGACCATGCCCGCCTTGTTCACCTGATACGGGATTTCGGTGATGATGATCGCCCGGCGATCCTTGCGGATGTCCTCGAAATGGACCTTGCCGCGCATCACGACCGAGCCGCGCCCGGTGCGCGCCGCCGAACTGGAACCGGATCGGCCGAGAATGATGCCTCCGGTCGGAAAATCGGGGCCGGGGACAATCTCGAGCAGCCGGTCGTCGGTCACCCCGGGATCGTCCACATATTCGCAGCAGGCGTCGATTACTTCGCCCAGATTGTGCGGCGGAATATTGGTCGCCATGCCCACGGCGATGCCGCCGGCGCCGTTGACCAGCAGATTCGGGAACCGGGCGGGCAGCACCACTGGCTCGCTTTCGGAGCCGTCGTAATTCTCGACGAAATCGACGGTGTCCTTGTCCAGATCGTCGAGCAGCGCCTCGGCCGAGAGCGCCATGCGCGCCTCGGTGTATCGCATGGCGGCGGGCGGATCGTTGTCCATGGAGCCGAAATTGCCCTGGCCGTCGATCAGCGGCAGGCGCATGGAGAAATCCTGCGCCATGCGGACCATGGCGTCATAGACCGACTGGTCGCCGTGGGGATGGTACTTACCCAGCACCTCGCCGACGATACGAGCGGATTTCCTGTAGGCCTTGTCGTGACTGTACCCGTTCTCGTTCATCGCGTGCAGGATGCGGCGATGCACCGGCTTGAGACCGTCGCGTACGTCAGGCAGCGCACGGGACACGATCACGCTCATGGCGTAATCGAGATACGAGCGGCGCATCTCGTCTTCGATGGTGATCATGGGATAGAGGGGGCCGCTGGCGGCAGGCACCTCGTCAGGCGGGTCGGGTGGTAGGTTGGTATCGTCCATCAAGACTAAGGACTGCCTTCCAGAAATGCAGTGCGCCGCGAATGCGCGGCGCAAGATGTGGTAGAGATGAGGTTGCCACTATACCAGCCGCAGGGATGGGGGACAAGGATTCCCGCTCCCTCTAAGCCACTGGTAATGCGCGCTTTTCAGCGCGGCGTCACGGCACGTTGCGGGTCACAACCGTATAGGTGAAGGTGGTCTGCCCCTCGGCCGGCGCACGCACATTCCAGACCGCCATGTTGGCCGCCTCCTTCTGGTGTGGCCGGCTTTCGGCGGTAATCCTCCAGTCGCCCTGCAGCAACTCGACCACGCGGACCTCGGCAGCTTCCTTCTTGCCGTTCTTCACGGTGACTTCCCACGACGATGTGGCTTCGATCAACTGGCCGTTCTGGGCATTGGTTTGACGGAAATCGGTCTGCTTGCGCTTGACGGTGACGTCGAACGCCTGGCCCAGGCTGAGCTCGACTTTCTCATTGCGCGGCGTGTGCCGGATGCTGTCGGCGCCGACGAACTGGACCTGGCCGCGCGAATCGTCCTTGTACACACGCACGGTACCGCCAGGGAGCGGCGTGCCCAGGCCGGACCTGTCGTCGTTCCCGAACTTCAGGGTGATGCTGGCGGGTTGCGGCTGCATGTCCCCGACTCGCGACAGCGACCAATTGCCGCCGCGGCTCTCGAGCACCCGGGTCGCCGTGATTTTCGGGGCCTCGAGCAGCGCAACCTGTTTGGTCTGGTTCTCTGCCAGGGTGATCGAACCCGGCAGCGTATACAGGTGATACTCGAAGAAGGATTCTTCCTGGGGCATCCGCGATGCGCTCATCGTCATCATTTCCATGCCCTTGTCGCGCGCATATCCCCGGGGTGGCGGCGCCTGGTTAACCTGCCCCGCCACGACCTGGACCTGCGCCTGCTCGTAGGGCGTACCGCTGGTGTTGGTAATGCTGATCCAGCCTTGCAGCGACAGCGACTTCTCGTCAGGTGCCAGATTGGCCACATAATCGGCCTTCCAGTCGAGGCCGCCGGTCATATAGGTCAGCATCAGGTCCCGGCTGACCGCGCCCCCCGAATTGACCGCCATGGACAAGGTGGGCCGGGAGCGAAGATTGCCCGGCAGGCTGTCGAAGGTGAGACGCCGGCTGGCGTCCGACGCGCCGCTCATCGTCTCGATGTGGTCTCCCACTTTCAGGACGATGCCGCCATTGGCGCCCAGCAAGGTCGCCGTCTCCACCGTCTCCCGGCCATCCGGCCCCAAGCGATGCAGCTGGACTGTCCGGCCGACGGACTTCTCGAGCAGCTTGTCCGGGCTGAGCAGGTCGAAGTCGAAATTCTGCTCCAGCACGTCGAACGGCGCGTTCTTCAACAGCGCCGTTTCTGCCTGGATCTGCGCCGAAACATCGATGAAAGACACGGTGCTGCGGCCAGCGGGCACGGCGACCGTGCGCGTGTCGCGCACCAGGCCGGTGCCGCCGTTATAGACTGTCAGGCTGAGAGCCTTGCGGTCCTGCAGGGTGACGCTGGCATCTTCCGCCCACGCGGCGCCGCCGCAGGCGGCAGAGACCAGAATGGCTGCCGTCAAAGCCGTTGCGCGCATGAAGTCGTCTCCCATCCATTGGCTGTGCAATGGTCTAGAAGCTATTGCGGTTTGCCGGTACCGCAACATTTTACAGCCCGGTTTTTTGCCGTGCCGGCGATCAGAACGGGATTTCGTCGTCCAGATCGCTGGCGCCGCCGCGGCTGGCGCCACCCGACGAGGAACCGCCGCCATAGCTGTCATCGCGGCTGCCGAAGCCGCCGCTGCCACCGCCGCCGCCGGCGTTGGCGCCGCCGCCATCGTTTTTGCCATCGAGCATGGTGAGTTCGCCGCGGTAGCGCTGCAGGACCACTTCGGTGGTGTAGCGCTCGGCGCCTTCCTTGTCGGTGTATTTGCGGGTCTGGAGCTGGCCTTCCACATAGACCTTCGAGCCCTTGCGCAGGAACCTCTCGGCCACGTCAGCCAGGTTCTCGTTGAAGATCACGACCTTGTGCCATTCGGTGCGTTCCTGGCGATCGCCGCTCTGCTTGTCGCGCCAGGTTTCGGAGGTGGCAAGATTGAGGTTCACCACCTTGCCGCCATTGTTCAGGCTGCGCACTTCGGGATCGCGGCCAAGATTACCCACGAGGATGACTTTGTTGACGCTTCCGGCCATTGGAGGAGCCTTTCGATGATTGAAACTCTGAGGACGCTAGTGTAAACCGGAATGAGAACAAAAAGTAAACATCTCGGATTCGCGGGCACCATGAATCGGGTAACGCTGCTATACCAGATCGAGGCGCTTCATCGCCACCCATGCTTGCCGGCCCGCCCGGCGCCGATCAAAAAAAGAGCGGGATTTATTGGCGGCACGACACCATGTAACCTCGCCTCCGCCGGCCCATGGCCGTCACGGGAAAACCTAGCACACAGCAGAGCCGGCAACGATCCCCGATGAACAAGTACATTACCATTCGCGGTGCCCGCGAGCATAACCTCAAGAGCATCGACGTCATGCTGCCGCGTGACGAACTGATCGTGATCACCGGTCTGTCCGGATCGGGCAAGTCGTCACTGGCGTTCGACACCATCTACGCCGAGGGACAGCGCCGCTACGTGGAAAGCCTGTCGGCCTATGCGCGCCAGTTTCTCGAACTGATGCAAAAGCCCGACGTCGATCATATCGAGGGCCTGTCTCCGGCCATTTCCATCGAACAGAAGACCACCTCGCGCAATCCGCGCTCGACCGTGGGCACGGTGACCGAGGTCTATGATTACATGCGCCTGCTGTTCGCGCGCATCGGCGTTCCCTATTCGCCCGCGACCGGCCTGCCGATCGAAAGCCAGACCGTCAGCCAGATGGTCGACCGGGTGATGGCGCTGCCGGAAGGCACCCGTCTTTACCTGATCGCGCCGGTGGTGCGCGGCCGCAAGGGCGAATACCGCAAGGATCTGGCCGATTTCCAGAAACGCGGCTTCCAGCGGGTCAAGGTCGATGGCGTCATGTACGAGATCGACGACGTGCCGGCGCTGGAGAAGAACATCAAGCACGACATCGATGTGGTGGTGGACCGCGTCGTGGTGCGCGAGGGGTTGCAGCAGCGCCTCGCCGACAGCTTCGAGACCGCGCTTGGCCTGGCCGATGGCCTGGCGATCGCCGAATTCGCCGACGAATCGGCCGAGCGTACCGTGTTCTCGTCGAAATTCGCCTGCCCGGTGTCCGGCTTCACCATCGAGGAGATCGAGCCCCGGCTGTTCTCGTTCAACAACCCGTTCGGCGCCTGCCCGGTGTGCGACGGATTGGGCAGCAAGCTGACCTTCGACCCCAGCCTGGTGATCCCGGATGAGGAAGTCACCATCAAGGGCGGCGCCATCGCGCCGTGGTCGCGGACGGCTGTGCCCTCGCCCTACTACAACCAGACCCTGGAAAGCCTGTCGAAGCACTTCGGCTTTCGCATGACCGCGCGCTGGATGGATCTTCCGGAAGCGGCGCGCAACGTCATTCTTCACGGTTCGGACGGCAAGGCGATCTCCATGGTCTATGAAGACGGCAAGCGCCGCTACGAGACCACGCGGGCGTTCGAGGGCGTCATTCCGAATCTCGAACGGCGCTGGCGCGAGACCGACAGCGCCTGGATTCGCGACGAACTGAGCCGGTTCCAGAATGCCTCGCCCTGCGAGGCCTGCGCCGGCTACAGGCTCAAGCCCGAGGCGCTTGCCGTGAAAATCGACGGCCTGCATGTGGGACAGGTGTCGGAGATGTCGATCCACCATGCCCATGCCTGGTTCGACGGCCTGAACGAAAAGCTGCGCCCCAAGGACCAGGAGATCGCCGCGCGCATCCTGCGCGAGATCGTCGAGCGCCTGGGCTTCCTCAACAATGTGGGCCTGGACTACCTCACCCTCTCGCGCCAGTCGGGCACGCTGTCCGGCGGCGAGTCCCAGCGCATCCGGCTTGCCTCGCAGATCGGCTCCGGCCTGACCGGCGTGCTCTATGTCCTCGACGAGCCGAGCATCGGCCTGCACCAGCGGGATAATCACCGCCTGCTGGAGACCCTGCGCAATTTGCGGGACATGGGCAACACGGTGATCGTCGTCGAGCATGACGAGGACGCGATCCGCACGGCCGATCACGTCATCGACATGGGGCCTGGCGCCGGCGTGCTCGGCGGCACCATTGTCGCCGAGGGCAAGCCCGAGGACATCATGGCCAGCCCCAACAGCCTGACCGGCAAGTACCTGGTCGGCCTCGAACAGATTCCCGTGCCGGCCGACCGCCGCGGTTTTGCGAAATCCAGGCAGCTTGTGTTGAAAGGCGCCCGCGCCAACAATCTCAAGAATGTCACCGCCCACTTCCCGCTCGGCACATTCACCTGCATCACCGGCGTGTCCGGTGGCGGCAAGTCGACGCTGGTGATCAACACGCTCTACGAGGCGCTGGCGCGCACGCTGCACAAATCACGCACCCATCCGGGCGAGCACGATTCCATCGACGGCGTGCAGTACATCGACAAGATCGTCGACATCGACCAGTCGCCCATCGGCCGTACGCCCAGGTCCAATCCGGCCACCTATACCGGGGCGTTCTCGCCGATCCGCGACTGGTTCGCCGCGCTGCCCGAGGCGCAGGCGCGCGGCTACAAGCCGGGCCGCTTCTCGTTCAACGTCAAGGGCGGCCGTTGCGAGGCCTGCCAGGGCGACGGCGTCATCAAGATCGAGATGCACTTCCTGCCCGACGTCTACGTGGAGTGCGATGTCTGCCACGGGAAGCGCTACAACCGCGAGACGCTGGAGGTGCACTACCGCGACAAGAGCATCGCCGACGTCCTCGACATGACCGTCGATGACGGCGCCGACTTCTTCAAGGCCGTGCCGGCGATTCGCGACAAGCTGGTGATGCTGCAGAAGGTCGGCCTGGGCTATATCAAGGTGGGCCAGCAGGCGACGACCCTGTCGGGCGGCGAGGCGCAGCGGGTCAAGCTGGCCAAGGAACTGGCGCGCCGGGCGACGGGCCGCACGCTCTATATTCTCGATGAGCCGACCACCGGCCTGCATTTTCACGACGTGAAGAAACTTCTGGAAGTGCTTCATGCACTTGTGGAAACAGGCAATACGGTTCTGGTTATAGAGCACAATCTCGACGTCATCAAGACCGCCGACTGGATCATCGACATGGGTCCGGAAGGCGGCGACGGCGGTGGCCAGATCGTCGTCGAGGGCACGCCCGAGGACGTGGCCGCCTGCCCGGCCAGTTACACCGGTCAATTTCTCGGGCCGCTCCTGAAAGTGAAGGACCGGCGCAAGCGCGCGTGATGACAAGCCGGGGGCGATGGGCTAAATCACCCCCATGACCAGACCCATACATGTAATCGGCGGCGGATTGGCCGGATGCGAGGCGGCGTGGCAGATCACGCGCGCCGGCGTGCCTGTGATCCTCCACGAAATGCGTCCCGTCCGGATGACCGACGCCCACCAGACCGACGGGCTGGCCGAGTTGGTATGTTCCAATTCGTTCCGCTCGGACGACACGGAAAACAACGCCGTCGGCCTGCTGCACGAGGAAATGCGCCGCTGCGGCTCGCTGATCCTTGCAAAAGGTGACGCCAACCGGGTGCCCGCCGGCGGCGCCCTTGCTGTGGACCGGGACGCGTTCAGCGCCGCGGTGGAACTGGCCGTCCGCGAGGAACCGCTGATCACCATCGAGCGCGGCGTGGTGGAAGCCCTGCCGCCCGAGGATTGGGGCAGCGTTGTCATCGCCACCGGGCCGTTGACCGCCGCGCCGCTGGCCGACGCCATCCGGGCTGAGACCGGTACCGATTCCCTCGCATTTTTCGATGCCATCGCGCCCATCGTCTACAAGGACAGCATCGATTTCTCGAAGGCGTGGTTCCAGTCGCGCTACGACAAGGGCGACGGCGCCGACTATATCAACTGCGCCATGAACGAGGAGCAGTACCGTGCCTTCGTCGCCGCGCTGATCGAGGCGCCCAAGACCGAATTCAAGGACTGGGAGAAGGACACGCCCTATTTCGAAGCGTGCCTGCCGGTCGAGGTAATGGCCGAGCGCGGGCCGCTTACCCTGGCCTACGGTCCGCTGAAGCCGGTCGGCCTGACCAATCCCAACGACCCGACGAAGCGGGCTTTCGCCGTGGTCCAGCTGCGCCAGGACAACAAGCAGGGCAGCCTCTACAACATGGTCGGATTCCAGACCAAGATGAAGCACGCCGCCCAGACCGAGGTATTCCGCACCATTCCCGGCCTCGAAAACGCCCAGTTCGCCCGGCTCGGCGGCATCCATCGCAACACCTTCCTCAACAGTCCCGTGCTGCTAGACCGGGAACTTCGCCTCAAGGCGAAGCCGCATATCCGCTTTGCCGGTCAGGTGACCGGGGTCGAGGGCTATGTGGAAAGCGCCGCCATCGGCCTGCTTGCCGGGCGCTTCGCCGCGGCGCAGGCGTTGGGCAACGATACCGCGCCGCCGCCCGAGACCACGGCGCTGGGCGCCCTGCTCAACCACATCACCGGCGGCCATACGACCGGCCGCGACGTGCCCGACAGCTTCCAGCCGATGAACATCAATTTCGGCCTGCTGCCGCCGCCGGAGGAACGCGTCCGCAAGAACGAGCGCAAGCGGTTCGTGGCGCACAGGGCCTTGCGGGATCTGGATGTCTGGCTGGGTGTGCCGGCGCGGGACGCCGCCGAATAGGCGGGCCTAGAACTTCCTGGTGAGGCCGGCCCAGACAAGCCTCAATTGCCGGCCCAGCGCGCCGCGTTCGTAGTTCACATGATCCGGCACGTATCTGCTGCTCTCGAGGCATGCCAGGTAGCCGTCGGCAAGGCAGGCCAGCCGGAGGATCGGTTTCACCTCGGATGATGCGGACTGTCCCTTCTGACGGGCGCAGATCAGATGGGCGCGGGCACGGTCGCCGATCCGGCGGAGGATGCGTGAAAGCGCCCGGGTCTGCTCCTGGTCGGGTACCAGCGGGTCTACCAGCCCTTCCTCGCGCATCAGATCGGCAGGTACGTAAACGCGGCCATGGTGCAGGTGCCAGGGCAGCGCCCGCACCAGCCCGGTCAGAGCCCAGGCGATACCCACGTGCCGCGCTGCCTCGAGCGCACCGTTGCATGCGCCCACACTCAGTGCCGCAAGCGCCTGAATGCCGCCGCCGGTGCGCTCCGCATAGGCCTCGAGTTGCTGCATGGTCTGGGGCTGTTCATCATAGAGGTCACCCTCGCGGGCATCGATCAGATCGAGCAGCGCCTTTTGCGGCAGGTCCCGCCGGTTCAGCAGATCCGCAAGCGCCCTGACCACCTCGTGTTCGCGGCACTGGCCACGGTAGAGCTCCTCGACCGTCTCGCGCCACCATTGCAGCCGGATCTCGCCCAGCGCCGGCTCGGTCACCACTTCGCGGGTCTTGGCCACCTCGACGTTGAAGGCGAAAAGACCGAACAGGCCGGGCCGGTCATCCGTCCGCGCATGGAGCACGGTGAGGTATCGGTCATGATCGCTGCGCCGCACGATCGACGCGCATTGATAGGTATGGTTGGCCAGTGCCTGCATGCGTGCTTTTTAATCCGAATTCCTGCTGCCGCACAGAGCCTCATTAGGGGTCATGCGCCTTGTTCCCCCATCATCTTGTGGTATTATTCCGGCCCTAAGAGGCAAGGGACGCTCGGGGCCTCTGAACTAGAGCCAAAAAGGGGAGAAACAATATGTCAAAGATCACCGACTCGTTACCAATTACAATTGTCAGTGGATTCATCCTGACGATCATCATGGTTTTCGTCGGTCAGCATACCATTACCGGCTCCCTGTCCATGGGTCCGGCGGTCGACGTGCCGATGTACGTGTCGTTCCTCGATCGCTGGCTGCACGTCATCAGCGGCGTGATGTGGATCGGCCTTCTGTGGTACTTCAACTTCGTCCAGATTCCGGTCATGCCGAAGGTTCCCGACGAACTGAAGCCGGGCATTTCCAAGCACATCGCGCCCGAAGCCCTGTTCTGGTTCCGCTGGGGCGCCATGGCCACCATCATCACCGGTCTGCTGCTGGCGCTGTTCAGCGGCTATCTGTTCGACGCCCTCGCACTGCGCCACGGCATCGGCTACGGCATCTGGTTCGGCATCATCATGTGGTTCAACGTCTGGTTCATCATCTGGCCGAGCCAGAAGATCGCGCTGGGCATGGTTGACGCGGATCCCGCCGCCAAGCCGAAGGCCGCCGCGCGCGCGAAGATGTTCTCGCGTATCAACACCCTGCTCTCGATCCCCATGCTCTATGCCATGCTGGGGCAGATGCATGGCGGTTTCGACTTCTGATCGAACCCGTTCACGGCAGTTCAAAGGGCGCCTTCGGGCGCCCTTTTTTTGTCTGCGGGATGTTGTGAGGACGAAGGCGGGGAACTACGCCACCGGGAGCAGCGCCGCCGCAATCAGCCGCCCGTCGAGCAGCAGGACGTTGAAGGTCCGGCAGGCGGCACCGGTATCCATGAGATCGATGGCGATGCCGTGTTCCTCGCGGATACGCCTGATCAGCGCGCGGTCCACGGGCGCCATGCTCTTGCCGGTGCCCAGCAGCAGCACATCGATTTCTCCGGCGGCCTCGATGGCCGGCCGGAAGCTTTCATAGGTGATATCCGACGCACAGGTTGCCTGCCAGGATACGATGCCCGACGGCAGCACCAGGATCGATTCCTGATAGCGCTTGCCGGCGACCCGAAAGCCGCCGTCGCCATACCCCTGGATCAGGAACCGGCCGCCCTGTGCCTGTTCCTCGATCCGCATGTCAGTCGGCGTCGTTGGCCGGCTTCTTCGCGGCCACGGGCTCTTTCACCGGCTCGCCCTTGGAACGAACGTCGCCGATGGTCGCCGTGACAAGACGGACCTGGGTATTGGGAGCGATCTCGACGACCACTTCCTCGCCGCTCTCGACCTTCACGACCTTGCCGATGATTCCGCCCGCGGTGACGACCGTGTCGCCCCGGCGCATGGCGGCAAGACGCGCCTTGTGCTCCTTCGCCCGCTTCTGCTGCGGGCGGAACACGATGAAATAGAACACCGCGAACATCAGGATTATGAAAAAGAACGGTTCGAGCTGCTGCATTTCATGCTCCTGCTGGCGGTTTGGCCGGACTATACCCACGCGCGGCGCAATTGCAAACCACACGTCGGATATGCCGGGCTGACGGTTGGCCCGGCGGCGGCCTGCGTGGTAACGTCCCGCCGCCTTGACCCTTTTGGGATGCGACCGTGAACGAAACAAGCAATTCCAGCGAACTCCTTGCCGCGCTTCAGCGCATCGCCGACGCGCTGGAGCGGCAATCGCCGCCACCAATCGAGGCGCTGTCGCTAAGTGCGGCGGACGCGTTCATCTGGCATCCCGATCCGGACCGGCTGACACCCGTGCCTGCGGTGAACCGTGTGGACTTCGATCTGCTGCGCGGCATCGACCGGGTACGCGACATCCTGCTCGACAACACCAGGCGATTCGCCAGCGGCTTTCCCGCCAACAACGCCTTGCTGTGGGGCGCGCGCGGCATGGGCAAGAGTTCGCTGGTCAAGGCAGTCCACGCCCAGATCAACGCCGACAATCCAGGCGCCCTTGCCCTGGTGGAAATCAACCGCGAGGACATTCCCACCCTGCCCCGGCTTCTCCACGGCCTGCGTGATCAGACCCGGCGGGCGGTGCTGTACTGCGACGACCTGTCGTTCGATCACGACGATACCACCTACAAGTCGCTGAAGGCGGTTCTGGAAGGCGGCCTGGAAGGCCGGCCGGAGAACGTGATTTTCTACGCCACGTCGAACCGCCGCCACCTCATGCCCCGCGACATGATCGAGAACGAGCGCTCGACGGCCATCAATCCGGCCGAGGCGGTCGAGGAGAAAATCTCGCTGTCCGACCGGTTCGGCCTGTGGCTGGGCTTCCACACCTGCACACAGGACGATTACCTGGCGATGATTGCCGGCTATTGCGAGCGCTATGGCCTGACCGGCGACGAGGAGCAGATTCGCGCCGACGCGCTGGAATGGTCGGTCACGCGCGGCGCCCGCTCGGGCCGGGTCGCCTGGCAGTTCATCCAGGATCTGGCGGGACGGATGGGCCGGACGCTGGGCTGAGGCCTACTTCCCGGGCAGCGCGTAGGCGATGATGTAGTCGCCGAACGGGCTGGCCAGCGCGATATGTCCGCCGGCGGCGATCACCACGAATTGGCGTCCGCTGGACGGCGAGATGTAGGTCATCGGCGTAGCATGGCCGCCGACCGGCAGCCTCGCCTTCCACAGAACGTCGCCGGTCTTCTGGTCGACGGCGCGCAACGACCGCTCGGTGCTGGCGGCGATGAACACCAGACCGCTCCGCGTGCTGACCGACCCGCCGATGGCCGGCACGCCCATGGTCAGCGGCAGCATGGAGGGAATGCCCCACGGGCCATTGTCCCTCGCCTCGCCGAACGGCTCCGACCAGATCACCTTGCCGGTGCCCAGATCCACCGCCGTCAGCGATGCATAGGGCGGATTGACGCAAGGCACGCCGACGGGCGACAGGAACGCGCCGGTTTGGGCCGCGAATGGCGTCCCCGCCTGCGCCTGCGGCATGCCGGGGACCAGACCCTCGGCGCCGGGCTGCAGTCCCATCCGGTCGGCTTCCTCGCGCGGGATGAGCTGGGTGTAGTTGGGCATCCGGCTCCAGTTGACGATCATGATCTGGCGTACCGGGTCGACCGATACCCCGCCCCAGTCGATACCCCCCAGATAACCCGGATTGGTGATCGTCGGCTTTATGCCCGGCGGAGTCATCGTGCCATCGTAGCGCGCCTGGCGGAATTTGATCCGGCACCACAGCTGGTCGAAGGGCGTCAGCCCCCACATGCTCTTTTCGGTCAGCTCGGGTCCCGCAAAATCCGGCATGCCGGTAGAGAACGGCTGGGTCGGCGACAGCCACTCGCCCGGCGCCGGGTCCTGCGGCACCTCGCGTTCTTCCACTGGCTTCAACGGACGCCCTGTCCGGCGGTCGAGCACGAAGATCTGCCCCCGCTTGGTCGGCTGGATCAGCGCCGGTACAGGCTGGCCGCCGATCTGCAGGTCGACCAGTGTCGGCTGGGAGGCCAGGTCATAGTCCCAGATATCGTGATGGACCGTACGGTAGAGCCAGCGCAGCGCGCCGGTCTCGGCCTCGAGCGCCAGCACCGCGCTGGTGAATTTCTCGGATTCAGGGGTGCGGTGCGCCCCCCAATAGTCAGGCGTGGCATTCCCCATTGGCGCATAGACCAGCCCCAGTGCCTCGTCGGCACTCATCGGCGCCCAGGAATTGGGTGTGCCCAGCGTGTAGGTTTCTCCGGACGGCGGCTCGCCGTGATATTCGGGCCGTCCCGGATCGAACGCCCAGGAGAAGGCGCCGGACACGGCGTCATAGGCCCGGATCACGCCAGGCGGCTCGTCCACATGCTGGTTGTCGGCGACCCAACCGCCCATCACGACGCGACCGCGTATGATGACCGGCGCCGAGGTGACGTAATAGTAATTCGGCTTCACCTGCCCCATACCGGTCTTCAGGTCGACCATGCCACCGTCGCCAAAGTCAGCGCAGGGCTTGCCAGTGCGCGCGTCGAGCGCGACCAACTGGGCAGTGGCCGTGGCGGTGAAGATGCGCTCGGCGCATGCGCCAGAGCCGGCTGGCACCTTGTAGTAGGTGACGCCCCTGCAGGTGCGGCGACGGTCGTTTGGCGCGGCCGGCTCCCAGCGCCAGCGCTCGGCACCGGTTTCGGCATCGAGCGCGATCACCTGATTGGTGGCGGTGCAGACATAGAGGCTGTCGCCGACCATCAGCGGCGTGACCTGAAGGTGAGACTTCAGGGTCTCCCCCGGATTGGTGCGGTAGACCCAGGCCTGTTTCAACTGGGATATGTTGGCCGGCGTGATCTGGTCCAGCGGAGAGTATCGGCTGCCGCCAAGATCGTTGCCGTAATGAGGCCACTCGCCATCGGCCGCCCAGGCAGAGATGGCCAGTACCGGCACGGTGACGGCGAGAGCCAGGAAGGAAATGACGCGCATCGGTCCGGTTCCCATCAGGTCAGTCGGTGCCGCACCCATGGCGTCAGCAGCCACAGGCCGAGTATCGTCCACAGCAACACACGGGGCATCAGTTGCCAGCCATCCAGTCCGACTTCCCAAAGCGCCCAGCCCCATGTGCCAATCAGCATCAGCAGATAGAGCCACGCGCCGGCGCGCCGCCCGCGCCACAGCAGGATGGCCGACACAAGCAAGGCAAGCCCGGCAATCACGTAATAGGGCGAGCCGTCAAGCAGCGCGAGCAGTCCCCCGCCGACCAAGAGGCAGGCGCCCAGCAGCAGGAGTATGAAGGCGAAGATTCGCGGCGGCCGAACCGGGTGCACTTGCGGCGCAGTCATGTCGATCATCGAACCTCCCCGGTTCGTCATGGCGCACGCTTGGTGCCGCGTGCTTGAAGCCGCCGCCACTGTATCCGGAACGATCGGCTAGCCGCCATGGAAACCTGCGGCCTCTTCACAAGGCCGGACACAGGCGGCGCGTGTCAGACCGGCGGCAGAAATTGCGCGGGATTGACCGCTTTGGCGCCCTGGCGCAACTCGAAATGCAGCTGCGGCTTGCTCACCAGGCCGCTTGCGCCGGCCCGGGCGATCACCGCGCCCCGGTTGACCGCCTGTCCCTGCCTGACCAGGATATCGTCATTGTGAGCATAGGCCGACACCCAGCCCCGGTCGTGGCGCAGCAGGATCAGGTTGCCAAAACCCCTCAATTCGTTCCCCGCATAGGCGACCGTGCCCGGTGCGGCGGCAAGCACCTCGGTGCCGCGTGAGACGAGAATGTTGATGCCGTCGTTGCGCATGCCGCCTTTCTTGTCGCCGAAGGTGGAAATCACCTTGCCCCGGACGGGCCAGATAAAGCCTCCGGCCAATGCACTGCCGCCGGCAGCGCCGCTGGCGGCGGCCGGCAGGACATCGGCGACCGACGTGGCAGGTTCGAGAGTGTCGCCGGAACGGGCCGGAATGACCAAAATCTGGCCTATGACGATGCCGCGGGACTCATCGATGCCGTTGGCGGCCATCAGGCTTGGAATGTCGACGGAATAGCGCCGCGAAATGTTGTAGAGCGTGTCGCCGGGAACCACCGAATGGTGGTCACCGCCCGGGATTTTCAGTTTCTGCCCGATCTTCAGCGTGAACGGCGGCTGCAGTCCATTGAGTTCAATGATTTCACGGGCATTGACGCCGTGGCGCCGCGCAATGGCATAGACCGTGTCACCCTGCTGCACGGTCACGGTCCTGCCGACCAGCACGCCGCCGGGAGCCGACGGTGCCGGTGACACCGGCTTTGCCGCTTTGGACGGCGCGTAGGAGTTGCCGCCATAGGACGGGCGCTTCGGTGGCGGCGCTGCCGTTCCGCCGCCCGGTACATCGTCCAGCGTGGTGACGCCGACAGCCGCCTTGACCGGCGGGGGCACGTCGATCGGGTAGGCAGCGTCAGGCTTGTCCGCAGGCTCGGGCACAGGGAACGGCGCGTTTGGCCCCCGCGCCTGCACCTCGGGCGGTACGTAGCGGTATTCGATGTCGCGGCTTTCGCACGCCGCGAGGGCGGCCAGGGACATGGCCGCGACGATTCCGCAAATCCTTCTGAAATTCAATCGCATGGCACTGATCTTAGAAACTAAGAGGCCCGGCATCAATCGCCGCCATGCCGGAATCGTCCCGCGCGTTATCCTTCGGTGCCGTCCAGCATGGGCACGAAGCGAACCGGCATCAATGGCGAGGCCTCGAAGGAGTCGCCGCGGCGGATCACCCTGGTGATGGTCTGATTGCCGGTCAGACCGATCGGGATGATCATCATGCCGCCTTCGGTGAGCTGCTTGACCAGGTTCATGGGCACGACCGGCGCTGCCGCGGTGCCGATGATGCGGTCGAAAGGCGCGACTTCCGGCCATCCCTTGAACCCGTCGCCGAACCTGGTCACCACATTGGTGAGCTTCAGTTCCTTGAAACGCGCGGAGGCTTCCTTGAGCAGGTCGCGCTGACGCTCGATGGTATAAACCCGGCGCACTAGGGGCGAGAGCACGGCGGTCTGGTACCCGGATCCCGTACCGATCTCCAGCACCAGCATGCGTCGCTGCAATTCAAGCGCCGCCGTCATGAACGCCACCACATAGGGCTGCGATATGGTCTGTCCGCAGGCGATCGGCAGCGCCGTGTCCTCATAGGCGCGGTCGCGAAAGGCGTCGGGCACGAACATGTCGCGCGGTACGCTCTCCACTGCCGACAGGACCGCCGTATCGTTGATGCCGGCGCGCCGGAGTTCCATCAACAGCCGGATCTTCTTCGAAGGATCATACACCGCCTGCGGCCTCCTCCGCGGCCCGAGTCAGGCGCTGGCGTGCCGCCTCATGGGTAAGATCGAGATGCAGCGGCGTCACCGCCACCCTGCCGCTGCGAACCGCCTTGATGTCGGTCCCGTCGATCAGATGCTCCCGGGAACGGCGATAGCCGATCCAGTAATAGGTCTCGCCCCTCGTATCCACCCGCTCGTCGAACTGGATGTCGGCTGGGTCGCGCTGGCCCTGAACGGTAATCTCCATTTCGGTCACGGCGCCGCGGCGTGCATCCGGGAAATTGACGTTCATCAGGATTTCCGGCGCCCAGCCGACCGAGGCCAGCCAGCGGATGACCCGCTCCATGGCGTCCTCGGTACCTTGCCAGTCCATTTCGGTGGCGCCCGGATAGACCGACTGGCTGAGCGCGATCGACGGGATACCCAGCAAGGTGCCTTCCATGGCGGCGGCGACGGTACCCGAATAGGTCACGTCCTCGCCCATGTTGGCGCCCCGGTTTACACCGGACAACACCAGCGTCGGCCTTTTGTCCGGTATGATCCTGTTCACGCCAAGCAGCACGCTGTCCGTCGGCGTGCCGCGCACGGCAAAGCGCCGCTCGTCGATCTGCCTGAACCGAAGTGGCTGGGTCAGGGTCAGCGAATGGCCGGTGCCGCTCTGCTCGTATTCGGGGGCCACGACCCAGACATCGTCGCTCAGCCGGCGCGCGATCCGCTCCAGGATCTCGATGCCGTCCGCGCTGTAACCATCGTCATTGGTAACAAGGATCCGGTGCTGGGAGAGGTCGAAGTCGACGTCGGGCAACGGGAATATTGTCATCTCAGCGTCCACCGATCGCCTCGAGCCCGCCCATATAGGGCTTGAGCGCCTCCGGTATTGCAACGCTGCCGTCGGCGCGCTGGTAGTTCTCCAGGACGGCGATCAATGTCCGGCCCACCGCGAGCCCCGATCCATTGAGCGTGTGGACGAAGCGGGTATGCTTGTCGCCTTCCTCGCGGAAGCGCGTCTTCATGCGCCGGGCCTGGTATTCGCCGGTGTTGGAGCAGGACGAGATTTCCCGATAGCGGCCCTGCCCCGGCAACCACACTTCCAGATCATAGGTTTTGCGCGCACCCGCGCCCGTATCGCCCGAGCACAGGATCATGACGCGGTAGGCCAGACCCAGCCGTTTCAGAACTTCCTCGGCGCAGGCGGTCAATCGCTGGTGCTCGGCCTCGGACTCCTCGGGCCTGGTGATGCTGACCAACTCGACTTTCTTGAACTGGTGCTGACGGATCATGCCGCGGGTATCCTTGCCGGCCGCCCCGGCCTCCGACCGGAAGCAGGGCGACAACGCGGTCACGCGGATCGGCAGGTCCGCAGCGTCAATGATCTGCTCCCTGACCAGATTGGTCAGCGTCATCTCCGACGTCGAGATCAGCCAGAAATCGTTGGTCGTATGGAACATGTCTTCGGCGGACTTGGGCAACTGGCCGGTGCCATAGGCGGCTTCGGTCCTGACCATCAGCGGCGTATCGCACTCCGTATAACCGGATTCGGTGGTGTGCAGATCCAGCATGAAGGCGCCGATCGCCCGCTCCAGCCTGGCAAGCTGCCCTTTCAGCACCACGAAGCGTGAACCGGACATCCGCGCGGCAGCGTCGAAATCCATCAATCCCATGCCTTCGCCCAGCGCCACATGGTCCCTGGGCTCGAAATCGAATGCGGGCGGTTCGCCGACGCGGCGCAGTTCCACGTTGGCATCTTCATCGGGGCCGTCCGGCACGTCGTCGTCGAGATGGTTCGGTATGCTCGCCAGCACGTCGTCCAGTTCGGCCTGCAAGGTGCGCTCGCGCTCCTCGCCTTCCTGAATCTCGGATTTCAGCGCGCCAACCGCATCCAGGATCGCCTGGACATCCTCGCCCTTCGATTTGGCGATGCCGATTTCCTTCGACTTGGTATTGCGTTCGGCCTGGGCCTCCTGCAACCGGGTCTTCAGTTGACGCAGCGAAGCGTCGAGCGCGACCACCTGGGCCGACATGGGCTGACGGCCACGCCGTGCGAGGCCCTTGTCGAGGATATCAGGGTTCTCTCGGATCCATTTAATGTCGAGCATGAAGGCAATTCCGCTTGGCGGTGGACAGCCTGTATAGCCGGGAGGCTGCGCTCAGTCCAGCCACGGGCCGGGCTAAATTTGGGCGGCTGCCGCCCGCTTCTTCTCCGCCAGACGCACCATGAAGATCGATGCCTCGTAGAGAAGGCAGACCGGCAGCGCCAGCGAGCATTGGCTGAAAATGTCGGGCGGGGTCAGAATGGAGGCAACGACAAAGATCAGGATGATGGCATATTTGCGTTTGTCCCGCAGCCAGGCCGAATTGATGATGCCGACATGGCCCAACAGGGTCAGCGCCACCGGCATCAGGAACATGACGCCGAACGAGAAGATCAGCTTCATCGACAGGTCCAGGTACTCGTTGACCTTGCCCTCGAACTCGATCGGCAATCCGCCGGCTTCGGCGCCCGGCGTCTGGAAGCTGAGGAAAAAGCTCCAGGCCAAGGGAAACACGACGTAATAGGCCATGGCCGCACCCACCGCGAACAGGACCGGCGTGGCGGCCAGGAATGGCAGGAAGGCGCGGCGTTCATTCTTGTAGAGGCCGGGCGCGACGAACGCCCATACCTGGATGGCGACAAGCGGGAACGACAACATGATGGCCGCGAAGAACGCCACCTTGATCTGAACCAGCATCGCCTCCGTCAGGCCGGTATAGATCAGCCTCCGGCCCGGCTGGTCATGCAAGGCGTCCGACAGCGGCCGCACGAGGAACTCATAGATGTCCATGGCGAAATACAGGCAGATGCCGAACACCACCACGAATCCGATCACCGAATAGATCAGGCGCTTGCGTAGCTCGATCAGGTGCTCGATGAGCGGCGCCCGCGACCCCTCCAGCTCGTCCTCTTCGCCGATGCCTGTTTCCTCGGTCACGGCGTTCCCTGCCCTTCGGGTTTGGGCGCAGGTTCGGATGACGCGGTTTCCGTGCCGGAGGCATCGCCTGGACGCTCGGAGCCGGGAATCCCGGGACTGGCAGGAACCGGCGCGGGCGCGGCATCTGCCGCCGTGTCGGGCGCGGCCAGCTCCGGCGTTTCGGGTGCCACCTTGGGATCATTGACGACCACGGGCTTGTTCGTGCCCACGGGATCAAGCAGATCGTCGAAATTGCCCTGCCCCTTCATGGCGCGGCGCGTCTTTTCGACCGCGTCGCGCAATTCCTGAAGCTCGGATTCACGGACGTAATCGTTCACCGTCCCCATGAACTCGTCGACCATGCGCCGCATCCGGGCGATGGTCCGGGCGAAGCCGCGCACCACGCGCGGCAAATCCTTCGGCCCCACGATCACCAGCGCGACGATCACAATCACCAGAAGTTCGGGAAGGCCGACGTCAAACATGGATTACGCTTGCGGCTGGTTCAAGTTTTGGCCGCGTCGTCCTTGCGCGGCGTCACGTCGGTCAGCGAGGCGTCCTGGTCAAGCTGACGGGTGCCCTGCGCATCGGCGGCCGGCGGCGGATCGTCGTCCTCGGCCATGCCCTTGCGGAAACTCTTGATCCCCTTGGCCACGTCGCCCATGACACCCGAGATCTTGCCCCGCCCGAAAAGCAGGACCACGATCACGACGATGATGAGGATTTCTGTCCAGCCCAGATTGAACACGCTCTACTCCGGTTGCTGAGAAACGGCGGCGTCCATGCGCCAATTGCCAGACAAATAGGCCTGAACGGACGCCAGCACAAGATGAACCCTTCAGGGCCGGCCGGCTTCCACCGGATCATCGAACGGCAGCGGCACGTCGGCCTCGGTGTCTTCCTCCTCACCGTCGACGGGCAGCAGGCGAAAGGCGTCCGGCGGCTCGGCATCCAGCAGGCCGGCGGCCTTGAGTTCGTCGATCCCCGGCAAATCCCTGGCCGACTCCAGTCCGAATTCGACCAGAAACGCCTTGGACACGCCATAGGTCACCGGCTTGCCCGGTGTCTGGCGCCTGCCCATGATCCGCACCCAGCCGATTTCCATCAGCAGGTCGATGGTGCCCTTGCTGACGGACACGCCGCGCACATCCTCGATCTCGGCGCGGGTGACGGGCTGATGGTAGGCGATGATCGCCAGGGTTTCCTGGGCCGCCCGTGACAGCCGGCGTTCCTCTTGCACTTCCTGTTGCAGCAGAAAGGCGAGGTCGGCCGCTGTCTGGAACATCCACTTGTTGGCGCGCCGCACCAGATTGACGCCGCGCCTTGCATAGGTTTCCTGCAACTCGGCCAGCAGCGGACCGACGTCGGGATGTCCTGGCAGCCGCTGGACGATGCTTTCCTCGTCAAGCGGTTCGGCGGCCGCAAACAGGAGCGCCTCGACCATGCGCAGATGTTCCAGGTGCTCCGTCATTCATCCTGTCCCGCTGCCCTGACCCGCGACCTTATCATCAAGGGACCGAAGGTCTCGGTCTGGTGCAATTCCAGCTTTCCTTGCCTGGTGTATTCCAGCGCGGCCGCGAAGGTCGAGGCGAGCGCGGATCTGGACAGCGCCGGATCGCTCTCACCGGCTGGCAGGAACTGCCTCAGACTGGTCCAGTCGGGAACGAACCCCACCAGCCGCTCCAGCCGCCGCAACGCCTCTTCCATGGTGAACACCGGCCGGCGGCGCACCTGGTAATCACTGTTCTCGCCGCGCGCCTTCAGCGCCGCATAGGCCCGCAACAGTCCATAGAGGTCGGCGATATAGGCCGACTTGCGGATCACCCTGATACCTTCGGGCATGCCGCGCAGGAAGACATCCCGGCCCACCCGGTGGCGCGACATCAGCACCGAGGCGCGTCCCCGCATGGCCTCGAGACGGCGCAGGCGAAACGCCAGCTGCGCCGCCAGATCCTCGCCGGTGGGTTCGTCGCCGGACGCTTCCTCGGGCAGGAGCAGGCGAGATTTCAGGTAAGCAAGCCATGCCGCCATCACCAGGTAGTCGGCGGCAAGTTCCAGCCGGATCCGGTGCGCGGCGGCGATGAACTGCAGATATTGTTCGGCAAGTTGCAGGATCGAGATGGCTGCCAGGTCCACCTTCTGGCTTCGGGCCAGCATCAGCAGCACGTCGAGCGGCCCTTCCCATCCGTCGATGTTCAGCACGAACTGATCCACCACCGGACGGGACGGCTCCTCGAAGGAAATGACGCTGCCCGAAGGGTCGCTCATTCATGCCTCAGACGAACAGGAACATCTTGTCGATCGCAGTATACAGGAATTTCACCACCGGTTGGATGATTGCCCACACCGGGTGCCAATTGGTGCCGAACGCGGCATTGATCAGCGACGGCACGAGGAGCAGGCCGAAGATGATGAGCAGGCCATATCTTTCCGTCTGCGCCAGCGGCCTGGCCAGTGCATGAGGCAGCAACCCCACCGCCACCCGTCCCCCGTCCAGCGGCGGCAACGGGATCATGTTGAACACCATGAGCACCACATTGGCCGCGATGCCGATCTGCGCCATGTCGGCGAACCAGATCTGGAGGTCGCCGGACATGTAGGCCCCCAGATTCGACAGGATCGCCCAGCCAATGGCCATGAAAAGGTTCACGGCCGGCCCGGCCGCCGCCACCCACACCATGTCGCGCTTGGGATTTTCGAGGTTCATGAAATTCACCGGCACCGGCTTGGCGAAGCCGAAAGGCGGCAAGCCGGTGAGCAGCAGTATTCCCGGCAGCAGGACGGTGCCGAAAGGGTCCACATGGCGCAGCGGATTGAGCGTAAGCCGCCCTGCCCGCGCGGCGGTATCGTCGCCGTGCTGCCGGGCGACGAAGCCGTGCGCGACCTCGTGCACGGTGATCGCCAGCACTACGGGGATAATGGCGGCCGAGATCAGATAGAGGGTTTCATTCATGTTTCGGCCCGGGCGAGCAGAGCGTCTCTCTCGCGCACACCCGCATCCCGGTCGAACGGCCTGGGAGGCGCCAGAAAGCCCATCGCCCTCTTCAACCGCCGCAAGGTCGCCGGTGAGGCGCGCTCCAGACCTCCGGCGACGGCAACCATGTCGTCGTAATCGCCATTGCAGTGCAGCGCCAGGTCGCAGCCGGCCTGTTGCGAAGCGAAGGCCCGTTCGGCCAGCGTGCCGCTGAGCGCCTGCATGTTCAGGTCGTCGGACATCAGGACGCCATCGAAGCCGATGGTCTTGCGGATGATCCGATCGATCACCGCGCGCGACGTGGTGGCCGGGTAGTGTGGGTCCAGATCGGCATAGATTACGTGGGCGGTCATGGCGAATGGCGCATCGCGCAGTGCCTTGAACGGTGCAAAATCGGTTCGCCGCAAGGTTGCTGCCTTCGTGGCGACAACCGGCAGTTCGATATGGGTGTCGGCCGACGCCCTGCCGTGTCCGGGAATGTGCTTGATCACCGGCAGCACACCGCCGTCGATCAGGCCCGCGCACGCCTCGCGCCCCAATGCCGCGACCGTGGAGGCGCTCCGTGCGTAGGCCCGGTCGCCGATGACCTCGTGACCGCCCCGCGCCGGAATGTCCAGCACCGGCAGGCAGTCGATGTTGATTCCCAGATCGTGCAAGTCCGCCGCGATCAGGCGAGAATTGAGGTAGAGGGCGCGGCGGGCGTTATCCGGATCGACATCGAACAGCTTGCCGAACACGGCGCCGCGCGGATAGGCCGGCCAGTGGGGCGGGCGCAGGCGTGCCACTCTTCCCCCTTCCTGATCGATCAGTACCGGGCACGGCTGGACTGCCGCCAGGGGCCGAAGCGAGTCGACAAGCGCCCGCACCTGGTCCGGGTCGGCAATGTTGCGGGCAAACAGGATAAACCCGAACGGCTTGACCTTCTCGAAGAAGACCCGCTCGCGGTCCGTCAGCGAGGTTCCGGAAACGCCGAAAATGGCGGGGCAGAGCGTAGGATCAATTGGCATTGACGATGCAATCCCGTCCCTGGTCCTTGAGTTGGCCGCAAACGTCCGTGGCGGCACCGCGGTCGGCAAAGGGACCGATCACCAGCCGATAGAGATCGCCTTTGCCGGGGGCATTGAACTTGATCACTTGCGGGATCAGTCCGTCGACGATAGAGCCCTGCTTGCGCTGGACCTGCGCCCAGGAGTCCATGGCGCCCTGCTCTGTGCCATAGGCGCCGAGCTGTACCACCGGCGACTTGGCGCCCGCGGGTTTGGCCTCGACGATCTGCGGCACCACCGGTGCGGCGTCGGTCGCTGCAGGCAATGCGGCCTGAGCCTGAGAAGAGTCCGGCTGCTGCACGGGCACCGGCGCCGGGGACGTACCATCCGCCTTGGCGGCGGGTGCTGTCGTCTCACCATCCGGCGAAGCTGCCTGGCCCGCCTGCTGCACGGCGGTGGCAGGCGCCTGATCCGCTGCCGGTGCAGCCGCAGTGGCCGGGGCGCTCGGCCTGGGCGGCGGCGGTACGAATTTGCGGACAGCGACGGGTTCGGGCCTGGACTGCGGGACTTCAGGGCCATCGCCCAGAAACTCCTCGGTCTCCATGGTCCGGCCCACGGCCTCGTTGAACACCAGCTTGTCCTGGTCTGGAATGATCTCGCCGCCGGGATTTTCCGGCTTGGTCTTGTAGGGCACAGGATCGGCCTCGACCGTGCGGACCGGTCCGCTTGGCCCGGAGCGGCCGCCCGAATAGGCATACCAGACCACGCCAACGAAAAGCGCCAGGCTGAGCACCGCGACGGCCCATTTCCACCAGGCGCCGCCTTCGGTCACCTCGGGCTCAACGTCCCAGCGCGACTCATCGTCCTGCAGGAAGTCGCCGTCGGGCCGATATGGCACTATCGCATCTCCTCCGCGGGTGTCACGCCGAGCACACCGAGCCCGGACGCGATCGTCAGCGCCACGGCCTGAACCAGCGCCAGCCGGGCTGTCGTCAGCGAGGGATTGTCTGCCTGGATGAAGCGCAGTGCCGGATCCTCGTTGCCCCTGTTCCAATAACTATGGAAGGAAGCGGCAAGGTCATAAAGATAAAACGCAATCCGGTGCGGCTCGTGCGCCAGCGCCGCCGCCTCGACCGCCCGCGGCCAATCGGCGAGCACCTTCATCAGCGCCAGTTCCGCCTCGTCCGAAAGCGCGGACAGGTCGGCCCGGCGCAGCGCATCGCCGGCAAGATCCAGGTCCGGCATCGACGACGCCGCCATCCGGTATACCGAGCAGATTCGGGCGTGCGCGTACTGGACGTAGAACACCGGATTGTCGCGCGACTGTTCCACGACCTTGGCAAAATCGAAGTCCAGCGGGGCATCGTTCTTGCGGGTCAGCATGATGAAGCGGACCACGTCCTTGCCCACCTCGTCGACCACTTCCGCAAGGGTCACGAAGCTGCCGGAGCGCTTGGACATCTTTACCGGCTCGCCATTCCGGGTCAATCGGACCAACTGGCACAGCCGCACGTCGAGTTCGCCGGCGCCGCCGGTGACCGCTGTAACCGCCGCCTTCATCCGCTTGACGTAACCGCCGTGATCGGCGCCCCAGACATCGATCATCTGGCGAAAGCCCCGGTCGAACTTGTCCTTGTGGTTGGCGATGTCGCTGGCGAAATAGGTCCAGGAACCGTCCGACTTCTTCAGCGGCCGGTCCACATCGTCGCCGAACTCGGTGGCGCGGAACAGGGTCTGGGGCCGCTCCTCCCAATCGTCGGGCAACTTGCCCTTGGGCGGCTCCAGCACGCCGGTATAGACCAGCTGCCGCGACGACAGGTCCTCCAGCACGTTCTCGACCTGGCCCTTCTCGACCAGCGCCCGTTCGGACGTGAAAACATCGAAACGGATGCCAAGGGCGGCCAGATCATTGCGGATCATCGCCATCATGGCGTCGATGGCCGCGTCACGCACCGACGGCAGCCATTCGCTCTCCGCCTGGTTCAGCCAGCGGTCTCCGTGTTGCTTGGCCAGGGCCTGCCCGACGGGAACCAGATAATCGCCCGGATAGAGACCTTCGGGGATGTCGCCGATGTCTTCGCCAAGCGCCTCGCGGTACCGCAGAAATGCGGAACGCGCCAAAACGTCTACCTGGGCGCCCGCGTCATTGATGTAGTATTCGCGGGTGACCTCGTAACCGGCCTTGTCCAGCAACGAGCAGAGCGCATCGCCGAACACGGCGCCGCGGCAGTGCCCCACATGCATGGGGCCGGTGGGATTGGCCGAGACGTATTCGACATTCACCTTCTCGCCGCCGCCGGCGCGGCCATCGCCATAGGAGGTTCCGTTCTCGAGAATATGTTCAATTACAGAGTGATATAACTCATTTCTCACCCTGAAATTGATGAACCCCGGCCCGGCGATCTCGCTTGCCGTGACATCTGCGTCGTCCGCGAATCCGGCGACGATCAGATCCGCGAGGTCGCGTGGCTTCATGCCGGCGTCGCGGGCAAGCACCATGGCCGCATTGCTCGCCATGTCACCATGGGAAGCATCGCGCGGCGGTTCGGTGGCGATGCGCGATGTATCGAGGCCGGCGGGCAGCTTGCCTTCGGCGGCCAGCGCGTCAATGCGGGCGGCGATCCGTTCGCGGAAGGTTTCGAAAATGTTCATGCGCGGGCCGTTCCGAATAGACGTTCGTGTTCCATCAGCGCGAAGCGATCGGTCATGCCGGCGATGAAATCGGCGACGGCCCGTGCGCCGGTCTCGGCGCTGTGGCCCATCACCGCCGCTTCATGTTCCGCCGGTAACTCACTGGGCTCCGCCATATACCGGTGAAACAGGTCGCCCACAACATGCTTGGCGCGCTTGGCCTCGGCCGCAACGTGCGGATGCCGGTACATGTGCTCCATCAGAAAGGCCCGCAAGACCTTCTCGCAGGCCTTCATTTCTTCGGAGAACGCGATGACCGGCGCGCCGAGTTCTCGGACCTGCTGCGCCGTGTCTACCCGTGCCTCGTCAATACGCCGGCAGGATTCGCGCATCAGGTCGCTCACCATCAGGTCGATCATCCGCCGGACCATCTCGTGCTTCAGCCTCGAGCCGTCCAGGCCCGGATAATGCTGGCGCAGGCCCGCCAAAACCGGGCCGACCAGCGGCAGGTCGCTGAGGTCGCCCAGCGCGAACAGACCGGCACGCAGGCCATCGTCGATGTCATGATTGTTGTAGGCGATATCGTCGGCCAGGGCCGCCACCTGCGCTTCGGCGCTGGCAAAGGTATGGATCTCGAGATCGTGCCTGCCGAGATAGTCCTGGAGAAGCGGGTCGAGAAAGGCCTCCTCGCCCTTCCGGCATAGTGGGCCATTGTGCTTGGCGATGCCCTCCAGCGTCTCCCAGGTCAGGTTGAGACCGTCGAACTCGGCATAGCGCTGCTCGATGGAGGTCAGCAGACGCAGCGAGTGGATGTTGTGGTTGAAGCCGCCATAGGGCTTCATGACCGCCGCCAGCCCATCTTCGCCGGAATGGCCGAACGGCGGATGTCCGAAGTCATGCGCCAGTGCCAGCGCCTCGGCGAGATCCTCGTTCAGCCCGAGGAACCGGCTGATCGAGCGGGCGATCTGCGACACTTCAAGGCTGTGGGTCAAGCGGGTGCGGTAGTAATCGCCCTCGTGATAGACGAAGACCTGGGTCTTGTGTTTCAGCCGCCGGAAGGCCTTGGAATGGATGATGCGGTCGCGGTCGCGCTGGAATACGGTGCGGAATCGGCTTTCTTCTTCGGGGTACAACCGGCCCCGCGAGTCTTCGGGCCGTGACGCGAAGGGGGCCATGTCGCCGTAGGGCTTTACGATCCGATCCAAAAACGGGCTCCGATTGACAACCGGCCAAGTGCGCCTACATTAGGCACACAGCGAGTTAGAGACGTTCTAAGGGACAAGATGAGCGAGTCGCAACTGGTATCCGTCACGGAAAGCGCCGCCCGGCGCATCGCCGCCCTGATCAAGGACGACGGCGGTGACACGGCATTGCGAGTCGCCGTCAATGGCGGCGGCTGCTCGGGCTTTCGGTATGACTTCACCTTCGACGACGCCCGGCAGGACGACGACCTCATCATCGAGAAGGACGGTGCCGTGGTGCTGATCGATGCCATGTCCCAGCTCTACCTGGCCGGCGCCGCCATCGACTTTGTCGAGGACGTGATCGGCTCGAGTTTCCAGATCGTCAACCCGAACGCCACGTCGTCCTGCGGTTGCGGCAGTTCGTTCTCGATCTGAAACTAGCCCCGTTTACCTCCGGGCCCTATCACCTTGCCGCGTTTGAAGTTTTTGTGACGGTCTCATTGACCGTCCCGGCGCCATAACTGCGCCAATTTTCCCATTCATAAAGACACTCGACGGGGAACGAACCGGCGCCTCGCTGGTTATCGAAGCCTCGCCGCATTTTCACTCGGCGTATCACGTCAATTACGGGAAGACTATCATGAGCACCGGGGAAAATTTCGCCGCCGCAATCTCTCATTGGCTGATCGAGCCCCGCACCGCGCGGGTTGGTGACCTGACGCCCTTTCGCCGCATGATCGTCGCCGCCGACAGTGCCGCGGCCGCACGCCAATATGCCGAACATTGGCGAATGACCCGTCCCTATTCGATCACCGGCCCTTTTACCGACCAGCGCCATTACGTTGTCAGGCGTCTGCCCGGCCAATTGGTTGACGAGCCTCGCCGCGACGCCGGGGTTGTCCACTCCGAAATGGCGCAGGCATAATCTACGGAACCACGCAGACGAACACGTCATCTCCATCGACTCGGACAGGATAGACAGGCAACGATCCGGTTGTAGGGCCCGATATTAGGGCACCGGTACCAATGTCGAATACCGCATAATGCAGCGCGCATTCCACCGTCCCCTGCTCGACAAATCCGCTGTCCAGGCATTGCCCCTCATGCGGGCAATGGCCGCTGGTCGCGTGCACCTTGCTGTCGATCAGGTAGAGCGCCAGGGTCCGGCTGCCGACCGTGACCATATTGACCCGGTCCTCGGTCAGATCGTCGAGTCTGGCGGCCCAGATCCAGCTACTCACCCGAACGATCCCCCTCATCCATACGCAGCAGGTGACGGACGGCGTTGGCCACGAAAAGCGCCCAGCCCGGGTCGCCAACTAGATCACCTGCAAGTGCCTCGTGATGAGCCAGCCCTGCCATGAAGATATGGATAAAGCTTTGCATGTAGAGGGGGTTCATGCCCGCTGGCAGCTCGCCATGGGCGATGCTGTCCGCGAGGCCCTGCTTCAGCCGCTCGGCGGCTCCGGTCACGAAATTGCGGGCCAACGCGGCCACGTCCGGATCGATGGCTGCCGCCGAGTACATTTCGCCGATCAGCCGTCGCAGCATGTGGAAATCCGCCGCCGTCAGAAGCGCGGCTGATTCCGGAAGGGTCTCGACGGCGCCGCGCGCGTCATGCCGCGACAGCGGCGACTGTGCCACCGCCTCGGTGAAAACAGTGACGAGCAGCTGCGCCTTGCTCTCGAAGTGGCGATAGACCGCTGGTTCGGTCACCCCAACGCGCTCGCCCACCGCTTTCATCGTGGTTTCACGATAGCCGCGTTCTGCGATCAGTTGGCTCGCCTCGGCGATAATTCGATGCCGGGTGCCGACGCCGCGCGATACCGGTTCGATAATTCTGGTCATGATCATTCCAATGCTTGTTAGTTATTACTAACTCAAATAAAAGGTGTCAACGGACTCTGGGAGTGGAGCAATGACCATGAACTGGTACCACTACACACCGCATCTGCCCGAACTGATCGATGACCCCTATCCTGCCTATGTCTGGCTGCGCGAGCATTCGCCGGTTCATCACGTGGAAAGCGAGGGCATCTGGGCGATCAGCCGCTATGCGGACATCGCCGAGGTGGTGCGGGACGACAAGGTGTTCTCGAATGACGAGGGCGTCGGCTATAGCCGGAACAAGTCGGGGCTCGGCCTGACCGGAATCGACCGGCCGCACCACACAACGCTGCGCCGACAGATGCTGCAGCACTTCTCGCGCGCATCGGTGGGCCAGCACAAGATGCGCGCCGAAGCTCTTCTGAATGAGTTGCTGGACGAAATCATCGACGTGCCCGGCGCCAACCTGGCGCAGAAAATTTCCATGCCGTTCCTCGCCCGGCTGGTCGGCGAGTGGATGGGCATTCCCCCGACCGACATCAAGTTCGTCAATGACGGCGCCACGGCAGCTTCGCTGGTGATGGCAGGCGATTTTTCCGACGAACCCGTCAAGACGCTCGCCTGCTTCGGCCGCTATTTCGACGCCATGGCGCTGCAGCAGGAGGCGGCACGCGATGCCGGCGCTTTCTGCCCCGGCCAGCTGCGTACCCTGAGCGATGCGTTGTTCACACCGACGCCGGATGGCTACGAACTGACTCATGATGAGACCGCGCAGATGCTGGCTCTGCTTGCCGTCGGGGGCAACGAGACCACGGCCCAGTTTCTGTCCGCCGTGGCCGGTTTCCTGGCGGAACAACCAGATATCTTCGAGACCATCCGGGCCGATCGCCGCCTGGTGCCTGCCGCCACCGAGGAACTGCTACGCTACCTGTCACCGGTGCAGGGCCTGTTCCGTAACACGCTGTCGGAATATGACCTCAATGGCACGGTGATCCCGTCCGACGTCAAGGTCCTCCTGCTCTACGCGTCCGGCAACCATGACCCGAGTCACTATGAAAACCCCGGCGAATTCCGCCTGGACCGGTTCCCCCGCGGCGTCGGCGACGCGGACCATCTCAGCTTCACCGAGGGCATTCACAAATGCCTGGGCGCCCATCTGGCGCGGCTGATGATCGGCGTATTCATCAACGGCCTGTGCGACCGGGTGAAGACCATCGAACTGACCGGTCCCATGGAACGCTCTCCCAACGCTCTGGTGCGGTGCATCGAACGTCTGCCCGTGCATCTGCACCCAGCCTGAGGGCACGTCATGGAATTCTTTGCCAACCTTCCCATGCCGCTCGCCGGCAACCCCGCCGACTGGGCGCGCGAGCGCGAGGCCGAAGGCTGGCACGGCATCTGCGCCAGCGATCATCTATGGGTAGGCCAGACCGTCTATCCACACGTATTCGTGGTGCTGTCGGCCATGGCCGCCGCGACAACTCGCATCCGTCTGACGTCCTCCTTCGCCAACAACCTGTTCCGTTCGCCGGTAGAGTTCGCCCAGGCCAGCCTGACACTCAACTGGTTGTCGGGCGGCCGGTTCGAACCGGGTTTGGGTGCCGGCTGGATGTGCCAGGAAATGACCGCCACGGGGCGCGTGTTTCCTGATGGCCCGACCCGCGTCAGCATGTACCGCGAGGCGCTGGTGATCGTGCGCGACCTGCTGCGCACCGGCACCTGCCGCTTCAAGGGCGAGTATTACAACATCGACATCACCGACCCGCGGATGGCCTGTGTGATGGATCCGCCGCCCGACCTGATCGGCTCGGCCAGCGGGCCGCGGGCGCTGCGCGAAATCACGCCGCTGGTTGACCGGCTGGAGATCACGGCGAGTGGCCGGGCGCTGCGCGGCGGCGCGCTCGACATGGCGGCCTATGCCAGCATCACCGAGCACGAAGTCCGCGAGGCTGTTGCCAGGGCCCGCGCGGTGCGCGAGGACGTGCCCATCGGCACCTATATCATGATCGCCGCCGGCGACGACCCTAGGGTGCGCGGCATGGAGACGGCGCTGGGCGGCAACTTCTTTTTCGCGTTTTGTCGGTCAGCCCGAAAACGTGGCGCAGGCGCTGCTCGATCTGGAAGACCTCGGCTTCGACCGGGTCCAGCTTACGCCGGTCTCTCCCGGCTCGCTGACGGCCGTCGGCCCGCATCTGGGGCTGGGCTGAGCCGTCCGGTCTGCTAACATGCGCCCTCGTCGATGCGAGGGAAGATGATGAAGATTGCCACCTGGAATGTGAATTCGGTGAAGGCGCGCCTGCCGCGCCTGCTGGAATGGCTCAAGGAATCCAGCCCGGACGTGGCCATGCTGCAGGAGATCAAGGTGGTCGACGAGGGCTTTCCCTCGATGGAAATCGCCGATCTTGGCTACAACATCGTCACCCACGGCCAAAAGACCTACAACGGCGTCGCCATCCTGTCGAAGCACCGGCTGGAGGATGTCGCAATGGGCCTGCCCGGCAATGACGGCTCGGACGTCCAGGCGCGCTATCTGGAAGCGTTCACCGGCGGCGTGCGCGTGGGCTGCATCTACCTGCCCAACGGCAATCCCGCACCCGGCGAGAAATACGACTACAAACTGGCCTGGATGGACCGGCTCGTGGCGCACGCCCGCGAGTTGCTGACATGGGAGGAACCGCTGGTGCTGGGGGGCGACTACAATATCTGCCCGGCCGACGAGGATGTCTGGAGCCCCGGCGCGTTCGCAGGCGACGCGCTGTGCCTGCCGCAAAGCCGCAACCGCTTCCGGCAACTGATGAATCTGGGCTACACGGACGCCATCCGGGCATTCCATCAGGGGCCGCTTTATTCCTACTGGGATTACCAGGCGGGCGCATGGGAGAAGGATCACGGCCTGCGAATCGATCACCTTCTGCTGTCACCCCAGGCCGCGGACCGGCTGACTTCGGCGGACGTCGACCGCGCCCCGCGCGGCCGGGAAAAGCCATCGGACCACACGCCGGTGTGGTGCGAACTGGACATCTGAAGCCGTTTCTCCGCTTGCGGCTTTGTCTCCCTCGCTTAATCTGGCCCAGGCAAATGGGAGACATCAGTTGAATGGATTGCGTTTTCTGGCGATGGCATGGCTGAGTCTGATCGCCGCCGCGTGTTCGGACGACCAGACCGCAGGACAGGCGACCGAAGGTTCCAGGATTCACATCAGCTTCGCCACGGACTGGCGCGCGCAGGCCGAACAGGGCGGCTTCTACCAGGCGCTGGCGACCGGTGAATACGAAAAGCGCGGAATCGACGTCAGCATCATGCAGGGCGGCCCGGCGGTGAACGTGCCGCAATTGCTCGCGTCCGGCGCGGTCGACCTGGGTATGGGCTCGAACAGTTTCATCGTCATGAACCTGGCCGCCGAGGAGGTCCCGGTGAAGGCCGTCGCGGCCTTCATGCAGAAGGATCCTCAGGTGCTGATCGCCCATCCGGGCCAGGGCATCGCCTCCATCGCGGACATGAAGGGGCGCCCGATCCTGCTGGGCGATGCGTCGGTCACCGCGTTCTGGGTGTGGCTGAAGGCCAAGTACGGATTCACCGACGACATGGTCCGCAAATACACCTTCAATCCCGCGCCGTTCATCGCCGACGAGACCGCTATCCAGCAGGGCTATGTGACGAGCGAGCCCTATACCATCGAGAAACAGGCCGGCTTCGCGCCGGAGGTGTTCCTGCTGGCGGACGAGGGCTATCCCGGCTACGCGGCCATGGTGCTGGCCCCCGACGCACTGATCGCCAGGAATCCCGAAGCCGTCCGTGCCTTCGTCGAAGGCTCGGCTGCCGGTTGGCAGAGTTACCTCAATGGCGATCCCGCGCCCGGTGACGCGCTGATCCTGCAAGACAATCCGGAGGCAACACCCGAATTGCTGGCGCAGGCCCGCGAGAAAATGAAATCCTATGGGATCGTCGAGTCTGGTGACGCCGTGAGCGGCGGTATCGGCGCCATGACCGACGCACGCTGGGCCGAGTTCTTCAGTATCGCCACCGCGCAAGGCGTGTATCCCAGCGACCTGGACTACAGGAACGCCTACACCCTCGAATTCCTTAAGCCCGCCGCGCCCTGATGGAGACCGCCTCCCTCGCCGCCGTCGAGGTCGAATATCCGGACCGGGGCAAGGCGCTCGGCCCGTTCGACCTGGCGGTCGCGGAAGGCGAGATCGTCGCACTGGTCGGGCCGTCGGGCTGCGGCAAAAGTACCGCGCTCCGGTTGCTGGCCGGCCTGGAGCCGCCAAGCCGCGGCACGGTCACCAGGGCGCCGGGCCGGGGCGAAACCTCACTGGTGTTCCAGTCCCCTACCCTCATGCCGTGGGCGACCGCGCTGGCCAATGCCGCCCTGCCGCTCGACCTCGAAGGTGCAGACAAGGCAAGTGCGCGACGGCAGGCAGCGGATGCGCTGGCGCGCGTGGGACTTTCCGGCGCACTGGCCGCCAAGCCGGCGCAACTTTCCGGCGGCATGGCCATGCGCGTATCGCTGGCGCGCGCGCTGGTGACGGAACCCCGATTGCTGCTGCTCGACGAGCCCTTCGCGGCCCTCGACGAGATCACGCGGCGCGATCTGGCCGCGGACATTCATCGCCTGTGGGCCGAGACCCGGCCTGCCGTCATCTTCGTCACCCACAATGTCGAGGAAGCGGTGTACATGGCCTCGAGGGTCGTGGTGATGAGCGCCTCGCCGGGGCGCACCTTCAGTGTCACGCAAACCGACCCGGTTTTCCCAAGGCCGGCGCATTTCCGGACCACGACAGAGTTCCGCTCGGCCGTGGAAGCCATCTCCCGCGATCTCGCGGCCAGCATGGGCCGTGAAGCATGAACCGGGCTGCCCTGGACGTCGCCGCGCCGCTGGTGCTGATCGCCGTCCTGCTGGCGGGCTGGGAGGCAGCCTGCCGGATATTGGCGATCCCCAGCTACTTCCTGCCGCCGCCGTCAGAAATTGCCGCAGCCGCGATCGATGGCGCGCCGGTGCTGATCTCGTCCGCCTGGAACACGCTGTCGATGGCCCTCAAGGCGCTGGTGACGGCGAGCATCCTGGCCTGCGGTACGGCCCTTGTCGTCGCACTCAACCAGACGCTCGAAAAAGCGGTGCAGCCGCTCGCCGTGGCGTTGCAGGTAACGCCGGTGATCGCCATCGCGCCGCAAGTGGTCATCTGGGCCGGCCTTGCCCATCCAGAACGCGCCATCGTCGCCCTGGCCGTGATCGTGGCGTTCTTCCCCATCTTCTCCGGCGCCCTGACCGGATTGAAGGCTACCGATCCTGACCTGGAGCGGCTGTTCGACCTGTATGGCGCGGGGCGCTGGCAACGCCTGTGGCGGCTGCGCATCCCGTCATCGATTCCGTTCGTGCTGGAGGGTCACAAGGTGGCGGGCGGCCTGGCGGTCATCGGCGCGGTGGTCGCCGAATTCGTCGCCGGATCCGGTGGTGCCCAGGGTCTCGCGTGGCGCATCCTGGAATCCAGCAATCGCCTGCAGACCGCCCGCACCTTTGCCGCGGTGATCGTGCTGGCGATCATGGGTGCGCTGCTGCACGCCGCGCTGCGCATGGCGGAGCGGTCCATCCTGAGGCGGCTGCGCGGCCGCTAGGTATCGTCTCCCGGCTTGCGCCGGGTCAGGAAGAAGCCCACCAGACCACCCGCGAGCACGACACCGGCGCCCAGGACGATCATCATCAGCATGTTCCCGCCGCCTCCGCCATCCGACGCGTCCATGCCCATGGCTGGCACCATGGGAGGGATATCGCCGGCCGCCGGCAGGGCTGGTGGAGATGGATGGCCGCCGTTCATGCTCACCAGGTCGGCCATGGCATCCTGCATGTCCTCGACCATGTCGGTGTAGGTTTCGGCGCCTTCGAAGGGCTGATAGGCATTCACGGTTACGATATGGTTGCTGATCACGGTCATGCCGATGACGCAGGCGACGTTCTGCATTTGGCCCGTCATGCCCTGGGACAGGTGCAACCCGGAATAGAGCGCGGCATCATCCCTTGCCAGCAGGCCAAGGCTCCTGACCTGGCCCATCTGGAAAGTGTCCTGCTGCAGAACCTGACCGACCCGCTGCTCGATGGAGTCTTTCTGGCCGTCGAGAACCCCCTGCAGGTCGGCGCCCGCCGCCACCTTGCTCATCTCCTCGATGACCTGTGCGCGGGTGTAACCGGTCGCGGGTATCACCTGGCCGTTGGATAGCGGCAGCAGCACGATGGTCCAGCGTGTGATTGGCTGGGCCATGCCTTGCCTCACGCTGGCAAGGACGTCGCATTCTATGAAAAGCGCCAGCAGGTTGTTGGACCCCGCATACATCTGCTGCATGGTCGCGAAGTAGCCTGCGTCGAACTGGCTTGCCGACGGCTCGATGCGGCATTGGCCCTCCGGCGGATCCATGGCCATGCTGGTGCCGGGAACGATCGGGATGGTGGCGGCGAACACCGGCAAAGCCATGGCCAGCCCGAGGACGCACAGCGCCCGGCCGGCCCATGACGTGAAGACGTGAGTCCTGCCCATGTCATTCCCCTCCTGATGCGCCGCGAGGGAAGTCTATCACGCAGCCCGGGCCTCAGATATCCGCGTAGACGTGGGTCTCGGCCGCGCCCCCGGGATGGGTCACCGCTCCCTTCCACGCCGGGCCGACGAGCTGGGCATATTTCCACAGTGCGCCCGACTGGTACTGGTTGGCCCGAGGCGTCCATGCCTTGCGGCGAGCCTCCATTTCTGCCGCATCAACATCCACTTCAAGCGTGCCCGCTTCGGCGTCGATGTGAATGACGTCGCCATCCCGCAGCAGGCCGATTGGCCCGCCCAGCGCCGCCTCAGGCCCGACATGGCCGATGCACAGGCCGCGCGTGCCGCCAGAGAACCTGCCGTCGGTAATCAGCGCGACCTTGGAGCCCATGTCCTGACCGACGATGGCCGCCGTGGTCGACAACATCTCGCGCATTCCCGGTCCACCCTTCGGACCTTCATAACGGATCACGATGACATCGCCCTCGCCATAGGCGCCGGCCTGCACCGCCTCGAACGCGGCTTCCTCACCATCGAAGCAGCGGGCGCGCCCGGTGAACTTCAGGTTCTGCGTGCCGGCGACCTTCACGATCGCTCCCTCGGGGGCCAGGTTGCCGGTCAGCCCCACCACGCCGCCGGTGGGCGTGATCGGATTGGTATAGGGCCGCATGACGTCCTGCTCGTCGTTCCAGCGCACGCCGGCCAGATTTTCGGCGATGGTCTTGCCGGTAACCGTCATGCAGTCGCCGTGGATATAGCCGCCATCCAGCAGGGTCCGCAGCAGCATCTGGATGCCGCCCGCTTCCCACATGTCCTTGGCCACGTATTTCCCGCCGGGCTTCATGTCGGCCAGATAGGGCGTGCGCTTGAAGATCTCGGCCACGTCCTGCAGCGTGAACTCGATGCCCGCCTCGTGGGCGATGGCCGGCAGGTGCAGGCCGCCATTGGTCGACCCGCCGGTCGCCGCGACGACGACGGCGGCGTTCTCCAGCGACTTGTGGGTCACGATGTCGCGCGGCCGGATATTGCGCGCAATCAGTTCCATGACCGCCACGCCGCTGTCATAGGCGAACTGGTCGCGGGATTCGTAAGGCGCCGGTGCGCCGGCCGACCCGGGCAGCGCCAGGCCGATCGCCTCGGACACGCAGGCCATGGTGTTGGCGGTAAACTGGCCGCCGCACGAGCCCTCCGACGGGCAGGCCACGCATTCCAGCTTGAACAATTCCTCTTCGTCCATGTTGCCGGCCGAGAACTGGCCGACGGCCTCGAACACATCGACAACGGTGACGTCGCGGCCGTGGAACCGCCCCGGAAGAATGGAGCCGCCATACATGAACACGGACGGCACGTTCAGCCGGACCATGGCCATCATCAGGCCGGGCAGCGACTTGTCGCAGCCGGCGAAGCCGACCAGCGCGTCATAGCAGTGCCCGCGCATGGACAACTCGACCGAATCCGCGATCAGATCGCGGCTGGGCAGTGACGAATACATGCCCGCATGGCCCATGGCGATGCCATCGGTGACGGTGATGGTGGTGAATTCGCGGGGCGTGCCGCCCGCCGACCAGACGCCGTCTTTCGCAACCTTGGCCTGGCGCATCAGCGCGGTATTGCAGGGCGCGGATTCGTTCCAGGTGGTGCACACACCCACAAGCGGCTGATGGATCTGCTCGTCGGTCAGACCCATGGCGTAATAGTAGGACCGGTGCGGCGCCCGCGTCGGGCCTTCCGTCACATGCCGGCTGGGCAATCTGGATTTGTCAAAACGGTGCGCGTCCATGTGGTTCTCCCGCCGGGCCTAAGATGGCGACAGCCTAGCACGTGAGGGAGACGTTGGGTGAACCGCTAGACCAGCGCGTCGAGTCGGACGATGGCCTCGTTCAGCGTCGCCACGAGTTGAACCATTTCCTCGCGACGCTCGCGCTGCTCCTCGACCACGGCCTCTGGCGCCTTGGCCACGAATCCGGGGTTGTTGAGCCGGCCATCCAGACTCGCCATCTCCTTGTTCGCTTTCTCGATCTCCTTGCGGAGACGCGCTTTCTCGGCGTCGAAGTCGATGACGTCCGCGAGCAGCAGGCCCAGCGTCGCCTCGCCCACCGGAATCTGCACGGTGCCGCGCGGAAACGATTCGACGGTCTCGACCCTGTCGATGCGCGCCAGCCGGGTGATGACCGGCTGCAGTACCTCGGACTGGTCGGTCAGGGCGGCGAACGCGCCGGTTTCCGATTGCTGGACGGCAACGGCGATCTTCGCGCCGGGCGGCACGTTCATTTCGGTGCGGACAGTGCGGACACGGGTGATCAGGTCGATCACGGCTTCGATCTCGCGGCCCGAGGCAGCATCGGCAAGGTCGGTGCGCGGCAGGGGCCAGTCCGCCAGGATCAGCAGATCGTCATGGGTCTGGCGCCACAGATATTCGGTGATGAATGGCATGAACGGATGCAAGAGGCGCAGGATCTGCTCCATGGCCCACGCCGTCGTGCCGCGGGTCTCGGCCTTCACCGTCTCGTCGCCGCCGCCCAGCAGCGGTTTGGTGAATTCGAGGTACCAGTCGCAGAAGTCGCCCCAGACGAACTGGTAGAGCGCGTTCGCCGCCTCGTTGAACTTGTAGGCCTCCAGCGCCTCCGTCACGGTGGCGGTGGTCGCCATGACCTTGCCCGCCAGCCAGCGGTTGACCGGTTGCCGGCTGGTTGCCGGGTCGAATCCCGAGGTGTTCAGCGCGTCATTCAGGCCGCAATAGCGGTAGGCGTTCCACAACTTGGTGCCGAAGTTCCGGTAGCCCTCGACCCGCTGCTTCGACAGCTTGATGTCCCTGCCCTGCGCGGCCATCGCCGTGAGGGTGAAGCGCAGCGCATCGGCGCCATATTCGTCGATGAGCTGGAGTGGATCGATGACGTTGCCTTTCGACTTCGACATCTTCTGGCCCTTCTCATCGCGGACCAGCGCATGGATGTAGACCGTGTGAAACGGCACTTCTTCCATGAAGTAGATGCCCGACATCATCATCCGGGCGACCCAGAAGAAGATGATGTCGAAGCCGGTGACCAGCACGTCGGTCTGGTAATGGCGCTTCAGCTCGGGCGTCTGTTCGGGCCAGCCCAGCGTGGAGAACGGCCAGAGCTGCGACGAGAACCAGGTGTCGAGCACGTCCTCGTCACGCGTCAGCGTCTCGTCCTTGCCGTAATGGATGCGCGCCTCGGCGGCCGCCTCCTCCTCGGTGAGCGCCACGAACACCTTGTTGTCCGGGCCGTACCAGGCCGGAATCTGATGTCCCCACCAGAGCTGGCGCGAGATGCACCAGGGCTGGATATTGCGCAGCCACTCGAAATAGGTTTTTTCCCAGTTGCGCGGCACGAACACAGTCTGGCTGCGTTCGACAGCCTCGATCGCCGGCTTGGCCAGGGTGGCCGCGTCCACGTACCACTGGTCGGTCAGCCACGGCTCGATGACCACGCCGCTGCGGTCGCCGTGCGGCACCGAATGCAGGTGATCGTCGATCTTCTCCAGCAGGCCGAGCGCGTCCAGGTCTTCGATCACCCGGGCTCGGGCCTTGAACCGCTCCATGCCGCGATAGGCCTCTGGCACGTTTTCATTGAGGTGCGCCGACGCATCCAGAATGTTGATCATGGGCAGGGCGTGGCGGCGACCGACCTCGAAATCGTTGAAGTCGTGGGCCGGCGTGATCTTGACCGCGCCCGAACCGGTTTCCGGATCGGCGTAATTGTCGGCGACGATGGGAATCTGGCGGCCGGTCAGCGGCAGCTCGACCATCTTGCCGATCAGGTCCCGGTAACGCTCATCGTCCGGATGCACCGCAACGGCGGTATCGCCCAGCATGGTCTCGGGCCGCGTGGTCGCGACGACGATGAAACGCCCCGGCTCGCCGGCGATGGGATAGCGGAAATGCCAGAGATGGCCCTTGATCTCGCGAAGCTCGACCTCGAGGTCGGAAATGGCCGTCAACAGCTTCGGATCCCAGTTGACCAGCCGCTTGTCCTTGTAGATCAGGCCGGCGCGGTACCAGTCGACGAACACCTTCTGGACCGCCTCGCTGAGGCCTTCGTCCATGGTGAAACGCTCGCGCGACCAGTCGCAGCTGGCGCCCAGGCGGCGAAGCTGGTTGATGATGGTGCCGCCGGATTCTTCCTTCCAGGACCAGACCCGCTTCAGGAATTCGTCGCGGCCCATGTCCTGGCGGCCGATATTGCCCTGCTCGGCAAGCTGGCGCTCGACCACCATCTGGGTGGCGATCCCGGCATGATCGGTGCCGGGCTGCCACAGCACGTCGCGGCCACGCATGCGCTCGAACCGCACCAGCACGTCCTGCAGGGTGTTGTTGAGCGCGTGCCCCATATGCAGGCTGCCGGTGACGTTCGGCGGCGGAATGACAATGGTGTACGGCTTTGCGTCCGGTCGCCGGCCAGCGGCAAACGCCCCCGACGTTTCCCAGTCGTTGTAAATTTCGGGTTCAACCTCGGCGGGTCGAAAGACTTTATCCAGCATCGCGGGCACGCTTCTCGACTGATCTCGGATTCGGCGGGGGTTTTACCGGGAAACCGCCCGCGACTCCAGCAGTCAGCGTGCGAGCCGACGGATTTCAGCCTGAACGATGTCCTCGACGAGTCGCGGCAGGTTGGCGTCGAGCCATTCCTTCAGCATCGGTTTCAGCATGGCGCGCACCACGCCTTCAAGCGTATTGGAGTCGCCTTCGTAGCCTGAAATCAGCGTCTGGGCGAACTGGTCGAACGCTGCGCTGGTCTTGATGGCGGCTTCGGGTGACAGGATCCGTTCGTTCGGAGCGTCCATGGATGCAACCTCTTCATGCGGTTCGTGGGCCATGCCGTCGGTCAAACTCTCCGATGCGGCAGTGGTCGACTCGATGCCGGTGTCAGGCTCATCAAATGCCTGCCCCGTTGCAGGCGGCGGCGTGTCCGCAAACCGGGTGACGTCCTGGGCATAGGGTTCGCCATTCTCGTGCTCGACCACCTGCGACGCGAATCTCAGTCCGGCCATGATCGGCTCCTGATCCAGCGGCGAGGTATCGACCGGCGCCACCGCCGGCTGTTCTGGCGGATGGGGCACATCGGCGGTGTCGGCTGGCGGCGGCGCATCGTCCTCGATGGCGAATTCGGCATCAAGATCCAGCAGTTCCTCGGGCTGATCGCCGTCCAGATCGGCGATCCCTGCTTCGGGCGGCGCGTCCCAGGGCGGCGTCACGTCGGACAGCACCGTCTCCTCGTTCACGCTGATACTGTCCTCCGGCAATTCATCCACGAGGTCCAGCACCTCGTCATCGGCCTGGCGCCCTTCGGACGATACGCCGGCGTTGCGGTCGGCACGGGTGGAATCCATGCCGTCCTGATCCTGCGCGATCATCTTGCGAATGGACGCGAGGATGTCTTCCATCGACATTTCTTCAGCGGGCCTGTTGTCAGCTTTGCTCATGACCGATCTCGTGGACGACTGATGTTGCGGCGGATGCCCAGCCGACCGTCATCACTATACGCCGGGTTGCTCGCCGCTGACACGGAAAACATTCAAATGGCCGTGTTTGCCAGCCTTTAGTGAACTATCCGCAGGTTTACGATGAACTGAGGCAGCGTTAGTCGCCGGTGCCCCAGCCAAACCAGCTTCCGGTGGCATGGTCGTAATATTGTTCCGGGTCGTAGCGCTCGACGGGCAGGTTCAGAGACTCGGCCGTTGCCCTTCCCAAGGCGGAAAGAAGCTGGAATGACGCCACATATTCCTCGCGCTGGGCACGCACCAGTTCCACCTCGGCGTCGAGTGCCTCCTGTTCGGCATCCAGAACATCGAGCGTGGTGCGCGAGCCCACTTCCTGCTCCTGCCTCACCCCTTCGAGGGCGATCTTGTTGGCCTCGACCTGCGACTTGCTGGACTCGATGATGGCCCTCGCCGCGCGCAGCCTCTCCCAGGCATTGCTGACCGCTTCCCGAATCTCGCGCTCGGTTTCGATCGCCTGCATGCGGCGCTGGGAATTGATCTGCTTGGCCTGGCGGATCCGCGAACTGGTGACGCCCGCCGCGTAGATCGGCACGGTCGCCCGCGCCATGATGCTCTGGGTGCCGGACGAGAATCCCTGGACGAACTGATCCTCCTGGTACTGGTATTGCGCCACCAGGCTGACCTCGGGCCCCAATTCGGACTTCGCGGTGCTGATCGCCTGCCGGGCCGCTTCTTCCTCGAGCCGGGCAGCCTTCAGTTCCGGATTTTCGGCCAGCGCGATCTGGATCGCATTGGCCTCGGATGTCGGCATCGCGCCCATCGGCTCCGGTTGCTCCAGCGTGCCCGGTGCATTGCCGACGATGCGTTCGTACGCCGTGCGGCTTGCGGTCAGATCCGCCTCGGCCGCAGTACGGCTGGAAATGGAACCGGACATGCGCGCCTCGGACTGCGCGACGTCGGTGCGGGTAATCTCGCCGACCTCGAACCTGTCGCGCGATGCCCCCAGCTGGCGGTCCAGCACCTGGACGTTGTTGCGGCGAAGCTCGAGCACGGCCTGATCGCGCAGCACATCCATATAGGCGGCAACGGTGATCAGCAGCACATCCTGCTCGGTGGAGACGAGGTCGCTGCGCGCTGCTTCGACCCGAGTCTTCGACTCCTTCACTGCATTGAAGGTTCGGAAACTGCGGAAAATCGGCTGTTCCAGCGAGACCGCCGCGGTGATCGGCGTCAATGTCTGCTTGCCGCCTGTCGGCGAGAAGAAATTCCGGCTTCGCTCCTTGGTGATATTCGCCTGTCCGGTGATTGCCGGACGATAGCCGGAAAGCGCTTGGGAGACGTTCTCGTCTTCGGCCCTCACCCCGGCCCGCTGCGCTTCGAGAATCGGATTGTTCTGGTAGGCCGTGGCCAGCGCTTCCCTCAGCGTTTCGGCCTGCGCGGGCACCGCGCCCAGCGCGATGGCGGCAACGCCGATGGCGAGCCGCTTCGTCAATCTACCCGTCGTCAAATGACCCCACTCCTCACTGGCCTGCGCCGGTTCGTGCGCAGGGCTGCGCGATACCATACGAGGCCTTGGGCCTCTCTAAAACACAAAACCGGCTTCGCGGGCGAACCCGGGCAACGGCGGCAGGCCGGCGTCGAACAATTGACGATGGCCGATGACGCCGCCCTTGCGGGAAGAAAGGGTTGCCTTGCCGATTCCCCGCCCGGCTAGCACCGCGACCAGGCGTCCACCCTCGTTGAGTTGATCAAGCAACGCGGCGGGAACCTCGTCGACCGACCCTTCCAGCACGATGACATCGTAAGGTGCCTGCGCCGCGTAACCACCGGCCAGCGGCACGGTGACGACAGCCGCGTTATCGACGCCGTTGGCGGCAAGGTTTGCCGTCGCCTGGGCGGCCAGCGCCTCATCTTCCTCGAGAGCGACGACGACGCCAGCGAGATTCGCCAGGATGGCGGCCGAATATCCCGCGGCGCAGCCCACATCGAGCACCACGTCGGTGTCGCGCACCGCGGCGGCCTGAAGCAGGCGGGCAAACACCATGGGCGCAATCACATAGCGGCCCGGCGCAACCGGAGCATCTTCATCCATATACGCCACGCCGCGCAGCGATGGAGGAAGGAACGCCTCCCGCGGCACCGTCCCCATCGCCTCGACTAGGCGGGCGTCGGTCACCTTGTTGGGCAACAACTGGGAATCGACCATCTGCTTGCGCGCGGCTGCGAAGTCGGTCATCGGCGTATCCTGCTCAATGGATGCGGCGCGGAATGACGCACCGCTGCATCGTCTGTTTCGCGGGATTTATATCGCTGGCGGCCGGGGCTGACAATCACACGATTGTCGGGCCTGCCCTGCTCTGCTATAGACCCCGCCAGCACCACTGGCGGCGACGTGGCGGAGTGGTTACGCAGCGGACTGCAAATCCGTGTACGCCGGTTCGATTCCGGCCGTCGCCTCCAAAACCCACTCGACGGGTTAATTGCCGGCAAAAGGCAAAACACGCTTTGCAAGCCGGTGTGGCTTTGCTAAACACACGCCGCGCCGGGCACCACCCCGGAGCGGATCACTGGTCCCCGGTAGCTCAGCTGGTAGAGCACGCGACTGTTAATCGCTAGGTCGTTGGTTCGAGTCCGACCCGGGGAGCCAATAAGAGAAGGGTCAGCCGCGAGGCTGACCCTTTTTCTTTTACCTTGGCGCAGACCGGCCTTGTGGCTGCGGCTCGATCAGGCCGTGGACTTGCGTCCCAAGCCGATCTTCATGGCCAGCTCCCGCCGCCGGGCGGCATAGTTCGGCGCCACCATGGGATAGTCGGCCGGCAGGTTCCAGCGCTGACGGTATTGCTCGGGACTCAGATTGAACGACGTCCGAAGATGCCGCTTGAGCATCTTCAGCTTCTTTCCGTCTTCCAGGCACACGATGTAATCCGGCGTCACCGAACGGCGCGGATTGACCGCGGGCTTCAGTTCGTCGGCAGGCGCCTCGTCCGGCGTGCCGCCCAGGCGATTGAGCGTCGCGAACACGACCTCGACCAGACGCGGCAGGTCGGCGGCGGACACGGCATTCTTGATCACATGCGAGGTGACGATCTCGGACGTCAGAGCAAGCAGTTCCAGATGATCTATTTCGTTATGGTCGGGCATGTCACTCCTAGGGTTGAATGCTCGACCCTCGCACATATTACTGCGCGTAATCCACCTATATTTGGATATTATTACTAATATTTCTGTTTTTTATTTCTTATTTTGATGCCACGCCGGTCGAATTCAGATTTTTCAATGACTTGCACAATAGGACCCAAACCCGAATGTCGGTTGGTCGAGCGCCAGAGCGCAGCGTTGACCATGATCGAGCGGCAGGCGGCGCGAGCGTTGGCTTGATTTTTCCGGCGAACTGTTCTTATTTGGTTCCCGTTCCGCAGCGATCTCAAGCCGTCCATGACCGCCCCGATCCGCAAGATCATCCATATCGACATGGACGCCTTCTATGCGTCGGTGGAGCAGCGCGATGATCCCGATCTCCGGGGCAAGCCCGTTGCCGTCGGCGGCCCCAGCAAGCGCGGCGTGGTGGCGGCGGCCAGTTACGAGGCGCGAGCCTTCGGCGTGCGCTCGGCCATGCCGTCGGTGACGGCGGCACGGAAATGCCCGGAACTGGTGTTCGTGAAGCCCCGATTCGACGTCTACAAGCAGGTCTCGCGGCAAATCAGGGAGATATTCGCCCGGTACACGCCGCTGATCGAGCCGCTGTCGCTCGACGAGGCCTATCTGGACGTCACCGAGAATCTGAAGGACAATCCGTCGGCGACCCTTATTGCCCGTGAAATCCGCGCGCAGATTTTCGAGGAAACCGGCCTCACAGCCTCGGCCGGCGTGTCCTACAACAAGTTCCTGGCCAAGATCGCCTCCGACTACCGCAAACCCAACGGCCAGTTCGTCATCACGCCCGATGTGGGCGAAGCCTTCGTCGGTGAACTGAAAGTGGGAAAATTCCACGGCGTCGGCCCGGCAACCGCCGAGAAGATGAACAAGCTGGGGATATTCACCGGCGCCGATCTCCGCGCCCTGCCCCTGGATGTGCTGCAGCGGCATTTCGGCAAATCGGGGGCCTGGTATTACGCGATCTCGCGCGGCGAGGACCAACGATCGGTAAAGCCGAACCGCCAGCGCAAATCGGTGGGTTCGGAAACCACGTTCTTCGACGATCTCGGCGATCCGGCCGAAATCGAGGATGGCGTCATCGCCATGCTCGACGATGTCTGGAGCCATTGCCAGACAGGCGGTTTCACCGGCCGGACGGTCACGGTCAAGATCAAGTTCGCGGACTTCCAGATCATCACCCGCAGCCGCTCGCTCGCGTATCCGATCACGGCACGCGCCCAGCTTGAACAGACGGCCATTTCCCTGGTGCGCGGCACCTATCCGCTGCCCAAGCGGGTCCGGCTGCTGGGCGTTACGCTGTCGAATCTTGAACAGGACGAGGCGCCTTCACCAACGCCTCAGCTTGATCTGGGGCTGCTTTAGGGAAGGTCAGCACTACGCGCAGGCCGGGACCGGCATCTTCCAGCGTGAGCCGGATGTTATGCAGCTTGGCGATGGCGGCGACCAGGCTCAGCCCCAATCCGTTGCCCGGCGTGGTGCGGCTTGCCTCGAGCCGGACGAAACGGTCGAACACCCGGTCCCGGGACTCGGCCGGAATACCGATACCGCGATCCTCGATCGTGATGCGCAACCGGCCGCCAGTCCGCTCGAGCCGCAAACGGACCGGGGTGCCCTCGGGCGTGTGTTTCATCGCGTTTTCGATCAGATTCGACAGCATCTGAAGGATCAGCGCACGGTCCCCGCGCACCTCGATACCGGGTGGGATATCGGTTTCGAATCGCCGTCCCTCCTCCTCCGCCAGCGGACCATAGGCCTCGCTGAGCGTCCCGAGCATGTCGGAGAGCGCCACCGGGGAAAACGTCTTGGCCGACATGGCCCCTTCAACCTGCGCGATGCTGAGGATGGCATTGAAGGTTTCCAGGATGCCGGCACTTTCCTCGATCGCCAGATCGAGCGCCTGGGCGCCTTCGATCGTGTCCGTGCCGGCGTCCCGTGCTTCTTCCAGCCTGCGGCTGAGCCGGCTGAGCGGCGTACGGAGATCATGGGCGACGTTATTGGTCACCTCGCGGGTCTCGGTCACCAGAAAATCGATGCGGTCCAGCATGGCGTTAAGGCTGGCGGCAAGACGGTCCAGTTCGTCATGGGTACCGCGGGCATCCACGCGGCTGTCGAGCTGGCCGCCCATTATGTCGATGACCGTCGAAGTGATGTCATTGATGCGGCTCAGGAAGCGGCGGGTCATCAGGGCACCGATACCGCCGCCCAGCAGCACGGCCCCGGCCAGCGTGCCCAGCGCGGCGCGTGTGAACAGGCTGTTGATGGCCTCGCGCCAGACCGGCTCGACGCCCACGGTCAGGATGGCGCCATTGGGAACGGTAACGGTGCGGGCGACGATTTCGATCTGTTCGTTCACCCCCTGTGTGTTGACCACGACACTCATGTTGTGGTCGCCAACGCTGTTCGGCACGTCAAGCAGACTGCCCGCCAGTACATTGCCCTGCCCGTCCGTAAGCCGATAGAACGTGCGCAGCTTGACGTGAGACCGGCCCTTGATCTCGATATCGTCGATCACCTGGCCGATGCCGCCGAACCGGTAAGCGTCCTCCAGTTCCTCAATGCGCGCATCGACCTGCTCCCTGACGTCCTGATCGAGAGTGCGGACCTCGATCAGATAAAGGGTGGCCAGCAGGATGATGGTGGAGAGCAGATAGAGCGCGACATAGAGCAGCGTGAACCGGACGCCGGTTGAGCGGAAGGCATCAATCCGGCGCATGAATGCTGTAGCCCGCGCCTCGCACCGTGTGAATCAGCGGCGTGTCGGCATCCCGGTCGATCTTGGACCGGAGCCGGCTCATATGCGTCTCGATGATCTTCGTCTTCGGGTCGAAGTGAAAATCCCAGACGTGTTCGAGCAGCATGGTGCGAGTCACCACGTCGCCGGCATTGCGCATCATGTATTCCAGCAGCTTGAATTCCTGCGGTTGCAGTTCCACCACGCGGCCGGCACGCCTTACCTGGCGGCGGCGCAGATCCATCTCCAGGTCGCCGACCTTCAGAACCGGCTCGACCTTGGCCAGCACCGGACGGCGCCCCAGCGCATGCACGCGGGCCGCCAGTTCAGAAAAGGCGAACGGCTTGACCAGATAATCGTCGGCGCCGGCATCCAGGCCCTCCACCCGTTCGTTCACGCCATCGAGCGCCGTGAGAAACAGCACCGGGGTCTTCACGCCGGCGATCCTGATGTTCTTCAGGATCGTGACGCCATCCAGTTCGGGCAGCATCCGGTCCAGCACGATCACGTCATAGGGAGAGTTGGTGGCCATGTGCAGGCCCTCGCCCCCCGTATCCACCTTGTCGACGGTGTGGCCAAGTTGCCCCAGACCGCGGGCCACATAGGTCAGCGTATCGATATCGTCTTCAACTACGAGTATTTTCATCGGCTGCCAAATCCCCTGAATCCTCTCGCGGTACAGATAGTCATTTGTCTTAACATTCTCAATGGTTGCAATATGACTTCTGACCCTTGTCAGAGGTTACCATATGTTTGATATTTGATGAATACTTGACCCGCCAAGGAATGCAGGCACGTCACCGCCCATTTGCTCCGGGCCGGGCACCGGCCTTGACCGGCATGGCCGCATCCCGCGCCTTGCAATTCTGACCGGTCCGCAGGAAAGTCGTCTGACAGAAATGACGGGAGACAGCTGATGGGATACGATCTGCAGAAGGTACCGGCGCAGGTTTTGCCGCACACCACCTATCAGGAATACCTCGACAAGGACCGGCACGAACCCGCGCGCAGCCTGCGCGAGGTGGGGAACACCGATCTCGGCACGGACGACGTCGACAAGCGCCGCTATATCGATCGGACCTGGTACGAGCAGGAAAAGAAGATCTGGGATCATGTCTGGCAGGCGGCGTGCCGCGAGGAGCACATTCCTGATCCTGGCGACTTCCATGTCTACGATATCGGCACCCGCTCCTATCTGATCGTTCGCACCGAAGACGGCAGCATCAAGGCCTATCCCAACGCTTGCCTGCACCGCGGCCGCAAGCTGCGGCTCGAATCCGGCCATGTGGACAAGTTCCGCTGTCCGTTCCACGGCTTTACCTGGACGCTGGAGGGCGACATCGCTCATGTGCCGTGCGAGTGGGATTTCCCGCAGGTCCAGAAGGATGAATTCCATCTGCCCGAGGTGCATGTGGGCACGTTCGCGGGCTGGGTATTCATCAATCCGGATGCCGACCCCATGCCGCTGGAGCAGTTTCTCGACCCGATCTGGCGCCACTACGAGCCCTATGCCTGGGACCAGTCCTATCTGGGTGTCCACGCGGGCAAGGTGCTGAAGGGCAACTGGAAGATCATCCAGGAAGCCTTCATGGAAGCGTTCCATTCGCTCGACACCCATCCGCAGATTCTCGGCAGCGTCGACGATTTTGGCTGCCAGTACGACGTGTGGGACGGCAAGCCCCATGTCAACCGGATGATGGCCGCATTCGCGGTGCCCAGCTCCTATGTGGTCGACCAGGTCACCGAACAGGATGTGCTCGACGAATGGATGGGCCGCAAATGGGACGATGGCGACAAGATCGTCCTGAAGGAAGGCGAGACCGCCCGGACCAAGACTGCCGACCTGAAGCGCGAGCAGACCGAGGCGCAGCTCGGCTACAAGATCCCCGAACTCTCGGACGCCGAACTGGTCGATGGCTGGTACTACGTGGTGTTCCCCAACTTCATGCTGTGGGGCGGCTTCGGCCCGAATATGTGGTACCGGTTCCGACCCTGGAACGACAGCCACGAGGAAACCTTGATGGAGGTGGGCTACATCATGCGCCACCCCAAGGACCAGCCCAAGCCGGCGCCCATGCCCATGATCATGCTGGACATCAACACCAAGTGGGACAGCGTCGAGGCCCTGGGAGGGCTGGGTTTCGTGCTCGACCAGGACACGACCAACATGGCTGCCATCCATGACGGACTGAAGGCCTCATTCAAGCCGGGGGTGACGCTTGCCTCCTATCAGGAACAGCGCATCCGTCACTTCCACCAGACGCTCGACACTTATATGGAGCGTTACGCGAACACCTGACAGCAGCCACGTCCCGGCAAACAAAAGGGCCGCTCCTTTCGGAGCGGCCCTCGCACAGGGTCCGAAAAGCCGGCTGGGGGGATTAGCCGATCCGCTCGAGACTCCTGATTGTGCACTTCTGATCGCGCACCAGCACGGCGCCGAACTTGTCGAACGAGCCGCCCGGCGAGGTTACGAACCCGACGGTGTCGCTGAACGGCAGCGAGTGGCAGTTGTTCAGGAACGTCGCGCGGTACTTGTCGCCCGACGTGGTCGTGATGACCATCGAGCGGCTGGATTCCGCCTTCCAGTCCTTGATCGAGCCGAAATTGGCGAAACTGATCGACGCCGACGGGCTGGCATTGGCACTGTTGAGGCCGATGAACAGCCCCGTCACGATGCCAACGGTCAAGATTGCAGCGGCGAACTTCGGGATAATGTTGGTCCTCTGCTTCATTGCTTTCGTCCTTGTTTCACGGCGGCAGGTCGATGAAATTTTCTGCGCCGGTTAAGATCCGGTTGTAAGTCCGCGCCCCTGAACACGGCATTAATCCGCCGTTTAGCCGGCATTCATCTTGTTTGGATTGTCTGCGCCCCCCCGATGGCGCTATCTACGAGGCATGAACGAGATACATGCGGTGATCCTGCTGAGCGGCGGACTTGATTCCGCGACCTGCCTGGCCATGGCCAAGGCGGAGGGCTATATCTGCCATGCGATCTCGTTCCGCTATGGCCAGCGCCATGCCGTGGAACTGGAGGCGGCGCGCCGCGTGGCGGCATGGGCCGATGCCGCCGAACACCTCATCATCGACATCGACCTGCGCCAGTTCGGTGGTTCGGCCCTGACCGACGATATTGCCGTGCCCAAGGGCCGCAGCACCGCCGAAATGAGTGATGGAATCCCGATCACCTACGTGCCGGCGCGCAACACCATTTTTCTGTCCTATGCCCTTGCATTGGCCGAAGTGCGCGGCTCCAATGACATCTTCATCGGCGTCAACGCCCTTGATTACAGCGGCTATCCCGACTGCAGGCCAGCCTTCATCGAATCCTATCAGCACACGGCGAACCTGGCGACGCGCGCCGGTGTCGAGGGCAAGCGGCCGCTGCGCATACACACCCCGCTGATGGATATGCACAAGGCCGAGATCATCACCGCCGGCACCGCGCTCGGCCTCAATTACGCCATGACGGTCAGCTGCTACGATCCCGCGCCTGACGGGGGCGCATGCGGCCAGTGCGATTCGTGCAGCCTGCGCAAGAAGGGCTTTACCGAAGCCGGCATTCCCGACCCGACGCGCTACGCATCCGCAAGCAGCCAACCATGACCTATGCCGTCAAGGAGCTGTTCTACACGCTGCAAGGGGAAGGCGCGAATGCGGGCCGCCCGGCGGTGTTCTGCCGCTTCGCCGGCTGCAATCTGTGGACCGGGCGCGAGCAGGACCGGGCCGATGCGGTCTGCACGTTCTGCGATACCGATTTCATCGGCACCGACGGACCCGGCGGCGGCAAGTTCGCGGCACCTGTCGACCTGGCGCACGCGGCGGCGGCCCGATTGCCCGAAGGTGTCTCGTCCACGGGCATGCTGGTTGTCTGCACTGGGGGCGAGCCCTTGCTCCAGCTGGACGCGCCACTGATCGACGCCTTCCATGCCGCCGGATTCGAGATCGCGGTAGAGACCAACGGCACCATCGAAGCGCCGGCCGGCCTGGACTGGATCTGTGTCAGCCCCAAGGCGAGCGCACCGCTGAAGCAGACCAGTGGCCATGAACTGAAGCTGGTGTTCCCGCAGGAAGCCGCCCTGCCGGAACGCTTCGCGTCCCTCGCCTTCCGGCACTTCTACCTGCAGCCGATGGACGGACCGTCACGCGAGCAAAACACCGAAGCGGCCACGGCCTATTGCCTGGCGCACCCGCAATGGCGCCTGTCGCTGCAAACCCACAAGATGATCGGCATTCCATAAGCCCGGTGACACCGTCATCCAGGCTGCAGGAGGGCCGTCAATCTGCTGAAAGGCGTAAAACCTAGCCTCGGCCCCGGTAAGTCGGCACACCCTGGTCAGGAATCCAGACACCTTCGGGCGCGGCGCCGGTCTGGTAGAAGACGTCGATGGGAATGCCGCCGCGCGGATACCAGTAGCCGCCAATGCGCAGCCATTTGGGTTCGGTCGCCTCGACGATCCGGCGGGCAATGGCCACCGTGCAGGCTTCGTGAAACGCGCCGTGATTGCGGAAACTGGAAAGAAACAGCTTCAGCGATTTCGATTCGACGATGACAGCGCCCGGCACGTAGTCGATCACCAGATGCGCGAAATCGGGCTGCCCCGTCACCGGGCACAGCGACGTGAACTCAGGCGCCGTGAAACGAATCAGATAGGCGGCGTCCTGGTGCGGATTGGGCACCACCTCGAGCACCGCCTCGTCGGGCGATTTCGGAAGGGCGGTCTGGTGGCCAAGTTGTTCGAGCGGCGTATATGAGTCTTCAGACATGGGGAGACCTTTCGAATGCCTTCATTAACCCATATCGCCCTGCATTGCGAAGACCTCGACGCGTCGATCGCCTTCTACCGCGACTATTGCGGCCTCCATATCAGCCACGACCGCGCCGACGACCATGGCCGCGTGGTGTGGATGGCGGAACCCGGCAAGGAACACCAGTTCGTCATCGTCATGATCTCGGGCGGCAAGCCCCATCAGCAGGCGGAAGGAGACTTCAGCCACCTGGGATTCGCCATGGAAAGCCGCAAGGCGGTGGATGCGATCGCCGCGCGCGCCGAGGCCGAGGGCCTGCTGGCGTGGCCGCCGCGCGACGAGGCCTATCCGGTCGGCTATTATTGCGGGATCCGCGCCCCGGACGGCAACGTGGTCGAGTTCAGCTACGACCAGCCGCTCGGCCCCGGCGCCGGTCAATCCATGACGGCGCATGCGGATGCTTGAACGGCTCGGAGCCAGTCTCTAAGTTGTCCCTTCCTGCCCACTGAACCGGCCGCAGAGATGACCGTCCGCAAAGACTTCGTCGATACCATCGGCAATACGCCCCTGATCCGCCTGAACCGCGTCTCCGACGCGACCGGCTGTGAGATTCTGGGCAAGGCCGAGTTTCTCAACCCGGGCGGCTCGGTCAAGGATCGCGCGGCCTGGGGAATCATCAAGGACGCCGAGGAAAGGGGACTGCTGCGCCCCGGCGGCGTCATCGTCGAGGGCACCGCCGGCAATACCGGCATCGGGCTGGCGCTGGTGGGCAATTCCCGCGGCTACAAGTCCGTCATCGTGATCCCCGACACCCAGAGCCAGGAAAAGATGGACATGCTGCGGCTTTGCGGCGCCGATCTTCGTCCGGTACCTGCGGTGCCGTACAAGGATCCCAACAATTACGTGAAGCTGTCGGGCCGGTTGGCCGAGGAGATCGCCCGCGCCAATCCCAATGGCGCCATCTGGGCCAACCAGTTCGACAATCAGGCCAATCGCCGCGCCCATTACGAGACGACGGGTCCCGAGATCTGGGAGCAGACCGACGGCAAGATCGATGGATTCATCTGCGCCGTCGGCACCGGCGGCACGCTGGCCGGCATCGGCATGTTCCTCAAGGAACGCAAGAGCAACATCAAGATCGGCCTGGCCGATCCCGAAGGTGCGGCATTGTTTGAATATTATGCCCACGGCGCGCTGAAGTCCGAAGGCACCTCGATCACCGAAGGCATCGGCCAGGGCCGCATCACCGCGAACCTGGAGGATGCCCCCATTGATTTTCCGTACCGGATTCCCGATGCGGAAGCGCTGCCGCTGATCTTCGACCTGCTCGAATTCGAGGGATTGTGCCTCGGCGGATCGACCGGCATCAACGTCGCCGGCGCCGTCCGCCTGGCGAAGGAACTGGGGCCGGGCCACACCATCGTCACCGTGCTTTGCGATTACGGCACCCGCTACCAGAGCAAGCTGTTCAATCCCGCATTCCTGCATGACAAGGGCCTGCCCGTGCCCCATTGGCTGGAGGCCTAGATGACTGCCGCCATCGATCCACTGGTGTCCACGGACTGGCTTCTGGAGCATCTGGAGCAGCCGGATCTGCGCATCGTCGATGCCAGCTGGTACATGCCCGACCAGAACCGCAATCCGCGCGCCGAATACGCTGCCGAACACATACCCGGCGGGGTATTCTTCGATATCGATGAGGTCTGCGACCTGGACAATCCGCTGCCGCACATGCTGCCGCCGCCGGAGAAGTTCGCGAGCCGCATGCGCAGGCTCGGCCTGGGCGACGGCAACCGCATCGTGGTCTATGACGGCTCGGGCCTCTTCAGCGCCGCCCGGGTCTGGTGGATGTTCCGCGTGTTCGGCCACGAGGATGTATCGGTGCTCGACGGCGGCCTGCCGAAGTGGAAAGCCGAAGGCAAGCCCCTGGCCGATCTGCCGGAGATGTCGCGCGAGCGCCATTTCACCGCCCGCATCAACCGCACCATGGTGCGCGAGGCCGACCAGATCATGGCCCACCTCCGGGATGGCCATGAGCAGGTACTCGATGCTCGCAGTCCCTCGCGCTTCAGCGCCCAGGAACCCGAGCCGCGTCCCGGTATCCGCAGCGGCCACATCCCCGGAAGCCGAAATGTCCACTACCGCACCCTGTTGAACGATGACGGCACAATGCTGGGGCGCGACGACCTGCGCAGGGTATTCATCGAGGCCGGCGTCGACCTCAACAAGGGCATCGTGACCACCTGCGGGTCGGGCATCACCGCCGCCATCCTGGCGCTGGGCCTGCACATGCTGGGCCACCGCCGCGTTTCGCTCTATGACGGCTCGTGGTCCGAATGGGGCAGCCGGACCGACCTTCCCGTCGAAAGCTGAGATGAAGAAGCCCACGCGGATCGTCCAGAGCGGCCGCGGTGGCAAATACGCGCCCGGCATGATCAATGTGCCGGTCTATCACGCCTCCACGATCGTGTTCCCGACCGTCGCCGAACTGCGGCAGGCCGTGGCCCGGCGCAATGCCCAGGTGCTGTATTACGGCCGGCGCGGCACGCCGACACAATGGGCGCTGGCCGACGCCATTACCGATCTGGAGGGCGGCGCAGGCTGCGTGCTTTACGGTTCGGGGCTTGCCGCCATCACCGCGTCGATCCTGGCTTTCGTCAAGACCGGCGATCACCTGCTGATGACCGACAGTGTCTACGAGCCGACACGGGCCTTTTGCGACAACGTGCTGAAGGGCCTGGGCATAGAGACCACCTATTACGACCCGCTGCTCGGCGGCGCCATCGCCGGATTGATGCGCCCCAACACGACGATCGTGTTCACCGAATCCCCGGGCTCGCTGACCTTCGAGATCCAGGACATTCCCGCCATCGCCGCGGCGGCCCATGCCGCCGGCGCGGTCGTGCTCAACGACAATACCTGCGCCTCACCGCTCAATTTGCGGGTCCTGGACCTGGGCGCCGACGTGGCGATTCACTCGCTGACCAAATATGTGGTGGGCCATTCGGACGCCATGCTGGGCGCGGCGGTCGCCAATCAGGCAAATTTGGCCCGGTTGCAACGGGGCGGCTATCTCCATGGCCACGCCGCATCCCCGGACGATTGCTATCTGGCACTGCGGGGCCTTCGGACCCTGGAGCCGCGCATGAAGCAAGGCGGGGCGACGGCGCTCAGACTGGCCAACTGGCTGAAACAGCGGCCGGAAGTCGACCGCGTGTTGCATCCGGCCCTGCCCGATTGCCCGGGCCACGATATCTGGCGCCGCGACTTCACCGGCACGTCAAGCCTCTTCTCCATCGTCCTGAAGCACGGCAGCGATGCAGCCATTTCGGCCATGCTGGACGGCTATCGGCACTTTGGGATCGGCTTCTCCTATGGCGGGTTCGAAAGCCTGGTGCTACCGTCAAATCCGTCGGGCGTCAGGACGGCGACGACCTGGACCGGCCCCCTTATTCGCTTCCATGCCGGCCTCGAAGATCCGGACGATCTTATCGCGGATCTGGAAGCAGGCCTTGAAAGGTTCAACGCGGCGCTATGACAGAACCGACCATCGCCATCGAAAGCCCCGATCAGCCCGACGTGAAGACCATGTTCGAAGAGGCGCGGGCGCTGTACATCAACAATTATCCCGACGGGCGCAACCGCCTGCCGACCATTGCCGAACTGAGCCAACCGGACACGCTGTTCTGGGTGGTGCGCGAGAATGGGAGAGCAATCGGCTGCGGCGCGCTGACCCGCCACGACGGATGGGCCGAGATCAAGCGCATGTATGTGGTCGTGGACTCGCGCCGCAGGAACATCGGCGCACTGATCCTGGACACGATCGAGGACTATGCCGAGAAAACGAACATCCCGGTCGTCCGGCTCGAGACCGGCGAGCGCCAGAGCGCGGCAATCAGCCTGTACCGCTCACGCGGCTACAAGTCACGCGGACCGTTCGGCGACTATGCCGACGCCGACAACTGCCTGTTCATGGAAAAGCAGCTGTAGCATCTGCTGCTATCGGATGGTCGCCCCTTGCGGCCACACCATGTTCTGCATCAGCGCCGCCACCCGCCCGCGCATGGTTTCGGCATTGGATGCCGGATAGGCTGCCGTGAACCTCACCAGGACATCGGGCTGCATGCGGAAGACATGCAGCGTGGCAAAGGCCTGCTCCCCGTTCGCACGTACCGAGAACACGCCCATGGTGCCTTGCATCCGGCGCGGGCCCTGAACCACCGCTATCGGACCGGCGGTGATCTCGCGGGCATCGGGAAACTGGTCGAGGATTTCCTGCCGCGACAGCTTGAACTGCTCGTCGATGCTGCGGCCCTGGTTCATCGTCAGATGCGCCGTGACGAATGACGGCGTGTCCGATGGCTTGGCCCGGGCGTCGTCGACCGCATAGGTCACCGACGCGTCCAGCCCCAGGGCGTCATAGGTTTCCTTCCCCGACTCGGCGAGCCCGGCAACGGTCTCGGGAAGGACCGCCCCGGACGCCTTGTGGACAAGACCTCCTGGCACCCTGTCCTGCGACCACGCCATGCTGTCGAGGCGGGCAGAGACCTTCGCAGCCTCCTCGGCCATTTCGTTGGCCCTGGAGTCGTTGCCCAGGCCCTTGGCCGCCTCGAAGCGGATCATCAGCGCCAGCAGCATGGCCTGGTCGCGGGATTCAGTAACCTTGGACAGTTCGGAGATGACCTGCACGGCGGTGGCGTCGGCCTCGTCGAACCGGCCATCGCCAAGCTGGATCCGCGCCAGGTAGATCAGCGCCGCTGCGCGGTCCTGTGTGCCCAGATCGCCGGCAAGCGCCTTCAGGAACGCCGCCTCGGCATCTGCCAGTTCGCCCTGCTCCAGCAACTCGACCGCGTGTCCCAGCGATCCTGTCGATGCTTCTTCCGCCGCCAGAGGCTGTGCCGCGGCCAGCAGCAAACCGGCTCCCAGCAGCATGACGTGCAGCCGGGTACGAAGCGCGCTCATGTCCGGCTTACCGGAAACGCTGGCAGGGATAGTTGTTGCCGCCGCGTGTCATGTTGTCGAGCATGGCGGTGTTGCTGTCGGAATACTCCGAACAGGACTTGAAGTTGCTGTCGCTGTCGCCGAGATAGCGTCCACCGCCGTCCATGCGGCCCCAGCGATTGTAGCCCAGGCGATTGTCGCCGGCGCCGCCGAACGCCCCCGACCCGCCGCTGAACTGGACCCGGAAGTTTGGATCGCTCTGTGGGTCCACCTGTTGATTGAACGAATTGCTCTGGGTGAAGCCCATGCCCGCATCCTGCATCTGTCCCGGTGTGATCACCTGGAACGCGCCGGCGGCGCCCATCGGCAGCAGGGCAATGATCGTAGCAGCGATCAGCTTATTCATGGCGATCTCCTAACCTGCTTTACAATTAGCACAGAAACCAACGAGTTCAACGGTCTGGCTGCGCGCGTCGAATCCTTTGGCAGCGGCTTTCCGGCGCAGTGTCTGGCGCACCTCGTCATCATCCATTTCCGTCACGTTGCCGCATTCCCGGCAGATCAGGAACTGTCCAGTGTGGAATTCCTTGGGATGGATGCAGCCCAGATAGGCGTTCATGCTCTCGATCCGGTGGACCAGACCGTTCTCGATCAGAAAATCCAATGCCCGGTAGACCGTGGGCGGCGCCGGCTTGCGCGCGCCGTCGCCAAGCTTTCCAAGGATGTCGTAGGCGCCGACCGGACGATGCGACGACCACACCAGCTCGAGCACGCGGCGGCGCAGCGGCGTCAGGCGGGCGCCGCGCTCGACGCACAAAGACTCGGCGGTTTCCAGTGCATCATCGACGCAGGCGCTATGATCGTGACCCGTCGGATGGATATGCAGGGCGGCGTCCGTCATCGGGCTCCTTAATCCTGTGTGGCCTGATACAGTGTATCATACTACATAAGGCGCCGTTCAATCGAGAGAAGCCGCGGAAAGGCATGACGATGACCGCCGTCCAGGACGACGCGCTTGCGCTGGTGAAATTCGACGACAAGGGGCTGGTGCCGGCCATCGCCCAGCAGCACGACACCGGCGAAGTGCTGATGATGGCGTGGATGAACGAGCAGGCGTTGCGCGCCACGCTCGACAGCGGCGAGGTCCATTACTGGTCCCGCTCGCGCGGCAACCTCTGGCACAAGGGCGAGAGCTCGGGCCAGATCCAGAAGCTGGTGGATTTGCGCATTGATTGCGACGGTGACACCCTGCTGCTGCTGGTCGACCAGACCGGCGTCGCCTGCCACACCGGACGGCGAAGCTGCTTTTTCCGGGCCGTGCGGCCAGGCGGCGTCGCCGAGACCGAGCCGGTGCTCGTGTCGCCGGATACGCTCTACGGCGGATGAGCTGCCGGCGGCAGTGACGGAGGACACTCGAATCAGTACGCTCGCGCCATGCCGCTGCTGACCCCGTTCGAGACCGAGGCCCTGTTGCTGTCGCTGAAGGTAGCGGTGGCGGCGGTGGCGTGCAGCCTGCCCTTCGCCATCGCCATCGCCTGGCTGCTGGCCCGCAAGGACTTCCCCGGCAAGTCGGTGGTCAACGCACTGGTGCACTTGCCGCTGGTGGTACCGCCCGTGGTGATCGGCTACCTGCTGCTGGTGACTCTCGGACGCCGCGGCATCGTTGGCGCATGGCTGGACGAAACATTCGGCATCGTCATCGCCTTCACCTGGATCGCGGCTGCCGTCGCATCGGGCGTGATGGCCTTTCCGCTGATGGTCCGCGCCATCCGGCTGTCGATCGAGGCGGTCGATGTCCGGCTCGAATCCGTCGCCCGCACCCTGGGCGCCTCGCACGCGCGGGTGATGATGAGCGTGACGTTGCCGCTCACCCTGCCCGGCATCATCGCCGGCATCGCCCTAGGCTTCGCGCGCTGCCTCGGGGAATTCGGCGCAACCATTACCTTCGCGTCCAACATTCCGGGCGTCAGCCGTACCCTGCCGCTGGCGCTTTACACCACCCTCAACATGCCGGGAGGCGAAGCCAATGCGCTGCGGCTGGTTGTGCTGTCGGTGGTGCTGGCCTTCCTGGCGCTGGGGCTCTCGGAGTTGATGGCGCGGCGGGTGACGCGGATGGTCACGGGCATCGGATGAGCGAAATCGCCATAGATATCGGCCTGCGCCGGGGCAAATTTTCGTTGTCGGCGACGTTTGCCGCCGGCCCGGGCATCACGGCGCTGACGGGCCCGTCGGGCGCCGGGAAATCCACCGTTGCGAGCGCAGTCGCCGGCCTCGTGCGGCCCGAACGCGGCCGTATCGAGGTGCGCGGCCAGACCCTGTTTGATGCCGCAGGCCGGGTCAATGTCCCGGTCGCCGACAGGCGGATCGGATACGTGCTGCAGGATGCATTGCTATTTCCGCACCTTTCCGTGCGCCAGAACCTGACTTTTTCGCGCCGGAGGGGGAATCTCGCGCTTGGCCAGGTGACAGAAATCCTTGGTATCGCCCCCCTGCTCGAGCGTCGCCCCGCCGGACTTTCCGGCGGCGAACGCCAGCGCGTCGCCATTGGCCGGGCGCTGCTGTCCGGGCCATCGTTGCTGATCATGGACGAACCGCTCGCCGGCCTCGATGCTGCGCGCCGCGCCGAACTGTTGCCGTTCATCGAAACGCTGCGCGACACGCTTTCGCTGCCCATCCTTTACATCACCCATAATTGGCCGGAGATCATCAGGCTGGCGGATACGGTGGTGCTGATGGAACAGGGCGAGGTACGCGCCGCCGGCCCACTCCAGTCGATTCTGGCGGCGGGCGATGCCAGACTGCGCCATCTGGTGCCGGACGGTTCGGTGATCGAGGCGACGCCCACCAAAGGCGATGTGGACGGGTTGTGTCGCTTCGCGACCGCCGCCGGCCCGCTGTTCCTGCCCCGCGCCAGTGTTTCCGGCGGCAAGGTCCGGCTGTTCATCGACGCCCACGACGTCGCCATCGCGCTGGAGGCGCCCCAGGGCGTTAGCGTGCAGAACGTGCTGAGCGGAACCATCGAAGAGCTGGCCGTACTGGACGAATCGCACCTTGATCTTCGTCTCTCGCTGGCAGGACAGCAGACGATCCGCGCCCGGATCACCCGACATGCGGGTGCGCAGCTTGGACTCGCAGCGGGCATGACGGTGTTCGCCCTGATCAAGTCCGTGTCTTTCGATCGCCGACTGCAATTTCGGGGTATCGAATAGTTTCCCCAAGATTAGCATTTGGATACTACAGTTGTAATTTGTTCATCAACCGTACAGACTCAAAAAGCCATAGTATTGCTTGACGATGACCAAACTCGTCGAGTCAAACATTGGAGAGAAAGCACGATGAACAGGCTTACGAAAATTCCGATGATTGCGGCATTTTCCGCCATCGTCGCGACTTTCAGCGTCACGACGGAAGCGTCGGCGGAGCGCGGTGACGGACGCCACTATTCCCAGAACAAGGGTAATCGTGGCGACGATGTTCGCGCCGGCAGCGCCCATCGCGGCACCGAAAAATATCGTGGCAGCAACCACAAGCGCTCCTACGGCGGCAACCGTGAATACCGAGGCAATCGGGATCACAACGCGCGCCGGAACACCCACAAGGCCACCCGGGACGCACGGTCCAGCCGCAGCGCCCATACCGCCAGCCGGGAGGCGAGATCCGACCGGAAGGCATACAGATCCAATCGAAACTACAGTTCCAGCCGGAATGCCTATAGCGCCAGCCGAGACTATCGCTCGGACAACCGGCGCGGCAACGACCGGCATGTGAGCACCAACCGCTATCGCAATGACAACTGGCACAGCCGTCACAACCGGCACGGTGACCGCCGGTCCTACAACAGCCGTAACACCCGGCCGCATTACGGGCACAGCTATCGCGCCAACAACCGCTACGACTACAGCCGCTCATGGCGCGACCGGAATTATTTCTGGAACAACCGCCAGCACTGGAACTCGTGGCGCCCGTATTACGGCCCCATCTGGAGCGGCTACCGTCATTCCTACTGGAACGACCGCGGCTGCGTCCCCGTCACCCGCTATTGGGCTTGGGATGGCCGCCCGGCCCTGGTTGGCGGCATCCAGTGCTACAACCCCTACGGTGTCGCCTACATCGTCGACAACCACTACTACCCGCTGAACTACTACTAAGGCACGCGCCGGCCTCCGCCGGTCCGAGAGACCGCCGCAACACCGCGGCGGTCTTTTCGCATTCGGGCCGCAATCACGAACCACTTGCTCACACGCACGGCAGGGTTATCTTCTACATTCAGCAAGCGTTCATCCACGTGCCGGATAATTGCAGCATCGAACATGTGATTGGCGGGAGAGTGCCATGGTAAACCTGAAGAAGCTTACGATCGCCGCGGCGAGTGCCGCTGTACTTGCCACCGCAGTCGTGCCGTCACAGGCGATAGCGCGCGGGTGGCATCATGGTGGATATCATGGGCATCATGGCCATGGAGGCAGCGCCTGGCCGTTTGCCCTTGTCGGCGGACTTGCCGCCGGCGCACTGATCGCCTCCGCTGCCAATGACCGCGACGATCGCTATTACGGACGTCCTGTGGCCTACGCGCCGCCAGCGCCGGCCTATTACGCGCCGCAGCGGCCCTGCAGCGTGGTTAACCGGCTGGAGGACGTCGAGGGCTACACCGTCAAGATGGCCGCGACCATGTGTTACGATTCCAGCGGCCGCGCCTACATCGTCAAGGGCAGCGAGCACCCGGTCGACGACGCCTACGACTACTAATCCTGGAATCAGCCTATCGGACGGCCGGCTTGATGCCGGCCGTTTTGATTCCGGCGCGTTGTTTCGCGTTTCACCGCCGCCGAATCCCGTCTATCAAGGCTATCCCTCCCTGGACGGATAGGCCGCATGTCAGACACCTTGATCGAAATCCCCCCAGGCTTCACGCCACTGCGTTTTCGCAGCGCCTATCTTGGGTTCCTGGGTCCCTTCTACGAGGCGCTGCGCGACGGCCAGGCCATTGTGGGTCTGCCGCTCGAGGAAAAGCACATGAACCTGCGCGCCATGGCTCATGGCGGCGTGCTTGCCACCCTCGCCGACGTCACGCTCAGTTTCACCCTCGTCACGGCAGATACGTCGCTGCAAGCGGTGTCCACCGTCAGCCTGACCACAGACTTCCTCGGCACGGCCAAGCTCGGCAATTGGGTCGAAGGTTCGGGGACGATCGACCGGATGGGTGGCAACCTGGCGTTCGTCCATGGCAAGATCACCTCCAACGGGGTGCCGGTGGCCACCATGAGCGGCGTGTTCAAATTATACTGGCCTGAATGACCCCCGCGCCGAGCGACTTCGACGGGCAGTTTCATATCGCTGGTTTTCCGATAGACTCGCGGCCGTGAGAGATCCAGTCACACCGCGTGGCCGCTATGAGGCCGTTGGCACCGAAGGCCGGCTCGCCGCTATCGTCAGCGGTGTTCTGGCTGTTGTCGTCATGCTCGGCGTCATCGCGGCCATCTTCCTCTTCCTGATCAAGGCAACGGAAAATGCACAGGAGCCTGCTGCCGACGCAGCCGGTAAAACGCACGCCGGCCCTGCGGCGGCGGCCAAGGGACCGCAGGAAGCGGCTGCCATGGCCGATTGCCCGAATTGTCCCATCATGGTCACCATCCCGCCGGGCATGTTCCTGATGGGGGTGCATGCCGAGGAGGCGGATGCCGACAACGTCCCCGCCATGCAGCGGCAGGCGGAACAACCCCTTCACGGCGTGACCGTGCGCGATCCCATCGCCCTGGGGCAGACTGAGGTTACCCGCGGCCAGTTCGCCGTCTTCGTGGCCGAGACCAATCATCAGTCGCTGGGATGCATGGTCAACGACGGTAGGTCGTGGATAATCGACCGCACCAAGAGCTGGCGCGACCCAGGCTTTTCACAGGACGACCAGCACCCGGTGGTCTGCGTCAATTACGAGGACGCCGAGGCGTATACGGCCTGGCTGACGCGCAAGACGAGCAAGCGATACCGCCTGCCAACCGAGACCGAATGGGAATACGCGGCACGTGCCGGTGCCGCGAACGGAAAGCCCTGGGGCGAGATACCCGCCCTTGCCTGCGCCCACGGCAAGGTTGCCGACCGCAGTCACGCGGCGCGTTTCAGCCGCAAAACCGCACTCATGTTTTTTCCCTGCGAAACCGGCTACGCGTTCACCGCGCCGGTGGCCCACTACCAGGCCAACGGCTTCGGCCTGTTCGACGTGTACGGCAACGTGCGGGAGGTCGTCGCTGATTGCTGGAACCCGAATTATTGGGGAAAGGGCATCGGCACGAAAGCGCAGCGCTCGGGCGCTAGCGACACCGCCGTGTTGCGAGGTGGCGGCTGGTACGACGCCCCCTCCAATATTCGCCCTGCCCGGCGGTTTCGTGCGGACCGGTCGCTGCGCCGCGCTGACCAGGGCTTCCGCGTGGCAAAGGACTTGCCGGTCACGGTGAACTGACCATGTGGCGCCGGAAGAAGCCGCCACAGTCAGGCAGCACGGGCCGTGTCTATTATTACCGCATGCGGACCCCCGAGAAGCGCCTCGAAACTGCCGTCAAGCTGGCGGCGCTGATGGCGCTGATCGTCGTTGCCGGTCTGATCATCGCCTACTGGTCGGTAGCCATTTTCGGGCCCGGGAGCGAGCCCGAACAGGCAGCCATCCTTGCCGCACCACCCTCATCCGAACCGGCGGATAATCCACCGCCACTCGCGGACCTGGATGATGGCGTCAGCCTGGTCCGGGATTGCGCCGGCTGCCCGCCGATGGTGATCGTGCCAGGCGGCAGCTTCATCATGGGCTCGCGGCTTGACCAGACGTCCGCCGGGAACGCCGCGTTGCCGGTCATGGAGTCCGAAATGCCGGCCCACGGCGTGACCATCCCCTCTCGCTTTGCCCTGCAGCGAACCGAAGTTACCCGGGGTCAGTTTGCGCTATTCGTGCAGGCCACCGGCTACCAGGTGGTGGGATGCACGATATTCGATGGCACGTCCTGGGTGCTGGATCGTGCCCGAAACTGGCGCGACCCGGGATTTTTTCAGGACGACGACCACCCGGTCGTCTGCGTCAGCCTGCAGGACGCCCGGGCCTACACGGAATGGCTTTCGGCAAAGGCCGGCGTCCGCTACCGCCTGCCCACGGAAAGCGAGTGGGAATACGCGGCGCGTGCCGGGAACACAGGCGCGTATCTCTGGGGCGGCGACCAAACCGCAGCCTGCGCCTACGCCAATGCGGCGGACGCCAGCCTCCTGGGCCAGTTCAAGGGCCGCGCGCTCGATCTGTTCTTCGCCTGCGACGAGGGGCACGTGTTCACCGCGCCTGTCGGAAAGCTCAGGGCGAACACGTTCGCGCTGCATGACATGATGGGCAATGCGCGCGAGATCACCGCCGATTGCTGGAACGCCACCTACAGCGGCGCGCCTGGCGATGGATCGGCCCGGGACACCGGCGATTGCGGCGCAGTGGCCAGTCGCGGCGGCGGCTGGTTCGACCCGCCTCCGAACATGCATACCGCACGCCGGCTGAAGATGCCGTCATCTGAAAGACGCAGCGACCAGGGATTCCGTGTCGCCCGGGACGTCGCCCCGGACACCAGCCTACCTATCCGTCGATGATGGCGACCTCGTCGCCTTCGGATATGGTATCGCCTACCGCAACCAGGATCTCGACGATTTTCCCGCTCGTCGGCGCGGCCACAGGGATTTCCATTTTCATGGATTCCAGGATCAGGATGGCATCGTCCTCGGCGACGTCGTCCCCCGGATTCGCTTCGATCGAAACCACCTTGCCCGGGATTTCGGACTCGACCCTGATCTGCGCCATGAAGCTCTCCCTGTGTTCTTCCCCACGTCTTTTCTAAAGACGCACAGAGACAAGTCAACGGCGCTGTCAGCGCTTTCGGAAAACCACCGACAGATTGCCGGCCGGCATATCGATGACCGGATCCGGCTGCAATGCCGATGTGGCAGCCTCGGCGATCACGTCCTCGAGGTTACGCAGGCCCCACGCGGGATTGCGCCGCCTGAGGCTTTCGTCAAACGCCGGATCGTTGGCCGTACGCCACTGGCCGTCCACCTTGTAGGGGCCATAAAGGAACAGCACGCCTCCCGCCGGCAGCAATCTGCCGGCAGCGGCCAGCAGGCTCACGCACGCGGCCCACGGCGCGATATGAATCATGTTGATGTTGACGATGGCCGCCAGAGCCGGGTCGCACGGCTGCTTTTCAACCGGCCAGGGTTCCTCCATCACATCCAGCGCCAGCGGCGGCCGTAACCATTCAGACGGCGCCGCGTCAATCCAGGCGGCAATGCTGGCGCGCAGCTTCGGGTCGGGCTCGCTCGGCTGCCATATACGGGGCGCAAGCGCCGGCGCGAAATGAACGGCGTGCTGTCCGGTGCCGCTGGCGATTTCCAGCACGGTGCCGGCGGGCGGTAGAACCTTGCGCAGAACCGCCAGTATCGGCTCCCGGTTCCGGGCCGACGCTTCCCAGGTCTGGCGCTCGTCACTCATCGAACAAACCCGTCGGCAGGCCGTCGATGCTGCGAACATTCTTGCGCGCCCGGTAGTCGCGCAGTCCGTCTTCACCTTTCTTCTCCGCCCATTTCACCAGGGTCGGACGCTCCCGGTTCAGGTCATATTGCGGCACGCCATAGCCGCAGGAGGTTTGCGCTTCGTCGATGTCTATCACGACGATCTGGCGCGTGCCGGGAATGGACGGGAACAGGGCGATCAGCCGCTCGAAATCCGCCGAGCCCGGCCTCGCCACCCTTCCCTTGCCGAAAATCCGCATGATCCGCGCGGTTCCGCCGAAGCTGCACCACATGACGGTAATCCGGCCATTGTCGCGCAGATGCGCCGCCGTCTCGTTGCCGCTGCCGGTCAGGTCGAGATAGCAGGCCGTGGTGTCGTCGATCACCCGAAAGGTATCCATGCCCTTGGGTGACAGGTTCACCCTGCCCTCGCCGGGCGCGGACGCAACAAAGAACAGGTGCTGCTCGGCGATGAACGCCTTCAACGCGTCGTCGAGGCGCGGATAGAACTGGGCCATGGCTACTTTCCGTAGGTGATGCGGTAGATGACGCCGGCATAGTCGTCGGACACCAGCATAGAGCCATCTGGCAGCAGTTTCACGTCCACAGGCCGGCCCCACGCACGCCCCCGGTCGAGCCAGCCGGTAATGAAGGGGCGCACGCCGGTTACCTTGCCTGCGGCGTCCATCTGGATGTCCATCAGCCGGTAGCCGATGGGGACAGTGCGATTCCATGACCCATGATGCGCCACGATGGCATGATTTCTGTAGGACGCCGGAAACATGGAGCCGGTGTAGAACGCGAACCCCAATGCTGCGGAGTGCGCATTGAATTCGGCCACCGGGAACTGCGCGTCCGCAGGCGGTTGCTGTTGCATGAAATCCCTGGTGCGCGCCTTGCCGCCGCCATACCACGGAAACCCGAAGTTCTGTCCCTTCGCTTTCAGCACGTTCAGTTCTTCCGGCGGCGTGTTGTCGCCCATCATGTCCGCGCCGTTGTCCGTGAAATACATCGCCCCGGTAACCGGGTGGAACGCGACGCCAACGGAGTTACGCAGACCGGTTGCCATTTTCTCGGCCTTGCCGGTATCGGGATCGAGCCGGATGATGGTTCCCTCCAGCCCCTCGGGCATGCACACATTGCACGGACTACCGAGCGTCACATAGAGTGCGCCATCGGGGCCGGCCGCCATGTAGCGCCAGCCGTGATGGGCCTTGTCGGGCAGATCCGGGCCGATCGTCACCGGCCGCTGTGCGGGCTTTGCCGGGTCGAATGCCGCGTTGCCCCAGCGGATCACCCGGCGCTGCTCGGCGATGTAGAGCACGCCATTCAACAGGGCGACTCCATTGGCCACCGACAGATTTTTCGTGACCGTGACCGTCTTGCCAGCCTTGAAGGTCTGCTTGTCGAACGGCACGGCAAAGACCTCCGAGCTCATGGTGCCGACGACGACAAACCCGTCACCGACTGTCATGGAGCGGGCGCCGTCGACCTCGGCCCAGACAGCGATGCCGAAGCCCGCCGGCAGCGTGAGCTTGTCCAAAGGCAACTCGGCTGCCCTCGCATTCGCCATGCCGGCGACCAGCACGAAGACCAGTGCAAACCCTCTCAAAATCACCAAACCACTCCCGCCATGAAACTGCCCCACCCGCAATCCGTCGATTTAACGGCCCACTGGCGCTATATAGGTCTGCGACCGACCTCGGGAAACACCGGCCATGGCCAAGATTCGCAATCCGTTCAAATCGATAGGCACCCGCGCCCAGGGCTGGTTCCTGACTGGCGTGCTGACGCTGATCCCGGTCTGGATTACATGGGTGATCTTCACCTTCATCCTGGATCGGCTCTCGGCCCTTGGGCGCCCGGCCGCGCGCAAGGTGACCGAATATCTTGGCCCCATGGCCGGCTGGTTCGCCGGTGACGCCATGCAGACCGCGCTGGCGCTGGTATTGACCCTGGCTGCCATCATGCTGATCGGCTGGGCCACCAGCCAGTTCATCGGTGCGCGGCTGCTGGTGTTGTTCGACAGGATCATGCAGTGGATTCCGCTGGTCGAAAAAATCTATGGCGCCAGCAAGAAGCTGCTGGCCGCGATGCAGCAAAAACCCGACGGCGTGCAGCGCGTGGTGCTCATCTCGTTCCCCCACAAGGACATGAAAGTGGTCGGGATCGTCACAAGAACGCTCACCGACGTGGATACGGGCGAGAAGATCGCGGCCGTCTATGTGCCGACAACGCCCGTGCCGACGTCAGGCTATCTGGAACTGGTGCCGCTCGACCGGGTCACCTCCACCGACTGGACCCTCGACGAGGCCATGACCTTCATCATTTCCGGCGGCGCTGTCTCACGCGAGACCATCAATTTCCGCCATAGCAGCGGGTCGCCCATCTCGCTGGCGGAAGCACTCGGCGAGACCAAAGAACCCTAGGCGGGAAACCGCCTTCTCAGCCAATCGAGCAGAATCCCGTTCAGTTCGTCCGGATATTCCTGTTGTGTCCAATGCCCGCTGTCCTTGATCTCGCGGCATTCCAGATCAGCGACGCAAGCCGCCATGCCCTTGTCCAGATCGGGAATGCTTGCCGTCGCCAGATCGTTGCCTGCCCGTACGAACAGCGCCGGCACGTCGATCTGCTGTGGGCAATGCGCCGTCGTCGCCCAGTTCCGGCTCCAGTTGCGGTACCAGTTGATCGGTCCGGTGAAGCCGCTGCGCTTGAAGGTATCGGCAAAGACGCGCAACTCGTCCTCGCCGACAATGCGCGCCGTGTCCCACGGCCCCTGCTTCACCCGGGCGACCAGATCCGGAACGCGGTCGGCATTCGAGAGCTTCTTGAAGTCATCGAGAGAGATGGGATTCTTGCGCATCAGCACGTCGAACACCCGGTAGGGATCGGAATCGAAAACCTCGTCGGCCTCGTGCGAATCCTGGAAGTTGACGATGTACATCCGGTCGCCGAATGCCTTGCGGAACATGTCGATGGGATCGACCGGGCCACGCGGCAGAAATGGCACGCCGACGCCGATGATTCCGGCCACGCGGCTCGGATGAAGCAGCGGTACCTGCCAAACCACAAGCCCGCCCCAGTCGTGTCCGCAGAAAATTGCCTTCTCGATGCCGAAATGGTCGAGCAGGCCGGTCAGGTCGCCGGTGAGGTGATGAATGTCGTACTCAACGACATCCGCAGGCTTGCTGCTCTCGCCGTAGCCGCGCTGGTCTGGCGCGATGACATGGTACCCGGCCGCCGCAAGCACCGGGATCTGGTGCCGCCAGGACCACGCCAGCTCCGGAAAGCCATGGCACAGCACAATCGGCACGCCGTCCTTCGGTCCTGCCTCGTGCACGGCCAGCTGGACGCCGTTGGTCTCGATCAGGCGCGCTGCGGGAAAATCCATGGCTTCCTCCTTGTCTGGACAGCAAGCCTAAGACTTTCCGCGAACCACGCGCAACATCTTGTTACCGAACGGTATCTAGTGCGTGAAGGTGATGATGATCTTGCCGGTGTGCAGCTTCTCTTCCATCCGCGCATGTGCCTCGTTGGCCTTTTCCGCGGGAAACACGGAATCGACCACGGGACGCACCCCGCCATAGTCGAACATCGGCCAGATGCAGCGCTTCAACTCGGCCATCAGCGCGCCCTTCTCGGCCACCGTGCGGGTGCGCAAGGTCGAACCGGCGATGGTCAGGCGCTTCATCAGGATGGTCGAGAGCTTCAGGTTCACATCGTTGCTGCCCAGCATGCCGACACTTACCAGCCGGCCATCCTGCTTCAGCAGATCCAGGCTCTTCTGGATATAGTCTCCGCCAATAATATCCAGGACGACATCGACCCCCTCGCCGTTGGTGAAGGCCATCACCTCGTCGGAAAAGTCGTGGGTCTTGTAGTTGATCGCCTTGTCGGCCCCGATGGCTTCGCACTTGGCGCATTTCTCGTCGCTGCCGGCGGTGACGATGACTTTCGAGCCCAGACCCTTGGCCACCAGGATCGCCGTTGTGCCGATGCCCGACGCGCCGCCATGGATCAGCACCGTGTCGCTGGGACGCAGGTGGCCGCGTTCGATCATGTTGGTCCAGACCGTGCAGAACGCCTCGGGCACCGCGGCCCCTTCGGCCATGCTGAAGCCGCGCGGCAAGGGCAGCACCTGCGGCGAGGGTGCGACCGCATATTGGGCGTAACCGCCGCCGGCCAGCAACGCGCAGACCGGGTCGCCAACATTGAACCGATTGGCGCCGCTGCCCACCTTGGCGATGGTGCCCGCAACCTCCAGCCCCATGATCGCATCCGGCTTGTCGGACCAGCCCGGATAGGACCCGTTGCGCTCCAGCGTATCCGCCCAGTTCAGCGCGGCCGCCTCGACCTTGATGAGGACTTCGCCTTCGCCCGGTTCGGGCGTGGGCACGCTTGCCAGGCGCAGGACGTCGGGTGCGCCGGTCTCGGCGAAAACGACAGCGGTCATGGTGTTCGGAATGGTATCGCTCATGGTAATTCCCCTGTTTCGAGCCCAGACCCTACATGCCCGCATGAAGGGCGCACAGACGAAATCATGCAATTCCTGTGGAAAAGCGGCTAAGCTCCGGGCTTGCGCAAGGAGGAAACTGCATGATCCGTCCACTTCGTGTCCTGGGTGCCCTCGCGACCGCCGCGATCGGGGTGCTGATGGTGCCTTTCACCGTCAACGACGCCAACGCCGCCACGGCCCAGTCGGCGTACGATTTCGAGTTCGTCTCCATCGAGGGCGACCCGATGCCCCTGAAGACCTATCAGGGTAAGGCCATGCTGGTCGTCAATACCGCCTCGTTCTGCGGCTATACGCCGCAATACAAGGGTCTTGAGGCGGTCTGGAAGGCCTACAAGGACAAAGGGCTGGTGCTGGTTGGCGTGCCGTCCGACAGCTTCGCGCAGGAGTACGACGACAACACCAAGATCAAGAAGTTCTGCGATGCCAACTACAGCATCACCTTCCCGCTGACCGAGAGCAATCCGGTGACCGGCAAGAATGCACATCCGTTCTACAAATGGGTGCGTGAAGCGGGCGGACGGACGGCGGTGCCAAGCTGGAACTTCAACAAGGTTCTGATCGATTCCGAAGGCCGCTTCGTCCGGACCTTCAAATCCGATGTGACGCCGGACTCGGCTGAACTCCAGGCTGCCCTCACCAAGGCATTGCCCAAGGCCACCAGCTTCCCGCAGCATTGATGCAGGCCGCGCGGCCGGTCCGTCTGGACCGCGCCGCGACCTTCTGGGGCGCATGCTTCATTCGCGGCGACGAAGTTGAGCGCCATGTCGAAATCCCGCAGCTTCATATAATAACCGTCCAAGGCAATGGTTTGCGCATCACGGCCAACGATCTGGATCATCAGGATCAGGTCTACAGCGCAGGCTCGTTGGAGGATTCGCCGCCAAAGCCCTCCTCGCCACACAATAGGTTGCTGCCTCTTCAGCCAATGACGGATTGCGGTTAGCCGAGTATTGCGCAACACTGAATTGTGGAAATCCTGGGAGAGACAATTTCATGGGTATGGTCAAAGAGTTTCGCGAATTCGCGGTCAAGGGCAATGCGATCGATCTCGCGGTCGGTGTCGTCATCGGCGCGGCGTTCGGCGGCATCGTCACCTCGCTGGTTAAGGACGTCATCATGCCCGTCGCCGGTTACCTGACCGGCGGAGTCGATTTCTCGAACTACTTCATCAATCTGTCCGGCGGCGAATACGACACCTTGCAGGCGGCGACCGAAGCGGGTGCCGCCACCGTAAACTGGGGCGTGTTCGTCAACACGATCATCAACTTCCTGATCGTCGCATGGGCGATCTTCCTGATGATCAAGGCCATGAACCGCATGCGCCGCAAGGAAGAAGCAGCCCCCGCCGCGCCGCCCGCACCCAGCAAGGAAGAAGTGCTGCTGACCGAAATCCGCGATCTGCTCGCGAAGAAAGCCTAGTACCGCCATCAGGGATGAGGTGCCTGCCGGTCGGGCAGGCACCACCCTCGCCTCCCCTCGACTCGCCATTCCCATAGCCGGAAGCCCGCTTCCCGCTGGTTCTCGCTGCGCGTTCGCCTCATCTGCGACGGATTCCTGGCAATTTGAGCCCGACGTGACAGTCCTGACACGGGCGGGGTTGAATCTTCGCATACCGTTGACTAATTTGCAGGTCACCAGGCCGGGCCCCTCTGGCAGCGTGTCGCTGTGATGTCGGACTGGATCAAGCCAGTGGTCCGCGCATGCCCTATTCACACTCTGCCGCTCCCCGCTCCAGCAGGTTCCCCGAGGCTCGGCCATGAGCGACCTGTTCTCACCCGAAGTCCTCGCTGCCTTCCTCCAGGTCATCATGATCGACCTGGTGCTGGCGGGCGACAACGCCATCGTCATCGGCCTGGCTGCTGCCGGCCTGCCCAAGCAACAGCGTGCCAAGGCGATCCTGATCGGCGTGCTGGCGGCCACGGTGCTCCGCATCATCTTTGCGCTGCTCACCACCAAGCTGCTGGCGATCATCGGCCTGCTGCTCGCTGGCGGCGTGCTGCTGCTATGGGTGTCGTGGAAAATGTGGCGCGAGCTGCAGATCTCCACCCAGGACGAGACAAACGCCGCCGAGGCGCTGACCGATTCCGACCTGAACCATGACGGCGCGATCGCCAAGGGCGCGCCGCGCAAAAGCTTTGCCCAGGCCGCCTGGCAGATCGTCATCGCCGACGTATCCATGTCGCTCGACAATGTGCTCGCCGTCGCTGGCGCCGCGCGGGAACACCCTTATGTCCTGATATTCGGCCTGATCCTGTCGATCGCCCTGATGGGCCTGGCCGCGTCGTTCATCGCCCGTCTGCTGCAGAAGCACCGCTGGATCGCCTATGTGGGCCTGCTGGTGATCCTCTATGTGGCGCTGGACATGATCTATCGGGGCGCCGTCGAAGTCTGGCCGCACGTCAACGGAAGCCTGTAGCGCCGCCGCGTGCATGATTCGGCACCGGCCGTCTCGTGCACCACGCGGTCGGCCGTGGGCAACGTCATCCATTGCCCCTGCCGCACCTTCATCACGACCTGCAGCTGACTATTAATTCGCCGGTTCCTGCTCGGTGTCCGGTGCGCCCGAATCAGTATCGTTCGTGGAAGCGTTATCGCCCTCACGCCGCTGCTGCTTTTCCAGCTTCTTCTGTGCCTTGGAGCGGTTCCGCTCGGCGCGCTGATGATTGTAGTTGGGCTTGGAAACCATGTGTCCCTCGGATTCTGGGCGCGGCTCGAAGCTGCCGCGAAGCGCGGTGCCTTGATGACACCTGGTGCGGGCGCACCGCAGTAATCGGGCGGCCCCATGCAACGCAGCCGGGTGCACTCGACGATGGCCGTCTATACCACATGAAGATGGCGATGGCCCAATAGTCGCGGAGAACCCCGGCAACCTCAAGTGATCGGAACCCTTGTTCGCAAGGTCGGGCTGCTCTCTGCCAGTGACTGTCAACGCGACCATTGGTGTCGTGGAAGCACGCCATTTCGTCGCCGGCGAGGACACGGAAAGCCACGTGCTACTTGATCCCCGGTTCGGCCTTCCGCCCGTCAGACAGCCGCCCCTGGCGTTGCACGGCGGTGAACGGCGGCGCTTCATCGGGCTATGCGGACGGCGCAGGCGCGGCATCCGCCACGGCACAGCGGCGTGAAAGAACTGCGTCTATCCCGCCTACACCGCCAACCAATCGGCCACAGCACCACGGAGACGGTGTTCAAGCACTACGACAGTGAATTGGGCGCCGATGCGGCCTGCCAAGCACGGATTTGGCTTTCGCGCGGAACTGATATTCGACCCGCTCTACCCCGAACGAGTAAGGGCATTAAAAAGTCTGATGCTGGGGGGTGGTTTGGTGATCCCTACGGGAATCGAACCCGTGTTTACGCCGTGAAAGGGCGTCGTCCTAACCGCTAGACGAAGGGATCATCGCGGAGCCCGGTTTCTACATACTGGCCCCTACCGGGTCAAGGGGGTTTAGGCCTCGGTTTCGCATCAGAAAATCTGGGCGGCGTCATCGATCATCAACTGGCATTCCAGACGGCCCATCCAGCGGTCGGCGCGCAGGTGGCCGGCGATGTGCAGCGCCTCGCCCTTGCCCGCCGCCGTCAGCAGGCCCGGACCCAGCGGGCCTTCCATGGCGCGGAACGCAATGGCCTTCAGCCGGCCGCCGTCCCTGCCCGACAGGATGCAGCGCACGTGATTCTCACCGACCACGTCTGCCTTCACCAGCCTGGCCTGCGGCAGCACGAAGCGCGGTTCGCGGTGACCCGAACCATAGGGTCCGGCCTGTTCCAGAACTTCCACGAGGCCGGGTGTGGCGCCCATGACCGTAAGCAGCGCGTCGACGCGCAAGCCGCGGGCTTCTTCCGCGTTGCCGGCGCGGCCGCCCAGATGCGCGTTGAAGAATGCCTTCAGCTCGTCAATGCGATCCTCTCGAACGGTCAGGCCGGCCGCCATGCTGTGGCCGCCGCCGTTTTCCAGCAGGCCAGCCTGGGCCGCCGCGCGCACGGCACCGCCCAGATCGACGCCGGGGACCGAGCGCCCCGATCCCTTGCCAATGCCGCCATCGATGGCGATGACAAAGGTCGGGCGGCGATACTTGTCCTTCAATCGGCCCGCAACGATACCGATCACGCCGGGATGCCAGCCGTGCGACGCCACCACGACGATGGAATCCGCGCAATCGCTGCCAACGCAGGCGATGGCGTCGGCCTGAACCGCCTGCTCGATGGCCTTGCGCTCTTCGTTGAAGCCATTCAGTTCGGCCGCGATCCGGCCGGCCTCAATCGGATCTTCCGTATTGAGCAACCGGGTGCCCAGGTCCGCGCGACCGACGCGCCCGCCCGCGTTCACCCGCGGACCGAGCACGAATCCGGCATGATAGGTCCCGGGCGGCTCGGTCATGCCGCCCACATCACCCAGTGCGGCGATCCCGGCATTGCCGCGCTTGCGCATCACCTTCAGTCCCTGCGATACGAAGGCGCGGTTCAGGCCCTTCAGCGGCACCACGTCGCACACCGTGCCTAGCGCGACCAGATCGAGCCAGTCGAGCGGATTGGGCCGCTGCCTGCCGCTGAACCAGCCGGCGGCATCCAGCGCGCTGTTGACACCAGCGACCAGCAGGAACGCCACGCCCACGGCCGCCAGATTGCCGAACTGGGCGCGCAGGACTTCGTCTTCGTCCTGCCGGTTGGGATTGACCATGGCCGTGCAGGGCGGCAGCGCGGCATCGGCCTGGTGGTGATCGACCACGATGACATCCAGCCCCATCAGCCGGGCCGCGGCCAGCGGTGCAGTCGCGGTGGTGCCGCAATCGACGGTGACGACCACCGCCGCGCCCTGCTCCTTCAGCAGGCGCATGGCCGCTTCATTGGGGCCATAGCCTTCGCGGATCCGGTCGGGGATGTAATAGGCTGCCTCGCCGCCCACGGCGCGCAGGAACCGCAGCATCAGCGCCGTCGAGGTGGCGCCATCCACGTCGTAGTCGCCGAATACGGCGATTTTCTCGCCGGCGGTGATGGCGCGGACAAGACGCGCGATCGCCACATCGAGGTCGCGCAGCGCCGGCAATGATGGCAGCAGCGCGCGGATGGTGGGATTGAGGAAAGCGGGGGCGTCATCGACAGCCACACCGCGCGCCAGCAGCACGCGCGCAACGACATCGGGAATCGAATGGCGCTGGGCGCAGGCCTGGACCAGACGCTCGTCGGCCTCGGCCATGTGCCAGGACTGGCCGGTCAGGGAATTCCGGACACCGAGGATCGGAGGCTGATCGGTGTCGGTGTCCGCCATCTTATCTCTTGCCGCGGTGCTGAGTCTTGATGGTGCGGATAGTTTGCGACCAGGACCGCATCACGATGGTTTCGGTGGTGCAGCCGCCGGGAATCAGGCGGACGCCTTCCAGCATGGAGCCGTCGGTCACCCCGGTGGCCGCGAAGATCACGTCGCCCGAGACCATGTCCTCGAGGCAGTACTTGCGGCTCAGGTCCTTCACGCCCTGCTTGGCTGCACGGGCCTTCTCGTCATCGGTCTTGAACAGCAGCCGCCCCTGAATCTGGCCACCAATGCTGCGGAGCGCGGCGGCCGCCAGCACGCCTTCCGGCGCGCCGCCCGAGCCGATATAGATATCGATGCCGGTATTCGGATCGGTGGTCGCGATGACACCGGCGATATCGCCGTCACCGATCAGGTGGATGCGGGCGCCGGCGTCGCGCACTTCGCGGATCAGTTCGGCATGCCGCGGCCGGTCGAGGATACAGGCCGTCAGTTCGCCGACCGGAACGCCCTTGGCCTTGGCGAGCGCCTCGAGATTTTCCTTCGGCGACTTGTCCAAGTCGACCAGATCCCTGGCGTAGCCGCCGCCGATGGCGATCTTGTCCATATAGACGTCGGGCGCGCGCAGCATGGTGCCCGCCTCGCCGATGGCGATCACCGCCAACGAGTTCTGCATGGCCTTGGCCGCGATGGTCGTGCCTTCCAGGGGATCCAGCGCAATATCCACCTTGGGGCCGCCGCGGCCCACTTCCTCGCCGATATAGAGCATGGGAGCCTGGTCGCGCTCGCCTTCGCCGATCACCACCACCCCGGATATGTCGAGACTGTTCAGCTGGGTGCGCATGGCATCGACGGCAGCCTGATCGGCCGCCTTCTCGTCACCCCGGCCAACGAGGCGCGCGGCGGCAATGGCGGCAGCTTCCGTGACCCTGACGATTTCCAGAACCAGCATGCGGTCCAGCGCCGACTTGATATCCATCTTTTTGTTCACTTGCCCTGCCTTCTTCAACGCCGCTGTTTAGCTTTAGAATGTTTCAATACGGATAACTTCCGGCTTTTCCGCGATAAAGGGCAGCTTCTCTATCCGCGCCAGCGCCCGAAGCATACTGGTTTCGCCCACCTCATGGGTCGTCATCACGAAGCTTACCGGTTGCCCAGAGCCATTGGGACGCTGCAGCAGTTCCTCCATGGACACGGCTTCATCTCGCAGCGCCGCGGCGATCTCGGCCACCACGCCCGGCTGATCGGCCACCGAAAGTCGCACATAATAACGGCCTTCATGTGCATCCATCGCCAGGTTTTGCGTGCCCCGCATCCCGTCGACCGGCGGCATCAGCACCGGATGAACATTGCCACGGGCAATATCGATCAAATCGGCGACCACGGCCGACGCGGTCGGGCCGGCGCCGGCGCCGCGCCCCTGATAGATCGACTGGCCGACGAAATCACCTTCGGCGACGACGGCGTTGAACACGCTGTCCACCTGCGCGATCGCCTTGTCGGCGGGAACCAGGCTAGGATGGACGCGCTGCAGCAAACCCTTTTCGCTCAGCGCCGCGATCCCCACCAGCTTGATGCGGTAACCGAGTTCGGACGCGAACTCGATATCCATCGGCGTGATATGCCTGATGCCTTCGACGAATATGGATTCGAAGTCCAACGGAGCCCCGAACGCGACACTGGTCAGGATCGCCAGCTTGTGTGCCGTATCGATACCGTCCACGTCGAAGCTCGGGTCGGCTTCGGCATAACCCAGCTGCTGCGCCTCGGCCAGCACATCCTCGAACGCCCGGCCGGTATATTCCATCTCGGTCAGGATATAATTGCAGGTGCCGTTCAGGATGCCGTAGATGCGCGACAGGCCGTTACCGGCCAGCCCTTCGCTCAGCGCCTTGATGATGGGAATGCCGCCGGCCACCGCAGCCTCGAATCGCAGGGCCGCGCCCTGGCTGGCGGCAATGCCGGCAAGCCGTGTGCCATGTTTGGCGATGAGCGCCTTGTTGGCGGTCACGACCGGCTTTCCAGCCGTCAGTGCGGCCTCGACCAGATCTGCGGCGGGGCCGTCGGCACCGCCGATCAGTTCCGCGATCACGTCCACATTCGGATCGGCGGCAAGCGCCACCGGATTGTCATGCCAGGAAATATCCTCGAGCGACAGGCCGCGGTCGCGTTCACGGTTACGGGCCGACACCGCGGTGACCGTGATCTCCCTGCCGCAGCGCTGGGCGATCAGTGCGGCATGCCGGTTCAGCACCTGGATCACGCCGCCGCCTACCGTACCGAGGCCGGCGACCCCGACGCGGAGCGGGCGGCTCATGCGTTCACCGCCTTCAGTTCCTGCACACCGCTGCCGAAGAATTTGCGAACGGCACGCGCGGCCTGACGGATACGCTGCTCGTTCTCGACGATGGCAATGCGCACATGCCCGTCGCCATACTCGCCAAAGCCGATGCCGGGCGCGACGGCGACGGCCGCCTCCTGCAGCAGCAGCTTGGCGAACTCGTTCGACCCCAGATGGGCGTACTGCTCCGGTACCGGCACCCAGGCAAACATGGTCGCTTCCGGACTGGGAATGTCCCAGCCGGCCTGGGCGAAACTGGAAACAAGGACGTCGCGGCGGTGCTTGTAGATTTGGCGCGCCTCCTCGACACAATCCTGCGGGCCGTTGAGCGCGGCAGTCGCGGCCACCTGGATCGGTGTGAACGCGCCATAATCGAGATACGACTTGATGCGCGCCAGGGCCGAAATCAGCCGCGCATTGCCGGCGGCGAAGCCGATGCGCCAGCCCGGCATGGAATAGGTCTTGGACATGGACGTGAACTCGACCGCCACGTCCCGCGCACCCGGCACCTGCAGGATCGACGGTGGCGGCACGTCGTTGAAATAGATCTCGGCATAGGCCAGATCCGACAGCACGTAGAGATTGTGCTTGCGGCAGAAATTGACGACCTCGGCATAGAAGTCCAGATCGACCACCCGCGCCGTCGGGTTGGCCGGGAAGTTCAGCACGACGGCCATGGGCGCCGGCACCGAGTGCTTCACCGCATGGGCGAGGCCCCGCATGAAGTTGGCGGTAAAATCGCCTTCCAGCGGAAACGGCAGGTGCCGGATCGCCGCGTCGGCGATGATGAAGCCGAAGGCGTGAATCGGATAGGACGGATTCGGCACCAGGATGACGTCGCCGGGCGCGCTGATCGCCGACGCCAGATTGGCCAGGCCTTCCTTCGATCCGAGGGTCACGATCACCTCGGTTTCCTGGTTCAGCTCGACGCCGAAACGGCGGCCGTAATAGTTGACGAATGCCTTGCGCAGGCCCGGCACACCGCGCGACTGCGAATACCGGTGGGTGCGCGGATTCCTGACCGTCTCGACCAGCTTGTCGACGATGTGCTGAGGCGTCGGCAGATCGGGATTGCCCATACCGAAGTCGATCACGTCCTCGCCACGAGCTCGCGCGGCTGCCTTCATCGCGTTGACTTCCGCGAAGACGTAGGGAGGCAGGCGTTTGATGCGGTGAAACTCGGAGGACATGGTTCCTTACTTTCGCTAGGGAAGCACTCTAATAGCAGGGTGCCCGATCAAGTCAAAGCGCATCGTGCCGCGCTTTTCCGGGGCATATCTGATGCGCCGGAATAACGGGTGCACGCGATTGATTCCGGGTTACTTTTCACTGCCGCACCATTTCAGTAAGGTATGGGCAAGGAACGGAGGAACTCCAATGACGTCGCGCGACAACGGATCCGGTCAAGCAGGCTACAGCCCCGAGCTGGCGGAAAACCTGGGCCATATCGCGATGGAGTATCAGAAGCTCCTCACCGAATTTCTCCGCAAGCCACAGGCAAAGTCCGACGTCCCCGGTTTCGATCCGGTGAAGATGTCCGATGCCTGGGTTGAGCTGGCCTCCAGCTGGATGAACAATCCGACCAAGGTGATCGAGGCCCAGCTCGAGCTGTGGCGCGACTTGATGGTGCTGTGGCAGAACATGGCGCTGCGCGCCGTCGGTCAGGAACCGCCACCCGTCGCCTCGCCTGCGCCGGGCGACCGCCGCTTTGCAGGTGAGGACTGGACCAAGAACCAGATTTTCGATTTCATCAAGCAGTCCTACCTGGTCACGTCGCGCTGGTTCACCAACACCATCCGCGACACCGACGGGCTGGACGAGCGGACCCAGAAAAAGCTGGAGTTCTTCTCCAAGCAATTCGTCGACGCCATGTCGCCCACCAACTTTGTGCTGACGAATCCCGACGTGCTGCACGAGACGTTCGAAACCGGCGGCGAGAACCTGATCCGCGGCCTGAAGAACGTGTTGAAGGACCTGGATCGCGGCAAGGGCCAGCTGGCCATTTCCATGACCGACTTCGATGCCTTCGAGGTGGGCCGCAACGTGGCCACGACTCCGGGCAAGGTGGTGTTCCAGAACGACGTGATCCAGCTGATCCAGTATCTGCCGACCACCGAGACCGTGCTCAAGACACCGCTGATGATCATGCCGCCATGGATCAACAAATATTACATCCTGGACCTGCAGCCGAAGAACTCGTTCATTCGCTGGGCGCTGTCCGAAGGCCATACTGTTTTCGTGCTGTCATGGGTCAACCCCGACGAGAAAACCGCCAAGAAGACCTTCGAGGATTATATGATCGAGGGGCCGCTGGCGGCGCTCGATGCCATCGAAAAGGCGACCGGGGAACGCAAGGTCAACGCCATCGGCTATTGCATCGGCGGCACCCTGCTCGCCTGCACCCTCGCCTATATGGCGGCCAAGGGTGACGACCGGATCAATTCGGCCACGTTCTTCACGGCGCAGGTGGACTTCACCGAGGCGGGCGACCTGTCGGTCTTCATCGACGACGAGCAACTCGAGGTTCTCGACAAGCAGATGGCCGAAAAGGGTTATCTCGACGCCAGTTCCATGGCGACGACCTTCAACATGTTGCGCTCCAACGATCTGATCTGGTCGTTCGTGGTGAACAATTACCTGATGGGCAAGGATCCGATGCCCTTCGACCTGCTGTACTGGAACTCGGATTCCACGCGTATGCCGCAGGCGCTGCACAGCTATTACCTGCACCGCATGTACCACGAGAACAGCCTGGTGACGCCCGGTGCCATCGTGCTGGACGGCGTGCCCATCGACCTGACCAAAATCAAGACGCCGATCTACATGCAGGCCGGCAAGGAAGATCACATCGCGCCGTACAAGTCAGTGTTCAAGGGCGTGAACCATTTCTCCGGGCCGACCAAGTTCATGCTGGCTGGCTCAGGCCACATCGCCGGCGTGATCAATCCACCCTCGGCCAACAAGTACAATTACTGGGTCAACGACAAGAACCCGAAGACGCTGGAAGAGTGGATGGCCGGCGCTGTGGAGCATCCCGGCTCCTGGTGGCCCGACTGGCAGGCCTGGGTTGCGAAGAAATCCGGCAAGAAAGTACCAGCCCGGGTGCCCGGCGATCGCGAACTGACCGTGATCGAGGACGCGCCCGGCAGCTATGTGACCAGTTCCCGGCCGGCGGCATAGGGTTTCATGCTCCCATGCGCCGCCATCCCCGCGGGTGGCGGCGCGCGGTGGTACAGGGGCCAGCCGGTGGCTAGCGATCCGACAGCCGGACCTGCTGGAACTGCCCATGCAGAACGGTCATGAATACGGCCAGCCCACGCAGATGGGCCGGGTCGCCGGTGGTGAGATAGCGCACGGAACCCTGCCCCGGTTCGGCGAAGTCGGGCCGGCGCCGCAGGTAATCGGTCAGTGCCTCGGCGATCAGATCGGGCTGCGAGAGAATGTGCGTTCCCTCGGGCAGACCACGGGCGAACAGGTGGCGAACCAGCGGATAGTGCGTGCAGCCGAGCACCGCCGCATCGGGCGCGAATCCCCTGTGGCCATCCAGCGCCGCGGCGACCCACGTCTCGATAACGTCCAGCAAAACGCGCTCAGGCGCGCCTTCCTCGATCATCCCGGCCAGATTGGGGCACGCCTGCTGGACAATGGCGCAGCCGGGCGCGCGCTTGTTCACTTCTTCCAGGTACGCACGGCTTTCGATGGTCTTGGTCGTGCCGAACAATACGACGCGGGCATACCGCAGCACGTCGTCCTCGTGCGGTTCCTCCCGATGCCATGGCACGCCGGCCAGGGCCTCGACCATGGGCACGAGAACGCCGAGCACGCGGTTCCGGGGATAATGCGCCGGCAGCCAGTTCTGCTGGATGGTGCGCAGCGCCACTGACGCCGCCGTATTGCAGGCGATGACCACAAGCCGGCAGCCCGAGCGCATGAGAAAATCCACCGCCTCGGTGGTGTACGCGACGATGTCCGCATTGTCCCGTTCGCCATAGGGTGCGCGAGCATGATCGCCGAGATAAAGGAACGATTCGTCCGGCAGCGCCTCGACCAGCGCTTTAAGCACCGTGAGGCCGCCGGAGCCGGAATCGAAAACACCGATCATGCGGATCAGCGGCCCATATATTCTTTGCCGCGCTGGACATAGCCCAGCGTCAACTTGCGGTGGTGAGCGATTTCCTCGGGTTTAAGGTCCCGCATATAGGTAGCGGGACGGCCCGCCCACAGCTGGCCTTTCGGCACGCGCTTGTTGGGCGTGACCAGGGAGCCGGCGCCGATCATGGCGCCCTCCTCGACCACCACATTGTCCATGATCGTGCTGCCCATGCCGACCAGGACGCCATCCTCGATCGTGCAGCCATGCAGCAGGCACATGTGGCCGATCAGCACGAAATTGCCGATCGTCGTGCCGTACCGTCCTTCGGTCACATGCACAACCGAGCTGTCCTGCAGGTTCGATGAATGCCCCATGCGAATGCGGTGGACGTCGCCGCGCATGACGCAATTGAACCATATCGTGCAGTCGGCGCCGATCTCGACGTCGCCTACAATACGTGCGCCGTCGGCGACGAAGACCGTCGGATCGATCCGGGGCACGATGCCCAGATAGGGAATGATCTGGCCGGCCATCAGGGGAACATGGGCTGCTGGCCAAGTCCGGTCGACTCGGCCAGGCCGAACATCACGTTCATGTTCTGCACCGCCTGTCCCGAGGCGCCCTTTACCAGATTGTCGATGGTCGAGACGATGATCGCCCGGCCGGAACGGCGGTCCGCAACCACGCCGATCAGGGCATGGTTGGAGCCCAGCACATGGCGTGACGCCGGCACCTGGCCGAAGGGGAGCACGCGTATGAAGGGCTCGCTTTCGTAGCCCGCCGACAACGTGTCGTGCAGGTCCTCGGCGGTGACGCCGTCCATCATCTTCACATAGATGGTCGCGAGGATGCCGCGGTTCATGGGAACGAGGTGCGGCGTGAAGGCCACGACCAGATCCTCGCCTGCCGCCTTGGACAATTCCTGCTCGATCTCCGGGCCATGACGATGATTGGCGACGCCATAGGCGTGGATCCCGGTCGAGACTTCGGTGAACAACGTCCCTTCCTTGGGCGACCTGCCGGCGCCGGTCGCGCCGGACTTGGCGTCAATGACGATGTCGCCGGGCTCGATCTGGCGTGCGGCCAGCAGCGGCGCCAGCGGCAGGATCGAACTGGTCGGGTAGCAACCCGGGCACGCGACGAGGTCCGCCGCCCTGATCTGCTCCCGCGCCAGTTCGGTCAGGCCATAGACGGCCACCTTCTGCAACGACGGCGCAAGATGCTCGTGGCCATACCATTCGGCATAGGTATCGACGTTCTCCAGCCTGAAATCGGCCGACAGGTCGATAACCTTCACCGGCTTCGATATCTCGGCGACGTAATCCTGGCGGGTCTCGATCACCAGTTCGTCGATCAGCGTGTGGCCGGTCTTGTGCATGAGGCCCCGGATCACGTCCTGGGTGGTGCCGTGCGGCAGGCAGCAGAACACAACGTCCACCTCGACGCCGGCCCATTCCACCTGCTCGATACTCATCAGGTCAGGCAAGTCCAGGGAACCGAATTGGGGGAACACCGTCTCCAGCTTTTCACCGGCGCGGCGGTCGGCGGTCAACACGACGATTTCCACGTTGGGGTGCTGGCTGAGAAGCCGCACCAGTTCGGCGCCGGTATAACCACTGGCGCCGAGAATTGCTGCTCTGATGGTCTGTGTCGTCATCGGTCCGTCCCTGCCTGGAATGCGCGAACCCTAGGAGCCTCGATCGGCCCAATCAAGCGCATCACTGTAACACAAAGAAAAAGGGCCTCCCGCCAGCGCGGAAGGCCCCAATTCCAGATTGGCCTTGCGCCTAGCGCTTGGAGAACTGGAAGCTACGGCGGGCCTTGGCCTTGCCGTACTTCTTGCGTTCGACGACGCGCGAGTCACGGGTGAGGAAGCCGCCGTCCTTCAGCGGCTTGCGCAGCGTGGGTTCATAGAGCGTCAGCGCCTTGGAAATACCGTGCCGCACCGCGCCGGCCTGACCCGACAAGCCGCCGCCGACGACCGTGGCAACCACGTCGTACTGATTGTTGCGGTCGGCGACCTCGAAGGGCTGGCGCAGGATCATGCGCAGCACCGGACGGGCGAAGTAGGTGTCCTGGTCACGGCCATTGACGGTAACCTTGCCTGAACCCGGCTTCAGCCAGACGCGGGCAATGGCGTTCTTGCGCTTGCCGGTCGCATAGGAACGGCCCTGGGCGTCGATTTCCTGCTCGTACTTCGGAGCCGCGGTCTCCTGCGAGGTGGCGGCGCCCAGATCCTTCAGATCGGTGATGGTATCGGACATTACGCGTTCCTCTTGTTCTTAGGATTGCGGCTGGCGAAATCGAACACCGCCGGCTGCTGCGCTTCGTGCGGGTGCTCGGCGCCGGCATAGACGCGCAGCTTGCGCATCTGGTCGCGGCCGAGCGGACCACGCGGCACCATGCGCTCGACGGCCTTCTCGATGACGCGTTCCGGATGGGCGCCGTCCAGAATCTTGGCGGCGGTACGGCTCTTGATGCCGCCCGGATGGCCGGTATGCCAGTAATACACCTTGTTCTCGCGCTTGCGGCCCGTCAGGTGAACCTTCTCGGCATTGATGATCACGACGTGATCGCCGCAATCGATATGCGGGGTATAGGTCGGCTTGTGCTTGCCGCGAATGATCTTCGCGACCTCGGAAGCGAGACGGCCCAGCACGACGCCTTCGGCGTCGATTACCAGCCACTTTGCCTCGACCTCGGAGGGTTTGGCGGAATAGGTTTTCATCGGTCGGTCCTTGAATAAGGGGCTTCACGCGCCCCTGGATCGTCGGCGGCGAAGTATGGCGATTTACAAACACAAGTCAACAGGATAGCATTCAATTTTCACCTGTTAAAACAACACCTTAAAAATATGGTATTTAACTACCACACATTCGGGCGCTATTTTCCGGGCGTGCCGGCCGTTTCCGCCTCGATCCACGACAAATAGGCCGGATTTCCCGCATCGATGGGCCAGGAAACGATGCATGGCACCTCGTAGGCGTGCAACGCCCGTACCCTTGCCGTAAGCGCATCAAACAGTGAGGCCCGGGTCTTGGCGACCAGCGCCACCTCGGTATCGTGCCGGACAGCGCCCTCCCAGCGGTACACCGATTGGACCTCGCCCAGGATGTTGACGCAGGCGACGAGCCGGTCCTCGACCAGCGCTGACGCGATACGGTCGGCCTCGGCGGCCGATGACGCCGTCATGTAGACCGTGACATATCCACTCATGGTTTCCTCACCCGGTGCAGGGCGTACAAGGACGCCGTCAGCAAAGCGAGCCCGCCGGCCTGGTGAAACACGGCGAGCCACGCCGGCACATAGGGCAGAACGAGTACGGTGACGATGCCGGCGACGACCTGAAACAGCGTCGCCAGAGCCAGCAGATGTGCCGGTGCTCCCTTCTCCCGATTGAACCACCACCAAACACCCACCAGCAGCGTGATCAGGTATGCCAGCATGCGGTGGTTGAACTGGACGATGCGGTGATCCTCGAACATGCCGGGCCACAACGGCGGATCGGTCCATATGCCGGCCGGGATGAACCGGCCGTTATCCATGGCCGGCCAGGTGTTGTAGATGAAGCCGGCATCGATGCCCGCCACGAACGCGCCCGCCAGGATCTGCAGAAAAATCAGTCCGGTGAGCACACCGCAGAACGGCGCCAGACGCCCAGGCGCCGGCCTGAGCAGGCCGAATATCAGCCAGACCATGTACCCGTAGATTCCGAAGGCAATGCCCAGATGGGCGGCGAGCCGGTACTGGCTGACATCGGGCCGGTCGACCAGCCCGCTCGCCACCATGTACCAGCCCATGAAGCCTTGCAGCCCACCGAGCCCCAGCAACAGCCAGAGCCGTGGCTTCAGTGGCCCTGGAATCTGGCCACGCCACAGCATCCAGAAGAACGGTACGGCGAACGCCAGACCGATCAGGCGGCCGAGCAGACGGTGCAGATACTCGAACCAGAAAATTGTCTTGAAGTCGGCAACGGTGAAGTCGCTGTTCTTCTTCTGGAACTCGGGCGAGGTCTTGTACTTGTCGAATTCGGCCTGCCAGGCGCTGTCCGACAGCGGCGGCAAGGTGCCGGTAACCGGACGCCATTCGACGATCGACAACCCGGATTCGGTGAGCCGCGTCACACCGCCCAGCAGCACCATGATGACGATCAGGGCGGCGACGGCGATGAGCCAGCGGATGATGCGGGTGCGGTCCTGGAGGGTCGGGCTGCTGGCTGCGGTCATTTCGGGGGCCTCGAAGTGAACCGGGGCCGGCGCAAGGCCGGCCCCGTGAACTGGTCGGAGTGGCCGGATTTGAACCGACGACCCTCACACCCCCAGTGTGATGCGCTACCAGGCTGCGCTACACTCCGTTAGACGCCTCGTCGAGGACGATACCCTCGGTTCGAAGCGGGCGCACTATAATGCCAGCCCGCGACGGGATACCAGCCCTAATGTTGCATGAAAGTCAGCGAGTCAGCATTCCCCGGATTTCATCCAGTTCGGCGAGCAGACGCTGCAGATTGATGCCATCCTGATTTTCATCCCGAACGATCTCGGCCGCATCGAGCGGTGCGGCGAGCGACGGCGCTGGCGCAGGCGATGCAGCCGGAACGGCACCCTCTTCCCGGCCGCCATTGGCCACCGAGCGCACACCGCGCTCCTTCAGCACCTTCTGCACGCCCTTGATCGTATAGCCGTCCTCGTACAGGAGCCGGCGAATGCCGCGCAGCAGCAGCACATCTTCGGGACGGTAGTAGCGGCGCCGGCCGCCGCGCTTCAACGGACGGATCTGGGTGAACTTGCTTTCCCAGAAGCGCAACACGTGCTGCGGGACGGTGAGCTCGTCCGACACCTCGCTGATGGTGCGGAACGCGTCCGGCGACTTGCGCGGCGCGCTGCGCCCGTCGCTATTTTCCTGGTCCGATGCCATTCAATAGCGGCTTACGACGGACGGGTCGCGCTGGCGACAATGGACTTGAGGACCTGGCTGGGCCGAAACACCAGCACGCGGCGTGGTCCGATCGGCACCTCTTCGCCGGTCTTGGGGTTGCGTCCGGTGCGGCCGCCCTTCTTGCGTACAACGAAGCTGCCGAACGAAGAAATCTTCACGCTCTCGCCCTCGACCAGCTTGTCGGAGATGATGTCCAGCACCCTCTCGACCAACTCTGCCGACTCATTGCGAGACAGGCCTACTTCCTGATAAACGGCCTCGCTCAGATCCGCTCTCGTTACGGTATTTCCGCTCATTGCCTGCACCTATTCCCCGAAGTGATGGGAAATAGGTTAGGCATTGCCGTTAAGCCAGTCAATATAAAAGGAAATTCCCGGCAACTAACAAGCCGGATTAATTGTCACCGAACCGCAAGCAGCAGGCTACCAGCGAACCAGACTGGCCCCCCAGGTGAATCCGCCCCCCATGGCCTCGAGCAACAGCAGATCGCCGCGTTTGATCCGGCCGTCGCGGACCGCAGTATCGAGCGCCAGAGGAACAGATGCGGCCGAGGTATTGCCCTGGTCCTGTACCGTCATCACCACCTTGTCCGTCGAGACGCCCAGCTTCCTGGCCGTGGCATCCAGAATGCGGCGATTGGCCTGATGAGGCACGATCCAGTCGATATCCGAAGGAGATAAATCAGTTCCCTCGAAAACCTCTTCAACAATGTCTGCCAAGTTATTGACAGCATGTTTGAATACATCTTTTCCACGCATTCTCACCTTGCCCGTCGTCTGGGTCGTGGACGGGCCGCCATCGACATAGAGAAGATCGTGCTTGGTGCCGTCACTGCGCAGCTTGCTGGCGATGATGCCGCGGTCGCCCGCGCCCGTCTCGCCGCTCACCACCACCGCCCCGGCGCCGTCGCCGAACAGCACGCAGGTCGTGCGGTCTTCCCAGTCGAGAATGCGCGAGAAGGTCTCGGCGCCGATCAGCAGCAGGTTCTTGGCCATGCCGCCGCGGATCAGATTGTCGGCAATGGACAAGCCGTAAACGAAGCCGGAGCACACCGCCTGGATGTCGAAGGCCGCGCCGCGAGTTATGCCCAGGCCGGCCTGCACTTTGACGGCGGTCGCAGGGAAGGTTTCGTCGGGTGTGGCGGTGGCGACGATCACCAGATCGATGTCGTCGACGCCGAGACCCGCGTCCGCGATGGCACGCCTGCCCGCCGCCATGGCAAGGTCCGACGTATATTCGCCATCGGCGGCGATATGCCGCTGACGTATACCGGTGCGCTCGACAATCCAGTCATCGCTGGTGTCGACGAATTCGGACATCTGAGCATTGGTGACGATGCGCTCGGGAAGGTAGGACCCGACACCGGCGATCACGCTTCTGGTGCCGCTCACGGTGCCACCACCTGTGCGGGCGCCGCGGGACGCTGGCTGCCATAGTGAGCCATATCCCCGGCGATCTTGCCGTTCAGGTCGCCCTGCGCCAGATCCCTGGCCACGGCAATCGCGCTCGCAATGCCGGCGGCATTGGCGCCGCCATGACTTTTGACCACCAGTCCGTTCAGCCCCACTAACATGCCCCCGTTATGCGTATTGGGATCGAGATGGGCGCGCAGCGTGCGGAGAGCGCCGCGGGCCATGAGATAGCCCAGCATAGACATGGGCGAATTCCGGAACGCCCGCCGGAACAGATCGGCGATCAGCATGGACGTCCCTTCGATAGTCTTCAGTGCCACATTACCGGTAAATCCATCCGTAACATAGACATCGGCGCTGCCCTGCCCCAGATCGTTGCCCTCGGCGAAGCCGACGAACTCGAACATCAGGTCGGCCGCGCGCAATTCCTCGGCGGCCTGCTTGACCTCCTCGTTGCCCTTGAGATCTTCGGTGCCGATGTTGAGCAGCGCCACCTTGGGACGGCTGAGCCCCAGCACAACGCGCGCATAGGCGGCGCCCATGACGGCGAACTGCACCAAATTCTCGGACGAGCACTCGACATTGGCGCCGAGATCGAGCATGGCGCTTTCGCCGCGCCGCGTGGGAAGCAAGGTAACCAATGCCGGCCGGTCGATGCCGGGCATTGTCCGCAGGATAAACTTCGAGAGCGCCATCAGCGCGCCGGTGTTGCCGGCCGACAGCGCTACGTTGGCGGTTCCGTCGCTGACCGCCTGAATGGCAAGCCCCATGCTCGACGTCCGGCCCTTGCGCAGGGCCTGACTGGGCTTCATGGCGCCATCCACAACGGATTCGGAATGGACGATGGAGCAGCAATCCTTCAGACGGGCCCTTTGGGCAAGGCCCGCCTCAAGCTGCGGGCCATCGCCGAACAGAACATAGCGCAGGTCCGGATGCCGTTCCCGCGCCAGTTCAGTGCCGTCCAGAATGACGCCCGGGGCTTGGTCTCCGCCCATGGCGTCAAGGGCGATCGTCAGGGCGCCAGCCAATGTGACATCCCCCGCACCCGTTGCTTAGAAGGTCTCGGTCGCCTCGGTAACCTCGCGGCCGTCATACTGGCCGCATGCCCCGCAGACATGATGCGGCAGCTTGACCTCGCCGCAATTCGGGCACTCAACGGACTGAGTGCGCACGAGCGCATGATGCGAACGGCGCATATTCCGTTTCGAGGGCGTGGTTTTTCTTTTCGGTACCGCCATCTGTCGAACTCTTGCTACTTAGCGCCCCGACCACCGGGGCAACGTTTAGGCGCCAGAACATACTCAGAATTCTACGCGCTTCAAGTTTTGTCTTTCAGTTTCTTCAACACGGCGAAAGGATTCGGCTTCACGACGTCTGCGGAATCGACTTCTTCGGGCAAAGCGGGCGCCTGGGCCCCCGGCGCACGGGGATAGGGATCAAGCGCAATAGCCAGATATTGCACGCAGATTTCACCCAGGTCGACGATTCCCTCCTCGGCAATCTCCAGATCGTCCTCGTCGGCGTCGATTTCGACCTCGGTCCGCTTGTCGGATTCGTCCTCGGTCAGCAACCGCACATGGATTTCCTCGTCGATCGCCGCGTCGACCGGGTCACCCGTGATAATGCATCTCTGGGTAAGTGCCGCGGTCATCCGCCCGTTGAATATCGCCGAGCGCCCGCGGCGCAGCGGATCGAGACGGCCGCGCACAGCGAAATCCGCAACCGCGAGCAAGTCGAGACGGCGGGCGATCGCGTCACGCTCCGCATCGCTCGGGCTGATTTCGATATGACGTCCGCCATCGGGAAGGCTGACTATGTCGAATGGACGGTGCAATTCAGGACGATTGCTCTCGGTCATGGCGAGTCTCCCGGGGCCGGCCCGAAATTCACCTCGCCCGCCATCAGGGCGGCAATCGGGAACGACCTCAATGCAGTGTTTTCCCGGCGCATATAGGCCGCCAGATGGTCCAGCGCGGCGGGCGCGGGCGCCGCATCGCGGTAGACATTTCGTGTCAGCGCCTCCTCGAGCGCAGCACCACCCTCTTCCAGGGCCTCCTCATAGGCCTTGACCCGGCCCATGAACGCCTTGCCCATGGCGCGGACCCTGCGGCCAATGCCCATGTCGCCGACACCCATCTCGCGCAGCGAGCGGTCCATGTCCGCGAACATTTCATCGAACAGCACCTGAGACAGCGCCTCGCCATCTGGACCGCCGTCGCGCAGCCGCCGCATGATCAGAAAGGCATGGACAACGATCATGTCGAAACGGCCATCGATCGTGTCCGGAACGCCGCATGTGGTGTAGAAGCCAGTGCGCCGCGATTGATTCACGGCGGTATTGTAGAGCGCGTTCGCCCGGAGCTGATCGGGCGAGGGCATGAATGCCCGGCGGATATTCTTCAGGAACTGCAGCATAGCCTAATCCACGAGGCGATCGCCCAACCGGCGCGGACGTTGACAGTGCCGGGGTGCGATGCCATTTTCTAGCCCAGCGAATAGGCCCTTGGCCGGGCGCCGTCAACCGGCGCCGGCATCTCGATTAAAGAGTGAGTTGGTGAACAGACAGACGCTTCTCGTTGCACTGGGTCTGACGGTGGCCTGTACGGCCATGCTGTCAGGCTGCGCCAAGACCGTTGATACGCGCGGTTATCTGATGGACGAGGACGTGATCACCGAGATCCGTCCGGGCGTCGACAACCGCGCCTCCGTACTGGCGGCGCTGGGTACGCCTACCGTGCCTGGAACCTTCGATGACGAGAACTGGTATTATGTGACCAGAACGCAGGAGAGCTGGGCATTCTTCCGCCCCGACGTGGTGGACAACCAGGTTCTGCAGGTCTCGTTCGACCAGTCTGGCAACGTCAAGGAAATCTCCCGCGCCGGCATGGAAGCAGCCCGCGAGGTGAGCCCGGTCGGCGACAAGACGCCGACCCGCGGCAAGGAGCTGGGCTTCTTCGAGCAAATCTTCAGCAATATCGGTCGCTTCAGCGGTCCCGGCCCGGCATCGCCTGGTAACTAGGCGTTCCGCAGCTGGGCGCGTTCGCTCCCGGAGCGTGCCTTGAGCGTGGGATATCCCTGCCCTTGGCACGGGTCGCTTGGCGTTCGGTCAGCATGGCCCCGCATGATGGGGCCTTGAAATCCTGCCGCTGCGCCAGTCCTTGCACCACCAGTAAATCGTCCCGGAATGTATTCCGGCACGCAGGCAAGGAAAAAGGGCCCGGCGGTTTCCCACCGGGCCCTTTCCTGTAATGCGCCTGCCCTATGCGTTGCGCGCCAGGATGGCGAGCAGCAGCAGAGCCACGATGTTGGTGATCTTGATCATCGGGTTGACGGCCGGGCCGGCGGTATCCTTGTAGGGATCGCCGACCGTATCGCCCGTCACCGCGGCTTTGTGGGCTTCCGAGCCCTTGCCGCCATGATGACCGTCCTCGATGTACTTCTTCGCATTGTCCCACGCGCCGCCGCCGGCGGTCATGGAAATGGCGACGAACACGCCGGTGACGATGACACCAAGCAGCATGGCGCCCAGCGCCGCGAAGGCATCCGCCTGTCCGGCAATGGCATTGAAGAGGAAATACACCGCGATCGGCGACAACACCGGCAGCAGCGACGGGATGATCATCTCCCGGATCGCCGCCTTGGTCAGAAGATCGACCGAACGGGCATAATTGGGCTTGGACGTGCCCGCCATGATGCCGGGGTTTTCACGGAACTGGGTCCGGACTTCCTCGACGATGGCGCCGGCCGCGCGGCCGACCGCCATCATGCCCATGGCGCCGAACAGATAGGGCAACAGGCCGCCGAGCAGCAGACCGACCACCACATAGGGGTTGGACAGGCTGAAGTTCACGGTCACGTCGTTGAAGAAGTGAGCCAGATCCTCGGTATAAGCGGCAAACAGCACCAGCGCGCCAAGACCGGCCGAACCGATCGCATAGCCCTTGGTGACCGCCTTGGTGGTGTTGCCGACGGCGTCCAGCGCGTCGGTGACCTTGCGTACTTCCGGCTCCATGTCGGCCATCTCGGCAATGCCGCCGGCGTTATCGGTCACCGGGCCATAGGCGTCGAGGGCAACGACCATGCCGGCAAGTGCCAGCATGGTGCTGACGGCGATGGCGATGCCGAACAGGCCGGCAAAGCTGTAGGTGATGATGATGCCGGCGCAGATAACCAGCGCCATCGGCGCGGTCGCTTCCATGGAGACGGCAAGACCCTGGATCACATTGGTGCCGTGGCCCGTCGTCGATGCCTGAGCAATGCTCTTCACCGGGCGGAAGTTGGTGCCGGTGTAATATTCGGTAATCCAGATCAGCAGGCCGGTGATCACCAGGCCAGTGACACCGCAATAGAACAGCGACATGGCGGTGAACGCGTTGCCGTTGACCTCGAAAGCCGCATCCATGCCGCCAAGAATGTACTCGGTCAGCGGGTAGAGTGCGATCAGCGACAGCACCGCCGTGGCGATGAAGCCCTTGTACAGTGCCCCCATGATGTTGTTGGAGCTGCCCAGACGGACAAAGAACGTGCCGATGATGGAGGTGACGATGCAGACGCCGCCGATGGCCAGCGGATACAGCATCAGGCTGGTCTGCACTTCGCCGACGAAATAGATGCTCGCCAGCACCATGGTGGCAACAATGGTCACCGCATAGGTCTCGAACAAATCGGCTGCCATGCCGGCGCAGTCACCCACATTGTCGCCCACATTGTCGGCGATCGTTGCAGGATTGCGCGGGTCATCCTCGGGAATGCCGGCTTCGACCTTACCCACCAGATCGGCGCCAACGTCGGCGCCCTTGGTGAAAATACCGCCGCCGAGACGGGCGAAGATGGAAATCAGCGACGCGCCGAAACCCAGGGAAACGAGCCCGTCGATCAGGCTGCGATCGCCTTCGGGGAAGTCGAAGCTGAGAAGGAACGCGTAATAGCCGGCAACGCCCAGCAGCGCCAGACCGGCGACGAGCATGCCGGTAACGGCGCCGGCGCGGAACGCCAGGCTAAGCCCGGCGCCAAGGCCGATACGCGATGCCTCGGCGGTACGCACATTGGCGCGGACCGAGACGATCATGCCGACATAGCCGGCGGCGCCGGACAGTACCGCGCCGATCACGAAGCCCAGCGCGGCGAATTTGCCAAGGGCGAAGAACAGACCGATCGCGATGATAACGCCGACGACACCGATCGTGGTGTATTGTCGGTTCAGATAGGCCTTTGCCCCCTCCTGGACGGCGGCTGCGATTTCCTGCATCCGTGCATTGCCGGCGCTTGCTGCAAGAATGGCGCGGCCGGTTACTAGGCCATAGACAACGGCCAACAGACCGCAGCCTATGACCAGCCAAAGTTCAAGTGACATCAGAGACTTCCCTCATCTATTCGTTGGGGCCTCATTACAGCGGAAACATTGTCCGCGGACCCGGTGGTTCGCCCGATTTACGGGTTCTAGGTTCGGTCGAAACTGTGACGTATCCACCCTTCAAACGCAAGCGCCGGGCCCGCGTCGAAACGGTCCGGTCCCGGCCAATTGGCGCCGCAGTCCCGCCCGTCCGGCCGTCAGGGAAACCCGGCCGAACAGGGGTGAATGTGGCTTTGTGAGAAAGACCCGAAAAAGCAAACGCCGGGTCTCGATCGGGGAAAATACCCGCTTCGAGAACCCGGCGCTTATGCCGGCCCAAGTTTACCCGGCAAAACTTCCTGCGCTTCCGCCTCTCCAGGAGGCGGTGGCGGCGTGCTCTTTAATTCGCGCTGCCGCGAATCCACTTCGATATGTCATTGATGGCGTCGTCGAGGATCTGTGCGACCTCGTTCAGCTCGGCCCAACGGGCTTCGCGCGCCAGGTACTGCAGACCCGGAAGAAGCGACTGGGCATTCTCCTGAGAGGTCTCGGCAACCAAACCACTGATACGCGTTTCGGGGGTCATGTTAAGCTACCTTTTCCTGAGTTTCGACGGCCGCGAGGTCGTCGGCGGTCTGAAGGACTGAATACGTAATGCCGAGCTTGCCGCGGACGCGGGCAAGAATTTCCGGCGACACCTTGGGGGCCACGGCGCGGACGGCTTCGCCGCCAATCATCCGGGTCTCGCCCAGAACCGTCACCGGCCAGCCGGTGCGCTCCATGAGAATGGTCTGCAGCGCGACGGGCATCAGAATGTAGAATTCATCGATGCCTTCGCGGATACCGAATTCCAGGTAGCCGCACATCATCTCACCGACCACGCGCGCCCGTTCGGCGTCAGGCAGGTCTGGATCGACGGCGAGGCGAGTACCCTCCCAGATCCGGTCCGACTTCACGAGCGGCGCGAAGGTGACCATGTCGGAGAAAACTTCCTCGAGCATGTACGGCATGCTGGTCGGGCTGACGCGCGTCACAGCGCGAACGACGCCCTGCTTATCCCGATAAGTCAGGTAAGTGGCAGCCGGCGTGTCGAACTGGTCGAACTCCATGCCCCGATAGCTCGGGACATCGTAGCCCTGCTGCTGAATGAAGACCTTATAGCGAAGACGATGCTGCGACGCGATGGCGTCGCCGAAGAGGTGGGCTGTTTCGCAGGTAATACAATCGATCATGGCTCTATCATCAGGTTGCGGGTTGAAGCCTGATGACGGTACCCCGCCGGCGCGCGCTCCACACCTACGGTACTCCGTAGGGTTTTGCAGAAAACTTCTTACGCCTTGATATTAAACGGAGAATTGTCTCGGGCGCAGCGTATTTGGCCCTCCAGAAGCCATTTGGAGGCCCAGAACCCTTACATGCATAAAACTTGAATTAGAAAAAACAGCGGCGGAGCTGCAGCGGCAATGTGATCGATTAAGGCGGGATCGGACGAGCCCCTGCCCCTGCCCTGGCCCCTCGACCCGGTCCCTCGACCCGGCACGACGACCCGGCACGACGACCCGGCACGACGACCCGGCACGACGACCCGGCACGACGACCCGGCACGACGACCCGGCACGACGACCCGGCACGACGAAAAAGGCCGCGACGGATACCGTCGCGGCCTTTATTCAACCAAATGACTTGTCGCGCTGTTACGGCAGGATCAGGCCCAGATGCAGCGCCTTGACCACCGCGGTGATACGGCTGTCGACGTCCAGTTTCTTCAGCATGTTACGGACATGGAATTCAACGCCATGCTCGGAAATGCCGATGATCTCGCCGATGGTCCAGTTGCTCTTGCCCTGGGCGCACCAATGAAGAACTTCACGCTCGCGCGCCGTCAGCGATACCGCGATCTGGTCGCGGCTGCCCGGCTCTTCGAACGACCAGTAATTCAGGTGAAACTGGTGAACGAGGGCATTCAGAACGCCCAGGTGATGCGGCGCATCGGTCCGGCCCGACGTGCTGGCCAGGCCAACGCCCGAACTTTCGCCGCGAGGACCGTGCAGGGGAATGCCAACGCCATCATTCAGGCCGGCATCCACGGCGCCTCCCATCAGGACGCGCTGTTGCTTGGTCAGATGCATGTGCGTGGGCAGTGCATCCCAGCAGAAGGGGCGCGGCGCCACGATGCCATAGCGGACGACCGGATCGTACTTGTCCCAGCGATTGGTCGCGTACTGGCCGAGCCAGTCATTCGGGTAATTGGTCAGGACAACCGACGACCCGTCGTCCTCGCCTTCGCCGACGGCGCGGGTGCTGTGATACATCACCCGGTCGAAGCCATACTGGCCGACTGCCTGCCGGAAAAGCACCAGGGCTTCGTCCCGTGACTGGGCTGCGTTTGAACGTTCGATGTACTCCAGGATCTCCATGGGCCTATCCGATCTCAGGAGAAATCAAGTGCAGGCGAAGCGCGATAACCACCGCGTGAACTTCGTTCTGCGCGCGCATGCTCTTGGTCGCGGTACGCATGTGGCGCCGGAAATCATCCGGCAGCATGCCGTATGCCTTCAGCCGCGCCGGCGTCACAGCGCCTTCGGCCTGCAGCCTGAGGCAGCACTTTTCTTCTTCGGACAATTGCGGCACAGGCGGGATGAACCCGTGGGCCTTCAACGCCTGCGAGGCGATATCGTAGAATTCGCGTCCCCGATCGAGCAGATCTCCGGTGGCGACCTCGCCCAGGGCATGGGGCATCAGCGTCAGCAGTGCCTTCTCGTCGTCACCGCCGCGATAGGGAAGAACCAGAACAGGCGACTGGCTGCCGGCGGGATCAGACCACCAGAACGCGCCGCGTCCCATTGACTCGCCAATGGACAATGGCGCCAGAACCGTCGCCATGCGGGCAAGGTAGCCCGGCTGATCGACGATCGAGAGGCTGGTAAGCGTGATATCCGGACACTCACCATCGTTCCAGACGGTGTAGAGGTGGAAACCAAAATGCGCAAAGCCCCGCGTTCTCACGAACGCGCCAAACTTACGCTTGATTCCTTCCAGTTCGCCCACTTGCTCGTACTCGGTCATTACTGATCTTTAAAACCCAGTCCCATGTCAGCGGGATACTAAGCCGATTTTTGCGATTGCACAACGAATCTGACGGCCGGACAACGGGAGTTTCCCACGATTTTGACACTTTCCGGCCTGATTCTGGATGATTATCGAGAATGACTCGCAAAAAAACACCCGCGATTGTTTCACCGGCGGCTGAATCTGCGGTTTGCCGCGCAAATGCGTCGAATCGCTGGAAACAATTTGAAATATCTGTCAGCGGTGCCGGTATCCTGATAATCGCGGCATGATTTCGCGCCCCGAAGTGTCGAGCACGTGCACACCCTCGCCCGCGACGATCCGGCCGATGCGGGTCACGGGCACGCCCAGCGAGGATGCCTCACGCTCGATATGCCCGATCCGCTTCGGCGGCACGGTAAACACCAGCTCGTAATCGTCGCCGCCACCGAGGATGAGGTCGATTTTTTCGGGATCGGCATCGATGATCGCGCGGGCCGCGTCCGAAAGGGGAATGCGTTCGACGTCGATCTCCGCGCCGACACCCGAGGCCCGGCACAGATGGCCCAGGTCGGCGACCAGCCCGTCGGAGACATCCAACCCGGCCGACGCGGTGTCCGTGAGCGCGGCGCCCAGGGCGATCCGCGGCTGGGGCAGCCTGTATCGCCCTGCCAGATAATTGCCCGGGTCGTCCACCTCGCCGCGCAGCGCCAGAAGGCCGAGGGCCGCGTCGCCGATGGTCCCGGAGACAAATACCGCGTCGCCCAAGGAGGCGCCGGTGCGGCGCAGCACCCTGCCCGTCGCCGCGGCCCCGAACGCTGTCAGCGACAGGGTGAGCGGCCCGGGCGTCGAGGTGGTATCCCCGCCGAGAAGCAACACATCGAACTCGCGCTGGTCCGCGGCCAGTCCGGCGGCGAATTCCCGCAGCCATGCATCGTCGATACCCGGCGGCAGGCTCAGGCCCAGCGCGTATCCGAACGGCCGGGCGCCCATGGCGGCAAGGTCGGAAAGATTGACTCGCAGCAACTTGCGCGCGATCAGGTCCGGCGGATCTTCCTCGAGGAAGTGCACACCGGCAACCATCATGTCCTTGGTCATCACCACATCGCCGCCGCCGGGCGGCGAGAGCACGGCGGCGTCGTCGGTCAGGCCGAAGGCCCCCGGTGCGGCAAGCGGGGCAAACAATGCCGCGATGAGTTCGAATTCACCCAGCCGCGTTTCAGCCGGCATGGCGGATACTCAGGTGACCGGGCCGGAACGGACCTGCCTGGAGACGTTGTCCAGAACGCCGTTGACGAACCCCGGCTCCTTGCCGGTGAAGAAGGCGTGGGCCACATCCATATATTCGTTGATCACCACCGCGGTGGGCACGTCCGGCCTTGCGATCATTTCATAGACGCCGGCGCGAAGCACGGCCAGCACCAGACGCTCGAGCCGGTCCATGGTGCGGCTGCCGGTCAGCGCTGCTCCGATATGGCCATCGATGACGGCACGGCGCTCCCAGGCGCCGTTGACGATGTCGACGAACAGCGGCTCATCGGCCTCGTCGTACATTTCGCCATCCATCTCCTTGCCGAGCCGCCACGCGCGGAACTCGGAAATGACCAACGCCGGGATTGCCTCGTCGGTCGATGCTAGCTGGTACAGCGCCTGTACGGCAGCAAGCCTCGACGCGCTGCGCGAGCCTCCCTTGTCTTTCGGTGCGGTGCCTTCAACCATCATGCCGGGCCGAACTCCCGCCTGAGTTCGATCATCCGCAACGCCGCATGCGCCACTTCGGCACCCTTGTTCTTGCGGTCCACCGAGGCGCGCGCCCAGGCCTGCTCGTCGTTCTCGCATGTCAGCACGCCAAAGCCGATGGCGAGCCGGTCGCGGAACGTCAGTTCCTGCAAACCGCGTGCGCTTTCGCCGCAGACATAATCGTAATGGGTCGTTTCGCCGCGAATGACGCAGCCAAGCGCCACATAGCCGTCGTAGGACTTCACCAGCGAGGCCTCGGCCATCGCGATGGCGCCCGGGATTTCGAACGCGCCCGGCACATCAATGACGTCATAGGTGGCCCCTGCCGCATCGAGGGCCAAGGTGGCGCCCCGGGTCAGTTCGGCGATGATGTCCTGGTAGAACGGCGCGCGGACAACCAGCAGGTGAGGTCTAATGGACATCGGCGGTCTCGACCTCGAGCGGCACCTGATCGACCACCGTCAGGCCATAGCCCTCGATGCCCACGATGGTGTGATGGGTGTTCGACAGCAGGACCATGTCCTTCACGCCCACATCGAGCAGGATCTGGGCGCCGATGCCATAATCCAGCAGCCGCGGCGACGGAGTGCCGCCGGATTGCACGGAACGCGCGGCCACGGCCCGCGACAGCACGTTGGGCTGGATGCGGGTCAGGATCACCACCACGCCGCGGCCGATCTCGCCAATCTTCTTCATGGCGTTGTGGAGTTGGCCCGGGCGGGCGGTGACGTCGCCGACGATGTCGGCGAACGTGTCCAGCAGATGCATGCGCACCATCACCGGCTCGTCGCCGCGGATATCGCCCTTGATCAGCACCACATGCTCGGCGTACTCGGCGGTGTTGGCATAGACCTTCATCTGCCATTCGCCGCCATAAACGCTGTCGACGCTGGTCTCGGAGATGCACTCCACCAGGCTGTCGTGCTTGCGGCGATAGGCGATCAGGTCGGCGATGGTACCGACCTTGAGATTGTGCCGCTGGGCAAAGGTGATGAGATCCGGCAGCCGCGCCATGCTGCCGTCGTCATTCATCACTTCGCAGATCACGCCGGCCGGGATCAGCCCGGCGAGCCGGGCAACGTCGACAGCCGCTTCCGTATGTCCCGCACGCACCAGCACGCCGCCATCACGCGCCATGAGCGGAAAGACGTGGCCGGGAACGGCAATATCGGCTGAGCCCTTGGTCGGATCGATGGCGACAGAAATGGTCCGTGCCCGGTCCCGTGCCGAGATACCGGTTGTCACGCCCTGGCGCGCCTCGATGGACACCGTGAAGGCCGTCTGGTGCCGCGACAGGTTTTCGGTCGCCATCATCGGCAAGCCGAGCGATTCGATTCTCTCGCGAGTCAGCGACAGGCAGATCAGGCCCCGGCCATGCGTCGCCATGAAGTTCACGGCATCCGGCGTCGCCATCTGCGCCGGGATTACCAGATCGCCTTCGTTTTCCCGGTCCTCGTCATCGACGAGAATGAACATCCGTCCGTTGCGCGCATCATCGATCACCTCTTCGATGCTCGACAGGCCTGGGTGGCGGTCCATGTTCTACTCCCGTTCGTTCAGCCGTGCGACATAGCGCGCGAGCACGTCGACTTCCAGATTAATGCGGTCGCCGGCTGTCATTTTCCCGAACGTGGTCATCTGCTGTGTATGCGGAATGATGTTGACGCCGAAGCAGCTGCCTTCGACCTCATTAACGGTCAAGGATACACCGTTGACGGTGATCGATCCCTTTCGCGCCACGAACGGCGCCAGATCGGGCGGTACATCGAAGCGGTAGCGCAGGGAATCTCCCTCCGGCTCCACACTGGCCACGACGCCGACGCCGTCCACATGTCCCAGAACGATGTGCCCGCCCAGTTCGTCGCCCAGCCGGAGCGAGCGCTCCAGGTTGATCGGCATACCTTCCCGCCATGACCCGAGATTGGTCTTGGCGATGGTTTCGGCCGAGACGTCGACGGCAAACCATCCCTCGCCCTTGTCGACCACCGTGAGGCATGCGCCTGAACAGGCGATGGACGCGCCAATCTCGATAGTGGCGGTATTGTAGGCGGTTTCGATCTCGAACCGCGTATCGCCGCGCGGCTTGATGCTTCGAACCCGTCCGATGTCAGTGATGATGCCGGTGAACATGGCGCCATTAATAGGTGCTGCGGCGGTAGGTTTCCAGCACATCTTGGCCCAACCTCACATGGCCGTCAGGCTTGAAGCGCGGCATGGCCGCAACCTTGACCACGCCCAGGGACCGGACCGCCGTGATGCCGTCGCCGCCGATCATTGCCGCCGCGCGAAACCAGGCGACGCGGTCTACAAGGTCGGCGCGCAACAGACTGCCCGCCAGCGCCCTGCCCGACTCCGCCAGAACCCGCGTGATGCCTCGCCTCGCCAGCGCACCGAGCACGGCGCGCATGTCGAGTCTGCCGTCGGCGACCGGCGCGGCCACCACCTCGACACCCATGTCCCGGAAGCGCGGCCCCAATGTCGAGGCGGCATGCTCGCTGGTGACGATCCACAGCGGGACCTGACGCGCCGTCATGACCAGTTGGCTATCAGGCGGCGTACGCAGGGATGTGTCGGCGACAATCCGGATGGGACTCAGATGATCCAGGCCATCGATGCGGCAATCCATCATCGGGTCGTCAGCCAGGACCGTGCCAACCCCGGTCAGCAACGCGTCGTGCCTGGCGCGCAGGAGATGGCCGGCGCGGCGCGCCTCCTCGCCGGTAATCCACCGGCTGTCGCCGCCAAGGGCGCCGATCATGCCGTCGAGCGATGTGGCCAGTTTCAGCGTCACCAGCGGACGCCCACCGGCAACGCGCAGGCAGAAACCCTCGTTGACGGACCGCGCTTCGGCCTCGCGGACACCCTCCGTGACCTCGATGCCGGCGCCGCGCAGACGGGCCACGCCCGCGCCGGATACGCGTGGATCAGGATCGGTCATCGCCACGACGACGCGCGCCACACCGGCGGCGATCAGGGCGTCGGCACAGGGCGGCGTCGCGCCATGATGGGAGCAGGGTTCAAGACTGACATAGGCGGTCGCGCCGCGCGCCAGATCGCCGGCGTGGCGCAGCGCCTCGGTTTCCGCATGCGGCCGTCCCCCCGGCTGGGTAAAGCCCCGGCCTACCACGCGGTCGCCATTGACGATGACACAGCCGACGGCGGGATTGGGCGCGACGCGCCCCAGTCCCCGCGATGCGAGGCCAAGCGCGGCACCCATATGCCAGTGATCGATGTCAGTCGTCGGCTTCACCATCCAGGGAACCGATGAACTCGCCGAAATCCTTGGCTTCCCGGAAGTTCTTGTAGACCGAGGCGAAGCGGACATAGGCCACGGGGTCAAGGCCTGCGAGGCCCTCCATCACCAACTCGCCCACCAGGTCGGATGAAACATCGCTTTCGCCCATGCTTTCCAGACGGCGGACGATGCCGTTGATCAGCCGCTCCACCCGGTCTGGTTCGACAGGACGCTTGCGCAGCGCAATGTTGATGGAACGCGCCAGTTTGTCGCGATCGAACGGCACCCGCCGGCCGGTTTTCTTGACCACGGTCAGTTCACGCAACTGGACCCGCTCGAAAGTGGTAAATCGCGCGCCGCAGGCCGGGCAATGACGCCGCCTGCGGATGGCCGATCCGTCCTCGCTGGGGCGGGAATCCTTTACCTGTGTCTCGTCATTTCCGCAGAACGGGCAGCGCATGGGTCCCCCTCCCTGAACAGGCCGTTCAGGAACTGTAAATTGGATAGGCCTTGCACAATTCGGCCACCTGAATCCGCGCGGCTGCCTCGGCCGCGCTGTTATCGTCCGGATTGGCGGCCAGGCCCTCGAGCACATCGCTGATCAGGTCGCCGATTTTCTGGAATTCGCCGACACCGAAGCCACGGGTCGTGCCCGCGGGCGTGCCCAGCCGGATGCCCGAGGTGATGGTCGGCTTTTCCGGGTCGAACGGTATGCCGTTCTTGTTGCAGGTGATATTGGCGCGCTCAAGCGCCTGCTCGGCCGCGTTGCCCTTCACGCCCTTGGGGCGCAGGTCGACCAGCATCAGGTGGGTATCGGTGCCGCCCGAGACGATGTCGAAGCCGCGCGACAGCAGTTTTTCGGCAAGCGCCCTGGCGTTGGTGACGACCTGCTGGGCATAGAGCTTGAACTCCGGGCGCAAATCCTCACCGAACGCCACCGCCTTGGCGGCAATCACATGCATCAGCGGACCGCCCTGCAGACCGGGGAACACAGCCGAATTGATCTTCTTGCCCAGCCCCTCGTCCATGGACAGGATCATGCCGCCGCGCGGACCGCGCAGCGTCTTGTGCGTGGTGGTCGTGACGATATGGGCGTGAGGCAGCGGGCTGGGATGCACGCCGCCGGCAACCAGACCGGCGAAATGGGCCATGTCGACCATGAAATAGGCGCCGACGCTGTCGGCGATCTCGCGGAAGCGGGCAAAGTCGATGATGCGGGGATAGGCTGAACCACCGGCGATGATCAGCTTTGGCTGGTTTTCCTTAGCCAGGGACTCGATCTCGTCGAAATCGATCAAGTGATCCTGCTGCCGCACGCCATATTGCACGGCATTGAACCACTTGCCCGACTGTGCGGGCGGCGCGCCGTGGGTCAGGTGGCCACCGGCAGCCAGCGACATCCCCATGATGGTGTCGCCCGGCTTCAGCAGCGCCATCATCACCGCTCCATTCGCCTGGGCGCCCGAATGGGGCTGCACATTGGCGAAGTTGCAGTTGAACAGCCGCTTGGCGCGGTCGATGGCCAGTTGTTCGGCCACGTCCACATATTCGCAGCCGCCGTAATAGCGCTTGCCCGGGTAACCCTCGGCATATTTGTTGGTGAGCACGGAGCCCTGGGCCTCGAGCACGGCCTTGGAGACGATATTCTCGCTGGCGATCAGCTCGATCTGATCCTGTTCCCGCTTCAACTCGCCGACGATGGACTTCAGCAGTTCAGGATCGGACTCGGCAAGGCCCGCGGTAAAGAATCCCGACGGCGCGGCGGTCTTGGAAAGGGTGTTAGTCGACATGGCGAATATCCTCAGTGTGTCGATAGCTTGGCGACCCGGCCTGCATGGCGGCCGCCAGCGAAATCCGTATTCAGGAAGGCGTGCAGCGCATCCCGGGCAGCCTCGATGCCGATGATGCGGGCGCCCAGCGCCAGCACGTTGGCGTCGTTGTGTTCGCGCGCCAATCTTGCCTCGAGCCCCGAATGGCAGAGTGCCGCGCGCACGCCCGGGTTGCGGTTCGCGGCGATGGAAATGCCGATACCCGTACCGCAGACAATCACCCCCAGATCGGCGCGGCCAGACGCCACGGCCTCCGCGACCGCCTTGCCGAAATCCGGATAGTCGACGGAACCGGATCCCGACGTTCCCAGGTCGAGCACCTCGTAACCGCCTTCGGCCAGTTCCGCTTTCAGCGCGTCCTTCAACTGGTAACCGGCATGGTCCGCGCCAAGCGCAACCAGCCGTTTCGACAATATGTCCGCCATGTTCGCCGCCATTCTGCACATCCGGCAAGCAGCCAGAATGAGACCGTCCCGGAAACGCGAGTTCCTACCATATATCGAAAGCCGACGCCAAGCACGCGCTAGGTCGTGTGAGCGTAAACCAACAATGCGGATTTGCCGGGACCCGGATCAATGACGCCGACAGCGGCAATACCCGGTAACCGGGTAGTCATCGCAAGCGATTGAGTGAGGAGACTGCATCCCCGCTTGCGGATCGTCTGCGACCTGAAGCGATCCCGCTGATTTGCCGCCCGCCTGCCGGAAGCGGCCGCCCGGGAACGAACTCAGGCGGCGCGGCTGATCTTGCGGCGATCCCATACCACGTTCAGCGCGGCCACCAGTTCTTCCATCATCTCGTCGGTGTGGAACGGGCTGGGGGTGAAACGCAGGCGTTCGGTGCCGCGCGGTACGGTCGGGTAGTTGATCGGCTGCACGTAAATGCCGAATTCGGTCATGAGTTCGTCGGACACCTGCTTGCACAGGGCCGCCTCACCGACCCACAGCGGCACGATATGGCTGGCGGACTCCATCACCGGCAGACCGGCATCGCGGAACAGCTGCTTCAGCCGGGCCGCCCGCTCCTGATGACGGATGCGCAGGTCGTTGGCCTGCTTCAGATAGCGAATGCTGGCCCATGCGCCCGCCGCCAGAACCGGCGCGAGCGAGGTGGTGAAGATGAACCCAGGCGCATAGGAGCGCACCACGTCGATTATATCGGAGGAACCGGCGATGTAGCCGCCCATGACGCCGAACGCCTTGGCGAGCGTGCCCTCGATAACGGTAATCCGGTGCATGGCGCCTTCGCGCTCGGCAACCCCGGCGCCGCGCTGGCCGTAAAGGCCGACAGCATGGACCTCGTCCAGATAGGTGATGGCATTGTACTTGTCGGCCAGGTCGCAAATGGCGTGGATGGGCGATATGTCACCGTCCATGGAATAGACGGACTCGAATGCGATGACCTTGGGCGCGTCCGGATCGGCCTGCTGCAGCAGGCTTTCCAGATGGGCCACATCGTTGTGACGGAATACCCGCTTGGGCTGGCCCGAATTCCGCACGCCCTCGATCATCGACGCATGATTCAACTCGTCCGAAAACAGGATACAGCCCGGCAGGATACGGCCGATGGTGCTGAGCGTCGCTTCGTTCGAGATGTAGCCTGATGTGAACAGCAGCGCCGCTTCCTTGCCGTGGAGGTCGGCCAGTTCATTCTCAAGGAGCACATGGTAGTGGTTGGTGCCGCTGATGTTGCGGGTGCCGCCGGCGCCGGCGCCGCACTCGTGCAGCGCCTTCTCCATGGTCGCGATCACATCCGGATGCTGGCCCATGCCAAGATAGTCGTTCGAGCACCAGACCGTGATGTCGCGTTCGCCGCCGGCGCCGAAATGCCGGGCGCGGGGAAAATTACCGCGCTCGCGCGCGATATCCATGAAAACACGGTAGCGGCCTTCGGTTCTGAGTGAATCGATGGCTTGCCGAAATCTGGCCTCATAGTCCATGTCGGCTCCTGAGCCTTCCTGTCGTAACGGATGCTTAGCGTACGCAGCCGTTTCCGCCAAGTCCCTGATGCTAATCAATCTAGGACCAATCAGGTGGAGGGGAAACCCCTATCGCCCAAGGCGCGCGTAACGCAGGGCCTCCGGAAGACCGGTCAGCGACATCTTGTGGCTGTCCTTGCGCGCCTGTCCGCGGGTCTGGAACTCGACGAAGACATACAATGTCGCTGATTCCGGCGCCTGCAGCACTGCTTCCAGGGCACGGCGGCCAAGCGCAAGGCGCAAGGCGCCCTCGTCGAATTGCCGGTTGCGGCCGATGAATTGCCGCCACTGATCCGGGCGGCCGTCGTCGCTGCGCAGGGAAATGATAACCTGGGCGCTGTCATCCTCGCGTGCCGGCGAGACGCGGATCCCGAGACGGGGCCGGTTTCCGGGTGAATCGATGATGGTTTCGACGATGGCATCGGTCTTGCCGGTACGGCCGGTATAGACCACACGCCAGCCGTCATCGATCCGGTCCTGCTGCAGCGTCCACGCGCACCAAGCCTTCTCCGGCCCGAAACAGCGCGGCTCATCCGCGCGGGCGGCGGGCGCGACGATCAGCACCACAAAACAGATGATTATCAGCGAACGCACAAAGAGCCTCGGATCACGTTTACGGCAAGATATAGAACCGGAAGGCCCGCCGTCTAAGGATCGGTGAATCCCACAGCCAGCGGATCGATCAATTCGAAGGAAACGAAGCTGGGCCATCCGGTCAGATCGTAGGTGTTTCCCGGCCGCTCCAGTCCCGCAACCTCCAGTCCGGCGGCGCGAGCCGCAGCCAGTTCCTCCGGGTTGTCGGACAGGAACAGCATTTCCTGCGGCGACACGTCCACGGCCCCGGCAATGCGCGCATAGGACGCCGCATCCTTCTTGGCGCCGATCCTTGTATCGAACCAGCCTGAAAACAGCGGCGTCAGGTCGCCGGCATCCGAATAACCGAACAGCAGTTTCTGCGCGGCGACCGATCCCGAGGAATAGACATGGAGCGACAGTCCCTGCGCTTTCCAGCGGCGCAGTGTGGGAGCGACGTCCGGATAGAGATGGCCCGTGGAGCCGCCATCCTCGTAGCCCTGCTTCCACACCATGCCCTGCAGCGTCTTGAGCGGCGTGACCTTGCGGTCCTCGTCCATCCAGCGCAGCAGCGCGGCAATGCACCCGTCGATGTCGAGCGACGGATCGCCCTCCTCCCGCCTGACATCGGCGAGCAGATCGCCGAGCGCGGCCGCGTTCGCCCGCACGAAGGCCGGGATATGGTCGCGTGCGTAGGGAAACAGCACGTCGTAAACGAACGACACCGAGGTGGTCGTGCCCTCGATATCGGTGAGCACGGCACGGATCGGCATCAGGCGGTTTCGTATCTGGGAAATTCGGCGCTGTAGCGGGACCCGGTAAAGCTGGCCACCCAGCCGTCCGGCGACATGAAAAGCCGCAGCGCGGTGAAGTGGGGCCGCGGCCCCATGTCGAACCAGTGGGTCGTGCCCGCCGGCACGCTGATGAAGTCGCCCGCCTCGCACAGCACCATGTAAACCTTGCTGCCGATGTGGAGGTAGAACATGCCCGAGCCTTCGGCGAAGAAACGCACCTCGTCCTCGGCGTGGGTGTGCTCGTCGAGGAACTTGCCTCGCATGGCCGTGCGGTTCTCGTTGTCCGGCAGCACCCGGACCACGTCCCAGGATCTGTAACCCTCCTCGGCGACCAGGCGGTCGATGTCGGGCTGGTAGACCGCAAGCACGGCCGCGTCGTCGGCGCCCGGCGAGATCATCCGCAAGCCGGACCATAGTTCGAAGCGGATGCCCACCTCGCTCAGTGCCGCGGCGATCGCGGCGTTGTCGCCGGAATGAAACAGCGGCGTCGCCGGGTCGGCGTCGTGATAGATCGTCAGCGTGCCCATCGTGACCGCTCCAGTTCGTAGGCCAGCAATTCCTCGACAGCTTCCGTGGTGTAGCGCGCCGCGTCAATCGTCGCTGCGCCGACGGTCAGGCCGTGGCCGCGCACGAGATAGACGGCAGGCGAGGCCGGATTGGCCGCATACCAGCGACCGACGTCACGCTGCAGCGCCGTCATGTCCTGGCTGTTGGGAAAAATGGCCAGCGTGACTGCCGCCTCGTGCGTATGGATACCCGGAAACACCTTGAGAAATTCGTAGCCGGTCAGGGTGACCGAGGCCGCGCCGCCATTCACCAGACCATAGACAATGCTCGATCGAGGGTGGCTGTGCAGAATGGCATTCACATCGGGCCGCACCTTGTACAGGCCGGTGTGCAGCGGGGTCTCGGCGGAGGGTGTCTTGCCGTCGAGGGACGCGCCGTCCATGTCGACCCGCATGATGTCGGCGCCGACGAGTTCGCCCTTGTGACGCCCCGAAATGGTGATGGCGACGCTGCCGTCATCGAGCCGGTGCGACAGGTTGCCGCCCGTCGCCGCCACCCAGCCGCGCGAATGGAACCGGGCGCCCGCGTCCAGCAGCTTGTCGGTGGCCTGTTCGTAGGAGAGCGTCATGCCATCCAACATCACCGCCATCCCGGCTGTCGCCGGGATGGCGGCAACGGTTTTACAGGCGGCCGGCCAGCATCTTGATGATGCCGGAGAAGTCCAGGTTGCCGTGGCCGTCGGCTGACAGCTTGGAGTACAGCTCCTCGGACTGATGTCCCAAAGGTGTCTCGGCGCCAACGCTGTCGGCGGCCTCCTTGGCGAGGCGCAGATCCTTCAGCATCATGTCGACGGCGAAGCCCGGCTTGTATTCATTATTGGCCGGCGACGTCGGCACCGGGCCGGGCGCGGGGCAATACGATGTCATGGACCAGCACTGACCCGACGCGGTCGAGGAAATATCGAAGAAGGTCTTGGCGTCCAGGCCCAGCTTCTCGGCCAGGTTGAAGGCTTCCGACGTGCCGATCATGCCGATGCCCAGCAGCATGTTGTTGCAGATCTTCGCGGCCTGGCCGTTACCCGGCCCGCCGGCATAGAAGATGTTCTTGCCCATGAGGTCGAGGATCGGCTTGGCGCGGTTGAAGCCTTCCTGCGAACCGCCGACCATGAAGGTCAGCGTGCCTGCCTGGGCGCCGCCGACGCCGCCGGAGACCGGCGCGTCGACCATCTCGAGACCCTTCTTGTGGGCGACGGCGATCACGTCGCGCGCCGACTGCACGTCGATGGTCGAGCTGTCGATGATCAGCGTACCGGGCGACGCGGCGTCGATGACCCCGCCGGCATCGGCGTAGACGGCGCGGACGTGCTTGCCGGCAGGCAGCATGCTGACCACCACGTCCACGTCGGTGGCGGCTTCCTGGGCCGAGGCCACGGCGACGGCGCCGTGGGCCACCGCACGGTCAAGCGCTTCCTTCGACAGGTCGAACGCCTTCAGGCTGTGGCCGGCCTTCAGCAGGTTATTGGCCATGTGGCCACCCATGTTGCCGAGGCCGATGAATCCGATCTTCGCCATTTTTCTCTCCCGTTTGAGGGACGTCTCCCTCGTCTTGATCAGCGTGCGAACGCTGCTCTGCGGCAGCGGCCCGCCTCATGAATAATTAGTCGACCCGCTCGCCCGGCGCGCCTTCGAAGTGGAGGTCGCCTTTGCCGAGCGGCGCGAAATAGGCGTCGATTTCGGAGTCCGAAACATGGGCCAGGGTGTCCGGCACCCATTTCGGCGCATTGTCCTTGTCGACGATCACGGCGCGCACGCCTTCATAGAAGTCGTGCCCGTCCATGGTGCGGGTGACCATACGGTATTCCATCCGCATGCAGTCATCGAAATTCGACTGGGCGCCCCGGCGCATTTGCTGGAATGTGAGCTTGAGGCTGGTTGGCGATTTCTTCGACAGGGTGTCGAGGGTCTTGAGCGCCCAGTTGGACCCATTGAGCTTCAGGCCGTCCATGATCGCGTCGACGGAATCCTCGCGGAACACCACATCAATCTGGCCTTCCAGCAGCTTCACGTCCGAGGTGCCCGGATCCTCGTGAAAACTGTTCAGGATCGCGGCGATGCTGGCCTTGTCCGACAGGTCGGCGGTCTCCAGTGCCTGCAGCAGGTCAGGCAGTTTCGCCGACGGCGTATAGGTGGTCGCGATACCCAGATGCAGCGCATCGGCAGGCTTCAACCGGTCGCCGGTGAGCGCCGAATACATGCCGGTCTCGCCGGGACAGCGCGGCATGAAGTAGCTGCCGCCCACGTCCGGGAACAGGCCGATGCCGGTTTCGGGCATGGCGTACATGGTGCGCTCGGTGGCGACGCGGAAATCGCCGTGCACCGACAGGCCGCAACCGCCGCCCATGGTAATGCCGTCGATGAAGGCGATGTAGGGCTTGGGATAGTTCTTGATGTAGCGGTTCAGCCGATACTCGTCCCAATAGAAGCTGAGCGCCTTGGGGCGGTTCTCGAGGCCGTTGTTGCGCAGCCACAGGATGTCGCCGCCGGCACAGAATGCGCGGTCGCCCGCCCCGACGATCAGCACCGCCTTTACCTGGGGATCATCCGCCCACTCGATCATCTTCGGGTGGATCTCCAGCACCATAGGCTGGTTCAGCGCATTGAGCGCCTTCGGGCGGTTGAGGGTGATGAGACCGATGCCGCCGCGCTTTTCGAACAGGACCTCAGGTTCGTCGGTCATGTCTTCCCCTTCGATGTCAGAATAAGTTTCAGCCGTCCTTGATGATCTGGCGGGAGATGATGACCCGCATGATCTCGTTGGTACCTTCGAGGATCTGGTGCACCCGCAGGTCGCGCAGGAAGCGCTCGATCGGGTACTCCTTGATATAGCCGTAACCGCCATGAAGCTGCAGTGCATCGTTGACGATGTCGAAGCAGACGTCGGTGGCGAAGCGTTTGGCCATGGCAGCCTTGGTGGTGGCGCCCGGCAGCTTTTCGTTCACCGCAACCGCGGCCGAGCGGATCATCAGCCGGGCCGCTTCCAGGTCGGTCGCCATATCGGCCAGCTTGAACTGGGTCGCCTGGAAGTCGGCGATCGCCTGGCCGAACTGTTTGCGCTCCTTGGTATAGGCGATGGCCTTTTCGAGGCAGGCGCGCGCACCGCCCAGCGAACAGGCGCCGATGTTGAGGCGGCCGCCATCCAGACCCATCATGGCAATCTTGAAGCCCTCGCCTTCGGCGCCGATCCGATTGGCGACGGGGACGCGGCAATTGTCGAAGTTCACCGTCGAGGTCGGCTGCGACTTCCAGCCCAGCTTCTTTTCCTGCGCACCGAACGACAGACCCGGCGTCCCGTTCTCGACGACGATGCACGAAATCCCCTTGGGACCGTCTTCGCCGGTGCGGACCATGCAGACATAGATATCCGACCGTCCGCCGCCCGAGATGAACGCCTTGGAGCCATTCAGCACATAATAGTCGCCGTCGCGTACCGCCTTGGTACGCAGGCTCGACGCATCCGAACCGGCGCCCGGTTCGGTCAGCGCATAGGACGCGATCAATTCCATGGTGGTCAGGCGCGGCAGCCACTTCTGGCGCTGTTCCTCCGTGCCCCAATTGTCGATCATCCAGGACGCCATGTTATGAATCGAGATGAACGCCGCCGTCGACGGGCACGCCGCCGACAATTCCTCGAAGATGATGGTGGATTCGAGACGGCCCAGGCCCACGCCGCCCACATCGTCGCGCACATAGATGCCGGCGAAGCCGAGTTCGGCGGCCTGGCGCAGTTCCGCTACCGGGAAATGGGATTCTTCGTCCCAATGGGCAGCGTTCGGCTCCAGCACATCCTTGGCGAACGCGCGCGCCGTGTCCTGAAACAGGCGCTGATCCTCATTGAGTTCAAAATCCATCGTGTCCTCCGCAAGTCAGCGCGTGGGGTTGAGGCAGGTGTCCAACGGCGCCGGGTTTTTGCGCGCAATTCATACCCCATGCGCTCGCCGGGACAAAAGGCCGAAAAGCGTCCGATCGACAAAACTGACCGGATCAACGGCTCGGAACCTAGGGCAATTGCACGAAAGTGGGACCAACTCAGCCGGCATCCTGCCCGCCATTCCCGTGTTGCGTACCCGGTAAATCCGCTCGTCCGGTTCGGGTCCCCTGTTCTGGGCAAGCCCGGCCGTTTCGCCGTGTATGGCCCGCTCGTTCATCGCTCGATTCAGCCTTTCCGGCGCCCGGAAAAACGCCTTCGCAACGTTTCGCTATAAATGCGCATGAGCACCAATTTCTCGTGTTGTATCAGGCCACTGGCTCGACTAGCGTCCGCCAATAATCTGCACGTGATCGTGTGAGGGGCACGATCAGCGCAGCTTCCCCGGTCGGGCCAACGCACCGGGATCTGAGCATGTATTTTTTTGAGGGGGCTACCTATGCACATGGGCCAAAAACTGGCTTCGGTCAGCATCATTGCGCTTGCCACGGCCTTGAACGTCGCCGGCACGGCGCAGGCGGATTCGCTCTACAATGCCATCGTCGACTGGAGCGCCGAGACGGTCACGATCGCCGCCGGTTCGACATCCGTGCCGATCAACAACAACCAGAACAACAACAATGTTGATCCGGTTGCTACCGTTTCCGGCACCCTGGTCGGCATTCCCACGACCGGGACCCAAGACTATGACGGCGTCGTGGCCATTCTGGTCGACGACAATTCGATTTCGACGCTGTCAGTGCTGAACACGGCGGTGACGTACGACGACGTTTCGCCCACTTACCTGGATCCCCTGCATCTGAATCCGCAGACATGGAACAGCATCGAGATGTGGACGGCGACCGGTTCCGGGGCCACCTCGGCGGCGACTCTCGCCTCGTTGCAAAGCAGCGACAACGGCGCATCGCTCAAGTCCTCGATCACAACTTCGGAAATTCGCATCTCCTCGTCGGATTTGTTCGCCGGCAGCACCCAGGGCCTTACCGGCAACACTATTCTTGCCCAGGCGATCGGCAACGAAGCCATCAACACCGTCAGCGGTGACATCAACCCGCTGCTCAGCAGTACCGAAGGCGGCTTCACCGCAATCTCCGGCGGCCCGACCCTGGGCAATGCCGCAAACGGCAATGCCATCGGCGCCAGTGCGACGGCGCTGGTCGCTTCGGTACAGGAAAACAGCCTGGCGAACTCGTCGAGTACGATCGACGACACGCGCATCGGTTCGCTGGCGGTCGTGATCGACACCACGAGCACGATCGAGAACACCGGGCTGAACGTCACCGGCAACACCATCGAGGCGACCATTACCGGCAACAGCGCCGTCAATCAGGTGAACCTCGACGACGCGCTCGACCCTGGTCATGCGAGCGCCCTGATGTTCAACGGTTCGGCCGGTGTCGCCAGTGCACAGCGCAACACGATCGCGGGCCGTACCTACCTGGCCCAGGTCAGCGAGTCGGATATCGAAGCCGGCCTGAGCGCCGGGACACCGATCGGCAATATGAGCGGCAGCACCATAGATTTCTCGGGCAACCGGATTGCCGCTGCCGGCACCGGCAATACCGCCAGCAATCTTGTGCGGCTGGGCGACGGAATCAGCCAGAACGGCACGTTCCCGACCGGCGCCATCAGCCTGACCCGCTCATCGACAGTGCTCATCGCCGGCAGCGGTTCGGACGGCAATACCAATGTGATCGGCGACTTGTTCATCGGCAATCACCAGTACGGCCAGCTTGAGATCAACGCAGAGGTTGGCGACCTGGCGGGCGACACCGACGACGGCGACATGAATGTGCTGGTGGAAAGCCTGCTGACGTCAAAGGTCGAGGCCACCGGCAACAGCATCGGCGCAAGCGCCACCGGGAACAATGTGGTCAACACCATCGCCGTCGCTGGCGCCACGACACTCGACAGCCTGGTGTCGCTGGGCAACGCACAATTGCAGACTGACGGCAGCAGTTCGTCGGCCACGACGAACGGCGATATTGTGGTCAGCGCCGCGACCCTGGGCACGATCACGGGCGACATTGTCGGCAGCCATGTCAGCGCGGATGAAAACAGCCTGTTTGCCGATGCCTCGGGCAACATCGCGGCCAATCGCATCACTCTGGACGGCAGCACCATGACCGGTGCCGCCGTGAACCCGCAGTTCAACTTCGTACAAAGCACGCATGCGACCATGGAATCCCGGGTTGCAGCCGATTACGGCATCGTCAGCGGCCAGTTCGCACGTGAATCCGAATACACCTCGAATACCATCGGAGCCATCGCGGTCGAGGCAGCCAATGTCCAGGGCGCGGCCGGGTCGACCATCGAGGATTCCACGATCAGCGCATCGGACAACAGCATCAGCGCCCAATCGGTCGCCAACCGGGTGACCCTGAACAGCTTCACTGTCTCGGACGACGGCAAGGCGTCGAGTTTCAGCGGAACGGTCGGCGTCATCAACCTGCAGGTTGCGGAAGGGTCCGACACCATAGCCTCGGACCATCTCAACATGACGTCATCCGTCCTCGACAGCGACGATCCGCTGGGCGGTGGACTTGTTTCCGTCAACGCGACGGCGCGGACGATAGACAATGCGGACATCAGCGCCGACGGCAACCGCGTGGCCGCCAGTGTCATTGGCAACCTGGTCGACGCCAAGTCCAACATGATCAGCATCACGGCGGTCGCCGTCAGCGACGGCGTCCCAAGCCCTACCGACCAGTTGAGCACGCCGGTCGCGACTGTTTATCGGTCGCTGGCCGATGCCGTGATCCCCAACGCCACACCTGATGGCCTGCCCGACACCGTCGTCCAGGGCGGCTTCGTCCTGGTCAACGACCAGAGCGTCGAGAACATCGGCTTCGACGCCGACCCTGTGTCGTTTTCGGCTTATGTCCAGGGTAAGATCAGTGTTCAGGTCGGCAGCACGGATCCCCTGTCCACGCTGACCAACACCGATATCAGCGCCAGCTTCAACAGCATCACGGCAGCGAGCGCCGGCAACCAGGCCGGCAACAGCCTGGGAGTCGACGCAATCACGCTCGATGCCACATCGACCCTGGCGAACACCCAGACATTCTCGGACGAGGATGGCGGCGCAGGCTCGTTCTCGGGCGGACTGGACGCCACCCTGACCGCCGCCTCGATTGAGCTTCTGGCATCGGCTGGCGCGACGACCATTGCCAACATTGACGCGCAGGCGAATGACAACCTGCTGCAGAGTTCGGGGCGGATCAACACCGCAACCAACCATCTGATGGTCCAGGCCAACAGCCAGAACGTCGTCGACGTCGTGACCGGCGGCGATGTCAACCTCGTCGAGATGGGCTCCGTGTCCCTCGCCGGCTTCACTGCCGGGAACACGCTGATGCGCGCGGAAACCGGTTTGCTGAACAGCCAGGAATTCGGCGACCTGAACGCGGCCGGCGTCATAGGCGCCGCGAACAATGTGTCGGTCTCCAGCACCGTCGACAACGAGGGCGGCTCGCTAGCCGGCAGCGTCGTCGAAGCCGACAGGAACACCATTTCCGTACTGGTGCTTGGCAATGACGCGGCCAATAGCCTCACCCTCAGCGTTGCCACATTCGACCTGTCCGAGGCAGGTTCCGCGAGCGCGGCCAACGGGCCGCTGGGCGTCATCGCCAACCACCAACGCGCCAACGCCGGGGTCGGAATCGGACTGGTCGCAAGTCTCGATTTCGATAGGATTCAGGCGAGCGTCGCAGGTGTCGATACGCAGGTTTCGGGGAGCGACGTGTCGGCCGACAGCAACAGCATTCGCGCCCTGGGTCGCGTCAACAATGCCACCAATCTCCTTGATGTATCCGGCACGTCCTACGTGGAAGCCGTGTCCGCGACACCATCAGTCGAAATTCTGGATGTCGCCGCGAATACGGAATTGGCGGCCAACGACCTCGCCTTTGGCATTGCGTCCTATCAGGCCAATGGCGTCGACGTGACCTCGGGCTTGCAGTTGCCGATAGTGATCGCGGACGCGAAATTCGTGCCCATCATCGACGACACATCAGTATCGGCAAGCCTCAACGCCATCGTCGGCGAGGCTCGCGGCAACGATGCGTTCAACGGCGCCACGCTGGATTTCGGCACGAACCACGTGTCCGGCTTTGTCGCCAGCCTGCAGCAAACCACGGATGACGGCGCCAATCTGACCTCGGATGTGTACTTCGCCTACATCTCGGCATCTGCAGGCGAGCAACTCGCGCAGTCCGTCACCGACAGCCACTTCGCAGCCGATGGCAATGCCATCGCGGCAATCGTCTCGGCCAACCGCGCCACCAATTCCGCGACGGCAACGGGCACCAACCTGTACAGCGGCACCGGACTGACCACACCCAGCGTAGTCATCGACCCGGCCGGCTCGTCGGATATAATCGTTGCTGCCGACCTCAGCGTGGTCAATGTCCAGGGCGCCGAGGCGATTGTGTCCGACCAGGACGACGTGCTGACCGCCACAGTGTTCTCGACCAGCACTTCCGTGGTCCTCGATAGTTTCGACAGCGGCTCGGCAACCGTGGACAACAACCTGGTCCTGACTGACGCGACCATTCACACAGCCTTCAATACGGCGACGTTGGACGCCAAGGCGAATGTGGGCGCGGCAGGCGACACGCCCAGCGCCAGCGTGGTGTCGCAACAGATCGTCACATCGGGGAGTGCCGCGACCGCACTCACGATCGGTGGCAACACGATTGCCGCCACTGTCTTTGACATGTCGGACGCGCGCTCGGCCTCCGTGTCTCTCGAGGGCAACGCGATCGTCGCTCAGGCGACAGGCGGCAGCGTTTCCAACCGGCTCAATGTCCTGGCAGACGCCGCCATCGTAGGCGGGACACCTGCGGCGGCCCCGGCTTTCACCACTACCACCCTGACCTTGAATGCCGACTTCTCGGTGTTGAATGTCCAGTCGGGTGAGACGGATATCAGAGCGGATAACCAGGGCACCTATCTTGTCACCGATATCGGTATCGATGCGCTGACCCCGGTCAACAACGATACCGTGACGGTGGAGAACAATGCCATTCAGGCAAAGGCCGCCGGATTCGTTGCACGCAACGTCCTCGTCCTCGACGCCGGCTCGTCCAGCGACGCCACCGGCCAGGCCGGCAGCCGCCAGGCCATAGTCGCCGGATCGGAGATCAGGTCGTCGGTGGCGGCGGCCCAGCTCCGTTCCTACTTCAGCGCAGGCGCAAGCGGCAGCAGCATCTCGACATCGAACAACGCGGTGACGTCGGTTTCGACCGGCAACAATGCCCTGAATGCCGTGCAATCCGGCGCCGGCGCCAGCCTGCAAGAGAGCAGCGGCGCTGGCGGCGCCATCGATCCGGCGATGGGCATCGGCGTCACCGGTTCGGACTACGCGGTCCTGAACTGGCAGTCTGTGGCATCCACCACAGTCACCTCGTCCGTGAGCGACACACTGGTCGGCGTCGACGGACTGGCGGGCGCCCTCGGCGTCAACGACAGCGCCGTGACCGTCAATGGCAACCAGGTCCTCGCCCAATCGACAGGCAACAGCGCCGTGAGCAGTTTGGCGCTGAATACGGGCACCTTCGAACACCCGAGCGCGTCGATCTTCAACCTGCAGACGAACAGCGAAACCACCGTGAGCGCCAACGTCTCGGGCGTGACGGTTGGCATCGGGCTGGGCGGCGGGACCGTGAGCGGCCCCAGCAGCAACAGCACGTTCTCGGTCAGGGGCAACGAGGTCGGCGCGACCGCCATCGGCAACAATGGCGTCAACCGTCTCACCGCAGACTGACGGCACCGTCCGGAAACAGCAAAGGGCCGGAACTCAGTTCCGGCCCTTTTTCCATGCGCGCGTGTTGGGCCCGTGCACATGCGCCGGACACGCCTGCGCCCCGGGCTTCCATCCATGACGGACGAAGCGCCGGGGCGCGGCCTTTGCGTCGATCGCGCCGTCAGCCCTGAGGCCGGAACGGCGCGAGATCGGCTGACTTAGTTGTCGAACTTCTCGATGATGTCCTTGCCGAACAACTCCTCGTCCGAAGGGATCGTCTTGGTGACGGCCAGCGGCTTGGAGACCCAGGTCTCGTTGATCAGGTCACGCCACGAAATGTTGTTGTTCGTGCCGTTGCCGCCCCACGAGCCGCAGCCCAGCGAGAAGGTCTGGCGCATGCCGTTCCACAGATTGCCCGAATTGGACGCGGCCTGCGGCTGGTTGACCATGACACGCGAGGTCTTGGTCGCGTTGGCCAGCTTCAGGATGTTCTCGTCGCTGTTCGAGTAGATGCCGCAGGAATGGCCCTGGCCCTGGTAGGACTGGATCTGGTTGGTCTTCAGGATCGCCTCGTCGATATCCTTCACGCGGTACAGCGCCATGACCACCGACAGCTTCTCGCCCGAGAAGGGATGATCCGGGCCGTAGCCGGTTTCCGGCACGATGAAGAAGGTCTTGCCTTCCGGCAGGTCGATGCCGGCCATCTCGGCGATCTTGGTTGCCGGCTGCGCGACGATGGCGGTGTTCAGGTGGCCGTCATGCCAGATGGTGTGCTGCAGCTTGTCCTTCTCGGCGGCATTGACGACGTAGCCGCCCTTGCCTTCCAGCTTGGCGAGCATCTGGTCGTAGATCTTGTCGACCAGCACGACCGAGTTGTCGGACGAGCACGAGGCCGCCAGATCGAGGGTCTTGGAAATGCGGATCTTCTCGGCGGCATCGTCCAGGTCGGCGGTCTCGTCGACGGTGATGACCGCGTTGCCCACGCCCACGCCCAGCGCCGGCGTGCCCGACGAATAAGCCGCGGTGACCATGGCGCCGCCGCCGGTGGCCAGAATACGATCGCACTGCTTCATCAGCTCGTTGGTCTTGTCGAGCGACGGCGTGTCGATGCCGATGACCAGATCGGCCGGCGCGCCCATGGCGACGATGGCCTCGCGCATCAGGTCGCAGATCATCTTGTTGGTCAGCTTGGCGCGCGGATGCGGCGCCACGATGATCGAGTTGCGGCCCTTCACGGCGTGGATCGCCTTGATCACCGGGGTCGCTTCCGGATTGGTCGACGGCGCCAGGGCGCCGATGACGCCGACCGGCTTCGCGATCTTGATGATGTTGCGTTCCTTGTCCTCTTCCAGGATGCCCACCGACTTGTCGTCGATGATGTCCATGAGGGTGGCGCGGGTCTTGCGCGAAATCTTGAGGAACTTGCCGTCGTAATTACCGAGCTGGGTCTCGTCCACGGTGAACTGGGCGATCTTCTCGGCAACGCCGGGCTTTGCCACGGCCCACACCATGGCGCGGATCAGCGCATCGACCTGCTCCTGGGTATAGTTTTCGATCTGAGCCTGCGCCTTGCGCGAGCGCTCGACGAGGGCGGCGATTTCCTGGGCGGGCGAAAGCTCCGTATCGGAAACCAACTGCGACATCTGTGTAGCCAATTGTCTTCTCCCGTTTAAGCGAACGGCGCTCTCCAAAACCGGCCGCTGGGTCATGGGTGCACGTCACCCGAAATTACGGCGCAGACTCTACACAAGACATATTTGCGGGGCTATGCGAAATTACTCGCCGAACCCCTGCAAAAATCCACAGAAAGCGGGTCCGCGCATGTTCAATTGGGATGATCTGCGCTTCGTGCTCGAACTGTCAAGGCGCGGACGGCTGGCAGCTGCGGCGCGTGCGCTGCAGGTCGATCATACGACCGTGGCGCGGCGCGTCGCCGCGCTGGAAAACGCATTGAATACCAGACTGTTCGACCGCACGCCCCGCGGCTACATACCGACCAAGGCCGGCACCGCCCTGCTCGCTTACGCCGAGCGGATCGAGGCTCAATCGATCAAATTGTACGAGGACGTATCGGGCGAGGATGCAACGCTGACCGGCACGGTGCGCATGGCCGCCACCGAAGGCCTGGCCATCGAATTCCTCGCCAAGCAGATGGGCAAATTCCGCGAGCGGCATCCCGGAATCACCATCGAGCTGGTGGCCAGCACGCCGCTGCTGGATCTGTCGCGCCGCGAGGCCGATCTGGCCATCACCCTGTCGCGTCCCCAGTCCGGACGGCTGATCGCATGGAAGCTGGCCGATTACGCGCTGGGGCTTTACGCAACGCCATCCTATCTGCGCAACAGGCGGCCGATCCGCACCAAGCGGGATCTCAACGACCATGACCTGATCTGGTACATCGACGATCTGGTCACCCTGCCCCAGCTCCGCTTCCTCGACGACTTCATCAAGGATCCGCGGATCGTGTTTGAATCGACGAGCGTGGTCGCTCATTCGAATGCAGCGCTTTCGGGTCTTGGGCTTGCTTTCCTGCATTGCTTCGCCGCCGAGCCAGACCCCAACTTCGTCCGCGTGCTGCGCAACGAGGTGGAAGTAAAGCGTGAATTCTGGCTGGTGGTGCACGAAGACCTGCGCCATGTTGCACGCGTGGAGGCCGTGTGCGACTTTCTCACCCAGTTGCTGAAACAGAACCAGGCCCTGCTCATGGGTCGCACCTGACGGAGAGAGATGACCGGCCGCCCCGCTTCCCCGAGCTTTCCCACGACCCGCATGCGCCGCAACCGGAGGACCGAATGGTCCCGGCGGCTGGTGGCCGAGACCGTGCTGACGGTTGACGACCTGATCTGGCCGCTGTTCGTCCAGGAAGGCGACGGTGTCCGTGATCCGGTCGCCTCCATGCCGGGCGTGAACCGCCTGAGCATCGACATGGCGGTGGACGCAGCGGCCAAGGCGGCCAATCTGGGCATTCCGATGATCGCCCTGTTCCCGCAAACGCCGGTCGGCCTGAAGACCGGCGACGGGCGCGAGGCGGTCAATCCCGAGAACCTGGTCTGCCGCGCGGTGCGCGCCATCAGGGCGCAGGTCCCCGACATTGGCATATTGTGCGACGTGGCGCTCGATCCCTATACCGACCACGGACATGACGGCCTCCTGATCAATGACGAGGTTGCCAACGACGCCACGCTCGAGGTCCTGGTTCAGCAGGCCCTTGTCCAGGCCCGTGCCGGGTGCGACGTCATCGCGCCCAGCGACATGATGGACGGCCGCATCGGCGCCATCCGCCAGGGCCTCGACGCCGCCGGGTTCCTCAACGTGCAGATCATGGCCTATGCGGCCAAATACGCGTCGGCGTTCTACGGCCCGTTCCGCGATGCCATCGGATCGTCGTCGTCACTTGGCAAGGCGTCGAAGAAGACCTACCAGATGGACCCGGCCAACAGCGATGAAGCGATCCGCGAGGTGGCGCTGGACATTGCCGAGGGCGCCGACATGGTGATGGTGAAGCCGGGCATGCCCTATCTCGACATCATTCACCGGGTGAAGCGCGAGTTCGGCGTCCCGACCTTCGGCTACCAGGTGTCGGGCGAGTACGCCATGATCGCCGGGGCCATACAGAACGGCTGGCTCGACCGGGACCGGGTGATCGTCGAAAGCCTGCTCGCGTTCAAGCGCGCCGGTGCCGACGGCATCCTGACCTACTTCGCCGAGGAAGTGGCCGAGAAGCTGGCAAGCTAGCGGCCGCGCGCCTCCCTCCAATGGCTGGTGCGCACAACTTCCATTGACCTTCCATGGGTTCATGCCATGCTTGGAGACTTCTTCCTGTAACGAAGCGACCACGTGACCGATCAGTTCATCCGCTTTCCCCGATTTTATCTCACGGTGCCCTCCGCGTGCCCGTACCTGCCGGGGCGGCTGGAACAGAAGATCTTCACCGAACTGAAGGAACCGCACGCCCAGGAACTGAACGACAGCCTGTCGAAGGTAGGGTTCCGCCGGTCGCAGAAAGTCGCCTACAAGCCGGCCTGCGACGGCTGTCATGCCTGCATTTCCGTACGCATCCCGGTGCGGGATTTCGAGCCGAACCGCACCATGCGCCGCATCGCCCGCCGCAACGGCGACCTTGTCCAGACACCCGTGCCGGCCCACGCCACGCTGGAGCAGTTCGAGTTGCTGACCGGCTACCTGAACTCGCGCCATTCCAACGGCGGCATGGCCGGCATGACCGCCATCGACTATGCGACCATGGTCGAGGAGACCCCTGTCAGCACCTATCTGGTCGAGTACCGCCGCCGGATGATCGATCCGCTCGATCCCCGCGATCCGCTCGTGGCCACCTGCCTCAGCGACGTGCTCGATGACGGCGTGTCGATGATCTACAGCTTCTACGACCCCGACATGGCCGACCGCAGCCTTGGCACCGCGATGATCCTTTCGCACATCGACTGGGCGCGGAAGCTGGGGTTGCCCTATGTCTATCTGGGCTACTGGATCGCCGGATCGGACAAGATGGCCTACAAGGCGAAATTCCAACCGCTGGAGATGTATGCGGACGACTCCTGGCGGAAAATGAAGATCTGAACTGCCTGGAGACTTTGCCCATGTCGAGACTGCTCGCGATCGCGCTGCTGGCGTCATCCGTCCTCACGGCCCCCGCTCTGGCCGACACCGCGCCCACCTGCAAGGCCAGCCCGAAGGTCGTCGACAAGTGCATGACCTTCTATGGCCGCCTGTCCGTCTACACCGGCAGCCCGGCGATCCGCCTCTGGCCGGTCGGCACCAAACAGCTTTACGGCGTGCGTGGCACGGGCGACGATCCCGAGAACCTGGTGCTGCCCGAGAAGCTGCGCGACATGCTCGCCACCAACCCGATCGAGATCAACGGCAAGTGGGAAGTGTGTCCGCTCGAGCCGGCGCGCCCCAACCAGCTGCGCAGCGTGTGCCTGGAAGGCGCCACCGAGCTTAAGCCGGTGCCACGTACTCCGGTCGCTCCCTAACTGAACTTCCCGCTCGACGCGAAGCCGCGCGGCACCATGCGGCCGGCCTGGGCCCGATTGCCGGTCCAGTCGAGCAGGTTGGTTTCCGTCCGTGTCCGCTCGCCCGAGGCCCAGGTGAGTCCATCCGCGTGGTTGAATACCTTGGCGTCGGCGAGGCCGCCATCCTTGTACTTCTGCAGGGTCAGGCCGCGGCCGCGCGCCATTTCCGGCAACTGGTCGCGCGGGAACAACAGCAATTTCCGGTTCTCGCCCACCACCGCGACCGTATCGCCCGTGGCAGCCACGCAAATCTTCGCCTTCACCTTGCCGTCGACGTTCAGCACCTGCTTGCCGTTCTTGGTCTGGGCCAGCGCGCTATCGGCATCGACGATGAAGCCGCGCCCGTCCGAACTGGCCACCAGCAGCTTGGCGCCCGCCGTGTAGGGCATCGCCACGATCACATCGTCGGTGGCCGGCAGGTCGATCATCAGTCTGACCGGCTCGCCCATGCCGCGCCCGCCCGGCAACTTGTCGCAGCCCAGCGTGTAGAAGCGGCCATTGCTGGCGAACAGCAGCAGCTTGTCGGTGGTCTGGACGTGCACCTGGAAGGCCGGTCCGTCGCCGTCCTTGAACTTGATTTCGGACGCCTTGTCGACGTGTCCTTTCAGGGCGCGGATCCAGCCCATGCGCGACAGGATCACCGTTACCGGCTCCTTTTCGATCAGCGCCTCGGGTGTCGCGATATCGACGGACGCCGCCTCGCCGAACAGGGTGCGGCGCGCGCCCAGTGGCGTGTCCTTGCCGAAGCGCTTGCGCAGCGCGTCCAGCTCCAGCCGGATCGCGAAGCGTTGCTTGGACGGGCTGTCGATCAGCGCGACAAGCTCGGCCTGCTCGGATTCAAGGCCGGCAAATTCCTTGAGCATGCCCTCTTCCTCGAGCCGGCGCAGCGAGCGCAGGCGCATGTTGAGGATGGCGTCGGCCTGGACGTCGTTGAGCTCGAAATGCGCCATGATCACGGGTTTCGGCTCGTCCTCGCGGCGAATGATGGCAATCAGTTCGTCGAGGTTGAGAAACACGATCATGTAGCCGCGCAGGATTTCCATGCGCCGCTCGATATTACCCAGCCGGAAGCGGGAACGGCGGACCCGAACCTCGATCCGGTGATCGAGATAGGCCTGCAGCGCCTCCTTGAGCGACATGACCCCGGGCACCTGGTCCTTGTCGAGCACATTGAGGTTCAGCGGAACCCGGGTCTCGAGCTCGGTCAGCTTGAACAGGCTTTCCATCAGCACCGCCGCATCCACGGAGCGCGCGCGCGGCTCCAGCACGATGCGCACCTCTTCCGTCGATTCGTCGCGCACGTCGGCCAGCAGGGCGGTCAGCTTGCGGTTGTTGATCAGGTCGGCGATCTTCTCGATCAGCTTGGACTTCTGGATCTGGTAGGGGATTTCCGTGACCACGATCTGGTAGGTGCCTCGGCCCTGGTCCTCGATCTCCCACTTGGCGCGCAGCCGGAATCCGCCGCGACCGGTTTCGTAGGCGCGGGCAATGCTGTCGGCCGGCTCGACACAGATGCCGCCGGTCGGAAAGTCCGGCCCTTTCACATGGACCAGCAATTCCGCGGTGGTCGCGGTGGGATGGGCCAACAGATGCTGCATGGCCAGGCTGAGTTCGTCCACATTATGCGGCGGAATGCTGGTCGCCATGCCGACGGCGATGCCCTGCGAACCGTTCGCCAGCAGGTTCGGGAAACCGGCGGGCAGGACCATCGGCTCCTCGTCGAGGCCGTCATAGGTCGGGCGGAAATCGATCGCGTCCTGGTCGAGACCCTCGAGCAGCGCCTCGCCGACATGGGTGAGCCGCGATTCGGTGTAGCGCATGGCGGCGGCATTATCGCCATCGATATTGCCGAAATTGCCCTGGCCGTCGATCAGCGGATAGCGGACGGCAAAGTTCTGCGCCAGGCGCACCAGCGCGTCATAAATCGACTGGTCGCCATGCGGGTGGAACTTGCCCATGACGTCGCCGACGACGCGGGCGCACTTCTTGTAGCCGGAATTCGGATCGAGCCGAAGCTGCTGCATCGCGAACAGCAGCCGCCGGTGCACCGGTTTCAGGCCGTCGCGCACGTCGGGCAGCGAGCGCGCCATGATGGTTGAAAGGGCATAGGACAGATAGCGCTCGCTCAGCGCATCGCCAAAGGGCACGTCGCGGATATTGTCGCCGCCGGCCGCTGGAGGGGTCAGTTCGTTCATACGCCGAATATAGCAGGACGGGCGTTTTTCGCCACCAGATGATGTGGGTTTTCCCCGGCAGATTAACGCCGCAGCAGCGCGACAAACCTGTCCCGCGCGGGCGGCAGCCGCATCTTGCTGGGCACGTAAACGTTCCGCTCCAGGAAATAGCCGGTCAGGTCGAATGCGGCCACCATGTCCTCGAGCGTGGGGTCGGTCAGTGCCGGTAGCGGCAGCAGGCGATCGGCGTATTCCCCGGCCCCTGCCCGGCTCACCGCCCGGCCGGTACGCGGCGAGACAAAGACCAGCTCATCGGTCTGGCCGGTGACGGCGCACGAGGTCAGATCGAGGCCGTAGCCAAGCGCGCCGAGCACGCCCAGTTCCCAGGAGACCAAGGCGGCCGCGACGTGCGCGATGTCGGCGCCGTCACGCAGCAGCCCGATCACCGGCAGGGCCGCAAGGAATATTTCGGGATGGCCCTCGCGCTCGGGCAGCGCGGTCGAGGCCACGGCGCACAGCGAGGCCAGCGCCAGCAGCCGCGGCGGATCGGACAGGACGGACGCCGCATTGGCGTCGATCAGCTCCAGCGTCGCGGTGCCAAGGTGTTCGGCCAACCGGCCTCGCCAGGTGACGGCGACCCGGTTTCCCGCCTGCATGACACCCCGCATGCGGCCGCCCGATCCGCCGCGCACCAACCCCTTGTGTCGGCCGTGCGCGCGGGTCAGCAGCTCGACGATGACGGAGGATTCGCCGTGCTTGGCGGCGCCGAGAACCAGGGCTTCATCCGTCCACTCCATCGTGCCTCAGTCGCTGTAATCGAGGCCCATCTCGCGGTAGCGCTCGCGCTCGTCGCCCCAGCCCTTGCGGACCTTGACGTTCAGGAACAGGTGCACCTTCCGGTCCATGATCTGTTCCATCTCGCGCCGGGCCGCCTCGCCGATCTCCTTGATGGTCTGGCCGCCCTTGCCGATGACGATCGGCTTCTGGCTGTCCCGCTCGACGAAGATCACCTGGTGCACCGTCACCGAGCCATCCTTGCGCTCTTCCCAGCTTTCGGTTTCGACCGTTGCCGCATAGGGCAGCTCCTGGTGCACCCGCAGGAACAGTTTCTCGCGAGTGATTTCGGCACCCATCAGGCGCAATGGAATGTCGGAAAGCTGGTCTTCGGGATAGAGCCAGTGGCCGACCGGCGCGCTCTCGGCAAAAAACCGCTTCAGGTCGTCGATGCCGTCGCCGGTCGGCGCCGAGATCATGAAGATGCGGGTGAACAGCCCGGTCTGGTTGAGCTCGTCGGCCAGCGACAACAGGGAATCGCGCGGCACCAGATCGATCTTGGTCAGCAGCAGCACCGCCTTGCGGCCGATTTCCTTCAGGCCGTCGAGAACGAGGCGGACTTCCGGATCGATCCGCTTCCTGGCGTCGACCAGCAGGCAGACCACGTCGGCATCAGCCGCGCCCCAGGCCGCCGCCACCATGGCCCGGTCAAGCCGCCGCCGGGGCGCGAAGATGCCGGGCGTGTCCACATAGATGAGCTGGGCGTCGCCCTCGATGGCGATACCGCGGATGCGGGTCCGCGTGGTCTGCACCTTCTGGGTGACGATGGAGACCTTCTGGCCAACCAGCGCGTTGAGCAGCGTGGACTTGCCGGCATTCGGCGCACCAAGCAGCGCCACGAAGCCGCATCTTGTCTTACTTTCAGTCATTCGGTTCCGTTCAGTTTGTCCAGCAGGCTCCGGGCCGCCAGTTGTTCCGCCGCGCGCTTTGAAGGGCCCTTGCCCGTGGCTTGATGCTTCCTGCCGACACTGACGCCGACGGTGAATTCAGGTTCGTGCGCCGGCCCCTCGCGTGCGATCTCGCGGTAGGATGGCGCTGCCATGCCGCGGCCCTGCGCCCATTCCTGCAGCAGGGTCTTGGCGTCCTTGTCCTTCAGCGCTACGCCTGCGACGAGGTCTTGCCAATGTTTTTCGACAAAGGCATGAGCCGACGCGAAGCCGGAATCCATGAACATGGCGCCGATCACCGCCTCGCAGCAATCTGCCAGGATCGCCGGCTTCTCACGGCCGCCATTGTCCTCTTCGCCCGTCGACAGCCTCACGAACCGGTCGAGACCCAGCCTGACCAGGATGCGGGAAAGCGTTTCCTTGCGCACCAGTTCGTTGAACCGGATCGCCAGGTCGCCCTCGTTGAAGGCGGGATAATCGCGGTAGAGCCGCTGGGCGATGATGGCGCCCAGAACCCGGTCGCCGATGAATTCGAGGCGCTGGTAATTCGGCACGCCACTGCATGACGGGTGAGTCAGCGCCTGCTCCAGCAAGGCCGGGTCGGCGAAGCGGTAGCCGAGCAGCGTGTAGACTTCTTCCAGATCGCGCGCCATCACCCGATCAGATTGAAGATGCGGCCGTAGCGGATCGCACCGAACCAGTTCCAGGGCTTCCACAGCGGCGCGTCGCAATACTGGCCGCAGGTGGAGAAGAACAGGATATCCGCCCGGCCCACCAGATTTTCGGCCGGCAGATAGCCAACGCCCGCCTGTGTCGAGAACCGGCTGTCGGCCGAATTGTCGCGGTTGTCGCCCATGGCGAAATAGTGCCCTTCCGGCACCAGGAACGGGCCCAAATTGTCGGCGGCGGACTCGATGCAGTCCTTTGTGCCGGGGAAATAAGCGCAATCGAGGGTGTTGTAGCTGACGCCGTTGGGCAGCGTCTCGCGCATCTGCTTGTAGATCAGGTTGCCGCCTTCGATCCCCGCCTCGCCCATGGAGAAATCGGCTATCTGCTCGCGCTTCACCGGCTGGTCGTTCAGGTACAGCGCCCCGCCGATCATCTCGATCTTGTCACCGGGCAATCCCACGATGCGCTTGATGAAATCGGTCTTGTTGTCGGCCGGGCGTTTGAAGACGGCCACGTCACCGCGCGTGACCTGCTGCTCCAGGATACGGCCATTGAACGGAATGATGCTCATCGGCAGCGAATGCTGGCTGTAGCCGTAGGAGAACTTCGACACCAGCAGATAGTCGCCAATCCACAGGGTCGGATACATCGAGCCGGAGGGAATATTGAACGGCTCGTACGCAACCGTCCGGAACGCCAGGGCGATCAGCACCGCGACGACGATGGTCGACACGAATTCGGAGAACGCCGACTTCGCCTTGGGCTTGGCTGGCTTTGCCCCCTCGCCGGTCGGGGTCTCGCTCAATGGCTCTGACATGCTGGCCTTCTCGTGGATGGTAGGTACGGATTATTTCAACAGCGCGGCGTATTCGGCCGGCACTGCGGTGATCAGGACGATGGCCTGGGCCAGCGGAAAATCATCGGTGATCGTCAGATGCACCTGCGCCACCATGCCGGGCGGCGTCATCTGCTCCAGCCGCGTCCTGGCGCCGCCGGTCAACTCCATGGTGGGCCGGCCCGACGGCAGGTTTACCACGCCCATGGTGCGCCAGTGAACGCCGCGTCTGATGCCCGTGCCCAGCGCCTTGGAACAAGCCTCCTTGGCAGCGAAGCGCTTCGCGTAGCTGGCGGCCCGGTTCATGCGGCCATCGGATTTCTTCTGTTCGACCTCGGTGAACACGCGCTCGACGAAGCGCTGGCCAAAGCGCTGCAGCGACTTTTCCACCCGCCGGATATCGATAAGGTCGTTGCCCAGGCCGAGAACGATCATCGGATGCTCCGCCGTCCGGCGTCCATCAGCGACCGCATCTGCCGGATCACCGGCTCCAGCCCCTGAAAGATCGCCTCGCCAATAATGAAATGGCCGATGTTGAGCTCGACCACGTTGGGAATCGCCGACACCGCCTCGACGGTTTCGAAATTGAGGCCGTGGCCCGCGTGACACTCCAGCCCGAGGCGCAGCGCCAGCGCCGCGGCCTGCTGGATGCGCGCAAGCTCACGCTGACGTTCGGCGCCGGTCGCCTTGGTATACGGTCCCGCATGCAGTTCCACGATGTCGGCGCCGACCATGCGGGCCGCCTCGACCTCGCGGGATTCCGGATCGATGAACAAGGACACGCGGATGCCCTGATCCTGCAGCCTCGCCACATAGGCCTTGAGATGGTTCATCCCGGCATGAACCGCCAGGCCACCTTCGGTCGTCAGTTCCTGACGCTTCTCCGGCACCAGGCAGCAGGCCTGCGGGAGGATTTCCGACGCGATGCCGAACATTTCGTCGGTCGGCGCCATCTCGAAGTTGAGGGGCAGGCCCACATCCTTGAGCAGCCGCATGTCGGCATCGCGTATGTGCCGGCGATCCTCACGAAGATGCGCGGTTACGCCGTCGGCGCCCGCCCTGGCCGCAAGGCGTGCCGCCTCGACCGGATCCGGGTGGATGCCGCCGCGCGCGTTGCGCAGGGTTGCCACATGATCCACGTTCACGCCCAGCCTGATATGTTCGACCACGTCTAGCTCCGCACCCGCTCGACGGTGTCCACTACAGTCAGCGTGCGCAGCGCCGCGATGATCTCGGTCAGGTGCTTGACGTCCTGAACCTCCAGATCGATCAGCATCGTGTACGCCTTCATGGTGCGCTCAGTGAGCTTCAGGTTGGTGATGTTGCCGTGATTCTTGCCGATCAGGGTGGAAATCTTGCCCAGCGCGCCGGGTTCGTTCTGCGACCTCACCTCGATCGACGACAGGTGATAGCCGTGGCGTGCCGCATCGGCTTCCCATGCGAGATTCAACCAGGCGTCCGGATCCTCCGTCGCGGTGCCCAGCGACTCACAGTCGATGGTGTGGACGACCACGCCCTTGCCCGGCGTCACCACACCGACGATGCGGTCGCCCGGCACCGGATGGCAGCAGGTGCCGAGTTGCATGGCAACGCCCGGATTGGCGCCGCTGACCGGGATCGCCTGCGGGCCATCGCCCGGCAACGGATCGCCAGCCATGCGGCGGCGCTCGCGCCTGTTCTTCTCGCCGGGAAATTCGGCCTCGAGCACCTGTCGCACGGTGACGTTGCCGCGCCCCACTTCGATCAGCAGGTCATCGACCGACTTATGGCCCAGCGCCCGCGAGGCAGGCTCCAGCGTCTGGTCCTGCAGATTGTAGCCCGCGCGGATGAAGGCGCGTTCGACGAGCTTCTGCCCCAGCTCGAAATACTCGTCGCGGCCCTGCGAGCGCAGAAACCGGCGGATCGCGGCGCGGGCGCGCCCCGACGCAACAATGCCTTCCCACGATGGCGACGGTGTCTGCGCCTTGGAGCGCACGATTTCCACCTGATCGCCATTGGTGAGTTCGGTCGACAGCGGCACCATGGTGCCGTTGACCTTGGCGCCGACGCAGGTATGGCCCACGTCGGTATGCACCATGTAGGCGAAGTCGATCGGCGTGGCGCCATGCGGCAGGGTGATGAGGTCGCCCTTGGGCGTGAAGCAGAACACCTGGTCGCTGTAGAGGTCGATCTTGGTGTGCTCGAGAAACTCCTCGGGGCTTTCGGCATTCTCGAGCATCTCGATCATGTGCCGCAGCCACCCGAACTGGCTGCCATCGAGTTTCTGGACGTCCTGCTTGTAACGCCAGTGCGCCGCGACGCCGTAGGTGGCGATGGCGTGCATGTCGCGCGTACGGATCTGGATTTCGATGCGCTGGCGCTCGGGCCCCAGAACGGTCGTGTGCAGCGAGCGGTAATTGTTCGGCTTGGGATTCGAGATGTAGTCCTTGAACCGGCCTGGCACCACGCGCCAATCGCTGTGCGCCGCGCCCAAGGCCCGGTAGCACGCGTCTTCGTCCTCGACGATGACGCGGAACGCCATCACGTCGGAAAGCTGCTCGAAGCTGACGTTGTCGCGCTGCATCTTGCGCCAGATGGAATAGGGCTGCTTCTGCCGGCCGAACACCTCGGCCTCGAGACCGGCCTGCTTCAGCCGCGCCTCAAGCTCGTGGGTGACGCGTCCCTGGATGTTGCCGGCCTTCTCGGTAAGGAAGTTGAGACGGGCAACGATGGATTCGCGTGCATCCGGATTGAGGTAGAGGAACGCCAGGTCCTCCAGCTCGGTCTTCATGGCCTGCATGCCGATGCGCTCGGCAAGCGGCGCATAGATCTCGACGGTCTCCAGGGCGATGCGGCGCCGCTTGTCCACGTTCTTGATGAAATGAAGCGTCCGCATGTTGTGCAGCCGGTCCGCCAGCTTGACCAGCAGCACCCGGATGTCCTTCGACATCGCCAGTACGAATTTGCGGAAGTTCTCGGCCTGCTTGGCGTCCTCCGAGGACAACTCCAGCTTCGACAGCTTGGTGACGCCGTCCACCAGTTGCGCGACCTCCACCCCGAACAGGGATTCCACCTCTTCATAGGTGGCGACCGTGTCCTCAAGCGTGTCGTGCAGCAGGCCGGTGACGATGGTCGCGTCATCGAGCCGCATGTCGGTCAGAATGCCGGCCACTTCAAGCGGATGGAGGAAATAGGGATCGCCGGACGCGCGTTTTTGCGCGCCGTGTGCCCTCATCGAGAACACATAGGCACGGTCCAGCAGCTTTTCATCTACATTGGGGTCGTACGCGCGGACGCGCTCGACAAGCTCGTACTGCCGGATCATGCCGTTGCTTTCAGCAGTGTCCGGTCGGTACGCCGGATATTACAGGTCTTCGTCTCCGTCCGCATTCAGTTCGTCAGCGCCGTCGATGTTCATCTCCTGCTCGACCTCGTCGACGACGATGTCGGAGAACACCTTGTTCAGGTTGTCGGCAGACAGTTCTTCATGCACGGCCGAAAGCTGACGTCCGGCAAATTCCCGGCTCAACTCGTCTTCTTCAGGCTCGTCACGCTCGACATAGCGTTGCATGGTGCGGATACGCGCCTCGCGCAGTTCGTCCGGCGTGATGGTGCCATCGGCAATCTCGCGCAGTGCCACGACCGGGTCCTTGTCATTGTCGCGCTCGATGGTCAGCGGGGCGCCGGACGAAATTTCACGGGCGCGCTGGGCCGCGAGCAGAACGAGCTCGAAGCGGCTTGGAACCTTCTCAACGCAATCTTCAACGGTAACGCGGGCCATAAAGCCACTCCTGGTAACAACTGCCGGGACGAAGGACCGTTACATAGGGACATAATGGGTCAAAAGCAACATTTACAACCGTGTGACGCCATACGGATCGGGCAGGTCACCTATGAGCGCATCGATGCTCCTGCCGGTCTCCGGATGCCGCCAATCAGGGGCGACATCCCGCAACGGCACAAGAACGAATCGCCGGCAATGGGCGCGCGGATGGGGCAGTGTCAGGCCTTCGCCATCCGGGGCGATCACCAATCCACCGTAATCGATGAGGTCCAGGTCGATCAGCCGGGCCTCATTGCGGTCGACGCGGACCCGTCCAAAATCCGCTTCGACCCGGTGCAACAGGGCGAGCAGGTCGGCGGGCGCCAGATCGGTGCGCACCTGGGCGACGCCGTTGACGTAATTCGGCTGGTCGGACCGCGGTTCCGGTACGGTTTCGTACCAGGGAGAGCGTTTCACAACCGTCACGCCCGCACGCCCGATGGCAGCGAGAGCGGCCTCCAACGTGGCCGCCGGAGCGCCGTGATGCGAGGGAAGATTGGCGCCGAGGGCGACATAGATAGGACTGCTCATACCTGTCACAATCGCTTGATACCGACCACCTACTGTCAAAATTACACTTCCCTTGCCCGGTGCAGACGCATATTTTCGCTTGGGAAACCCTAGCCAGGTTTTCGACGCGTACCACGCATCAGCCAAAAGACGCATTATTTCCAGGAGTGGCATTTATCATGATCTTCTATCCGAACGAACGTATTGCTCTGTTCGTCGATGGCTCGAACCTGTTCGCCGCCGCGCGAACCCTGGGCTTCGACATCGACTACCGGGCGTTGCTCAACGAGTTCTCAAGCAAGGGGCACCTTGTGCGGGCGCTCTATTACACCGCGATCCTCGAAGACCAGGACTTCTCGCCGCTGCGGCCGCTGGTCGACTGGCTCGACTACAACGGCTTCACCGTCGTCACCAAACCCGCCAAGGAATACATCGACTCCACCGGTCGCCGTAAGATCAAGGGCAACATGGACATCGAGATTGCGGTGGACATCATGAGCCTGTCCGAGCACATTGATCACATCGTGCTGTTCTCGGGTGACGGTGACTTCCGCCGCCTGATCGAGGCCGTGCAGCGCCGCGGCAAGCGCGTCTCGGTCGTCAGCACCCTGCAGACCCAGCCGGCCATGGTTGCCGACGAACTGCGCCGTCAGGCCGACAGCTTCATCGAGCTGGCCGATCTGGCGCCGGTGATCGCGCGCGATCCCGCAGCCCGCGCCCAGTCGCAGGCCAACCGCGCCGCCCGCGAGCATGCCGCCGCCCCGACCGCTCCGGCGGAGGCAGAAGACGTGAACGCCTGAGCGTAAGCTCGGCTTCAATCACATGTCGACAGGCGCAGCCGCCAGCCCATCCAGGGATTGTCCGATTTGTCCCAGGCTGGTCGACCTGCGCCTGTCGCTTCGTGAACAGCACCCCGACTGGTTCAATGCCCCGGTCCCGTCGTTCGGCGACCCGGCGGCACGGCTGGTCATTGTCGGACTGGCGCCCGGCCTCAACGGGGCCAATCGCACCGGTCGTCCGTTCACCGGCGATTATGCCGGCGATCTGCTCTATGGGACGCTGATCGCACTGGGGCTTGCAAAGGGCGAATACCGGGCCGACCCGCAAGACGGGCTGATGCTCGAAGACTGCCTGATCACCAACGCGGTGCGCTGCCTGCCCCCCGCCAACAAGCCACAGCCCGACGAAATCAAAGCCTGCCGCCCGTTCCTGACCGGCCAGATCGACGCGGTGCCTACGGCCCGTGCACTTGTCGCCCTGGGCCGCATCGCCCATGAAAGCGTGGTGCGATCGTTCGGCGGGAGGATGAAGGATTATCCGTTCGGCCACGGCACGCCGCACCTGCTGCCCGGCGGCCTGCGGCTGTTCGACAGCTATCATTGCAGCCGCTACAATACCAATACGGGCCGGCTGACCGAGGCGATGTTCGTTGATGTCATGACGGCGGCCAGGGACTTCGCCCAGGCCTGAGCCCTCACGAATACCGCTCTTCCTTCCACGGATCGCCCTCGTTGTTATAGCCACGCTCCTCCCAGAAGCCCGGCTTGTCCCGCGCCGAGATCTCGATGCGCCTGATCCATTTGGGCGACTTCCAGAAATAATATTGCGGGATCACCAGACGCACCGGGCCGCCATGCTGGCGTGAGATCGGCTTGCCCTCCCAGCGGTGGGCGAGCAGCGCATCGGGTGCGGCGAAGGCCTCCAGCGTCACATTGGTGGTATAGCCGTCATAGGCATGCATGATCACATGTCGCGCGGCGGCCTTCGGCCGGATCAACTCCAGAATATGCGCGGTGCTGACGCCTTCCCAATGATTGTCATAGCGCGACCATGTGGTGACGCAGTGGATATCAGACACGTCCTCGAACACCGGCTGGCTGAGGAAGTCCTGCCATTTCCATTCCTGAGGCTTTTCCACGAGACCGTCGATCACCAGCTTCCATTTGTCGAGCGGCACGTCGGGCTGAATGCCCAGGTCCAGCACCGGCCAGTCCTGCGTCAGCCGCTGGCCCGGCGGCAAACGCTGGGTGCGGTCCGCCATGGCCTGGTTGCCGGTCAGCAGGCGGCCGTCCCGCGCCCATTCCTGTTTGCGGCGGATCAGCTTCTGCTTGATCTCGCCGTACATCTCGATGCCGTCGTCATCCGCCATGAACCACCTCTTCATATTCGACCTGTTATATCGTGATTTCCCCGCTGACGGTTACACCCTGAATTACGGTATGAGAGACATGCACAGCAGGAACGAGACATGATCCCGGCCCGGTGGCGGCCCATGAACCCGGCCGATATTGCCGCTGTCGATGCCATCGCGGCGGCAATCCATATGGCGCTGCCGGAACAGGCATTCGTCTTTGCCGAACGACAGCGGCTCTATCCGGACGGCTGCTTCATCCTGGAGATGGATGGCGATCCGGCCGGCTATGTCATCAGTCATCCCTGGTATTATCTGCGCCCGCCATCGCTGAACGTGCTGGTCGAGCGCATCCCCGACGACGCGTCGACCTATTATATCCACGACCTGGCGTTGCTGCGGCGGGCACGGCGCACAGGCGCCGGATCGGCGATTGTCCGGACGCTCGTCGCTCATGCCCATGCCGCCGGTCTCCCGAACCTCTCGCTGATCGCGGTCTATGACGCGGCCGCCTTCTGGCGTGGGCACGGCTTTCAACGCGTCGACGACCCGGCGCTGACCCGGCAGCTGGCCGGCTATGGCGCCGAGGCGAGCATGATGGTCCGGCCGCTCCAGAAGCAGCCATAATCAGCAACGGTGACCGGCCGCTCGCCGGCCCGGATTCAGAAAACGGCCATCCACCGGAACCGGCGACAATTCCGTATCGTTCCCGTCATGAACCCGCGGCCAGGACGGCTGCAGGCCAGAATGGGAGACATCCATGCGCATCGTGCCAATCGCCGCGGCCCTTGGGGCCGCCATTGCTCTCGCCGGCTGCGCCGGCGACGGCCACCACGATTCCTATGTCAGCTACGAAGCCTACGACTACAACCGCCCGGACCCGCGTTACGGCTATTACGATGCCGGCGCCTATTACCGCGAGGACTCGCGCCGCTATCGTGAACGCCGCCTGACCAGGGACGACCGGCTCTACCGGGGGCGCGACGGCCGCTACTATTGCCGCCGCTCGGACGGCACCACCGGCCTTATCGTCGGCGGCGTAAGCGGCGCGGCGCTTGGCGCGGTCATCGCACCGGGTGGTTCGGAAGCTCTTGGCGCCATCATCGGCGCAGGCGCTGGCGCCGCCATCGGACACGAAGTGGACCGCGGCAACGTTCGCTGCCGCTAGACGGGGGGCAAGCCACCAACCGGCTTGCCCTAACCCCTCGCCCGCAGCAGCCGGGCCTTCTGCTTTTGCCAGTCGCGTGCCTTTTCGGTCTCGCGCTTGTCGACCACGTTCTTGCCCTTGGCCAGGCCCAGTTCCAGCTTGGCCATGCCGCGATCGTTGAAATACAGCTTCAGCGGCACGACAGTCATGCCGTTGCGGCGGATCGCCTGGGACAGCTTGTCGATCTCGCGGCGACGCAGCAGCAGCTTGCGCGGCCGCCGCGTCTCGTGGTTCATGTAGCTGGCCTGGTTGTATTCGGGGATATAGGCGTTCACCAGAAACATCTCGCCGTCCTTGGCCTCGGCATAGGACTCGGCGATGTTGGACTGGCCCAGCCGCAGCGACTTCACCTCGGAGCCGTGCAGCATGATGCCGGCCTCCAGCGTTTCCTCGATGAAATAGTTGAAGCGCGCCTTACGGTTCTCGGCGACGATCTTGCGAACCGGTTCTTCCTTCTTCTTGGCCATCAGAGCAGCCTGGCATGTTCCATCGCCGCGCGCACGATCTCACGGGTGGGCTGGGTTACCTGTACCAGCGGCAGACGCACATCCTCCCGGCACTTGCCGAGCAGGCTGGCCGCGTATTTCACGGGCGACGGGCTGGTCTCGACGAACAGCGCGCTGTGCAGCGGCATCAACTGGTCCTGCAGCTCCAGCGCGCGGCCGAAGTTGCCCTGCAGCGTGGCGTGCTGGAACTGCGAAACCAGGCGCGGCGCCACGTTGGCGGCAACCGAAATGCATCCCACCCCGCCATGAGCGTTGAAACCGAGCGCGACGCCGTCGTCACCGCAAAGCTGGATGAAGTCAGGCCCGATCTTCCAGCGCTGGAGGCTGGGCCGCGTCAGGTCGCCGGCGGCATCCTTGACGCCGATGATGTTGGGCAGCAGGGCGAGCCGCGCCATGGTCTCGACGGTCATGTTGACCACCGACCGGCCGGGAATGTTGTAGATGAAGATCGGGATGTCGACCGCCTCGGCGATCGCCTTGAAGTGCGCGTAAAGGCCTTCCTGGGTCGGCTTGTTGTAATAGGGCGTCACCACCAAAGCGGCATCGGCACCGGCCTGCTTGGCATGATGCGTCAGCTCGATCGCCTCGTCGGTGCTGTTGGAGCCCGTGCCCGCCATCACCGGCACGCGGCCGGCAGCGGCCTCGATGCACAGCTCCACGACCCGCCTGTGCTCGTCATGGCTGAGAGTCGGAGACTCGCCGGTCGTGCCAACCGGCACGAGCCCGTTCGTCCCTTCGTCGATCTGCCATTCGACGAAAGCCTGAAACGCCGCCTGATCCACCTCACCGTCCTTGAACGGGGTGATCAGCGCCGTGATCGAACCTCTGAACATTCTTTGTACTACCGGATAAGGATGCCGCTGTGGCGGCGAACATAAGCATGCGCCCGCCGCGCTGCAAGCGACACGCCCGATGAAAGCCTGTTTCCGGCGCCCGGCGACACATTTTCCTGTACTTGAATACCATATATTCATACATTCGTATTTATGAATATTGATGTCAGCGTCGCCATCGACGACATGAAGCAGAGCGCCGGTCACGCCAGCGCCTTCCTGCGCTCGATCTCGCATCCGCAGCGGCTCCTGGTGCTATGCCAGTTATCCGTCACCGAAAAATCAGTCGGTGAACTGGCCGAGTTGCTCGATATGCGCCAATCGACATTGTCGCAGCATCTGGCCCGGCTGAAGGGCGAAGGCCTGGTCGCGGCCCGCCGTGACGGCACGTCGGTCTATTATTCCCTGGCACGAACCGAGGTGCTGCCGGTGATCAATGCGCTTTACGAAGTTTTCTGCCGGACGGCGGCCCGATAATGAGCGTGCTGGCGCGCTATCTTCCAATTCTGGTATGGGGACGCGCCTATTCGCGGCGCGACCTGCCTGGCGATGTGACCGCCGGTCTGATCACCGCCATCATGCTGGTGCCACAGGCCATGGCCTACGCCATGCTGGCTGGCTTGCCGCCCCAGATCGGGCTCTATGCCAGCATCGCACCGCCGATCCTTTATGGCATCTTCGGCTCCAGCCGGGCGCTTGCGGTGGGTCCTGTCGCGATCGCGTCACTGATGACCGCCACTGCCCTCACGGCCCTGTCGCCGCCGGGCAGCCCGTCCTACATCGCCAATGCGCTCGTGCTGTCGTTCCTCATCGGCCTGATGCTGGTGGTGCTGGGCGCCGCGCGTGCGGGTTTCATGGTCAACTTCCTCAGCCATCCGGTGATTGCGGGGTTCACCAGCGCCGCCGCCATTCTGATCGTCATCAGCCAGATCAAGCATCTGCTGGGCGTCTCTGTGCCGTCGGGTGACACGGTCGAGACCATTACCGGTCTGTTCGGTCACATTGGCCAGACCAAGCTGGCGACGCTGTCCATCGGCGTCGGCACGCTGCTGGTTCTGCTGCTGATGCGCGAACCGCTGGCGCGCCTCCTTGGCCGCTGGAACCTGTCGCCTCTGACAATCCAGTTCATTACCCGCTCAAGCCCGTTGCTGGCCGTTATCGCAGGCATTGTCGTCACCGGCATGTGGCACCTGGACAGCACGGCGGGCGTCGCCATCGTCGGCACGATTCCGGAAGGGCTGCCGTCGCTGACCATGCCCAGCACCGACCTGACCCTGTGGCAGGCGCTGCTGCCGTCGGCGGCCCTGATCGCATTCGTCGGCTATCTGGAGAGCGTGTCCGTCGCGAAGGCGCTCGCCGGCAAACGGCGTCAGAAAGTCGACGCGGACCAGGAACTGATCGGCCTGGGCGCCGCCAACCTTGCCGCCGCCTTTACCGGGGCAAGCCCTGTCGCCGGTGGATTCGCCCGGTCGATGGTGAACTTCAGCGCTGGCGCCAATACACCGCTGGCGTCGATCCTCACCGCCCTGCTTCTGGCGTTTTCGGTGATGTTTCTCACGCCGCTGTTCCACTACCTGCCCCAGGCCGTCCTGGCCGCCACCATCGTGGTCGCGGTCGTCCAGTTGATCGAGATCGACAGCTTTCGGCGGACCTGGCGCTACAACAAGGCCGACTTCCTCGCCCAGACGGCCACCTTCGTCATCGTTCTGGCGATCGGCATCGAGACCGGCATCATCACCGGTATCGCGCTCTCGCTCCTGCTCTATCTGTGGCGCAGCAGCCGGCCGCATTTCGCGGTGGTAGGCCAGGTGGGCGATACCGAACATTACCGCAATGTAAAACGCCATGCGGTCCGCACCGACCCTGAGGTGCTGCTCTTCAGAATCGATGAGAACCTGTATTTTCCCAATGCGGGCTATCTCGAGGACAGCCTGCGCGCCGAGGTCGCCGCCAATCCCGAAATCCGCGACGTCGTGCTGATCTGCAGTTCGGTCAGCCTGATCGACGCCAGCGCGCTCGAGACATTGCAGGAGTTGCGCGAGACACTGCATGCCGCCGGCATAGTCCTGCACCTAGCGGAAGTGAAGGGACCGGTCATGGACCGGCTGGCGCAAACGTCGTTCATCGAGCACCTGGCCCCCGGCCAGATCTTCCTGTCGACCCACGATGCGGTGACGCATCTCAGGGCAAAGCTCTACGCCGATCCGTACGGCTCGGCCATCTGAGGAGAGAACTATGGAAATCGTCAATTTCACGCCCATTCCAGCACTGATCGGCGGCGCGATGATCGGTCTCGCCTCGGTCCTGCTGATGGGTCTATGGGGACGCATCGCCGGCATCAGCGGCATTCTGGGCGGCCTGCTGCCGCCGGCGCCCGGCGACACCACGTGGCGGCTCGCTTTTATCGTCGGCCTGATGCTGGGAGGGCTGGGTTTCGTCTTTCTGGGTGACGTATCGAGTATCGTCATCGAAGCCAGCACACCGATATTGATCGTGGCCGGCTTGCTGGTCGGCGTCGGCACCCGTCTGGGATCCGGATGCACCAGCGGGCATGGCGTCTGCGGCGTGGGACGGCTGTCGCCGCGCGGCATGGTCGCAACGGTCCTCTTCGTGGCGACCGGCATGGCGACCGTATTCGTCACCCGTCATGTGATTGGAGGCTGATATGGGACGGATTATCGCACCATTGCTCTGCGGACTCCTGTTCGGCGCAGGCCTTGCCGTTTCCGGCCTTGCCAACCCGGCCAAGGTACTGGCGTTTCTCGACATAACCGGCCAATGGGATCCCAGCCTGGTGCTGGTGATGGGCGCGGGCGTGGTGGTCTTCGCTGTCGGCTTCCGCCTGACGACACGCGCGGCGCGACCGCTTCTGGCCGAGAAATTCGAGATTCCCACACGGCGCGACATCGATTCCAGGCTGGTCATCGGCGCGCTGATGTTCGGTATGGGCTGGGGCCTGGCGGGATTCTGTCCCGGCCCGGCATTGACCGGCCTGGCATTCGGACTGACCAAGGTCTACGTCTTCGTTGCCGCCATGGTGGCCGGAAGCCTGGCTTTCGGGCTGTGGACGAGGTTCAGAACCTAGCCGTCCACCAGCGCGTCGGCACGGGCGACAAAATAGTACAGCCCGCGGAGTCCGAATGCGTCACGTAGCCCGCGCCGACGCATGCCGGCCTTTTCGAGAACCTTGTGCGAGGCAATGTTCTCGGGCCGGCTCACCGCGACGATCTCCTTGAGGCCAAGCTCCTCGAAGCCGTAATCCAGCAGTCGCCTGGTTGCCTCGGTGGCAAAGCCCCGGTTCCAGGCGATCACCTTCAGCCCATATCCCACTTCGATGTCCTCGCTGCCATCGAGATAGATCAGGACAACCCAGCCAAGAAACAGGCCGGTCTCCCGGTCGGTAATGATCCAGCGGCCAAGCGGGCCATCCATGGCCAGCGTTTCCAGCGCCAATTCATGGGAATCCTGCAACGTCATGGCGCCGTAGCCGATGTACTGCATGACCTCGGGATCCATGCCCATCGCCATCAGTTCGACCGTGTCGCTCTCTGCCTGTGGCCGCAGGACCAGCCGTTCCGTCTCAAATGTGGGCTTCATATCCCCTCACGCGGTCAGATATCGCCAGGCGTCGGTCCCATCCAGCAGGTGGCGCACCTTTTGGCGATCTCCCTGGGAGAGGGCTGCCAGCTTTTCGCGCATCACCTGAAGACAGCGGGCATGGTACTTCATTGCCTTCTGGGAATGAACCATTCCATCAAGCACGGTGATACTCAAGCGGTCCTCGCCGTTCTCGACAGCGCGCAGCGTGGCATCCAGGTAAGGCAGATACACTTCGCCCGCCAGCCACAGCAACTCACGGACCCCGTCGCACAGCGGCGCGTCTGGCGCAATCCACTCCCCTTCTACGCCCGAGGCGTCGTCGATGATGGTCAGCCAGGGCACCATGCGCCGGGACTGCTGGATCATCACCTTGAATGACGCCGGGTTCCAGAAGCACTGGTAGAGCTGGCCATAGAAGCCGAAATCGCCCAGCGACGGCCTCGAACCGAACAGGAAGTTCTGGTCGCGCAGCACCATGTCCCAGGCGCTGACGATACGGCCGAACATGCTCTCGATCAGCGGCACGTTCTGCGGCTCGATGCCGGCGACGGGCCATAGCGGCACCTGCCAGTCGCGGAACTTGTGCGCCGCTTCCCGCAACGCGTCGTCGCTGGCGGGACCGGTACCCGGATAAAGCATCAGATGGCCCACATAATCCGTGTCGCCGCCCTTTTCCTCGCCCACCCAGCGGTAGTGGAACATCATCTTGGTGCCCCATTCGTCGCCGAAGTCCTCCAGCAAATGCGCCAGAAAGGCATGAGCCGGATCGTCCGGCAGAATGGAGCGATCCCTGTGCCGTTCTTCCAGCAGATAGGCCATGGGGCTCGAATCCACATGCCAGACGTCCGCTGGCTCTTCGGGAAAGTGCACCTTGGGAATGATCGGCGGCCGGATGTGCTTGGTGCGTTCCTGGACCTCCCTGGTGTTGAGTATCCAGTCGTGCGGCAGGCGGCGATAGCGCAGGATCGCGCGCATTTTCACCGAGAACGGCGACGACAGCGAGCCGATCACCTGATATCTGCCCGTCATGGTGCCTGCCTCATGTTTCCTCCGGTGATGCGCTGCGGACAGAGTATGCAGGGCGGCCGGGCCGCGCCAGTGTCACTTGATTACAGCCCCCTGGGTTTCGGTCCGCCGGTGGCCCAGTCCAGCAACTCGACCGTATGCACGACCGGCACCGGCGCGCCGCTGCGCAATTGGGTGATGCAGCCGATATTGCCGCTGGCGATGACCTGCGGCGCGGTGGCGGCCAGGCGCTCCAGCTTGCGGTCGCGCAACCGGCCGGCGATCTCGTCCTGCAGCAGGCTGTAGGTGCCGGCCGAACCGCAGCACAGATTGGCTTCCTTCGGCTCCACCACCGTGAAGCCCGCCTGGCGCAGCAGGCTGACCGGTTGGCGGATCACCTTCTGGCCGTGCTGCAACGAGCACGCCGACTGGTACGCCACCCGCAATCCCGGCGGCGCGTCGATAGCGGTCACGCCCTCCACGGCAAGGAATTCCGAGACATCGCGCGTCAGCGACGCGATGCGCTGGCCGCGCGCGGCCCAGGCCGGATCGTTGGCCAGCACGAAGCCGTAATCCTTCAGCATGGTGCCGCAGCCCGACGCGTTGGCGATGATGGCGTCCAGCCCTTCCCCGTCCAGTTCCTTTTCCCAGGCCTCGACATTCGCCTTTACCCGCGCATGGGTCGGCGCCTCCTGGCCCAGATGATGGGTGATGGCGCCGCAGCAATAGGCCTCGTGCAGGACGACGACCTCGCAGCCGTGCCGGGTCAGCAGCCGGATGGTCGCGTCGTTGATGTCCGGGCCGATGGCCTGCTGCACGCAGCCCATCAGCAAGCCGACGCGGGCGCGCCGCTCGCCTTGCGGCGCAATTCGCCGGTCACGATCGAGCGGTTCGCCAATGGGTCCATCGGGCGCGGTCCGCACCATGGCCTGCAGCCGCGCCGGCAGGAAGTCCACCACGGGCCGCGCCAGCTTCGCCAACCGCAGCGCCCAGCCGAACGGGCCCGGGCGCGGCAGCAGCCAGCCCAGCATCCGGCGGGTCAGCCGGTCGGGCAGCGGCCGTTCATAGGTGTTCTCGATATGCACCCGGGCGGTGTCGATCAGATGCATGTAATTGACGCCGGACGGGCAGCCCGACTGGCACGCCAGACACGACAGGCAGCGGTCCACATGCAGCACCGTGTTATCGTCGGCGGGCTTGCCGCCTTCGAGCATCTCCTTGATCAGGTAGATTCGGCCGCGCGGACTGTCGAGTTCATCGCCCAGCAGGGTATAGGTCGGGCATTGCGGCAGGCAGAACCCGCAATGGACACAGGTCCGCAGCGCCTTCTCGGCCTCCCGCAGTTGCGGGTCCGCAAGTTGTTGATCCGAAAAGAGTGTCCGCATTCAGGCCGCGCCGGGCAGTGAAACAGCTCCCATCCGGCCGGGATTGAAGATGCCGCTGGGATCGAACCCAGCCTTAACACGCGCTGACAGTTTGGCAAGGGCTTCCGCCTGCGGCTGGAACACGGCCTCCTCGCGGCGGACGGCTTCCGGGGCGCGGACCAGCAGGGCATGCCCGCCCTCCTTCATACCGGCCCGGATGCGGGCGCCCTGCCCGGGCGCAGCCGATTCGTAGCCCAGCCAGACCAGGCCGCCGGCCCAGTCCATCTGCCAGGACTCGGCGCCCGAGGCGGCGACAACGGCCGCGCCGCTGCTGGGAGGAACGGAAACCCGCCAGACCACCTGATGATCGGGCGGCAGCAGCCACGCATCGCGCACTTCCACCCAGAATCGCCCGGAATTCACGCTGTGAAGTTCTTCCAGCGGACCGAACGGCGCCAGCAGCGTCTTCAATTCCTCCATGCGGTGCGCCACCGAGACGCCGTGGCCTTCGATTCTCACCGCCGTGATCGCCCGGTCGGCACGGCTCACATACGACACCTGCGACCGCGCCGCCTCGGCGGCCGGTATATGGGCAAGTCCCGATGCCTCGAACGGACTGTTGGCGGCCACGGTCAGCGCCTCGACCGCGCGTTCCGCCTGCAGACCATGGATCAGCAGCGTGTAGGTTTTCTCCGGTGCCGGCAGCACTTTCAGGGTGATCTCGGTAAACGCACCCAGTGTGCCATAGGCGCCGGTCATCAGTTTGTGCAGGTCATAGCCAGTGACATTCTTCACCACCCGGCCGCCCGACTTGAAGCTTTCGCCGCGACCGTTGATCGCATGGGCGCCCAGCACGAAATCGCGCGCCGCGCCGGCCTTGACCCGCCTCGGCCCCGAACTGCCGACCGAAATGGCGCCGCCGATCGTGCCAGGCTTGCTCTCGCCCGCCAGCAGCCAGCCCCAGTCCAGCGGCTCGAATGCCAGCATCTGGTTCCGTTCGGCCAGCAACTGGTTGACGTGCTCGAGAGGCGTGCCCGGACGGACCGAGATCACCAGTTCCTCGGGCTCGTAAAAAACCACACCGGCGATCGCCGAGAGATCGACCCTGGCGGGCGCTCCATCACCCTTCAGGGCGACCGGGCATCCCAGTCCGCGCTTGGAGCCGCTGCCAACCAGTTCCAGCGGCAATGCCTGCGCCGCCGCCCACGAAATGAGCTCGGCCAGTTCGTTCTCGTCGGTCGGTTTGTATGCGCTCGTCATGTCCCGATAAGACCAATTTTCGCCGCACTGCACAAGTGTTTGCATCAGCAAATGTGCGGGTTTGATCTCGATATCGCGTCAGTTCGTGACGTCAATATCTGTTACATTTATTGCCCTTATGGGACTTTCGCAACAATATGTATCAGAAACGCGGCAGGTCGGGGAATGCGCTGGCGCCCTTGTGCACGTGCATTGCACCCAATTCCGCGCAGCGGTGCAACGTGGGAAAGACCTTGCCCGGATTGAGGTGCTGCCCAGGGTCGAACGCACACTTCAGCCGCTGCTGCTGCTGCATGTCCAGATCGCTGAACATTTCCGGCATCAGGTCGCGCTTTTCCGTACCGACGCCGTGTTCACCGGTCAGCACGCCGCCCACCGAGACGCACAGCCGCAGGATATCGTGGCCCAGATGTTCGGCCGCCTCCATCTCGCCCGGCACGTTGGCATCGTAGAGAATCAGCGGGTGCAGGTTGCCGTCGCCCACATGGAACACATTGGCGATGGTCAGCCCCGAGTCGCGCGACAACTCGCCGATCCGCGCCAGCACCGGCGCCAGTTTGTTGCGCGGAATGGTGCCGTCGAGCACGTAATAGTCCGGCTTCATCTTGGCGGCGGCGGGAAACGCCGACTTGCGGCCCAGCCAGAACAGTAGCCGCTCTTCCTCGGACTGGGAGGCGCGCACGCCGATGGCGCCGTTCCGGGCGGCGATGGCGGTCACCTGCTCGATCAGGTAGTCAACCTCGGCGGCCGGACCGTCCAGCTCGCAAATCAGGATGGCGGCGGCGTCGGCCGGATAGCCGGGCGCACAATATTCCTCGACCGCGTCGATGGTGATGCGGTCCATCATCTCCATGCCGGCCGGGATGATGCCCGACGCGATGACGTCGGCGACGCAGGCGCCGCCTGCCTCGATGCTGTCGAACGACACCAGCAGGGCGCGCACGGTCTCGGGCTTGGGCAGGATGCGGACGGTGACCTCGGTGATCACGCCGAGCAGCCCTTCCGAACCGGTGATGATGCTCAGCAGGTCGTAGCCTTCAGGGTCGAGGTGCTTGCCGCCGACGCGCAGGACTTCGCCGTCCATGGTCACCAGCTCGACGCCGAGGATGTTGTTCACCGTCAGGCCGTATTTCAGGCAGTGCACGCCGCCCGAGTTCTGCGCCACGTTGCCGCCGATGGTGCAGGCGATCTGGCTGGAGGGATCGGGCGCATAATAGAACCCGTCGTCCTCGACAGCCTTGGTGATCCCCAGATTGGTCACGCCCGGCTGGGCGACGACGACCCGGTTGGCATAATCGATATCGAGGATGCGGCTGAACTTGGTCATGGCCAGCAGCACGCCGCCCGGCACCGGCGTCGCGCCGCCGGAAAGCCCGGTTCCCGCGCCGCGCGGCACCACCGGCACGCCGAATTCCTTGCACAGCTTCAGCACCGCGGCCACCTGCGCCGACGTCTCGGGCAGCACGACGATGCCCGGCATCTGCCGGTGCATGGTCTGCGCGTCGGTCTCGAACGGCTTGCGCGCCACGGTGTCGGTGACGACGCACTCCGGCGGCAGCACCCGGCGGAAGCGGGCCGCGAGCGCGGAGAGATCGGCGGCGACGGGTTCGAGTGTGGCAATGTTCATGGAGGCACTATACTCCCGTCCCTGCTGGTTGGAACACTGCATGACTGGATTGATCACGCACAAGGGAGCCTGTCATTGCGGCGCGGTGGCTTTCGAGGTGGACGCGCCAGCCGAGGTGACGGTGCAGGACTGCAACTGCTCCATGTGCCGGATGACCGGCTACCTGCACCTGATCGTGCCGGCCTCGCGCTTCCGGCTCCTCCGAGGACAGGACGCGCTGACGACCTACACGTTCAACACCGGCACGGCGAAGCACCTGTTCTGCCAGTATTGCGGGATCAAGTCGTTCTATGTGCCGAGGTCCAACCCGGACGGATACTCGGTCAATTTAAGATGCGTGGATCAGTTGACGTTCAGGGCTGTGACTGTGGAACCGTTCGACGGCGAGAACTGGGAAGAAAATGGCGACAAGTTGAGGCATTTGAGTTCGGAGTAGCTGCTTCCCCAAGCCGTCATCCCGCCGAAGGGCGGGATCCAGACCGGGCAATCAAGCCGTGAAATCCGCAGAGAGGTCGCGCCACTCGGGATTCATCTCCTCGACGATCCGCAGCTTCCAGAGGCGGTTCCATTCCTTGAGCTGTTTCTCGCGGGTGATGGCGGTCTCGGCGCTCGCGTGCTGTTCGTACCAGACCAGGGTGTGACATTTGTACTTCTTGGTGAAGCCGTCGGCAGTGCCGTGTTTGTGCTGAAAGACGCGCCTTACGAGGTTGCTGGTGACGCCGATGTAAAGAGTGCCGTTGCGCTTGTTGGCCATGATGTAAACGGCAAAAGACTTTTCCGACTTAAGCATAGTCTGGCGACGGCTGCGATTAATCGCTTGAACATAGCCGAATAAGGCACCGCACTCACCCTATTCGTCATTCCGGCGAAGGCCGGAATCCAGACTGGGCAATTCGGGTCAACCGCGCAGGACAGCGCATTGACTGTCAAGTCTGGATCCCGCCCTTCGGCGGGATGACGCTGGAGGGGTGGCGACACCGGAGTCAAAACTTCACCGGCCAGTTCGACAGCCGGTGCTCGCCCACGCCGCCGGGCCTCGCATGCGCCGCCAGCGCCCGGATGATGAAATCCCGCGTCTCCAGCGGGTCGATCACCGCCTGGGTCGCGAACGCCTCGGCGAAGTCGAAGGCGGAGGTTTCGCCGGAGACCGCCTCCAGCATGGCGCCGAACTTCTCCGGGTCGTCCTCGTGCTTCACGCCGTGGACCACGTTCACCGCCGTGGCCGGATCCATGAAGCTGATCTCGGCACCGGGCCAACATGCGGTTTCGCTGGCGCGGCCCACGAACATGTTGTGCATGGCCATTCCGAACGCCTTGCGCAGGATCACCGTCACCGTCGGCACGGTGACCTGATCGAGCGCCAGGATCCAGTTCATGATCTTCGCACCCAGCTTTTCCTTCTCGCCGGCGCGCCCGATGAAGAATCCGGGCGTGTCGGCGAGGAACACCAGCGGCACATTGAAGCTGTCGCACAGCACGATGAACGGCAGGATCTTGTCGCAGCCTTCCGCATCGAACGCGCCGCCCTTGAACATGGGATTCGAGGCGACAATGCCGACGCTGCGGCCACCGATGCGCGCGAAGCCGGTCACCGCCACCTTGGCGAAGCTGTCCTTCAGCGGAAACCACGAACCCTTGTCGGCGATGATCTCGATCGCCTTGCGCATGTCGTAGACCTTGTTGCGCTGCTCGGGGACCACCTTGAGCAGCCGTTCCTGGTCTTCGCCCGATCCTGCGGGCACCGGCGCATCGGGCGGCGGCTCGCCGTTGTTGGACGGCAGGTAGGACAGGAATCGGCGGATGATCGCGAGCGCCTCAGCATCGGTCTCGGCGACGGCGTCGATCATGCCGGTCTGCCGGGCATGGACCCGCCAGCCGCCCAGTTCCTCGGGGTCGATGGGTTCGCTGATCGCCACTTCGGTCACCCGCGGCGAGGCAACGCCCATGATGGCGCCTTTGCGCATCACCACGAAGTCCGAGACCATGGCTTGCCAGGTGGACCCGCCGAAGCTCTGGCCCAGGATCGCCGATATCCAGGGCACGTCCCTGCCCTTCTGATAGCTGCCCGAGGCAAAGCCGGTGATGGTGTCGGCCATGCCGCGCGCGCCCATGGCATCCGGGATGCGCGAGCCCGAGCACTCGCCCAGCTCGATCAGCGGAAAACCCGAGCGCTGGGCGGACTTCTTGATGTAGCCGTGCTTCTTGCCGGCGATGGCCGCCGAGGACGCACCAAGCACGGAAAAATCCGAGGCGCAGACGCCCACGCGCCGCCCGTCGATCTCGCCGAACCCGCTGACGACGCCATCGGCCGGGGTCTTCTCCCGGACCTCGGGCCGGTCGGCGACGGCAAGCAGGCCGATCTCGTGGAAGCTGCCCGCGTCGAGCAGCGCGTCGACCCGCTGGCGCGCATTGAGTAGGCCGCTTTCCGCCATGCCCGCGAGGATGCGCGGCGAGCCCATGGCCTTCGCCTTGTCCTGCCGGCGGCGCAGCTCGGCGCGCTTGTCGTCGAAGCTCATGGTTCCTCCCCTGCTTTGGCGGGAGCCTAGCAGTCACGCCCGGGCCGCGCTAGGATACCGCCCGGTAAGCGGGCCTGGGGAGGACGCGGATTATCATGAAGTTCAGGAATTTCTCCGAGCGGGAATACGACCACGAGACCGGCTGGCGGATCAATCCGGACGCCGGCGAAAACGAGCCCGAGCGCAAGTTCCCCTATATCGACAACGGCACCGGCCTGATCGACGCCGGCCGGTACCATGACCCCGGCTTCGCGCAGGCCGAATGGGAACGGCTCTGGGCGCGGGTCTGGCTGATCGCCGGCCGCGCCTCGGATATCCCCAATGTGGGCGACTGGTTCAGGTTCGACATCGGCAACCAGAGCGTGATCGTTGTCCGCGCCGACGATGGCATCCGCGCCTTCCACAATGTCTGCCACCACCGCGGCAATAGGCTGGTCATGGCCGATTTCGGCCATGGCGAGCATTTCACCTGCGCGTTCCACTCCTGGCAGTGGAACATCGACGGCAGCCTCAACCGGATCACCGACCGCGACACCTTCCGCGACGCGATCGTCTGCGACGAGCCGCCATTGTCGCCGGTGGCGCTCGATCAGTGGGGCGGCTTCGTGTTCATCAATCTCGACCCGGCGCCGTCACAGCACCTGACGGACTACCTGGGCGCGCTGCCCGCCCAGCTGGCGCCGTTCCACTTCGAGGACATGGTGGTGGTGAAGGACGTGGAGACACGCTGGCCGGCCAACTGGAAGGTGGCCCTCGATGCGTTTCTCGAGAGCTACCACGTCCACTCGATCCACGCCGAGATCCTGCCGTTCTACGATGACTATCACCAGCAATGGGATCTGCTGGAGAACGGCATGAGCCGGATGCTGATGGAATTCGCAACCGTCAGCCCGCGGCTGGAGGATCAGGAAACCATCAATGACGGCCTGAAGATGATGCTGGCGGATGCGGGTATGGACCCGGACGCCTTCACCGGCACAGCCGGTCAGGTGCGCAAGGCGATCCAGCAACACAAGGTTCCGGCCTATGCGAAGGCGGGTAAATGGTTCGACGGGCTGACCGAGAACCAGGCGACCGACGACTGGGCCTATTTCATCTTCCCCAACGTGACCCTGAACATTCACCCGGAAGGGTTCCTGTTCCAGCGCTTCCGCCCGGACCCACGTGATCCCGAGCGATTCGTCTACGACGTGCAGGTGATCCTGCAACCGGTCGATGACGCCAAACCGCCGGTCTATATGGGCGTTGAGGACGGCACCGACTGCTCCGGCCGCACCCGGCCCGAGCGCCAGCACATCCGGCACGGCGAGCCGGGCCTGGGCTTCGTGCTCGAGCAGGATTCCATGCTCGTGCCGGTGGTGCAGCAAGGCCTGCGCTCACGGGCCTTCAAGGGCATGCGCTTCAGCGAGCAGGAACAACGGCTGCGGCATTTCCACCGTGAACTGGACCGGTATATCGCTGGTGAGAAGTAATACTTACCTAAATCTTCATTGCCGCGCACGCGTGAACCCAGCTATTCGTAGAACACCGTTGATTCCACGCGGGCTGTGAAAAAATAATTTTTTCGTTCTATGGAGCGGCGGACAAGATACCTTCCCTTCTCCATCTTTGTCCTCGCGTGTACGGAGATGACGAATATTTCTGAATACTAAGTCCTTACTTCCGCGCCACATAGATTGAGAACGACGGCACTTTGTGCTCGTTGATCCAGGGATAGCCGTCAGCCTCCGACCCCATCGGCTGGTGCAGCCGAACGACCTGGAGACCAGCGTCGGCGAACATCGTCCGGTAGTCGGCGTCGGTCCAGTAATAGTCGGTCAGTTCCAGCCCCACTTCCGTCAGGAACACGCGCACCGCGTTGCCGGGCTGGCAGTTCCGGTTCTCCGGATAGTCGACCTTTACCGTCAGCCATTCGAAATCGTAGAGCCGTTCGGCGCCGATGAGCAGCACGAAGACGCCGCCGGGCTTCAGCACGCGGCGAATCTCGGCGGCGGCCTCGGTCATGCCTTCAAGCGTCGGAATCTCGAAGAACACCAGCGACGAGAAAGCCAGGTCGACGCTGTCGCCGGGCAACGGAATGCGCCCGCCTTCGATGCGCCGGTAATCCCCGCCGGGATCGAGTTCGCGCGCAGCCTCCAGCATGGCGTCCGAGATGTCGATGCCGGTCACCTCGTAGCCGAGCCGCTTGAGCAGCCGGCTCGAGCGGCCCGCACCGCAGCCATAGTCCAGCGCCCTGCTGCCCGAGGCACATTGTGAGATCAGCCAGGGAACGTCGCGGAACGCCAGATACATGGTGCCGGTGAACTCGGCGCGGCCGTACTCGTCCGCGGTATCCGAATAGTCGTTCGTGGGGCCCGCCGCCGTGGACATTAAGCGCCCGGCTGGAGACTGGCGATTACCGGCTGCACCTGGAACACTTCCCAGAACTTGACGATCTTGCCGTCGCGAAAGGTGAAGATGTCGACCTTCTGCTCCTCGCGGATACGGGTGGAGCCTTTCGAGCGGAAGCTGATCCTGCCCAGCAGGGCGATCTGCTCGTCATCCACAATGTGGTCGATCGCCTCGAATCCGACAACATCGACCGCATTGGCGACCGCGTCGAAAAAGGCGACCACGCCGGCCTTGCCGTGCCATTTTCCCGACCAGGGCAGCGCGCCCGATTCGCCGATCGAGCACCATTCGACATCGTCGGAAACGGCATTCAACAACGGCTCATAATCACCTAACAGACGCCGGGAAAAGATGAATTTAATCAAGTCCACATGACTGCGTGCGGCGTTCATGCCCCCCCCTCAGTATGGACCCCCTCGATGGGACGGTAGTCTACAACCGAAGGACGAGCTTGGCGATGATGTCGCGCTGGACCTCGTTGGAGCCGCCGAAGATCGACGATGCGCGCTTGTTGAGATAGGTGCCGATGGCGGGCGGCGCGTATTCGGGGCCCGGCAGCCAGTCGTTGATCTCGTAAAGCGGACGCCCGCCAGCCGGCATGGGCGTGGCGTAGTAGTCGAGCGCCTCGATCATGAGTTCGCTCATGCGCTGGCCCAGATCGACCGAGGTCGACTTCATGATCGAGGATTCGGCGCCCGGCGGCTGGCCGGCGGCGAGCTTCGACATCATGCGCAGTTCGGTGATTTCCTGCGCCATCACGCCCACTTCCACCTTGGCCATCTCGGCGGCGAAATGCGGGTCGCGGGCCAGCGGCTGGGTGCCGTCCACCTGCGACGACACGACCATCTTCAGCTTGGCCAGCGCCGCCTTCAGATATCCCGACGATCCGCCGCCGCGCTCGAACTCCAGCAGGAACTTGGCATATTCCCAGCCCTGGTTTTCCTCGCCGACGCGATTTTCGAGCGGCACACGCACGTCATCGAAGAACACCTGGTTGACCTCATGGTCGAGACCCATGGTGATGATCGGATCGATCTTGATGCCCGGCGTCTTCAGGTCGATCAGCAGGAACGTGATGCCTTCCTGCTTGCGGCCGGAACTGTCGGTGCGGACCAGGCAGAAAATCCAGTCGGCATGATGGGCATGGGTCGTCCAGATTTTCGAGCCGTTGACCACGTAATGGTCGCCGTCGCGCACCGCGCGCGTCTTCAGTCCGGCCAGGTCCGAACCGGCGCCCGGCTCGGAATAGCCCTGGCACCAGTAATGTTCGCCGTTGAGGATCTTCGGCAGGAAGAAATCCTTCTGCGCCTGGGTGCCGAAGGTAAAGATCACCGGTCCCACATAGCGGATGCCCATGGGAATGATGCCCGGCGCGCCGGCCGCGGCGCATTCCTGCTGGAAGATGTAGCGCTGGGTGGCGGTCCAACCGGTGCCGCCATATTCCTTGGGCCAGAAATAGGCCAGCCAGCCCTTCTCGTAGAGCTTCTGCTGCCACTTCTCGGCAACGTCCTTCTCGACGAAGACGGTGGTGGTCTTGTCGGTGGCGCGCTTGAGCTCGTCGCTCAGATTTTCCTTCAGGAAAGCGCGCACCTCGTTCTGGAACGCGAGATCCTCGCCCGTATAGGTCAGGTCCATGTCGGATGGCTCTTCTGCAGTCGCGGATTTTCGCGCACTATAGGCACGCGCCCGACAGATGCAAACGTTCTTGCGGCGATGCTAGGCGACGAGGCGCTGGGCCAGCTGCTCGAACCGGGCCGCCAGCGGATACATGTGCTTGTACTGCAGTATCTGTTTGCCCACGAGTTTCAGCCGGTCCTCGAATCTCAGATTGGTGAACGGCGGAATCAGAGGCGTATTGAACGGCTTCATGTCGCCGCGCTGGAACTCCAGCGCCATGCTGAGACGCGGATGCCGGGCAAAGCGCGTGGTGCGGCTACCCCAATGCAGCACCGCCTGGTTCCAGCAGAAATAATCGCCGGGCTGGCCGGGCATCGCCCGCACGCTGGGGAGATCCACCTTCCATTCCTTCTCGCGCTCGGTGCCGTATACCGGATCGAGATTGGCGGGCAGGATGTACATGCAGCCGTTCTGCGGATGCGCCTCGGTCAGCGGCGCCCAGACGGTCAACGACAGCGGGACGTTGTTGGGCCCCAGCGCCTGGCGGCCCTTGTCGCGGTGCGGCCGCCAGCCGGCTTCGCCCTGCGCCGGGTCCACATGCCAGGTCCAGAAATCCGGCAGGACGGTGTAGTCCTTGCCCAGGAAATGGGTGAGCATCGGATTCAACGAATAGAAGCACTTCCAGGTTTCATCGAACAGGAAGATGAAGGCCGGCGGAATATCCAGCGTGTTGCACGTGAACACCGCCTCGGCCAGCAGCGGGGCATATCTGGCGAAGGTCTCGTTGCGCTCCTGAAAGTAGCCCTCCTCCAGCATCCGCTCGGTATGCAGGCGGCGCGTGTCGGACGGCAGCACGCCGGTATCCCTGTCCCAGGCCTGGAGATGGCTGTTGATGCTCAGCTTCGGGAAATGGGCGTGCCAGAAGGCGGGGCTGTACAATTCATCGACACGGGCGTCGATGGTCAGCGTGTTGCCCGTATCCATCACGGTCATCGTCGGTCCACTTCTCGGCTTGCCGCACAGGCCCGGTTGGCGTCCCCGCGCTGCTGCCGGGCGTCGCACCAATATACGGTCGTTGGCCCCGATGCAGCAAGTCGCCGCGCGCGACGGCCGGACACGCCTGCGCTATGATGCCGGCTGGCAATATCGGGGAGGATTGCGCATGCCGAGTATTCTGGTGACAGGCGCGAACAGGGGTCTTGGCCTCGAATTCGTCCGGCAATACGCGGCAGACGGCTGGCGGGTCTACGCCTGCTGCCGCGATCCGGGCATGGCGGCCGACCTGCGTACGCTTGCCGGAGGGTCAAACGGCCGGATCAGCGTCCACGCCCTGTCCATCGGCGATCCGGATTCGATCCGCGCGCTGGCCGCCGATCTGGCAGACGATCCCATCGACGTGCTGGTCAACAACGCCGGCACCTATGGCCTGATCGGCTTTGCCGAGGGCGGCATGCAGGCGCAGGCGCTCGGCAGCATGGATTATGACAGCTGGCAACATACCTTTGCCATCAACACTATGGCGCCGCTGCGCATGATCGAGGCGTTCATCGGCAATGTGGCCAGATCGGACCAGAAAAAAGTGTTCACGGTCTCGAGTTCAATGGCATCGATCGGCGATCCGGCGGGCGGACACCTCGCCTATGGCTCGACCAAGGCCGCCGCGAACTTTCTCATGAGTACCCTGGCGCTGGAACTGCGCGGTCAGGGCATCACCGTGATGTCGCTGCATCCGGGATGGGTGGAAACCGGGATGGGCGGCGAGTCTGCGCCCCTGAAACCGGCCGAGAGCATCGCCGGCCTCAGGCAGGTGATCGCCACGGCATCCCTGGCGACGACGGGACGTTTCATCGGATGGGACGGAAACCCGGTTCCCTGGTAGGGCGGCCGGAAGGGCTAGAACATCCCCATGGCGCCGCGCGCCTTCTTTTCCAGCGGGCCGGTGATCAGCACCTCGATCTGGTCGCCCTCGACGCGGATCGTATAGGTCTTGATCGGCGCCCAGGCCGGCGGGCCGAAGCTGCCGTCCACCAGGCTGAAGCGGGCGCCGTGAAGCGGACACATGATGTGATTGCCGCGGATGCGGCCGCCTTCCAGCGTGGCATCGGCATGCGAGCACAGATTCTCGACCGCGTAGAAGTCGTCGGTTTTGGTGCGCGCGATCAGGACATCATGGCCTTCGATCTGGAAGGCCTTGCACTTGCCCTGGTCGATGTCGGCCGTCTTGGCGACGGGATAGTAGGTCCCTTCGGACATCATGCTTCTCCGATAACGATTTTGCGGATGACATAACCGCTGACGCGACTCAAGGCAAGCCAGCCTTGACGCTGTTGTCAGGATGCGCTGAGACGCTTGCGGCTCGCAATAGCCCAGAATGCGAAAATCGCCGACACGCCATTGCCGACGACGATGAACCCCAGAACCGGCCACACCGTGGAATGATCGAAGGCGCCCTGCGCCTGCGCGGCGATGGTGCCGAAGGTGAATTGCAGGAAGGTCATCATGCCGGCGGCAGTGCCGGTCATGCGCGGCGATGCCGACAGGGCGCGCGACGTCGACGTGGGCAGCACAAATCCCGCGCCGAAACCGTTGATCACAGCCGGGCCGAACAGGCACAGCGGATGGTTGATTCCCACCCCGAACAGCACGACCGACGACGTGACGCCGACGCCGATGACCGCGAAGCCGATCATCAGCAGAGTGTCGTGGTCGAAGGTTTCGGCGACACGGGCGGTGATGAATGCGCTCGCCATCATCCCCAGGCCGCCCGCGCCCAGATAGAATCCCAGCTGGTCCGGCGCGATATTCCAGGCTTCCTCAGCCACATAGGGCACGCCGCTCATCATGCCGAAGAACGACACCATGATGAACGAGCCGGACAGGGTGTAGAGCACGAAGGCCGGCGATCGCAGCACGCTGAGATAGGCGCGCACCAGCGAGATGAAGTCGGGCAGCGGGACCGGATCCTTCAGGGTCTCGGGGAACCGGAACGCGAGCCACGTCAGCACCATGAAACCCAGGCCGCCCGAAACCTCGAAAACCATGCGCCAGCCAAAGCTGTGCACCAGAAAGCCGGAGAATGCCGGCGCCATGATCGGCGCGATCATCACGATCATGGTCAGATAGGCGAGAATGCTGGTGGCCTTCTCGTGACTGTGAAGGTCGCGGATCACCGCGCGGGAGATGACGATGCCCGCCGAACCGCCGATGCCCTGCACCACCCGGCCCGCGATCACCATACCCGCGGTTTCGCCGAACGTGCCCATCAGGCTGCCGATGACGAAACAGATGACGCCAACGATCAGCATGGGCCGCCTGCCGAAACGGTCGGCGAGCAGACCGAAAAACAGGGTGGAGATGGCGATGCCGCCCAATGTCGCGCTGACCAGCAGCGCGGCGGTCGAGGCGGGAATGTCAAAATATTCCTTGATCGGGGCGATGGCCGGGATGATCAGGTGCATGCCGAACGGTCCGAGCGCCGAAACGGCGACCAGCTGCACGGTCAACCACCTGCCCGACGATTTGCCTGTCTTGATCACGCTCTGCCTGTTGCCGCCTGCCCGGTTGCGGGCCGGAAAAATTGGGCGCCCTGAATTTCTGGAGAGGGAATTAGAGCGGTGCGTGCCTTAGCACGGCGAGCACGGGGTCACCAGAATCAAAAACTGCAGGCCTGATTATTTGCCATCGCGCTTCTTCCGGCGTTCCCGTGAATCCTGCTAAGGTTGGCGGAATCCGCGTCAATGGAACAAACGGGAGATCCTGCCATGCTGCTCGAGAACAAGATTGCCATCGTCACCGGCGGCGGCAGCGGCATCGGCCGCGCCGCGGCGATCGCCATGGGCCGCGAAGGCGCCACCGTGGTCATCGGCAACCGCTCGGCCGACAAGGGCGAAGCGGTCTGCCATGAAATCCAGCAGGCGGGCGGCAAGGCGCTGTTCCACCGCACCGATACCTCGGTCGCCGAGCAGTGCGAGGCGCTGGTTGCCCGGGCGGAGAAGGAATTCGGCCGGCTGGATCTGGCCTTCAACAATTCGGGCATGTTCCATGAAACCCTGGTGCCGATCCACGAGATGAGCCTGGACGAATTCAACCGGGGCACCGACCTGAACTACAAGGGCACGTTCTACTGCATGAAATACGAGCTGGCCGCCATGGTGCGCGCCGGCGGCGGCGCCATCGTCAACAATGCCTCGATCTACGGTGTGAAGGCGATGCCCGGCCTGAATTGGTACACGGCGGCCAAGCACGCGATCATGGGGCTGACCAAGTGCGCCGGCCTCGAATATGCCGACAAGAACATCCGGGTGAACGTGATCTGCCCCGGCAACACCAAGACGCCGCCCATGGATGCCGCCACCGGCGGCAATGACGAGGTGTTCGCCCAGGTGGTGCCGATGAAGCGCCTCGCCTCGCCCGAGGAGATCGGCGACGGCGTCGTATTCCTGCTTTCGAGCAAATCCTCCTACATGACGGGTGGCGCTCTGCACGTGGATGGCGGCATGATTGCCTCCTGACGAGACTTTCCTGGGGAGGAAAATTGGTGAGTGCCGTAACGCCGTTCCGGGTCGATATCCCGGATTATGAACTGGACCGTATCAAGCGCCGCATCCGTGAATATGAGTGGTTCGAGGAGCCGGTCGACGCCGGCTGGAAATATGGCTGCAACCAAGCCTATCTGCGCGAGCTGACCGACTACTGGCTGAACGAATACGACTGGCGCCAGGCCGAAGCCAGGTTGAACGAATGGCCGCAATTCACTGCCAGTGTGGACGGCATCGACATCCATTTCGTCCACGAGAAGGGCTCGAATCCCGATAACCTGCCCATCATCCTGCTGCATGGCTGGCCAGGCTCGTATTTCGAGCTGCTCCACCTGACAGGCCCCCTCGCCCATCCGGAACGGTTCGGCGGCAAGGCCGAGGACGGGCGCGACGTCATCATTCCATCGCTCGTCGGCTACGGGTTCTCAGGCCCGCCGCCCAGGCCCATCGGCCCCCGCGCCCAGGCGGTCTTCATGAATGGGCTGATGACCGGGGTGCTGGGGTACACGTCCTATGTCGTCCAGGGCGGCGACTGGGGCGCCCTGATTGCCGGCTGGCTGGGATTCGATCACGGCGCCGACAAGGGCGGCGCGGTCAAGTCCATCCACATGAATCTGATCGGCGTGCGGCCCGGCGGCAATGCGCCCGCCGGTATCGCGGGCCTGGCGCTGGCGCCCGAGACACCGGAAGAAAAGGAATGGGCGGCCCGGGCCGAGGCCCGGATGGCCGTCGAGCGCGGCTATTTCATGGTCCAGGGCACCAAGCCCCAGTCCCTGTCCTATGCCATGATGGACAGCCCTGTGGGCGTGGCTGCCTGGCTGACCGAAAAGTTCCACACCTGGTCGGACCTGTCCAACGAGGGTAAGGAAGGCGGCCACATCGAGAACGTCTACAGCAAGGACAAGCTGCTGACGAACATCATGCTCTATGTGGTGACGCGCCGGTTCAACACGGCAGCCTGGCAGTATTACGGCGTAGGCACCGAAGGCGGCTTCGCCTTCCCGCCCGGCCAGCGCTGCGAGGTGCCGACCGGTGTCGCGTCCTATCCGCGCGAGATCGCGCCGGTGCCGCCCCGGTCCTACGCCGAAAAGGGCTACAACGTGGTGCACTGGAAGGACCAGCCAAAAGGCGGTCACTTCGCCGCGTTCGAGCAACCGGAAATCTTCCTCGAGGACTTGCGAGAGTTTTTGAAAAAGTGGGGATAGACTTTTGATATTGCTCGTCATTCCCGCGCAGGCGGGCACCCGGTTCTTCGCAGGGCCGGAGCATTCGACGACGAGCCGCGCCCCTTCCCCTTCTGGAGTCCCGCCTGCGCGGGGATGACGAGGTTTGTTTGCAGCGCTTCACCGTGGATATCCCCGATCATGACATCGAACGGATCATGGCCCGCGTCCGGGCCTATGAATGGTTCGAGGAACCGGACGATGCCCAATGGCAGTACGGCGCCAACGGCCGCTATATGCGGGCGCTGTGTGCCTACTGGCTGGACGGGTTCGACTGGCGCAGGGCTGAGGCAAGCCTCAATCGGTTTACCCAGTTCGTGGCAGAAGTGGACGGCCGGCCGATCCACTTCATCCATGAAAAAGGTTCAGGGTCTTCCCCTACCCCATTGATACTGCTTCATGGTTGGCCGGGCTCGTACGTCGAGTTCCTGGAGTGCGTCGAGCGGCTCGCCCATCCTGAGCGCTTCGGCGGCGACGCCGAAGACGGCTGCGACGTGATCGTGCCGTCGCTCATCGGTTACGGCTATTCGGGCAAGCCGCCTGCCCCGGTCGACCCTCGTGAGCAGGCCCGTTATATGAACGGCCTGATGACCGATGTCCTGGGCTACGGCTCCTACGTGGCGCAGGGCGGCGACTGGGGCAGTTCGATCGCCGCCTGGATGGGCTTCGACTTCGGCGCCGACAAGGGCGGCGCCTGCAAGGCCATCCACATGAACATGTTCGGCCTGCGCCCCGGCGGCGATTTCCGCAACATCTTCGGCGTGGGCGTCGCCCGGCTGGAAACACGCGAGGAGAAGGACTGGGCCCGCGAGGCCGCGCGCCGCGGCGACGGCCGCTTCGGCTACATGGTGCTGCAATCCACCAAGCCTCAGTCCCTGTCCTACGCCATGATGGACAGCCCGGTCGGCATCGCCGCGTGGATCACCGAGAAGATGCAGGCCTGGGGCGACCGCACGGGCACCGGCAGCGACGATCCGGTGTTTTCCAGGAACCAGATTCTGACCAATGTGATGATCTATCTGACCAGCCGCAGCTTCAACACGGCGGCCTGGCAATACCGGGCGGTGCGCGACAGCGGCAATTCGGTGATGCCGCAAGGTCGGCGGGTGATGGTCCCCGCCGGATTCGCCGACTATCCGGGCGAACTGGCGCCCATGCCGCCGCGCTCATACCTGGAAAAGGGCTATGCGAACGTGGCGTATCTGAGCGCGCCGACCAGCGGAGGACACTTCGCAGCACTGGAGAAACCTGTATTTTTTTGCAATGACTTGCAGAACTTTATGAAAGTCGTTTAGAAGACTCTGCCTCGCTGCCCAACCGGAACTCGCCGCGGCCGTTGCCGCGCAACGCATCGCCCAGGCCGCTGCGAAGCCAGTCCAGCGCGCCTGCATCACCGCGCAGATGGGCGTCCCAGAATGCGAGGGATATGGACCGGATGAACTGGAGATTGCGCAGCTCGCGCCTGTTCGCCACGCCGGTTTCGGCCCGTCCGCCGGGAAAGGTCAGGTGATCGGCCCCTTTCAGCACGATTTTGTACTGCACCGGAGCGTTGGTCCAATAATACGGCCGCACCCGGTCCGCAGGCGGCGCCGGCGTGTCCCAAGAAAAATCCCGGCTTCCTCCCATGAAGCATACGGGCACGCGGACATCGCCATAGACCGGCGCCAGATTCCCCGGCGCCACCGATGGCCCGAGGCTATAGACCATGGCAGCCTTCAGCCTGGCGTCCCGGTACGACAGGCGCGCCGGGCCGATGCGCTCTCCGATCAGCGCCATGGCGGTCCTGGCGCCGAAGGAATGACCGCAAATGCCGATCCGCTCGCCGTCGATGTGTCCGGCAAGTGCCCCGGTGCTGTTCCAGCCAAGCATCTTGTCGAGCAGGAAACCCATATCGAGGAAGCGGTTACGCGGCCTTTCCGGATCGCGGATGGCGTCGCGGATATAGGTTCGTGGATCGGGAACGGTGGCGATGTCCTGCGGCAGGACGAACCGGTCGCTGTCGGTTGAGCGGATGTTGACCGCCAGATATCCCGCGCGCGCCAGGTGCTCGGCGATGTAGTACGCCGAGGGTGTCGCCGGAAACCGGCCGCCCCAATTCATCGGCGCCGAGTAGATCACCACCGGAAGCAGGCCATCGGGCCGCGCGGGCCGGTGCAGCGAATAGGTCAGCCCCAGGCCGCGCGCCTCGTCGTACAGCGATCCGCTATCGCTGCAAATATCCGCCGGACTGCGTGATCCTGCATAAGGATCGTGCGGCAACGGACCGGAACAGGTCAGGTTGTCCCACGGCGCCAAGGTGCGGCGCGCCGCGCGCATGACCGGAACCCCCGGCGCCAGCAGCGTGAACAGCCGCACCCGGAGAGGCCTAACCGACGGGCTTGAGCTTCTCGCGGTACATGCGCCCCTTGGCGGCGTAGCCCTGGCCGGATTTTTCCAGCTGGCGGATATCGGCCTCGGTCAGTTCCCGGACGATCCTGCCGGGCGCGCCGAGCACCAGCACCCCGTCCGGGATTTCCTTGTTGTTGCCGATCAGCGTGTTCGCGCCGATCAGCACATTGCTGCCGATCTTCGCGCCGTCGAGAATGACCGAGCCGATGCCGATCAGGGTGTTGTCGCCGATGGTGCAACCATGAACCATGGCCTGATGGCCGATGGTGACGTTGCGCCCGATGGTGCAGGGGAAACCTGGATCGGCGTGCAGCACGGCGCCGTCCTGGACGTTGCTGTCCTCGCCGATGGTGATGACGTTGTCGTCGCCCCGTATGGTCGCGTTGAACCAGACACTGGCGCCCTTCTTCAGCACCACCCGTCCCATGACGTCGGCGCTCGGCGCCACCCAGATATCGTCGCTTTCGAGCGTGGGCTGGTGGTCTCCAATGGCGTAGAGGGGCATGGTCAATCCTGTTTCGATTCGTGCTGGCCCTAGCCTACGGGCTTCTTGCATAGTGCGGCGACGAAATTTCCGAGTGGGGGAGAACGACATGCCGGGAGTGCTGGACGGTGTACGGGTGCTGGATTTCGGCCGCTACATCGCGGGACCGTACTGCGCCACCATGCTGGGCTATCTGGGCGCCGAGGTGATCCGGGTGGAGAAGATCGACGGCGGCGAGGACCGCTATGTCTATCCGCTGTACTGGAACGAGGACGGCTCGGAAGGCAATGGCAGCATGTTCATGCAGATCGGCGTGAACAAGAAATCGGTGACCCTCAATCCGGCCAAGCCCGAGGGCCGCGAGATCGTCAAGCAGCTGGTCCGGACCGCCGACGTGGTCATCGCCAACCTGCCCATGCCGGCGATGAAGTCGCTGGGCCTGGATTACGACTCCCTGGTGCAGATCAAGCCGGACATCATCCTGACCAGCATCTCGACCTTCGGCCCGACCGGCCCCTATGCCAACCGCGGCGGCTTCGACGGCATCGGCCAGGTGATGTCCGGCGCGGCGTGGTTCACCGGCACCATCGGCAACCCGGTGAAATCCAACGCGCCCTGGGTGGATTTCGGCACGGCCCTGTCCAGCGCCTTCGGCACCCTGGCGGCGATCATGCATCACAGGGCGACCGGCGAAGGCCAGGAGGTCGGCGGCGCGCTGCTGCGCACCGGCCTGACGCTGATGAGCGGCCTGCTGATGGAGCAGGCAGTCCTGAACATCAACCGCCAGCCCAGCGCCAACCGGGTGCAGACCTCGGCCCCGTCGGACATCTACAAGACGAAGGACGGCCACATCCTCACCCACACCGTCGGCGACGCCCTGTTCGCCCGCTGGGCCCGGATGATCGGCGAGGAGGAAAAGTGGGTGAACGACCCTCGCTTCCAGTCCGACCAGACCCGCGGCGACAACGGCACGGTGATCGGCGCGCGCATGGCACAGTGGTGTGCCGAGCGCACCACCGACGAAGCCATGGCCGCCTGCGAGGAATTCGGCGTGCCGGCCGGCCCGGTGCTGACGCCGTCCCAGGCGCTGGCCGACCCGCAGGTCCAGGCCATGGGCGACCTGTTCCCCATGAAGGTGCGCGGCCACGATATCACCGCCCCGGTCGCCGGCCCGCCGTTCCGGCTGTCGAAGACGCCCGGCGTAATGGCTGAAAGCGCCCCCACCCTGGGCCAGCATACCGACGAGATCATGCACGAGCTGGGCTATGGCGACGCGCAGATCGCCGACCTGCGGGCAAAGCGGATCATCTGAGGCCGCGTCCCCGGCGGCGCCGACTTAATGATGGCGCCGCCCCCCGCACCGGCTAGAATGGCGGGACGCAAGGGGAGAAGGCATATGAACGTTGAACTGCTCGATCACGTGACGCTCAACACGCGGCATCTCGACGACTGCATCCGCTTCTACAGCGAGGTGCTGGGCATGGAGAACGGCCCCAGGCCCGATTTCGGCTTTCCCGGCGCGTGGATGTATCTGGAAGGCCGACCGGTGGTGCACATCATGGCGCTCGACAATGCGCGCGGCGGCACCAGCGGGCCGATCGACCACATCGCCTTCCGCTGCAAAGGCTTCGACGAGGTCAAGGAGCGGCTGGTGAAGGCCGGCTACGAGCCGGGCCAGAACATCGTCGCCGACTTCAAGATCAAGCAGCTCTACATCGACGATCCCGACGGCGTGAAGATCGAGCTGAACTTCGTCGGCGAATAGCCAAGAAACCAACAAAAATGTTTGTTTCGGTTGGAGAGCGGGCCATCCTTATGCTAGGGCTCGCGCCGCAGGGTTGAGCGCGGCCAAGGAAGGCGTTCCATGTCGAACATGCAACTGGATCTCGACGCGATCGAGGCGCTGAACCGGCGCCTGATCCGTGCCATGGACTATGAAAAGGGCCGCGGCGGGCCGCCTGACGGCTTCCCGGCCCTGCCCGAGATTCCCGGTGGCCGCTACACCGATCCGGCGTTCATCGAGGCCGAATGGCAGGCGCTGTGGAAGCGCAGCTGGCTCTATGCCTGCCACGCCGACGAGCTGGCCAATCCGGGCGACTACATGCTGTGGAAGAACACCGGCTCGCCGATCCTGATCGTGCGCGGCGAGGACGGCGTGATCCGCGCCTTCTACAACACCTGCCGCCACCGCGGCGCGCCCGTGGTGATGGACGACGGCGGCAACGCCCGCGGGCTGGTCTGCTCCTATCACGGCTGGACCTACAACCTGCAGGGCGAGCTGCTGAACATGCGCGACAAGCGCGACTTCGTCGACCTGGACATGTCGTGCCGGTCGCTGATCCCGGTGCGGTGCGAACAGCTCGGTAAATGGGTGTTCGTCAGCGAGGACCCGGAGATCGAGCCGCTGCTGGACTATCTCGGCCCGCTGGTGCCCCAGCTGATGCAGTTCCAGCCCGACAGGATGCGCTTCGTCGAGAAGCACGGCTTCGACATCGCCTGCAACATCAAGGTGATGATGGACGCCTTCCTCGAGACCTATCACGTCAAGTCGATCCACCAGCACACCGTCGACCGGTTCATCGATTCGCGCGGCACGGCGATCATGCTGTGGGAGAACGGCCACTCGCTGATGTGCACGCCCAACCGCCGCGAAGGCTGGCGCGACCCGGGCACCGTCGGCCTGAAGCACATGGACACGGTGACCGACGTGCCGCGCATCCACAACCTGTCGTTCAACGTGTTCCCGAACCTGATCTCGCCGCCCCATGCCTCGGGCGTGCCGATCCTCACCTTCTGGCCGACCGGGCCGAACACCATGCGGGTGGAATGTCACTGGTTCTCGCCCGATTGGGGCGACGGGCCGATCCCGGAGGTGTGGCACACCCGGATCGCCAATTTCGACCGCATCCTGTTCGAGGACACCCAGTTCGCGCCCTACATCCAGAATTCGACGGAATCGCCCGGCTTCAAGGGCGTGCTGCTGAGCTATCAGGAGCGCCGCATCTATCACTGGCACGAGGAACTGGACCGCCGCATCCGCGCCGCCGGAATCGCCGTGTCCGAGGCACTGATGATCGAGCCCATGATGGGTCCGTGGCGCGAGGACGCCCGGCAGGCGGCCGAATAGCTACTCGGCCGCCATCGCCCGCTGCGTCACCGGCAGGGCGCCGCTGACCACCTCGCCGCCCTTGATCACGGCGATGATGCGCGCCTGGTCCTGCAGGATCCTGATGTCCACCGACGGGTCGCCGTCGACGATCACCATGTCGGCCAGCTTGCCGGCCTCGATGGTGCCAAGGTCCGGGATGCCGGTCATCTCGCCGCCGAACTTGGTGGCCCAGCGGATCGCGTCCAGCGGGCTGATGCCCACCTGCTCCACATAGCACGCCAGTTCCTTCGAATAGTCGCCGTGCGGCGCCATGTCGAAGAAGCCGTAATCGTCGCCGGGCACGAACTTCACGCCGCGCGCATTGGCGACCGGCACCTTGGCCCGCATATATTCGAAATCTTCCGCATCGTAATACTCGGCGCCGTCCAGGCTCGGATCGGCCGACGACAGCCACGGCGTGTACATGCTGGGCAGCACGAACTTGTTGGTGGCGATCAGCGCGTCGATGACGTCGTCGTCCATCCAGTCGGCATGGTCGATGATGTCGACGCCGGCCTCGATGCACTTCATCACCTGGGCGGTGCCGCAGACATGCGCCCGCGTCCGCGCGCCGCGCTCATGGGCCGCGTCGGAGGCCGCCTTGAGTTCCTCGAAGGTCATTTCGCGGCAGCTGCGCATGGCATGGCCCGCCGCGGCGAACAGCTTGACGATCCTGGCGCCGCGCTCGATCTCGCGGATCGTGGCGTCGCGGAAATCGTCCGGGCCCCAGCATTTCAGCCACGGCACGCCCTCGGCCGGCTCGTCCTCGGTCACCTTGGGCGACAATGCCCGGCTCGACGGGATCAGCCGCGGCCCGGTCACCAGACCGGCGTCGATCGCCTCGGCCAGCCGGCCGTCGATGTCGTGGAAGGTGCCTGCGCCCACCACGCTGGTATAGCCGGCGCGCAGCGCCTTCTGGACATTGGAGATCGCCCATACCGCCTGCTTGGTGGCCGGCGCGTCCATGCCCGCCTTGTGCTCGCCGCCGATGCTGTAGGCGGCGTGGTAATGGCCGCTGACCATGCCCGGCATCAGGGTCATGCCCTGCAGGTCGACGACATTGTCGCCGGCGCGCGGCGTTACCGCGCCCGAGGATACCTCGGTGATGCGCTCGCCCTCGACGACGATGGTGGCGTTCGGCCGCGACGGATTGTCGCCGTCGAGCAGATTGGCGTTGCGGAACAGGATGCGGCTCATGGCCCCTTCTCCCCGTTGATCGGAGGCAAATACACGCCCGATGCTAGAAGCCTTCGGGCGTGTATTCAATCACGCTGGTTTGGCGCTTGCGCCGGTCAAATCAGCTGTAGTCGAATTTCTCGCCGCTCAGGTCGACCGGCCCCTGATAGAGCCGGGCATAGCGGCGCGACTTGAACTTCCACTTGCCGTCCTCGCGCACCACTTCGTCGTTGTAGCAGCCATAGACGCGGAACGAGGTGCCGTCATTGGTGCCCAGGATTTCGGTGACATAGGAGCGGCAGGTGGCCGTGTCGCCGTTCACGTCGACGATCGCCGGCTGGACCAGGAACACCGCGAACGGGAAACCGGCCATGGCCCCTTCCCACACCTTGCGGATCTCGTCGCGCCCGCGCACCGGCTCCTCGCGCAGATACCACTCGCCGTCCTTGGCCCAGGTGGCGGCCCAGTCGTCGGCATTGTGGCGCATCACCGCATCGGCATAACGCTGGGGCAACATCTGGATTTCAAGAATGTCCTCGGCAACGCTCATCGGTCTCTCCCCGTCATGAATGAATGTTTTCGGGTGGGAACGTAGCGCAAGGGACCGGCCCGCGCCAGCCTTCAGGCAAGCGGCGCGTGCTTCAACTGCGGCACAATACCGGATAGGCTTGCATGCGGGACCGTGTTCCCACCCCGCGCAGGCGAGAGGAAATGCCTGGTTCCTGCGCGGACGCTGTCGCCGGAAATCCGGCAGGAGAACGGATCATGCTGACCGGCAAAATTGCCGTCGTGACAGGTTCCGCCATCGGGATCGGGCGCGGCCTGTGCCTCGCCCTGGCGCAGCAGGGCGCCAGGGTCGCGGCGCTGGATATCGACGGCGAGAACAACACGCAAACCGCCCGCCTCGTGCGCGACGCGGGCGGCGAGTGCCTGCCGGTGGCCTGCGACGTGGGCGACCGGCACCAGGTGCGCCAGGCCATGGATCTGGTCCTGAGCCGCTTTACCCGGATCGACCTTCTGGTCAACAACGCGGCCTTCTGGGACAATTCGTCGCTGCGCGAAGGCACCTATGACAGCCAGACCGCCCAGTTCGAGCAGGCCATCAGTTCCTGCACCCTGGGCAGCTTCAACTGCTCCAGCGCCGTGGCCCCGGCCCTGCGCGCGGCGGGCGGCGGCAACATCGTCAACCTGATCACCGAGCATGTGAAGGAAGGCCATTACCTCACCGGCCGCCGCGGCCTGGGCTACGACTGCGCCAAGTTCGCCCAATGGCGCCTGACGGCGGTGCTGGCCGCCGAGCTGAAGCCCGACAACATCCGCGTCAACGGCCTGTGCTTCGGCGCCACCGACACCCCCATGCTGCGCGGCGAAGCCCCCGACCTCGCCGCCATCGCGATGAAGCCGGAGGACCTGGCCCAGGCCGTGCTGAACGTGGTCGCGCATGGGCCGAATGGGCCGACGGGAGAGACGTATCTGTTCGGGACGAGCGGGACGCAGCGGGAGGAAAGCGTTCGGGCGATTGCAGCGTTGGCGCCCGTTGGGTGAGAGGTAACGTGGCCAAGCAGTAAAGAATGCATTGGCAACCCCAGATTCAGCAGTTGACCTTCTGCACAACGTTGCATAAGGTTGCTCCATGTCACAGAATGATGCGCCAGATTTTCTGACTCTTGCGGAGGCTGCCGATTACGTTGGCGTCTCCAAAGACACATTACGGCGGTGGGACGCCTCCGGGCGTCTAAAGCCGGTACGCCGCCCGGGAAGCGGATACCGCTTTTATCGAAGACCCGATCTTGAGCCTTTTCGGCTTGAATATCGTCGCGCCGAGCAGGCAGCCGACCAACCGGGCCATATGTTTCAGACGCTGACAGCGGATATTGAGGCAAACCCCAAGGTTCGCGAACCGCAGCAAGACGCCCACCGCGCGGTTCGCACTCACTTCGACGCCTCTAATGAGCCGGTCATTCTGCAAATTCCGGTCGGTTGCGGAAAAACAGGCGTTATTGCAACCTTACCTTTTGGCATCGCCAAGGGCCGCGCGCTTGTCATCACGCCAAATCTAACGATCCGCTCAGGTGTCGCCGAAGCGCTCGATATCGGCAATCCAAAGAACTTCTGGCGGCGAACCGGTGCACTTCACGATTTCTCTGCGGGACCATTTCGTGCCGTTCTCGATGGCGTAGACGCCAATCTGCATGACTGCAACGCGAGTCAGTTCGTGGTAACGAACATTCATCAACTGGCGAGTTCGGCGGATCGCTGGCTTCCACAGTTTCCGCCGAACTACTTCGACATAATCATGATCGACGAGGGGCACCACAATGTAGCCCCGAGTTGGACGAAAGTGTTCGATCGCTTCCCAAATGCCAAAGTCGTGAGCCTCACCGCAACTCCGTTCCGAAGCGATGGAACGCGGCCCGTCGGCAAAGTCATTTACCGCTACCCATTCACCCGGGCGATGGTGAAGGGGTACATTAAGCAGATCCACTCCCGTAATTTCGCACCCTCGGAGCTATCGTTCACGTACCGCGACGATACGAAGAGGCACACTCTGGAAGAGGTGCTTGCCCTACGAGAACATGCGTGGTTTCGCCGAGGGGTTGCCTTGGCGCCAGAGTGCAATCGCCACATCGTGGACGCTAGTATTAAATATCTACACGAGTTGCGGGATCGCACCGGCTTTCACCATCAGGTGATTGCCGTCGCCTGTTCCGTTGACCATGCCCGACAAGTACGCGGGCTCTATGAGGAACGTGGCCTGAAGGCCGCTGAAATCTATGGGGAGATGGATCGGGACAAGCAAGATGCCGTTCTGGCGAGCCTGCGCAGCGGCAAACTCGACTGCATTGTTCAAGTGCAGATGCTTGGTGAGGGTTTCGACCATCCGCCGCTGAGCGTTGCAGCCATATTTCGTCCTTTTGCGAGCCTATCGCCGTACATCCAGTTCGCCGGCCGGGTAATGCGTGTCATTCACGAAGCGAAACCAGACCATCCCGACAACCATGCCTTTGTGGTTTCGCACGTCGGATTGAACACCGACACCCACTGGGACGACTTCCGAGAATTAGATTTCGATGACCAGGCAATGGTCAAGAAATGGCTTGAAGCCGAAGATGACAACGGCGACAGCGACGGTTCGGGCGAACCTCGACGCTTTGATGTCGGGATGCTGGTGGACAACGAGATTGTCGGCTCCTTCATCAACAAATCGTTTCTCGACCCGGAGGACGATCGCGTATTGGACGAAATGCTGGATCTTGAAATCGGTGCCGGCTTACGGCTCCGCGACCTTATCGGTAAGGACAAGCTCCGAGAAACTCTGCGCTCAAGGCAGCAGGAAATGTTGAGCGTTTACTCCGCAAACGATATTCCTGTGCAGCCACAGGCGCGCCGGGTGTCGGCGCGAAAGCGGCTTTCAGAGCGCACGGGCTCGGTTGCGGCACGCGTCCTTAAAGATCTGAAATTGTCGCCTGCCGGCCGCGAAGTCGGCCAACGCGATAAGTCCGTCGCGGGGCGCGACAATAGGGCGGCCGTCACGTCGCTTCTGAACAAGGCGATCAATGAGCACCTCGGCATCAAGTCAGGGAGTCGGAAGAACCCAGCTGCCGGGGACAACGAAGACGCGCTGGCTGCGCTCGACATGCTGGGTGACAGGGTGAGGGACTTCCTCAAGGGAGTGAACGACAATGCCTAAGGTCAGAGATATTCTTATCGATGTAAAAATTGAGCAGGCGCAGCGCCAGCGAAAATGTCGGCGTAATACCTCACACACCATTGTGAAAGGCGAATGGTGTCTCGTGGTGCGGACCAATGCCACCAACGACGACTACAGTTACAGTCGTGATGCAGCAAAGCCGATGCTTGATGCGGCATGGTCAAAGCTGAAGGTACTATATGAGGGGCTCGGGCTCCTGCCTCCTTGCGGCTAACCGACAACCAAGAACGGAAGATGTATAAGCGCCGAGCGGAAAAATAAGTGATGAGCGCGCCTCTCACATCGTAGGTACCGCAAGGATGAGGGCGAATATGACAATTATCGACGAAATCATTTTATCGCTGCAGAATGCCATCCAATCTAACAACGCGCGGGACGAAGCGCTTGCCGAAAATCTATTGACTCTCGGTGCCGGCGATATTCCTGAAAACTTGTCCACTCAAGAGTATGGGGTCGAAGGAATTCGGCGATGGCTACATCGAGCCGAGAAACTTCTTAATGAGTCGGTCAAGGTGCACCAAGAGTCTTCGGATGCGAGGGAGACTTTATCCTCCCAGGAACTGAGCAAAACAATTCAGCAATTCCAAAAGAGGGAACGGGGCTCCGAGAACCGCCTAGTCGATTCGATAAGCATCCGAGGTCCAGTGGAACTTGTCGAGGCGATGCGACACTTCCGCGCAGAGGAGCTACATAATGCGGTTATCGAGCACCTCCATCAGCGCTTAAATGCGTCGTGGAGTTATGTTGATGTGGTTTCCTGGGAGCGACTAATCCTCCTGGAAGAAACTCCGATTCTGTTCCTCATTACGCTGCCACTGGGCAAGCCCGATAAAAAACACATCGTCCTCGGAGAGGAACACAACCGGAGCGGGATCCATTTCCACTACGCCAAGCTCGATGGCGCGCGATCTGACGTAATCTTTGCGTTTGGCAAAAATACAGATGCCCCAAAATACCCTGTCAAGTGGGAGCGCCATGCCTCAGGGAAAGCCCAATTTCGCCCCTCTCCCGACAAATGGAACGAAAAGAAGCGTATCAACATCAATGAAGTCTGCTCGGCAGCGCGCCAAAACCTCCCTGTCGGAACCCGATTATTTACACCAAGCAAGCAATCTCAATTTCTGCTGCCAATTTGATCCAGTTTAGCGGCGGATGGCGTCCAGGCCACAGGCACTAGGCTAGCAAATCTTCTGATTCAAGCGTTCTTCTCGATACCGGCGCATCTTCACGCCCAAGGCCCACGCCTTCGATCTGATAGCTAATCTCTCAGGTCCAAACGTGATAAATGGCGGCTGCACAGATGAATTGCGGAGAAGGCCAATGTTCTTCATCATTGAATCAGACGAGCGACCGGACGGCTACGCAGTACTCTCGGAATCTAATGATTGGGTAATGTGGCTACATCGCAACATCCCTGCGACACTCGCCAATCCTGTCCGTAGCCGGCTTATCTCAAACCTGAAGCATCTACTCGTTGGCCTTGAGCTCAAGGCCGCTCTTATCCGCCCACACCGCCACCGTAGCGCAAACGAGCGTCCGGTACTTTTTGAACCCTATTTCCAGAATCTCATCCTAGAGTTCTGTGTAGGTTCATTTTCCGTGCTCGAGGGCCTTGGAGCAGCACATTGGCTTGCCCAACAGGAGCTTGATGGCGGCGACGGGCCGTATGTCAGCCGAGAGCGCTGGGTGTCCGCAATGTGCTCCGTTTACGATGAGACGAACGAATTTGCATTACGCGAAAACCTGTATCGTACGTTGGCCATACGCGACCGGCTTCACCAAGACCGGCTCGGAGCCCGCGAAGAGATCGACTGGCATGCCTTCTCATACGACGACGCATTCATTCCGGCATGCGAAGCGATACGCACGCTGCTACGGCGGGAGGCCGATGCTGTACCTGAAAACTCTATCCTCCAACTCTCCCCAACCGCATAGATCGACCTAGCCCTTACAGATCATGTGTCTAAGTCAAGGTTAGCGTCCGACATTAATAATGCGGCTTGAGTCAAGGAGCATTGCTTGAACCGCGCGCCCCACCCCGCTATCACTACCGCCACCTTCCGGCTCTAACGGGGAACGACCCTCATGACCTCTGTCGGCATCACCGCCTATGGCGCGTACCTGCCCAAGCGCCGCCTGAACCGGGCGGCCATCGCCGCCGCCAATGCCTGGATGAACCCGGCGCTGAAGGGCATGGGCAAGGGCGCCAAGGCGATGTGCAACTGGGACGAGGACACGGTCACCATGGCCGTCGAGGCCGGGCGCGACTGCCTGACCGGCATCGACCGCGCCACCGTCGACAGCGTCACCCTGGCGTCGACCACCCTGCCCTTCGCCGACCGGCACAATGCCGGCATCGTGCTGGCGGCGCTGACGCTGGACGAGAATTCGGAGTCCATCGACGTCACCGCCACCCAGCGGGCCGGCACCACGGCGCTGATCAAGGCGCTGAAGGCCGGCGGCAACGCGCTGGTCCTCGCCGCCGACCACCGCATCGCCAAGCCGGGCAGCGCCCAGGAGATGCAGCTGGGCGACGGCGCCGCCGCGCTGCTTCTGGGCACCGAGAAGGTGATCGCCCGGTTCCTCGGCTCGCACTCGCTGGCCCGCGACCTCGTGGACCACTACCGCTCGGCCAATGCCGAATATGACTACAATCTGGAAGAGCGCTGGATCCGCGACATGGGCTACGACCTGATCGTGCCCGAGGCGGCGAAGCAGGCGCTGGCCAAGGCCGGTGTGTCGGCCGCCGACATCGACCACTTCATCATGCCCGCGACCCAGAACGGCCTCGACGCGCGCCAGGCCAAGCGCATCGGCGTCAAGGCCGAGGCGGTGCGGAGCAACCTCAACCGCGAGATCGGCGAGGCCGGCGTCGCCCACCCGCTGCTGATGCTGGTGCACGCGCTGGAGGAGGCGCAGCCGGGCCAGAAGATCATGGTGATCGGCTTCGGCCAGGGCGCCGACGTGCTGATCTTCGAGACCACCGACGCGCTGAAGCAGCTGCCGAAGCGCTCCGGCGTCACCGGCCAGCTGGCGAAGGGCGCCGAGGACAACAACTACCAGCGCTTCCTGTCGTTCAACGGCCAGATCGACTACGAATGGGGCATCCGCGCCGAGCGCGACAACCGCACCGCCCAGAGCACGGCCTATCGCAAGCGGGATTCGATCACCTCGTTCCTGGGCGGCAAGTGCACCCAGTGCGGCACGGTGCAGTTCCCCAAGAGCAATGTGTGCGTGAACCCGAACTGCCAGGCCATCGGCACCCAGGTCGACCATCCGTTCGCCGACCTGGAAGCGGCGGTGAAGACCTTCACCGAGGACAACCTGGCCTATTCGCCGAATCCGCCGCTGCAATATGGTAATATCGGTTTCAACGAAGGCGGGAACATCTATATGGACCTGACGGATTTCGATTCCGGCACGATCTCGGTCGGCAGCAAGGTCCGGATGGTTTTCCGCATCAAGGACTTCGACGACAAGCGCGGTTTCCGCCGCTATTTCTGGAAAGCGGCCCCGGCGGCCTGAGACGGCTGACCGAGCGCATAGGACAGATGAAAGGACACTGAGATGGCTGGCATTCGTGACAAGGTGGCGATCATCGGCATGGGCTGCTCCAAGTTCGGCGAGCGCTGGGACGCCAGCCCCGACGATCTGATGCTGGAGGCCTATACCGAGGCCCTCGCCGACGCGGCCATCGCCAAGGAAGACATCCAGATGGCGTGGCTCGGCGTGTTCTTCGACGAGCAGAACGTCGGCAAGTCGGCGATCCCGCTGTCGCAGGCGCTGCGCCTGCCCAACATCCCGGTGACCCGCGTCGAGAACCTCTGCGCCACCGGCACCGAGGCGCTGCGCGGCGCGGTCTACGCGGTCGCCGCCGGCGCCTGCGACATCGCCATGGCGCTTGGTGTCGAGAAGCTGAAGGACACCGGTTACGGCGGCCTGCCCGAGCGCACCAAGGGCACGTTCGAGGATCTGTGGCAGCCGAACTCCACGGCGCCCGGCTCGTTCGCCCAGATGGCCAGCGCCTATTCGGCCAAGCACGGCGTCGACATGCAGGATCTGAAGCGCGCCATGGCGCATGTGTCGTGGAAGAGCCACCAGAACGGCGCCAAGAGCCCGAAGGCGCATCTGCAGTCGGTCGTCGACATGGACAAGATCCTGAACGCGCCGATGGTGTCGTTCCCGCTGGGCCTGTTCGACTGCTGCGGCGTCAGCGACGGCGCCGCCTGCGCCATCGTCACCACGCCGGAGAAGGCCCGCGAGATGGGCTTCGACAATCCGGTGGTGGTGAAGGCGCTGCAGCTCGCCGCCTCCAACGGCGTCGAGATGAGCCACAATTCGTGGGACGGCTCCTACACCATGACGACGCGGATGGCCGCCCAGCGCGCCTATGCCGAAGCCGGCATCAAGGACCCGCTGAAAGAGATCTCGCTGACCGAGGTGCATGACTGCTTCTCGATCACCGAGCTGGTGGTGATGGAGGACCTGGGCCTGTCGAAGGAAGGCCAGGGCTACAAGGACATCCTGAACGGCAAGTACGACGCCGACGGCGAGGTGCCCTGCCAGATCGACGGCGGCCTGAAGTGCTTTGGCCACCCGATCGGCGCCTCGGGCCTGCGCATGGCCTACGAGGTCTACACCCAGATCAACGGCCGCGCCGGCGCGCGCCAGCTGAAGGACCCGGTCATGGGCCTGACGCACAACCTCGGCGGCATCCCGAACCGGAACGTGTGCAGCGTCTCGATCCTCGGCCGCCTCAACCAGTAGCCGCCCCTTGAATCGCGACCTGAGCATCGAGGAAAAGATTGCCCTCAAGCAATGGGGCCTGGACGACGACGCCCTCGCCGTCCATCCCACCGTCTACCGCAACGATCTGCTCGAGGGCCAGGTGTTCCTGATCTCGGGCGGCGGCACCGGCATGGGCCGCACCCTGGCCTATCTGGTGGCGCGCCTCGGCGGCGAGGTGATGATCTGCGGCCGGCGCCAGGAGATGCTCGACGAGACGGCGGACGGGATCAACAAGCGCCTGGGCAAGCAGATCGCCACCCATGCCATGAGCATCCGCGACGAGGACCAGGTGGCCGCGCTGATGGACGCCGCCTGGGCGCGTTTCGGACAGGTGAACTGCCTGATCAACAATGCCGGCGGCCAGTTCGTGCAGAACGCCATCGACTTCACCAAGAAGGGCTGGCGCTCGGTCATCGACCTGAATTTGAACGGCACCTGGTACATGATGCAGGATGCCGCGATCCGCTGGCGCGACACCGGCTTTCACGGCGGCAACATCATCAACAACGTGGCCACCGTGAACCGCGGCATGCCCCAGTCGGGCCATACCTGCGCCGCGCGCGCCGGCATCATCGCCATGTCGAAGACGGTCTCGACCGAATGGGCGCCGTTCCGCATAAGGGTGAACTGCGTGGCGCCGGGATCGGTGGAGACCACCGGCTTCAACGTCTATTCCGACGAGGCGCTGACCACCTTTGCCAATTGCAACCCGATGAAGCGCACCGGCACCGCCTGGGACGTGGCCGAGGCGATGATCTATCTGGCCGGCCCCAGCGGCAATTTCATCACCGGCGAAGTGCTGACCGTCGACGGCGGCATGTCGCAGATGGGCTGGATGTGGCCCGCCGGACGCCCGGATTACTTCAAGGATATTATCGGCTAGGGCCGGCTCGTGCTATGATGGCGGCTCAACTGGAGTTGCCGCATGAACCAGATGCTCCCGCGCGCGTTGCGCGACTTCATCGCCGAGAAGGTCCGGAGCGGCCAATACGCGTCCGAGGACGATGTGGTCCGCGCTGGCCTCGAGGCGCTGCAATTTATCGAGACCCAGCATGCGGCCTTGCTCGGCGAGATCGACAAGGGCATCGCCGATGCCGACGCGGGCCGCTTCAGCACCAAGTCGGTCGATCAGATCATCGACGAGATGGAGCGGGAGTTCGGCGATTAGGTGCCCTCGTTCCAACTGACAATCGAGGCCGAAGCCGACCTTCGCGACATCTATCGCCAAAGCCGGAAGCGATGGGGAAAGCCGCAGACGGCGCTGTATCTGAACAATCTCGACGAGGTGTTTCACGATCTCGCCAGTCATCCGGATCGCGGCAGGACCAGACATGACCTCAGGCCGGGTGTTCGCAGCCGACTCTCCGGAAAACATGTCGTGTTCTATCGGACCGAGGGTGATCACGTGAGCATTCTGAGGATCCTGCATCAGGCGCAGGATGCGTTTCAGGCGTTTGGACGGCGCTAGGCAGGAGCCGGCTACTTCTTGCCGGCGAAGCTGCCAATGGCGACCTCATAGGCGCTGCTGACTGCCCAGCTACCGCCAATCTCCTGGGCTGCCGGGCCAAAAAACCCGCCATTTGCCGTGCCATGCAGCGGGTCGGGTGCCGCCAGATCCTTCTCCAGGGCGGTGCCCGCAAAGGTGTTTCCGGCAATGGCGGCATCGATGACGATGGTCTTCCAGCCCTCTGTAACGGGGGGATTGTACCGCACCTGCATGTTGTAGAGTTCGCCCGTCACCTTACCGGCCGCGAAGTCGGCGCTCAGCACGACATCGCCGCTGAGGAGAGACGTACGCTCCGTGACGCGGTTGACCACATACCCATTCGTCTGCCCGGTATATGTCGCTGCGCCGGTTGTCGGAACCGAATCGGCCGGGGTGCGGATGCCGAAGACTACAAAGCCCGTCCTGATGTCCGAACCGCTGCTTCCGTCTATCCAGTTGCCATAGGTCGTGTAGTCCAATCCCAGGCCGTCCGGTCCCGGCTTCCAGAGCGCAAGGGTGATGTTGCCCGATTTGCTGTAGACGGTGATCGTCGTGTCAGGCGTGACGACGATATCCGCTGGAACGAACGTTTGATCGAAGGCGACCCCGCCGTGGTTCACGTTCACCCTGAAGCTGTCGTTGCCGACGTCATAGGAGACGGTGTTGCCGCCATCCAGACCCTCTCCACTGGCCTCGGCGTCAAACGGCCGGGCGAAATGCATTTCGACCGAGGCTGCGTCGAATGCCTGATCGACCGTCAGATCGAGCAGGGATGAGTTGGTCGGCGTCGGTGTTGGTGCCGGGGTCGGGGTCGGGGTCGGGGTCGGCGTAGGCGTCGGTGTTGGTGTCGGCGTAGGCGTCGGTGTTGGTGCCGGCGTAGGCGTAGGCGTCGGCGTCGGCGTCGGTGTGGGAACCGGGGTGGGTGTCGGCGTTACCACGACCCCGCCGCTACAGCCGGGAAGCGCCAGCAGGGACGCGAAAATCATTCCGTTTACAACGTTCCTGAGCATGCCGCCCCCGAGCAGAAAATGAGCAAAACGACAAAAAAGCTTGTCGCCGGGAAATCAGCAACCGTCAATGGGATTCAGGCGGTTACGGCGCATGGATGGAAATTTTTACGGTTCGTTGCAGTCCGGCAACAACCGTATGCTCGCGCCTCAGAACCTGCGCGAGACGCCGATCTCCACCCGGTGCCGGTCGTAATCGTAGAAATCGATGCTGGAGTGGTTCTTCACGAAGGTGTAGCGCAGCTCCGGCGAGAAACCCCACACATTGATGTCGCGCTTGATCAGCGACAGGCCGACCCGGAATTCGGTGTCGTTGCGGCGCCGGTTGAACGCGGGCTGGATGCCCTTGTAGGGGTTGAAGGTGATCTCGGGCTGCAGATAGGCGATGATGCCCCAGCCGAATTCCCGGTAATAACCCAGCCCGTAGCGCCACTCGGTATTGCGCAGCGAGACCGAGTCGGCCCGCTCGTAATTCACCGCGAACACGCCGCGCAGATAGGAACGGCTGCTGAGGCCATAGGTGACGGCGCCGACGAAGGAATAGAGCGGCCCATCGAGTTGGTCGTTCAGCAGGTAATCCACGTGCTGGTAGCCGACGGTGGCCGAAATGCGCCAGCGCCGGGCGATGTCCTGTTCCCAGTTGATCTGCCCGCCGATGCTGCGGTTGTACGCCGCATGGCCGTACCAGCGATAATAGCCGGTCGCCTGCATCGAAATCGTCGTGCGCGGCCAGCGGAACGATGGGCCGATGCCGGCCGAGACCAGCGTATCGTCGAACATGGAGCCCTTGTATTCCGAATGCCGGACGAAGACGTTGCTCTCCAGCTTGGCCCGCGTGCCGAGGTTGGGCGAATATTCCGCGCCGCCCGAGACCACCATGCCCACGCCCGATTTCTTGCGCGCATCTTCATCGAGAATGAACGGCAGGCCGAACAGGTCGACGCGCTCGTCCTCGGGCGCCACGTTGATGTTGGTGTCGGGCGCGACCGAGACGCCGAACGTATAGCGGAACGCCTTGCGCGCCCGGATGCCGTCGAGAAACTTGTTGATGTTGTCGGCCACCGGCCCGGGCGGCTGGGCCGCCAACACCAGGTGGAAGTGATGCTCGGCCGCCTCGTCCTCCTCGTTCAGGAACAAGGCGCGCGCCAGTTCGAGGCGCACGCGGGTGAGCCCCGGTTTTTCGGTGAGAATGTCGCGGTAGATCTTCACCGCGTCGCCATGGCGCTTCTCGGCGACGGCGATGGTGCCGAGCAGGAACCGCACGTCGACCGGATCGGGCGCCTGCGGCAGGACGCGCTCCAGCAGGCGCCGCGCCGGATCGTTCTGCCCCGCCAGGATCAGCCGCTTGGCCACCTCGACCACCTCGGCCGGTGTCATCACCTCGGGCAGTCGATCGAGCGGCACGGAGACGCCCGCGCCGGCGGCTGGCGGTGTCTCGGGCGGCGCCGCATCCTCGCCATGCGCCGGGGCCGGCGCGAGCAGCACCGCGATCAAGGCCGGCACGATGTGCGCCAGCGAATGCCCGCTCCAGCCCATATGTCAGCGCCGCGACGGTGCCGGCAGCGGCGCGATCATTGCCGTTTCGCCAGGAACCCGCCCAGCGCACGGCCGAGCGGGCTGGACATGGACCACAATCCAGCGGCATGCCCCGGCATACCGCCCTCGTCGCCGTAGAAGCCGCCGCGCGCCTCGCCGTTCCAGACCCCGTCGTCGGTGCCTGCCGTGCCGGCGAACTCGCTGGTGCCGTCGGCGATCGACATGCGGGCGCGGAAGTCCACCCACGCTGACGCAACACCGGCCGCGTCGATCTTCTCCATCTCCGTGAAGTCGGCATTCACCAGACCGCTGGCGAAATTGGCGGTGAGCAGCACATTGCCCTCGACCACGAACGCCTCGGGCGCGCCGGAGGCGGTCTCGGTCAACGCGCCCTGCGTGGTGCCCTCGAACGCGGCCGTGCCGGTCTTCGGCATGGCGCCCGCAGGCGTGCGCGCGCCGAGACCGTCGAACCCGCCCACATAGGACGCCGCCGTGCTCTCCCAGTCGCCCAGGCTGTCATAATCGAGCGCGGTGGATTGCTGTACCGGTTCATTCAAAACGCTAATGACGCCCCCAAGAGGCGGTGCGTCGCCGCCATTTATGATGATTCCACCCCCAGGCAGGTCCACCTCTATGTCTCCGGCGGTCCTGACCGTCCCGGCAAGAGAGCCGACCAACGGCGCCGACGCCCCGATGGTCAGATCGACATCGGTGACAGTCACTGTGACCGCAGTTCCGCTATGCTGCACATCGAGGGTCCAGAAGCCTTGCTGCACGGTCCCCGCCGTATCGAAGGAACCGACAACGGAACCGGCCGTGAGCACAGTGTACGATTTACCTTCGAGCGCATCGAGATCACGGCCGATCAGGCCGGCTACGAGTAATCCATCCAGCGCAGCGGTGCCGGTAACGGCAAGCTTGTTCGATCCGGCGGCACCCAGTTCGACAAACATCTGACCCGTCGAGCTTTGCGAATAGCTGCCACTGATCTTCAGCACGCCGTTCAAGGCACCCGGCGTAACGATACCCTGGTTGGTCACGTTCCCCTGAAGGGTGCCGATGCCGGCCAGGCCGCCGTCCGCCGTCACGGTCGCACTTGTCGCAACCGTTCCCTGCAGGCGCAGTGTACCGCCGCTGACGGTGGTCTTGGTTATGCTCGATCCGTCATCGAGTTGAAGGATCAGCGTGCCGTCCTCTACCGCGAGCGCGTCGACGCCCGTGATCTTGCCATCAAGCACCGCATCACCCGTTGCCGTGATCGAGTCGTATCCACTGCCGCCAACGATATCTCCCTTGATGCGGGAACCCGTCGACAGTTCGATAGTGTCACCCGATGAGCCGAGCAGCAGATCACCGCTGATAAGTCCGCTGTTCTTCAGCGTCATGGGTCCGTTCGCATTGTTTACTGCCGCGAACGCGCCCTTCAGTGTGCCGTCATTGGTGATGGTGTGGTCGATGCCATCCAGATAGACAGCTGTGTCCGCCTCGATCAGGCCCGCGTTGCCCAGGCTGTTCTGGACGCCAGCCAACGACACGCCGTTTCGCGCGCTATATACGAGACCGGTGTTGGTAATATCGTTACCGACTCCCTCGATCCTGATGGCGTCAAGGCCTTCGATACCGGTCTGGCTCCCGGTGCTGTCGACAATGCCTTCTCCCGCGATGCTATCGGACATGTTCTCGACGACGACACCGTTTCCCTTGACGTAGATGCCGTGACCCGTACCGGAATAGATTTGGCCAGCAACATTCGAGATCCGGCCGCCAGTTCCTTCAAGCTTCACGCCGAAGGCCTTGGTGTCGTCAGGTGAGCCGCCATCTTCCGCACCATTCTTGCCACCCGCGATTGTGCCGGCATTGTAGACAATACTAGCATCGCCGAGCACGTTGACGCCGTCATCTCCGGCAGTGACCGTGCCGCCTGCCTCGTTCACAACCCAGTTACCGGACTTGCCGGCGATCCGAATGCCGTACGCCTCGCCTTCGATCGTGCCCTGATTGATGATCTTGTTGAGGTTGGAACTGACCAAGATGCCAGTATGTGCCTTGATTTCGCCGTCGATGCCGTTCGTCACGAGATTGTTGCTGGTCGCTCCGCCCACGATCGTTCCCAACGCGACGAAAATGCCGACCGGTGCCTCGATCAAGCCCTGGTTCGTCACGCCGGCGTAACCATCCCCATTCATGTCTTCACTGTTGAGAAACTCGACACGAATGCCCCCGGTTTCCGACTTGAGCGTGCCCGCGTTGAGGATGTCGTTGAAGTCCCCGGCATCAATTGCGAAATTGAGAGAGGTAACTTCGGCGTTGGCAGCATTGATGACGACGTTTCTGTTCCATGTCTCGATGCCGTGATTGCCGGCGGAGATTGAATTCGCGTTGCGGAATTCAAGGCCTTCGCTCTTCAGGGCGACCGTTGCATAGCCGCTCTTGGCGGCAAGTCCCGCATCGTTGATGACCAGACCGCTGCCCAGTAGAGAAACGGTCATCCCGTCAGCATCGCCTGAGCCTTCCGCAATGGTGAACGTAGCCCAGTCCTCAACATAGACGGCTGCCGCTTCGAAACCGCCCGACAGCTTCAGGACGCCACTCTCGGTATCGTTGGAGTAGATGCCGATGCTATCCCAGCCTTCGCCGGCATCAACCGTTCCTTCCGCGTCGGGCTCGGCATCGGCGTCCCTGAAGAAAAAGTCGTCGCCTGCTCCAAGGGAAATGTCACCGGCAATGAGGCCGGCATTGATGACAACGTCACTGCCGTCGCCCATCACGATGTCGCCAACGATTTTTCCGGCGGGCATGTTGACCAGCTTGTCTCCGGCATCACCCAGCAAAATTGCCCCTTGGATCTTGCCGGTATTGTCGACGTCTACAGCCGTACCCGAGGTATCGCCGCCGGTGACGGTGATCGCGATATCCGCGTCTATCGTGCCGGAATTCCAGACACTCAAGGCGCCGGAGGTGTTGTTGCCACCGATGATCCCGACGTCGTTTTCACCACCTGACGCCAGGATGCTACCGCTGTTGAAAACCGTCGAATTACCACCGGCAATAACCGCCTCAGCGCCGCCGTCCCCCGAAACGGTGATCGTGCCGGTGTTTTTGAGGTCGAGGCCGTAATTCGTGCGTATGCCGGTGGCGCCACCGCCCACGACGATTAGCTCGCCGTTGTTCACAACCTTCCCGTCGATCAGGAACAAGCCCGTGCTGGCGCCCTGCGCATCGACCCTGATCGTGTCATTGTTGGTGACAATGTTCTGCAGGCCACTCGGCCCCCATACACCGATCGCGATTCCGTCGGTTCCGATGGCGTTCGCATGGATCAGGCCGTCGTTCGTCAGATCGTTGAAATTCCCGGCAAAGACCCCGACGACGTTGGAGAAGGCGCCTCCTTCAGCGTAAATCTTGCCATTGTTCCTGATCGTAGAACCAATTGTGTCCAGGGCGATCGGTACGCCTCCAGCGCCGGCAATGGCTGAGATCGTCCCGTCATTGGTCAAATCCGCATCGACGATCCGAACAGCTGTTGCAGGGGACTCAACCGTGCCTTCGTTCAGAATGGTGGATTCCACGGCAACGAGGCCTTCGGTCAGGCCCTCGATAGTCCCGGTTACCGTGTTGTGAATATCGCTGAAGGCCCCCACCAATACCCCGGCATCGCTGATCGAACCGCTGTTAGTCACCTGGCTGTTCTTGCCGATCTGCACGGCAAAACCGTCACCGGAATAGACGATGGAAGCGCCATCGCTCACCGTCAGCTTTACATTTTCTTCAAGGCCGGTACCGACACCAGAGGTGTCCGAGCCGGTACACACGATAAGGTCACCCGATTGTGCCGGACTGGGTACACAGCTTGCGGACGCACCCACCGGCGTGAGGCAGGAGGTCGCCATCAAAAGCGCCGCGGTATTCAGCCAAGCAGAAGTCGGTTTCCGTTCCCTATACATTTGCCTGCTCCCCTTACCGCTTACCCACAAACGCGCCCGTCGCCTGCTCTCCGCTGCCGGTCATGCGGTAGGCGCCGCCGATCTCCTCGGCCGCCGGGCCGAAGAAGCCACCCTGGTTGGTGCCGGACAGCTGGCCGTCCTTGGTTGCGGCAGTGCCGCTGAAGGAGTTGCCGCTGATGGTCGAATTGAGGGTGAAATCGCGCCACGGCGTCACGGTTTCGGTCAGCACGTTGTACTTGGCCATGCTGGTGAAGTTGCCACTCACCGAGCCTGCGCTAAAATCGGCGGTCAACGCCCCGAACCCGCTTATGGTGTAGATCGTGCCGGAGCTATCGGTCAGGGTGCCGATCGTCTGGCCGTCGAACGTCGCCGAACCGATCCGGGGCATAGAGCCTGACGGCGTACGGACGCCGAAGACCAGGTAGCCGTTGGCCAAGCTGTTGTTGCTGCCGTTGGCGTTTGTCCAGTTGCCGAAGGTGACGTAGCTCAGGTCAAGCTCGGGATCATCCGGCTTCAGCATGATGTATACCCGCTCGCCGCTAACCTTCTCGTACACGGTCAGGGTGGTATTACTGCTGATCGAGTTGATGTTCGCTGGCGCGAAGGTTTCATTGAAGGTGATGGACGGGTGTGAGACCGACACTTCGAAGCTGTCTGCGGCCACGTTGTAGGTTACCGAATTGCCGCCGGTGAAGCCTTCGATGCTGCTCGACGTTCCCGTCGCTTGGCCGCTGCCGTTGACATTGAAGTGAATCTCAACCGATACGGCCTGGAAGGCTTCGTTGACCGTCAGGTTCGATAGCGACTGATTGGTCGGCGTAGGCGTAGGCGTAGGCGTGGGCGTCGGTGTCGGCGTGGGAGTGGGAGTGGGTGTGGGTGTGGGTGTGGGTGTGGGTGTGGGTGTAGGCGTCGGTGTCGGCGTGGGTGTCGGCGTCGGAGCAGGCGTCGGTGTCGGTGTTGGAGCAGGCGTCGGCGTCGGCGTAGGTGTTGGAGTAGGCGTCGGCGTCGGCGTGGGCGTCGGCGATATTCCCGACCCGCCTCCACAGGCTGGCAATGCCAGCAACGACGCAAAAATCACCCCGTTCACAACGGATTTAAGCATGCATTGTCCCCCAAACAATTTGGCATGACCGCCAAACCCCGGCAGCGCCTATGCCGTTATTGTTTGGGTGCCCGCAAAACCCGTCAACCAACTTTATGCACGTCGTCGCCGGGCCATTATCGAGCCCGGCCGGAATCTCGGAGAATCGCCAGCATTACTGCCGGCTTTTTTATCTGTCCACGAGAAGACAGGGCACACGCTACCCTGGAAACCGCCGTCATCAGGTGCGTGCGGACTCCGCTTTCGGGCGCGTGTAGACGTTTAGCGGGTGATTCGTCCGGTCCTTCCGGCGCCCGCCTCGAGCGTCAGGCCGGCTGGCGGCGACAGGCCGACCGCCTATCCGGGCGGATAGGAAGCGTGACCGTCGTTGGGCCAGCGGAAATTGGTCCAGGTGACGGTGACGCTGAAATCCAGCGCCTTCACCTGGTGCCACCACGCCAGCGGCATGAACAGGATTTCCCCAGGCTCCAGGATCACCTCGTAGACATGGGCGCCAGGCAGGCGCGGCCAGTGGGCGGCATCCAGGCCCGGATCTTCCAGATCGGCGATGCGGCTGAACACGTGCCTGTCGTTGTAGAGCCGGCCCACCTCGGACGCCGGCAGGATCTGCAGCCGCTTGCGGCCCACCAGCTGGCCGATGAAGTTGTTGGTCAGGTCGTGATGCAGCGAGGTGGCGGTGCCCGCCGGGCCGATCCACATCATGCCCTCGGCGGCGGGGCGCTCGGTGGTGAGGAACTTGTCCAGGGTGCCCATGTCGCCGGACAGCGGCGCCAGCGCCTCGCGGTTGCGCGCCGAATTGTAGGCGGTGATGTAGGCGTCATTGCCGTCCACGCGCGTGATCTGGTCCATGAAGGCGTCGAAGGGGCCTTCGCGGCGGTGCAGGTCCTTCTCCATTTCGAAGCGTGCGTTGCCGGTCCTGCCGCCCTGGTATTCCACCGTGGCGGCGCCGACCGCCGCCTTCAGGTAATCCGGCGTCCAGCGGGCAAGCGCCGGCCAGTCCGCCATCTCGCCCACCAGGATAACCGGGCGGTTGACGGCATAATAATGCTCGAGGAACTCGTCCGCGCCCAGGTTTTCGCGGCGCGGGATGCCGGCCGCCGCCGGCGCCAGAGCCCGCTGGCGCTCCAGCGTCTCCAGCAGCCATTCCCGCTTGGCGAGCGCGGTCCGCAGCGCCGCGATCTCCTCGCCATCCGCGGTGACCGGCGCGCCGGGTGCTGTATGCTGCGCGGCTTGCGGTAGGTCCTCGGCGGGTGGTGCCGGCACCTGCGGCGCGGCGGTCCGGTCGAAGGGCTTCAGCCGCAGCTTGGCCCGGTGCCCGGGAGCCAGCACCTCGCCGGTGACGTCGGTGCCGCGGTAATAGTGCTTCTGCCAGCGGTCGGCGGGCGCCTCCGGCGGCTCGCGCTGCATCTTGGCGTGGAAGGCGTCGCGGGCCTCGCTCCAGGCACGGAAGCGTTTCTCGGTTTCAGGATCGGCGCCGAGCGGCGCGAATTTCGGCGCGAACGCCTCGACGGCGCCGCGCTGCACCGGAAACAGGAAGCAGAACGGCTCCATCGCCTCGAACCGCACCGTGTGGCCGGGCCGGGTAAAGCGCCAGTTCATGGTGAAGGTGAAGGGCGACCAGTCGGTCTCGACCACGCCGGTCAACGGCGCGATGCCGTCCTTTTGCCGGTTGGGCGAGCCGCCGACCCACAGATCCCAGCCTGGCGGCGTGCGCAGGATTGCCTCGATGTGAAACGTCAGCACGCCCTGGCCGAACAGCGACACCGGCGCCCGCGCGGGCGCGGCGTCCGGATCCGGTGCGATCGTGACGGCGTCGGTGCCGGCGCCGCCGTCCCAGACCGCCTCGAAACCAAACGGTGTCAGCACCTCCCAGCCATGGGCGTTGGCGATGTTGAGCGGCAGGCAACGATAGGCGAAGGATTCGGGGGTTGCGTCCATCCACGCCCGGCCGGCGGGCGCGGGTCGGATCAGCGGCGTCCAGCCCGGATGCAGATAGGCGGTCAGCTCCATTGACGGGCTCCTCGGCGCGGCCACAGCGGCCCGCTGTCGCGAAGGCTAGTATACGGATCGACCGCTGCCAACGCCCCGCCCTAGTCGTCGATCTCCCGTGCCAGCCGCCCGGACATGTGCCGGAGCAGGATGTCGCGCGCGAAAACGCGCCCGGCCTCGGCGTCCCCGGCGTTTGCCAGCGCGATCACCTGGTTGCCGAACGCCACGAATTCCGGTTCGCGGTTGCCCAGCGCCACCTGACGGCCCAGCCTTGCGGCCTCGTCGAAACCGCCCGCCTGCAGCTGCATCAAGGCATGGAAGAACGCGGCTTGTGAATCCCCGGGCGCCAGTGCTGCAGCCTCGCGGAATCCCGCCAGACCTTCCTTCGGGTCGCCCGAGGCGCCAAGAAAGGTCAGCCCATAGCTGAAAAACGCCTCCGCCGACCGGTTGTTCAGCCGCAGCGCCGAGATATAGCGATCCCTTGCCTCCTCAAGCAGCGGCTGGGACAGGTTGGCGCGCACGGCCCGCATCAACGCAAGGTCGCCGCGTGCGATCAGCACGGCCTCGTCCTCGACACTGTCGGGGATCCTGCCCAGATAGGTCGCCGCCAGTTCGGGATTCCGCTGTATCAGGGCCAGATCCGCCATGCCGGCAAGCGCTGCGGCATTGGCCGGCTCATCCGCCAGTACCCGTTCGTAATGGCCCCTGACCTGATCGCGCCGCTTGTCGCCGCCGGGAAAGTGCTGCAGCGCCTGCGCCAGCGCCAGCCGCATCTGTGTCTGGGGCACGGGCAAGACGGCAAGGGCGGCCTCCGGCATCGGCAATGTCGGCTTGAACCGGGTGTACTCGTAGCGGCCACGTTCCGATTTGCGCGAAAGCCGCTTCTGCAGGGTGTCCAGGTCATCCCCGAAAACCGCCTTGAACGCCCCGAGCGAGTCGCCGGTCTCGTCATAGCGTTTCAGGTAATCGACCACCTTGGGGCGCAATTCCGGCGTATTCATCAGGTGATGGACCAGAAGCCAGCTCTGGGCATAAAGATTATCGGTATTGACCTTTTGGTCGACCCGGGTCGACGTCAGCAATTTGTCCATGCTGGACAGCCCGAAGCCGTCGGACAGCGACAAATGCCTGTCCACCACGGGAAACCCGATGCTGACCTCGCCATCCTCATAGCGAGCGGTCGAGAGATATTCGGCAAAGCCTTCCTCATACCAGTACGGATACCGCACGCGCGTCGTCGTCGAGAGGATGAAATGGACATATTCGTGCTTCACGATCAGATCAGCCGCACGCACGAACTTGCCCCTCTCGTTGGGCCGCCGGCTGCTCATGTCGATGATCGCGTAATAGCCGCGCATCGATCCGGTAAACACGCCCACGACCCAGAACTGCGAGAAGAACTGCTTGAAGTCGTTCCGGTTTCTGGCGGCGAACATGGTAAACGGAACACCGCCCTCCACATCCCTCAGGCCCGTTGCCATCAACACGATGCGCCGGAAGTTTTCCATTTCCCGGGCCAGGTCCTTGGCCTCTTCCACATCGCCGTTGGCATAGATGCGAAAATGTTCGGAGCGTACCTCCTGCCAGCGATCGTCATCGAGCGCGGCGGCGGCGGGTGTGGCGCAAAATGCGCAGATGATCAGGATCAACAGCCGAAATAAGCCCATCGAAATCCCCCGAACATGGTGTCGGCAAATACCCGCCTGCTTCTCACAATACCTTTTGACGCTGGCGCCGCCATCCGGCGGACAGCCAGAGTGGCCGGTAGCCGGCATCTCGTCAACGCATGGAAAAAAATAGGGACCGATGTCGAAACATCGGTCCCTCAGGATATCCGAAGGGGCTCGGATAAGGATATGGAAGTTTCAGAAACCGGCGCGCAACCTGCAGCCTGGAACCGGAAATCCCGAATAATCTGAGGCCTGCGGCCCCCGTTGCCCGCATTGTCCGTGCAGCGCCTGAACCTGCCGGCCGACGACGCCCTTGCCTTCGTGCGACCATAAGCGGACGGCGCATTAAAATCAACAACGCCTGTTTTATACAGACCATCCTGAACCACACCTGCAAAAGCGCCCGCCAGGTCCTCCCCGCTCTTCGTTTCCTAGAGTTTGAAACCGACCTCGATGCCGTAATGGCGTGGCTGGCCGTACTGGGTGAACGTCCACAATGCCGCCACCGGCTGCGACGAGATGCGGTAGCGGTCGTCGGTCAGGTTCCGGCCGAAAACACGCACATAGTAGCGGCTTTTCATATCGTCAAATGTCAGGCTGGCATTCACCAGATTGCGCGGGTCCAGATAGGTGTCGAAGTCCGGGTCCACGTCAGAATAGATGAACGCGTTGCGGGCTTCGTAATTGTAGCTGACGTTCCAGGTCAGGGTGCCCGCATTGCCCACCGGGTGGACGTAGGTTGCATCGATGGTGGCCATCCATTTGGGCGAGCGGTTGAGTGGCCGGTCCGAAAAGTCCACGTCGATGTCGCCGTCGAAATCGGTGTCGGCCTCGAACCGCTTGTACTTGCCGTCCTGAAAGCCCGCGTTGCCCCGGATCGTCAGGCCGTCAATCGGACGTACCGTGGTTTCGAACTCGAACCCCTTCACCTGGATCTTGGCCGCATTGAAGAACCGGGTTTCCTGGAACTGCTGGCCGAAGCTGTTGGTCAAGGTGGCGACGAGGCCGCGCTGGGCGTCGCTGTAATCCACATAGAAACCGGTCAGCGCGAAGCTCCAGCGGCGATCCATCAGATCCGCCTTCACGCCCAGTTCGTAGGAGGTGGCGTATTCCGGATCGTAGGGCTGGGTGGTTGCCTCGTCGAGCGGGATGCCGGTCGTGCCGGTCTGGTCGTTGTAGCCGCCGGACTTGAAACCGCGCGAGACGGTGAAATAGCCGTACCAGTCGTCGGAGAAGTCATAGGACAAGGTGCCGCGCCAGGTCGGCTTGTTCCATTTGCGCGCGTTCCGGACCACGCCGAACGGATAGGCCTCGAAGTCGCCCGCATCGAGGGCATCGTCGAAATCCTCCCAGGTCAGCGACGGGTCAAAGCCACCTTCAAGCTGCTGGTAGAAAATCTGGTGGCGGCCGGCCCAGGACTTCTTTTCCCAGGTGTAGCGAAAGCCGCCGGTCAGCTGCAGCCGGTCGGTGATGTCGACAGTGGCGTCGGTGAACAGGGCGAAGGTGTCGGCGTCCTGGCGGTTGCACAGCACCTGTGGATTCTGGTCGAAGCCGCCGGGTACCGCGTTGATCAGGCCGATCAGGTCGAGAAACCCCAGCACCTGGACAACGCAGAACCTGTCATCGTTCTTCTGGTAGAACGCGCCCGCGACAAAGTTGAAGGCGCCGTCGAAACTGGACGACACGCGAAGCTCCTGCTGAAAGGTCTCGCGATTATCGGCGCGATTGGCGTCGAACAGCGACACCGGGCCGACCTCGCCCGTATAGGTGCTGGGCAATCGTGACTTCTGGTAGCGATAGCCGGTGACGGAATTGAAGGTCAGATCACCCAATTCGAGTTGCATGTTCAGGTAGACACCGTCGACATCGACCCGGTGTCCCTCGTCCATCTTCAGCAATGCGTCATGGCGGTCGGTGACGGCGGCATTGAATCGGGGATCACCGCCCGTCTCCTGCGTCAGGCCCAGCAGGTTCCACACAAAGCGCGGGTCGCCGGCTGGGGTTTCGTTGATCGAGGGAACCGAATCCGACCGATCACGCGCGACTTCATATTGCAGCAGCGCCTCGAAATGATCGGTGGGCTGCCACAGCAGCTTGATCCTGCCGCCCCAGACATCCTTGCCGCCAATATGTGAGCCGTCGCCCTGACCGGTGGCCCCATCGTAAGGATTGTCTGCATCGAAGGGCGTGACCGGGCCAAATGCCGCGCCGTTACGGTAATAGCCGTGATTGTTGTCGTAGAGCAGGTTCGCGCGCAGCGCCAACTTGCCCTCGACGATCGGAACATTGAGGGCGAGCCGCGCCCCGACCGTGTCGAAATTACCGTAGCGGAAGCTGCCCTCGGCGCCGAAGCGGTCCAGTGCCGGCCGCTTGGTGAACACCTGGACCACGCCGCCGGTGGTATTCTTGCCGAACAATGTTCCCTGCGGGCCGCGCAGCACCTCGACCCGGTCAATGTCGAAAGTATCGAGCAACTGGGTCTGGACGCTCGGCATGACGAAGTCGTCGACCATCACCGCCACCGGCGCATCCAGATAGACGATAATATCGGTCAGGCCAATGCCGCGGATCGAGAACGATGCCGCATTGAAGCCGGTGATCTGGGCGGCCGAAAAATTGGGTACCAGAGTCGACAACTCGCCGATGTTCTGCGGCACCATGGTGGCGATGGCCGCGGAATCCACGGAAGACACGGCGATGGGCGTGGTTCGGATGTCGGTCTCGCCCCGGCGGGTTGCCGAGACGTAGACATTCTCGACGGTGCCAGACGACGTTCGAGTGACCGGTGGTGCGCGGTCTGCACCGCCGTTCTCGGGCTCTGCCGCCCCGACCGCTGTCCCCATCAACGACACAGCGGCAATGGCCGATAATGCACTCGCCTTCATATTTGCCTCCCCGGAAATACGCCCGGAAGGGTGGTAATGCGCCGCCCGTCCCGGCGGGCGCCAATAGTGCGCCCCTTGTTCTACGACTGCGCACATAACATACAATACTGTTTGCTTTAATCAAGTTTTCCGCCTTTTCAGCCAATATTATCAATACGATGAGTCGCTCAATGCTACATTCATAGGTGATCTTCCCGGTAAATAGCGCAATGAATACAACGGCCTAGAGAGACGTTAAGAAGCCGTAGAGATTGTTTCTTTTGAATCTTCATCGTCCGGAGACGCCGTGCTAGTCTCGGCCCTGGGGGAAGGATCGCGCCCACGACCTGGCGCGTATCGGAGACTCAGGAGCGAGCGATGGACTACAACCTGGAACAGGGCGGACCGGTGCTGAACCCGGATGCGCCGCCCTCGGCCGCCGACTACAAGGCGCCCTATGTGGACAATGGCGCCGACATCAAGGACCCGGCACGCTACTACGATGAAACCTGGAAAGACCGGGAATGGGCGCGGCTCTGGAGCCGGGTCTGGACCATTGCCGGGCTGGTCTCGGATATTCCGGACGTCGGCGACTTTCTCACCTACGACCTGCTGCACGAATCCTTCGTAATCGTCCGCACCGGTGCCGGCGCGTCGGATATCAGCGCCTATTACAATGTGTGCGGCCATCGCGGCAACCGGCTGGTCCACGCGGAATTCGGCCATGTCAGCGACCGCTTCACCTGCAACTTCCATTCCTGGCAGTGGACCATCGACGGCAAGCTGGCCCATGTCACCGACGCCGAATCCTTCAAACCCGAAGTGCTGGATTGCGCGCCCGACATGGCGCCCGTGGCCATGGACATCGTTGCCGGCGTGATCTTCGTCTCAATGGACGACGATCCCGTGCCGCTGCGCGAATTCCTCGGGCCGGTCGCCAGCCACATGGAAGCCTTCCAGGTCGACAGGATGAATGTGGTGCGCCACGTGCGCAGCGACTGGGCGGCCAACTGGAAGACCGGCATCGACGCGTTCTACGAAACCTATCACCTTGGATCGGTGCATCCGCAGACCCAGCCGATCATGGGCGACATCACCACCCAGATCGACTGCTACGCCAACGGCATGAGCCGGATGATCGTCCCGATCGGCGTGCCGAGCCCGCATTTTCCCGACCAGTCATCGATCAATCCCGGCCTGCAATACATGCTGGATTCGGTGGGCCTGGAGCCCGAGGCGTTCGAGGGTGGCCCGCAGGACGTGCGCCCTGCCCTCGCCGCCGCCAAGCGCAGCTTCTCGACACGCTTCGACCTGGGCTGGGAGACCCTGTCCGACGTCCAGCTTACCGACAGTTTCGCCACCGGCATCTTCCCCAATGTGCAGTTCGGCATCCACCCGGAAGGCGCGTTCCTGATGCGCTTCATGCCCCATGCCGACGACCCGCAACGCTTTACCTATGACACCATGACCCTGGTCCGGCATGTGGACGATCCCAACTTCAAGGTGCCGGACTGGATGGGACTGCCCGAGGGTACCGACTGCTCGGGCCGCGAGCGCCCGGACATCGAGCGCACGGGCATCGGCGAGCCCGCCGGTCTGGGCCTGGTGCTCGACCAGGATTCCGAACTGCTGCCCATTGTCCAGAAGGGATTGCGCAGCAAGGGATTCCGGGGTCCCTTGTGGAGCGAGCAGGAAGCCCGCGTGCGGCACTTCCATAACGAGCTGGACCGGTACATCGAGGGTGAGAAATAAAACCATCCCTTCGTGGTCTTGCCCGCCTGGCGAGGCAAGATCACCCATGTCCGAGCGATAAACGGGAAAGACGACAATGACGGAAATCAACACGTTCGGCCGGTTGCTGGCACGCGCGGCAAAGACCTGGCCCGAGCGCGACGCGGTGATCTTTCCCGAGCGCCGGCAGAGCTTCGCCGAACTGCATGACCGCGCCGTCCAGCGCGCCCGCCAGTTGGCCGCGCTGGGTGTAAGGCCGGGCGAGCATGTGGGCATCCTGCTGCCGACCAGCTTCGAGTTCATGGAAGTGATGTTCGGCATCGCCATGGCGGGCGCCGTCATGGTGCCGATCAACGCCCGCTACCGGGGCAGCGAGATCGCCTATGTCACCGAAAACGCCGATATCGTCACCATCGTCACCACGGGCAAGGTGGCCGAGGGCGTGAACTTCATCGAGCGGCTGGGCGAAGGCCTGCCGGGCCTGGAGACAGCCGACAACCCCCGCGCCCTGTCACTGGGCGTGGCCCCCCGGCTGCGCAACATCCTGCTGCTGGGCGACAGCGCACCCGGCATGGTCGGCGAGGCGGACCTGTCCGCCGACGCGCAAGCCGTGTCCACGGCCGAGATCGAACGCCGCACCGATGCCGTCGGCGCCGACGATCTGTGCATGATCCTGTACACCTCGGGCACCACATCCAATCCCAAGGGCTGCATGATCACCGGCCGGTCGATCATCGGCAACGGCCGCGCCATGGCCAAGGCCTACGGCATGACCGAGAAGGACAGCTTCTGGTCGCCGCTGCCCATGTTCCACATTGCCGCCACCTTCCCCATCGCCGCCTGCTTCGACATGGGCAGCGCCTATGTGACCATGGGCTATTTCGACGCGGGCGTGGCGCTCAAGCTGCTGGAGGATTCCCGGGCCACCATCAACTATGCCTGCTTCGTCACCATCATCGGCGACCTGATCAACCACCCCGATTTCGCCACCACCGATCTCAGCGCCATCCGGCTGATGAATTCCAGCCTGGCCGTGCAGCCGCCCGGCTTTACCGAAAAGCTGACTAGGGCCATGCCCGACTGCATCCAGGTGGGCACCTACGGGCTCAGCGAAGCCTCGGGCACGGTCACAACCTCGCCGGTCGACAGCCCGGAGCAGCTGCGGCACACCCGGCTGGGCTCGCCGATGCCGGGCCAGGAGGTCGAGATCCGCGATCCCGACACCGGCAAGCCGGTACCCACCGGCGAGCGCGGCGAAATCTGCGTGCGCGGCGTCAATATCCTGAAGGGCTATTACAAGGACCCGGAGAAGTCGGCACAGACCATCCGCGACGGCTGGCTGCACACGGGCGATATCGGCAGCCTGGACGAGCACGGCACCTTGATGTTCCACGGCCGCTTCAAGGACATGCTGAAGGTGGGCGGCGAGAACGTGGCCGCCGCCGAGATCGAGGGCCTGCTGCAGCAGCATCCGGCGGTGAAGCTGGCCCAGGTGGTCGGCATCCCGGATCCGCGCCTGGTCGAGGTGCCTGCCGCCTTCGTCGAGCTGAAGCCCGGTGAAAGCATCGGCGAGCAGGACCTGATCGCCTGGTGCAAGGGCCGCATCTCCAGCTTCAAGATCCCCCGCCATGTGCGTTTCGTGACCGCCTGGCCCATGTCCACCAGCAAGATCCAGAAGTTCAAGATGCGTACCGAACTGGAAGCCGAACTGGAGGCCCGGCGCGGCGCGGCCGAATGACGGCATCCATCCGTGCACGGCCTGCCAAGCCCATTCCGCACGGCGCATAAACCGCCTACACTCCGGCCCGCTTCATCCCGCGGGCGAACGAGCTGAATGTCCGAACAACACGGCATCGAGAGAGCCACTTTCCTGGTCCTGCTGACCTTCGTGTCGGCGGCGTTCTTCCTGGTGCTGTGGCAATTCTACGGCGCGATCCTGTGGGCCATCGCGGTCACCGTGGTATTCCGGCCGGTTCAGCGGCGCATCCTGAACCGGATACCGGGACGCCAGAACGCCGCCGCGCTGCTGACCTTGTTGCTGATCATCACCCTCGTCATCCTGCCGGGCACGCTGATCATCATCTCGCTGCTGCAGGAGGCGTCGCGGCTCTATACCCGCATCGAGACCGGCCAGTTCGACCCGGCGGTGTGGCTGCGCAGCATCCAGGACGCGCTGCCCTGGTGGGCCACCGACCTGCTCGACCGCCTCGACATGGGTGACCTGGGCGCGATCCGCGAACAGCTGTCGTCGGGCCTGTCCGGCCGTCTTCAGGCCATCGCCACCCAGGCGCTCAACATCGGCCAGGGCGCGCTCAGCTTCCTGGTGAATCTGGGCATCATGCTGTACCTCACCTTCTTCCTGCTACGCGACGGCCGGAAACTCACCCGACGCATCGGCGCCGACGTGCCGCTGCCGATCGGCATTCGCGAGCTGCTGTTCGACAAGTTTCTCACCGTGATGCGCGCCACCATGAAGGGCAGCTTCGTCGTCGCCGTCGCCCAGGGCTCGCTGGGCGGCCTGACGTTCTGGGTGCTTGGCATCCACGCGCCGGTGCTGTGGGGCGTGCTGATGGCGTTCCTGTCGCTGCTGCCGGCGGTGGGTACCGGCTTCGTCTGGGTGCCCGTGGCGATCTATCTGCTGGCCACCGGCGCCATGGCCAAGGCCGTGCTGCTGGTGATCGTGGGCGTGTTCGCGATCGGCCTGATCGACAACATCCTGCGCCCGCTGCTGGTGGGCAAGGACACCAAGATGCCCGACTATCTGGTGCTGATCACGACCCTGGGCGGCATCGTCCTGTTCGGGCTCAACGGCATCATTCTGGGCCCGCTGATCGCCGCCATGTTCATTGCCGTATGGGAGCTGCTGGCCGCCGAGCGCCGACGGGCCGACGCGAACGAGGCCAGCGTGCCGCCCGCCGACTGAACAGCCGCCGTGCCCCGGCCCGACCCTAGCGGGCCAGCACCCTGCGCAGCACCGCCTCATAATTGTCGATGGCCGCCGCCGAGGTCAGGCCGCTGACATGGGCGCGCAGCGCGTCCGGGTCCGAGGGTGCGTCGATCGCCTCGGCCAGCGCCCGCGCCATGGCCGCATCGTCGCCCACCGGCACCATGGCCTGCACCCAGCCGTGCATCGTCAGCCGGTCCGCCGGGCTGAAGCAGTCGGTGACCACCACCCCGGTGCCACAGGCCAGCGCCTCGATCACCACGTTGGAGAAGCCCTCGCTGACCGACGACACCGCCACAACCTGCGCCGCGCGGAACACCCCGTGTGGATCGTCGACATATCCCGGCATGTCGACGTCGTCGGCGATGCCCAGCGCCGCCGCCAGCGCCTCGAGTTCGGGCCGCAGCACCCCGTTGCCCATCAGCAGCAGCCGCGCCGCGCGGCCCTGGCGCAGCCGGGCGAAGGCGCGCAGCAGCATCGCCAGGTCCTTCTCGGCGCTCATCCGGCCAGCCGCCGCGATCAGCGGCACCGACGGATCGCGCGCCCAGGGATGGGCCGGCGGCCTGCCGGTTCCGTCCAGCATCTCGGCCGTGACAACCGGATTGTGCACGGCATGGACCCGGTCGGCCCGCAGGCCCCGCCCGGTCACCCATGCCTGTCTGATGCCGGGCGTGCAGCACACCAGCGCCGCGGCGAAGCGGTAGAGCAGCCGCGCCAGCCGGGTGGCCCGTGCATAGCCCGGCGACATCATCGCCAGCAGTACCGGATCGGGCTGGTTGTGCTCGGTGACGACGACCGGGCTGGCGCCGCCCGCCAGCCGCGCCGCCAGGATGGCCAGCACGTTTACGTGCGGCAGGAAACTCAGCACCACGCCCGGCCGCAGCGCGCCGATCATCCGGGCCAGCGGCCACAGCGCATGCCGCGCCCGCCCGATCCCCAGCTCGATCACCTGGATCGCCGGCGCCAGCGCCCCGCGCAGCGGGCCGCGATGCTCGAACAGCAGCACCCTTACCCGGTGGCCGCGCGCCTGCAGCCCGTTCGCCAGGTTCACCGCCACGCGCTGCGCGCCGCCGCCCGACAGATTGTCGAGCACGAACAGGATATCGAGCGGATCGTTGGCCGTGGTCCCCATGCGCCGGCAGCATCCGTCAACGCGGCATGGTTTGCCAGCCCAATCACTGGCCGCGACGCCCGGAAGCGACCGGCCGATTATCCTGCGGGCACGGCGCGCCGCGTGCTAGTCAGGACGCCGACAATTTGCAATCCAGGAAGGCACGGCGACCATGGCGATCTCTCTCTACGACATCAGTGTGACGAGCTACCTGCAGACCCTGGACGCCGTCGGCGGCTTTCTGGCCAAGGGCCTCGCCCATTGCCGCGACACCGGCGCCGATCCCGAGGCGATCGTCGAGGCGCGGCTGGTCCCCGACATGCTGCCGTTCCGCTTCCAGATCCAGTCGGTCGCCTTCCATTCGGGCGACGCCATGAACGCGGTGCTCAGCGGCGCCCTTTCCCTGCCCGGCGAGCGCCCGGCCTACGATTACGCCGGCCTGCAGGGCCTGATCGCCGACACCGCCGCCGCCCTGCGTTCACTGACGCCGGAGGAGGTCAACGCCCGCGAAGGCGCCGACATGGTGTTCAAGGTGCGCGACACCGACATGCTGTTCACATCCGAAGGGTTCGTGATGTCGTTTTCCATGCCCAATTTTCACTTCCACGCCACCACCGCCTACGACATCCTGCGGCAGAATGGCGCCCCCGTGGGCAAGCGCGACTACATGGGCACGCCAAGGTTGAAGGGGTAAGGGCGGGCTTTCGCTGCCGTTTGACACCCCCTATAGCCGTCATCCCGGCGCACGTGTTGTGTCCCGGAGGGTTGGGTTGATTGCTTTGGTGTAGCCTGTGGCATCCGCTGGGTGGAGGAACACCGATGCTTGTGATGCCCGCCGTCCCCAACCTGACCGGCCTAGAATTGTCCCGCGAAGAGTGAAGGCGGACTATAACTGCGCCGCTAGATCGGCCCAATGAGTGATCGAACTACCTTTTTTAAAGGCCGTCAGCCAATCAGTGTATCTAGCAGCGTCCGGCATCAGCCCCGCATTGACCGCGATCGAGAAATCGGGCTTATTCACACTCGACGTGCCTATTCCCATTTTTGTAGCCAACTTGTTTCCGTGCTCAACCAAGTCGTCAATAAGCAGCTTCGCAAACATGATGCCGTCGTCCGCCTGATCGAATATAGCGTACAGGGTGGTGAGATACGTTTCGTTAAGGACGTTGCCCTTTTGAACCCCAAAGTATGCAAATGCTCGATCAATCTGGGGCATCTGTGATTGGTGTTGGAACTCCTCGCATAACCTGTTCCTCGAATCCATCGACGCGGCAAGTGTCTCGACAGACTGACCCAGCATCGTCATTAGGCTCAGCGGTCTACCGACGTGGGACGCTTTCTCATACACTTCCTTTGCCAAGCGTTCGACCGGCAACGGTGGAATAAACAAGGTCTTCATATCCGCCGTATAAAAAAAGGGCGGAAAAACTCCCGCGCCGATCCGCGACACTGTATCAACATGTTTAATGAAGGCTGCCCGGTCATTCTCATAACCCACTTTCATCGGCCTAAGATGTTGCTTTTTAACACTCAAAAGAATGTTACATATGTCAAAAGAAATCATAATCGCGGTATTTGTGCTGCGCAATTCTAGAACATTTTCCTCTCGCCGTTTGGCGCGTTCTGCAATCCTCTGGGCGCCAAAAGCGCCGGCAAACGCACCAAATGCAGCGGAGAAAAAGTTTGAATTTATCACCCCCTCCAGTCCCTCGAAGTGAGACTGAAAAAATTCAATTAGTGCTTGATCCATAGTTTGGCCCTTATCACCCTCCGGCTTCCATTCTAAACGCAATGAATAGGAATTTCGATGCATCTGGCTCGGCGGATGGGTGCGCAAGTGCGTGGACCAGAAAGCGTTCCGGCGGCAGTTCTTCGTGGGGCTCGTACTGCTGGGGGCGGAGATTGCGTGAAAGGCGGTAGATGCAATCTTTTAAGGTGTTGATATAATTCGATTCAACTTGATAGGAATGGCGGTGATGATTTTTTCAATATGCAGTTCTACGATTGATTGGTCTGCTACTGGCACCATGCTTCAGGGATGGGGAACACTTTTAGCCGCCGCTGCTGTATTAGTTGCCGCAAGAATCGGAGCCAACACATTCGACAATTGGAGACGGCAGAAACTCACTGAGCGCCAAGTTGAACAGGCAGAACATATTCTGACGGTAGCGTATCGCGCGCGACGCGCGATTGATCGCGTTAGAGCGCCCGTGATGTGGGCTCATGAACTGAATGCTGCTGAGGAAAAGCTAAAGACGGATGCACAATGGGAGATACAGCCAGATAAACGACGGCAACGATTGATCACCGCTCAAGGCTATTATAACAGGATCGAAAAATTTAGAGCAGAATGGGATGCGATAGATACATGCCAGCCTACAGCTCACGCTTTGTTTTCAGAGGAGTTAGCCAAGAATCTTGAGACATTATCTCGTCAGCCTTGGCTACTACATCTAGATGTTGAAGCTTATATTGATGACAATGGTAGCGATCCAGAGTTCTCGAAAAAGCTTAGATCAGGGATGTATGCATCCAATTCGAAAGATATTAAAGACGAGATCAGTGAACGTACAAATGCCACTATATCGCGGATCGAAGAGATACTTTTTCCTATTTTGAGAATGGAGCCATTGAGAAAGCGAGATAACAGGTAATTTTCTCGATATTTGGAATGTGGCATTGTCCGGCAAGTGCCGTAGAGAAGGCGAAAAGGTTGACACCTTTCAACTAGACCCCTTCCTTGACCTCCACCCCTCCCCGGCGTATACACCCGCATCCTCCGGCCGTGGCCGGTTGCTTCATGCCTGACGGAGTCGGATGAAGGCGCTTTATGCATTGCCTGACCACGAAGTGGTCATGGACCTCATACCCAGGATTGCGGACACCCATCTGAGCGCCGATGCGGCGGTCGAGCGGATTCGCGCCGTGAACGGCCTGGTGCCGGTCGCCATTGATCCAGCGGATGGCGGCAAGGTGCTGTGGGCCGATATCGGCGACCACCTGTTCCAGGAATGGCAGTTCATGTACACGGTGCAGCATCTGGCCCAGAGCGGCCAGATCGGCGAGGCGTTCACCACCGACTTCGCCATCCTGCTCGATGACCGCATCCTGGCCGACCCGATCAGCCCCAGCGGCCTGATCTTCCACGTCTCCCGCTGCGGATCGACCCTGACCGCGAAGGCCATCGCCCGCTCGCCCCGGCATGTGGTGCTGAACCAGCCCGGCCCGCTGCAGCGCGGCTTCTGGGCCACGATCACCGATGATTGGGAGCACGAGGCCGAGCCGACGCCGGAGAACCTGAAAGCCTTCCGCAACCTGGTGCTGGCCATGGCGCGCCGCCGCCGGCCGGACCAGCTTTATTCCTTCGTCAAGTTCATCTCGTGGAACACGCTGTATCTGGATTTCATCAGCAAGGCGTTCCCCGAGGTGCCCGCCGTGTTCCTGTACCGCGACGCGGTGGAGGTGATCGCCTCGGTGCTGCGCGAGACCACCGCGATCCTGTGGGCCAAGGGCCGGCCGCAGGCCGGGTTCCTGACCGGGCTGGACTGGCGCGAGACCACCGGGATGGACGACGTGCGCTATCTGGCGATCTGTTTCGCCGAATATTTCCGGGTGGCGCTGAATTCGGACGGTCGGGTGCGCCACATCAACTATACCGCGATCAGCCCCGAGAGCTTTCCGGTGATCCTGCGCCAGGGCCTGCATTTCGAGCCGGGGGACGGCGAGTTCGAGCTGATGGTCGAGCAGTTCCGCTATCACTCGAAGGACGACGGCGACAAGACCGTGTTCACCTCGGACAGCGCCGAGAAGCAGTCCGCCGTCTCGCCGGACGACAAGGCGATGATCGACCGGGAATGCGGGGCGCTGATGGCGCGGCTCGACCGCTCGCCCGACAACCTCTTTGTACAAACAGGCGGCTGAGACTACCTTATAGCCAGCCTTTGGAGAGACCGATGACAACCGAGATTCCGGCGAACCTGCTGACCGTGGTCATGCCCAACTACAATTACGGCCGGTTCATCGACGAGGCGATCCGGTCCGTGGCCCAGCAGACCTATGCCCCCATCGAGCTGATCGTGGTGGACGACGCCAGCACCGATGACTCGGTGGCGGTGGCGACGGAAACCCTGTCGAAGGTCACCAATCTGTTCGACACCAAGCTGATCGCACTGCCCGAGAATGTCGGCAAGCTGGGCGCGCTTAACCGCGCCCTGTCCCATGTGCGCGGCGAATATTTCATGATCCAGGATTCCGACGACCTGCTGACGCCGGAATATGCCGCCCGCACCATCGCCGAGCTGATCGAGGCGCGCAAAACCGATCCCTCCATCGGCTTCATCTATACCGACTGCACGCTGATCTCGCAGACCGGCGAGATCCTCGACCGGGGCAAGTCGACGCCGTTCGACCCCAGGCTGCTGGAGGAATATTCCTTCGTGCCCGAGCCGGCCATGTGCCTGGCCAGGCCGGTGCTGGAGGCCGGCCCCTATGACGAGGCGATCCGCAAGGGCACCAAGCACCACAAATGGCGGCGCATCGTCGCCAATGGCTGGATGGGCAAGCACCTCGCCGAGCCTATCTTCTATTACCGCATGCACGACAAGAACATGTCGGGCATCGGCAAGCGGGTGATCGAGGAGGTCGAGAAAGGCCAGCGCGGTCACCGCATCCTGTCCGGCTACTGGCCGACCCAAACCACACAACGTTAGTGACCACACAGCGTTAATGACCACACAGCGTTAGGAGCGCGCATGAGCTCGCCAGCCGTCAAAACCGCGCCGGAAGCCTTCCCCCTCAAGGTCGAGGACGCCCGCATCGGCGTGGTCGGCCTGGGCTATGTGGGATTGCCGGTGGCCGTGGCATTCGCCGCCCATTATCCGGTGCTCGGCGTCGACATCAACAGCAAGCGCATCGGCGAGCTGAAGCGGTTCCACGACAGCACCCTGGAGGCGACCGAGGAAGAGTTGCGCGGCGCAAAGCACCTGCAATTCACCGGCGAATGGGCCGACCTGAAAAGCTGCAACGTGTTCGTCGTCACCGTGCCGACGCCGGTCGACAGCCACAACCATCCCGACCTGGCGCCGCTGGAAGCCGCCAGCCGCGCCATCGGCAACGTGCTCAAGCGCGGCGACGTGGTGGTCTATGAATCCACGGTCTATCCCGGCTGCACCGAGGAATTCTGCGTGCCGGTGCTCGAGCAGGTATCAGGCCTGGTGTTCAACCGCGACTTCTTCGCCGGCTACAGCCCCGAGCGGCTCAATCCCGGCAACAAGGAGCTGAAGCTCTCCGACATCAAGAAAATCACCTCGGGCTCGACGCCTGAGGCGGCCGATTTCGTCGATGCGCTCTATCGCACCATCATCACCGCCGGCACCCACAAGGCGCCGTCCATGCGGGTGGCCGAGGCGGCCAAGGTGATGGAGAACACCCAGCGCGACCTGAACATCGCGCTGGTCAACGAGCTGGCCATGATCTGCAACCGGCTGGGCATCGACACGCTCGACGTGCTGGAAGCCGCCGGCACCAAGTGGAACTTCCTGCCGTTCCGGCCGGGCCTTGTCGGCGGTCACTGCATCGGTGTCGATCCCTATTACCTGACCCACAAGGCCGAGGAAATCGGCCACCATCCCGAGGTGATCCTGGCCGGGCGCCGGATCAACGACCGGGTGGGCAAATATGTGGTCAACCAGTTCGTGCGCCTGCTCGGCCGCAAGGGCCTGCTGAGGGACGACCTGCGCGTGCTGGTGCTGGGCTTCTCGTTCAAGGAAAACTGCCCCGATGCGCGCAATACCAAGGTGGCCAGCATCGTCGGTCACCTGCACGAATTCGACATCGCCGTCGACGTCTACGATCCTTGGGTGAACCCGGACGAGTGCGAGCACGAATACGGCATCCGGCCGGTGCCGGCGCTGGAGACCGGCAAATATGACGGCATCATCCTGGCCGTCGCCCATGACGAGTTCGTCAAGATGGGCGCCCAGGGCATCCGCGCCCTCGGCCGACCCGGCGCCGTGCTCTACGACGTAAAGTCGATCCTGCCCAAGGACATGGTCGACCAGCGATTGTAAGGAACGCGGCCCGTCCTTCGCCGGCAACCCCGTGCCGTATGGCACGCGGGGACGACGGCGGATGGCTGCTGAGAGTTACGGCGCCTTCGCCGCCGCACCGCGACGCTTCTTCAACGTTTCTTCGGTGATGTCGAAGGAGTTCTTGTTGTCCACGTCGATCGGGCCGAACGGATAGTCCAGCAGCACCGGGTCGATGGTCACCCGCAGCTTGCGGCCGATCAGGGTGATCAGGCCGTGCAGGCCCATCAGCTTCAGCTTGTAGACGATGAAGGGCGTCACGCCGAACGCCTTCAGGATGCGCTTGTGGCGCTTGCCGAACTGGCCGCCGCTTTCGAACACACGCACCGCCGACAGCGACCGCTCGCGCCGCAGGGCGTAGAGATTGCAGGCCGAATAGCCGCCATCCTTCAGCATGTGGAAGGCGAGGCCCGAATTGGCGTAATCGCGCAGCACCACATCGTCGCGGGTGAAGGCCAGCGACACATCCTCGTCATGGGTCCAGAACCCGCGCATGAAGTCGCGGACCAGCTCCGGCGTATGCAGCGCGTTGTCACCGGTGGTGATGATCAGCGGCAACGGGTTCGGGATCACGTCCACCGCCGACAGCACGCTGTCGGCCAGGTTGCCGCGGGACAGCACGAACGACATGCGCCCCTCGTCCAGCCACGCGATCATGCGCGGCGTGGCGCGCAGGATGTCCTCGTTCTCGACCGAGACATAGATGCGATTGAAGCAGCCGCTGTCGATCAGCGCCTCGATGACGCGTTCCAGCATCACCTGGCCGTCGATCTCGACAAGGCACTTGTGGGACTTGTTCTGCAGCAGGGCGACGGGATCGTTTTCTCCCCGGCGGCTGGCGGCCATGACCAGCACGGTGGCCGGCGGAAAGGACTCGTGGAGTGGTCTTGACGACATGAAATCCGTTGCTGCTGTAAGGGGAACCGAAGGGTGAGCCAGATCAGGCGACCTGGGCGAAGGGCAGGACGACATGGCGCATCAGGTCGCCGATATTGGGCAGGCTTGGCATCCGCTCCAGCGCCAGGCGCAGGTCGCGGGTGTCGCGGTCGCTCAGGACGCCATCGCAGCAGGCGTCGAACTTGCTCCAGTACTGCGCCCACGAGAACGGCGCCTTCTTGCTGCCCAGAGGCATGTCGACGACAGCTTTCAGCTGGCGGCCGTCCTTCAGCGTGACATGGACCTCGGTGGGGAACTCGCCCTCCAGCTTGTCGACCGGGTGGCGGTGAATGATCGGGAACAGGCTGCGCACATCGGCGCGCATCACCGCGTCGGGTCGGAAATCCGCCAATGTGCAGTCGCCGCGCGCCAGCACGCAGCCCACGGCATATTCGGCCGAGAACTTGGCCTGCAACGGGTCCTGCGGGTCGGTGTACATGACGTTGTTGAAGTGCACGCGCGGCATATGCAGATCCACCGAGGCCACGTCGGCGGCCGTGAAGCCGTGCCTGGCGCGCAGATCCAGCATGCCGTCCATGGCGCGGTGGATGGCGCCGCAGGTGGGGAAGCGCTTTACCCGGAACTTGTGCTCGGTGATCAGCAGCGGCGCGCCGATGCTGTCCAGTTCGTAGCGCAGGTTCTGGCCGTGCTCCACATGGGTGATGGTGTCGCGCAATGCCTCGTAATCGGGACCGACCATCAGCCGGTTCATGCCGGTACGGCCATCGAGCGTCTCCATGCCGGCGGTGATGCCTGCCTGGGCAAAGCCGGCCGCCATGATGCCGCCCTTGGCGGCAAGGCCTGCATGGACCGGCTTCATCATGGTGCCAAACTGGGACATGAAGCCCGCCGACATGCTGGTTGCCGCTGACAGCGCGGTGGCCGAAGCGGCCGCATCCAGCTTCAGCAGCCGGGCGCAGGCAGCCGCTGCACCGATCACGCCGACGGTGGCGGTCGCGTGCCAGCCGCGATTGCGGTGGGTGGGGTTCACGCCCTGCCCGACCCGGCCCATGATCTGCAGGCCGACGATATAGGCATCGAGGCACGCGGCGCCGGACAGGTTCTCCTGCTCGGCCAGCGCCAGGATCGCCGGCGCGAGCACCGTGGTGGCATGCGCCTTGGGCGGATCGAAATTGTCGTCGAAGTCGAGGGCGTGTCCGGCGGTGCCGTTGACCAGCGCCGCCCAGGGCGCCGACAGCCGCTTGCGCTGGCCGGCCACGGCGCACGGTCCCTGTCCCCAGTCCTGCACCGCGTTGAACGCATATTGGCTGGCCGGCTCGGCGGCGCCGGGAATCATCACGGCGACCAGGTCGACGAACTCGCGGTGCGCCCAGTCCAGCGCATCCTCGGGCCAGGCGGCCGGCGTTTCCGCCACCCACGCGCCATAGAGCTCAAGCGGGTTCTTGCTCATGTGCCGACCTTTGCCGTTTCCCTCGTAGTGCGCAGCGGGCTCAACCTAATCCCGGCGGCAGGCCGGGGCAACCATCATCATGAAACGGAAAGGGCGCGGAAACCGCGCCCTTTCCTGCCGAAAAACAATTCAGCGCGACTAAAGAACCAGAGCCAGCGGCTCTTCGCACAGATCCTTGAACACCTCGAGGAACCTGGCTCCCAGCGCGCCGTCGATGGCGCGGTGGTCGCAGGACAAAGTCACCGTCATGACGGTCGCCACGGCCGGCGCGCCATTACGGGCGACGATCCGCTCCTCGCCCTTGCCGACCGCCAGGATGGCGCCCTGCGGCGGGTTGATCACGGCGTCGAAGTTCCTGATCCCCAGCATGCCCATGTTGGAGATCGAGAACGTGCCGCCCTGGATCTCGTCCATCTTCAGCTTGCCGGCGCGCGCGCGGACCGCCAGGTCCTTGGCTTCGGCGGCGATCTCGGCCACGCTCTTGGCGTCGGCCGCGCGGATGATCGGGGTGATCAGGCCGCCTTCCAGCGATACCGCCATGGAGATGTCGGCGTGCTGGAAGAAATGCAGGCCGTCATCGTGGTACTGCACGTTCATCTTCGGCACGTGCTTCAGCGCCAGGCCGCAGGCCCGGATGATGAAGTCGTTAACCGAAGTCTTCACGTCGTTCGCCGCGTTGTACTTCTGGCGGCGGGCCAGCAGGCGATCCAGTTCCACGTCCACGGTGAGGTAGATGTGCGGAATGTTCTGCTTGGCTTCCGTCAGGCGGCGCGCGATGGTCTTGCGCATGGAGTTGAGCGGCTCGACCGTGTGCGGGTTGACGCCCGGCACATAGGCAGCCGAAGCAGCGGCAGGCGCACCCTTCGGCGCGGCGGCGGCGGCTTCGACATCTTCCTTCGTGATGCGGCCGTTCTTGCCCGAGCCCTGGACGCGGGCGAGATCGATGCCCAGCTCCTTGGCCAGCTTGCGCACTGCCGGCGTGCTGCGCACATCCTCGTTGAGCGGGCCAGCGCCGTCCGCATGGGCGCGCACGTCGTCCTCGGTGATGCGGCCGTTGTTGCCGGTACCGCTCACTTCCGACAGGTCGACGCCAAGCTTCTTGGCCAGCGTCTTGACCCGAGGCGTGGTCCGGACGTTGCCGGCGGGCGCCGCGTCGGCGGCATCCTCGCTCTGCAGACTGTCGAAATAGGCCTGCACATCGCGGTCGGAAACGCGGTTGCCCTCGCTGGGCACCTTGTTGATGTCGACGCCCAGGGTCTCGGCAAGTTTCTTCGCGCGCGGCGAGGCGCGCTTGCCCGAACCGCCGGCATCGTCGTCGTCGGCCGCGGCTGCAACCGGTGCGGAGCCGTAGGAACCGGCGCCGGAATCAGCCTTCGGCTCATCCGCCTTTTCGGCGTCCGAGCTCAGCGCCTCGACGCGGCCCACGGCCTCCGAGCGGTAGCTCTTGACGAAGCTCTCGACGTCGGCATCCGACATGTCCTTGTCGGCGATCACGCCGAGCAGGCCGCCGACCGGGATCACCTGGCCCTCCTGGGCCACATGCCGGCGCATCACGCCCGGAATGTCGGCTTCGACCTCGTTGGCGATCTTCTCGGTTTCAACGTCCATGATGGGCTGGCCCTTGTCGACGGGCTGGCCTTCAGCAACATGCCACTTGGCCAGGGTGCCCTCGACCATTTCAAGGCCCCACTTCGGCATGATGATTGCCTTGATATTGGCCATGGCGATCTCTCCTTCATTCCCCTTAACGCATCATCGCCCCGGTGGATGACTGCATCCGCCGGGGCGACAACGCCAAACAAACCCGGCTTAGTACTCGACGGACTTCCGGATCGCTTCTTCGATCTTGGCGCCGCTGGGCAGATAGGCCCGCTCCAGGTTCGGAGCGAACGGCACCGGCGAGTGAGCCGAGGTGACCATCTGGATCGGCGCGTCGAGGAAGTCGAAGCCCTTCATCGCCACCATGGCCGAAATATCGCCGGCCACCGAGCAACGGGGCGGCGATTCGTCGACGATGATCAGCCGGCCGGTCTTCTCGACGCTGGCCAGGATGATATCCTCGTCCAGCGGCGACGTGGTGCGCGGGTCGATGACGTCGCAGGTGATGCCACCTTCCTTGGACAGCTTGTCCACGACGGCTTCGGAGAAGTGCACCATGCGGCCGATGGCGACCACGGTCGCGTCCTTGCCTTCACGGTAGCGCATGCCCTTGCCGAACGGAATCGCGGTGTCGCCTTCCGGCACTTCACCCTGCACGCCGAACAGCGCCTTGTGATCGAAGAACACCACCGGATCATCGTCGCGCATCGCCGTCAGCATCAGGCCTTTGACGTCGGCCGGCTTGGACGGCACGGCAACCTTGATGCCCGGAATGTGCGTGATGAGCGGATAGATGGCCTGCGAATGCTGGGCGGCGGCGGAAAGGCCGGCGCCGTAGGCAGTGCGCAGCACCATCGGAGTCCGCGACGTGCCGCCGAACATGTACCGGAACTTGGCCGCCTGGTTCATGATCTGATCCAGGCAATAGCCGATGAAGTCCGCGAACATGATCTCGACGACCGGGCGGAGCCCGGCAAGCGCCGCGCCCGCGGCGGCGCCGACGATGGCGGCCTCGGAAATCGGCGTGTCGATGAAGCGGTTCTCGCCGTACCGCGCATGGAACTGCGGATACGTGCCGAAAATGCCGTTCTGGTTGTCGCGAACACCGGCGGAACCGCCGGCGCCGCCGGCGACGTCCTCACCCATGATAATGACCCGCTCGTCGCGGTCCATCTCGATCATCAGGGCTTCGGTAATCGCCTCACGATATGTCTTGATAGCCATGCGATGCTCCCCTGCCCTAGTAGTTGATGTAGACGTTCTTGGTGACGTCCGTGTCCGGCGGGAACGGCGCGGCGATGGCCTCCTCGACGGCTTCGTCGATCAGCTTCATGACATCGCTGTCGATCGCGTCCATGTCGCTGCTCTCGAGCAGCTTGGCCTCGGTCACGCGCTTCCGGAAGTTCTTGAGACAATCCATGGACTCACGGGCCATCTCGATCTCGCCCTTGATCCGGTACTTCTGGGGATCGCCCTCGAAGTGGCCGAAATAGCGCAGGCAATTGAACTCGAAAGCGGTCGGGCCGCCACCCGTGCGGGCGCGCTCGACGGCCTCGCGGGTCGCTTCGTAGACCGCGAAGAAGTCGGTGCCGTCATGCTTGGACGCCGGCATGCCGAAGCCTTCGGCGCGGCGGACCAGATCGGTCTTGCCGGCGCCAACCGCATAGGCCGGGGCGGTCTGCTCGGAATAGCCGTTGTTCTCGAACACGAAGATCACCGGCAGGCTCATCATCACGGCCATATTCATGGCCTCGAAGACCGGACCCGAGTTGCAGCTGCCATCGCCGGCCAGCGCCACCGCCACTTCACCCTTGCCGCGGTTGCGGAAGGCGATGGAGGCGCCCATGGCCAGCGGCGGACCGCCGCCGACGATGCCGTTCGCGCCCAGCATGCCTTTCGACAGGTCGGCGATGTGCATCGAGCCGCCCTTGCCGCCGCACAGGCCGGTCGCACGGCCATAGATTTCGGCCATCATGCCCTTCACGTCGCAGCCCTTGGCGATGCAGTGGCCGTGGCCGCGGTGCGTGGAGGTGATGGCGTCGCTGTCGTTCAGGTTCTCGCAAACGCCGACGGCGATTGCTTCCTGCCCGGAATATAGATGCGTAAAGCCCGGAATGAGCCCTTTCGGGATCTCGTCATGAAGGCGATCCTCGAACTCGCGGATCGTCTTCATCTGCCGGTACGCCTTGAGCAATTGTTCACGTGATAATTGCACTGGTGTCTCCCTGGTCCAGATGTGTACTCGGTTCGGTGCCTGCGCGGACCAGGTGGTTCAAGGCCTGTCCGGCACCGATAGAGGTAGCGGACTGTAGCACAGTAGGCCGCTTGGTCTAGCCCTTCAGCGTCGCCGCCGAAGATGTCGCCCGCATGGCGTTGGCGACGTGAAAAAGGGCGGCATTCCGCCGCCCTTTCCGGTTCGTTTGGCTCAGAACTTGACGCGTTTGTTCTGGCCGCCGTCGACGGTGACGTTGACGCCGGTGACCCAACTGGCCGCCGAGGAGAGCAGGAAGACGATGACGTTGGCGACTTCCTCGGGCTTGCCGTAGCGGCCCATGGCGATGGTCGAGAGGACATGCTTGAAGAAG